>NZ_CP072852.1:3280892-3937070 GCF_017948265.1 Rhodoferax sp. PAMC 29310 | reverse complement strand
GGCGTCATCCCATGCTGGACTGAGGGCGTGCAGCGCATGAAGGTGGGGGGCAAAGCCAAGCTGACTTGCCCCGCCGCCATTGCCTATGGCTCGCGTGGTGCCGGCGGCGTGATTCCACCGAACACCACCTTGCTGTTTGAAGTTGAGTTGTTGGGAATTAACGGCAAATAAGCCCCATCGCCCTGCCCGCCCGAGCCCTTGGCTCAGGGTGCGCTGCAGGCAATGTTGACGATGCGCCCAAAGACGGGGTTTTGCGCCACGTCATTCCAGCTCATGGGCCCGTGGTCAAAGTGAACTTGTTTTTCTTCGCCATCCACATCGGGATGGTGCGATGAATAGATCAAGCGCACCCGCCGCCCCCGGCAGTCAATTTCGAGCTGGTCTTTGGACGAGCGGTAGCGGCGGCCCTCGGGCGTGATGCGGGGGCTGACGTACTCGCGCAAAACCCAGATCATCAAGGTCCCTGCCACTTTTTTGGACATGGCCGTGTCCAGGTAAAACACCGTCGTCTCAGTGATGGCCACCTTCACCCAGTTGGCCTGGGCCTGGCTGCACCCCAAAGCCAGCATTGCCCAAAGTGCCCATTTTTTAGTCATCGTCGCAATTCCGTCTCGCATCGTTCTTAACCCTTACACCACCAGCGGGTCTTCCTGCATGGCCTCCATCTGCTCTTCGAGCATTTGCACCTGCCCTTGCCAATAGTCACTGGAGCCAAACCAGGGAAAGTTGATGGGAAAAGTGGGGTCTTCCCAGCGCCGTGCCAGCCAGGCGCTGTAATGAATCAGGCGCAGCGTGCGCAGCGGCTCAATCAGCGCCAGTTCGCGCCGATCGAAACTTCGAAACTGCTCGTAGCCGTCCACCAGCGCACCCAACTGGCGGCTGCGCTGCGAGCGGTCACCGCTGAGCAGCATCCACAGGTCTTGCACGGCCGGGCCGGTGCGGGCGTCGTCCAGATCCACAAAGTGGGGGCCAGGCCCCGCGCTGGCGGGCGACTCCAGCGGCGTCCAGAGGATGTTGCCCGGATGGCAGTCGCCGTGCAGTCGAATTTTCTGAACAGGCTCAGAATATGCATAATTTTGGCTGGTAGCGCCCGTCAGATCTGCGTAACCAGCTATCAAATCAAGAGCACTTTGAGAGGCCTTGGTCCATGCCGACTGCACGTCCAAAGGCACTTTCTCGTTGGCGAGCAACCAATCGCGCGAGGCCACACCAAAGGTGGGCAGATTGAGCGCGGGGCGGCTGGCGAATGGTTGGGTCGCGCCCACGGCATGGATGCGCGCCAAAAAGCGGCCAATCCACTCCAGCACGTCAAAGTCGTCCAGCTCCGGCGGGCGTCCACCCCGGCGCGGGCTGACGCTGAAGGCAAAGCCGCCAAAGTGATTCAAGGTGCTGCCCTGAAGTGCAAGTGGCCCCACGACAGGGATTTCGGCGTCCATTAACTCGCGGGAGAAGGCGTGCTCCTCCAGAATCTGCGCCTCGGTCCAGCGCTCAGGCCGGTAGAACTTGGCCACCACGGCCTGACCGTCTTCCAGATGGAGTTGGTAAACGCGGTTTTCGTACGAACTCAGCGCGATTTGACGGCCGTCGCCATAGAGGCCCACGCTGGCGAGCGCGTCCATGACAACATCGGGCGTGAGAGATTCAAAAGCATGGGCGCCGCTAGGCAGAGGGGGCTGTGTCAACATGGCTCCATTGTCGCTTTGCCACAGCCCCGCGCCTTGCCACCTAGTTAAGCGAGAGGATATAGCCCAAACGGGGATCGTTGCCACCAGCCAGCACCTGCTTGTAGGCGGCCGCCACGGAGGCGGAGCCCTGGTGGTAATCCACAGTCATCCACGGCGCCTCCGGGTTGGCGGTGATGGCCACGAACGCCCGCCAAGCCTGCACCAGGCGCCGGCCGAGTTCCTCGCCACCCCACTCCCCGCTTCGCTTCTTGATTTGAGCCGGCGCAAAGAACAGGGTCGCCTTAGGCCCGGGCAAATCTTTGCCACCGCCCAGTTGCGTCACATGGGTGCCACCAATGGCGCAGCTGTACTTCAACTGGGTGAATCGTGTATGAATGGCCAGGCGCAGGCCGGCATTGCCGGCAAAGTCCACATACACACAGGGCGAGTCGGCCGAAATCTGGTCGAGCTGCTCGTACGTCAACACGCGGTGGTAACAGCCCAGACTTTCGCAAAATGCCACGTTGCCCTCGGACGTGAGACCCACAACCTCAATGCCTTCGCGCTGCGCCATCTGAAACGCCGTGCCATACGCAGTTTTGCTCGACGCACTGGACAGCAGCATGACGGCGGGCGGCCCACCTTCTGCCTTGGCTCCAAAGTAGTTGTTGTCTTCCATGAAGTCGTCAATCAACCACGAGGTGACGAAAAGCGGTCTCAACAACGCCTGCGTTTCCTCGGTGTCGGAGGAGTAAAACGGGTCCGAGTTGCAGCGCAAGTAGCGGTTGTACACCGAGTGCAGGCCGGCCCGGTGCTCGGCCCCGTCATCAAAACCGGACAAAGACAGCCGCGTGGGCGTGAGCACCACGCTGCTGGACATGGGGTAGTAGCCATACAGCTTCTCGCCCACAGTCACCTCAGGGTGCTGCGACTCAAGCACGGTGCCAAAACCCCAGACGGGAATGCGCCCGAATATGGCGCCATCCGATGCGCTGACCGGGAAGAACGACCAATAGTGCATGGCGTCGCCAAACGCCGCATAGGTGATGTTGTTGGCGGTCAATGCGAACTTGTCAATACGCACCCGGATTTCGCCGGTGTTGAGTGCGACGTCTTCGCTGCGGCGAAGTTCTGTGGTGCTGAGTTGGTCCTTTCGAACCAGAAGGTCAATGGTGCTCATGGCCGCACAATAAACGAAACGGCCCACCCCGACAATCGGGATGGGCCGCCAAGGTGACAAACCACAAGACAGGAGCGCCGCAGCGTCCTGTGCCGTGTTTTAGGCCAGTGTGATAGTCACTTCGATGTTGCCGCGTGTGGCATTGGAGTAGGGGCACACCTGGTGTGCCTTGTCGATCAGGGCCTGCGCCTGAGCGGGGTCCATGCCTGGCACTTTGACAACCATTTGAACTTCAATACCAAAGCCTTGGGGAATGCCGCCAATGCCGACGGTGGCATCGATGGACAAGTCCGCTGGCAATGTGATTTTTTGCGTGCCAGCGACAAATTTCATGGCGCCAATGAAACAAGCGCTGTAGCCCGCTGCAAACAACTGCTCGGGGTTGACGCCGCCGCCGGCGCCGCCCATTTCTTTCGGCACCGTCAGCTTGACGTCCAGCAAGCCATCGGAGGACTTGGTGGCACCGTCGCGGCCGCCGGTGGAGGTGGCGTGGGCTTGGTAAACAACTTTTTCAATCTTGGTAACCATGGTGGCTCTCTTTAGAAATGCCCCTTTGGGGCGGGTTGGGAAAAAGGGAAGTTACGCCGCCAGCTGGCGACGCAAGGCTTGAACTTGGTGGGTCAGGCTCATCAGCTCTGACACCGGGCACCGGGTGGCACTGACCACACAACCCGGCACTTGGGCCGCTTTGGCCTTGAGTTGACGCCCGGCTTCGGTGAGTGAAATCATCACTCGGCGTTCGTCCTGCGTGGACCGGGTGCGTGTCAACAACCCACTGGTCTGCATGCGCTTGAGCAGTGGGGTCAGCGTGCCGGAATCCAGGTAAAGACGCTCGCCCAGCGCAGAGACCGTCACATCGTCTTGCTCCCACAACAGCAACATCACCAGGTACTGCGGGTAAGTCAAGCCCAAGCCGTCCAGCAAGGGTTTGTAGACCTTGGTCATGGCCAGCGAGGTGGAGTACAGCGCAAAACACAGCTGGTTATCCAGCCGCAAAGCGACATCTGGATCAAACGAGTCGGGACGGGTTGTCATGCCATCATTGTATTACACAATTAAATTGTGTAAAATTCAAATTAGATCGCCTGGCGCATGTGCTGACCGGAGAGTTGAAACCGCCTTGGCAACGGACGTCTCCCTTGGGACAAATCTCTAATTCCTGCGACAGGATTGCGCTAAGGTCATTCCTAGGCACCTCACACAAGATCACCACCACCGTGCCTGGAGAAATCATGTTCGACTACATCATCATTGGCGGCGGCTCAGCCGGCTGCGTATTGGCTGCACGATTGACGGAGAACCCCGACATCAACGTGGCTTTGCTGGAAGCCGGCCCTGCTGACAAGAGCGTTTTCATTCACTGCCCGGCCGGTTTGGCCGTGATTGCCAAGACCGGCATGGCAGGCTGGGGCATGAACACCACACCTCAGCCGGGCCTGAATGGGCGAGAGGGCTATATGCCACGAGGCAAGGTTTTGGGCGGTTCCAGCTCCATCAACGCCATGGTCTACATTCGCGGCCAGCGCGAGGACTATGACCAATGGGCCGCTGAAGGCAATCCTGGCTGGTCGTTTGATGAAGTGCTGCCCTACTTCAAACGAGCCGAACACAATGAGCGAGGCGCCGATGCCCTGCATGGAAGCAATGGCCCACTCAATGTCATGGACCTGCGTAGCCCCAATCGCTATGGCCCGGTCTTTGTTGAGGCCGGGGTGCAGGCTGGCCAGGTTCACAACACCGACTTCAATGGTGAAAGCCAGGAGGGGGTGGGCCTGTACCAGGTCACCCACAAAAATGGCGAGCGCTACAGCGCCGCCAAAGCCTACCTGACACCCAACCTGTCTCGCCCCAACCTTCATGTCTTCACGGGGGCCCACACCACCCGGATTCTGATGGAGCGCAAGCGCGCGGTGGGCGTCGAGTTTCAGCACGAAGGACAGGTCAAACAACTCAAGGCCACGCGGGAGGTCTTGCTGTGCGCGGGCGCCTTGCAGTCCCCTCAAATCTTGATGCTGTCGGGCATTGGCCCGCGTGAACATCTGTTGGAAAACAGCATTGCCACCGTTCACGACCTGCCCGGTGTCGGCCAAAACCTGCACGACCACCCCGACGTGGTGCTGGTCACCAACGCCCCCAAAGCGACAGAGTCGTTTGGCCTTTCCTTGAGTGGAGCGATTCAAGGGCTGAAGGGCCTGTTTGAATGGCGCAAGCACCGGCGCGGAATACTCACCAGCAATTTCGCCGAAGCAGGCGGATTCATCAAAAGCCAGTCCAGCGAAGCCACCCCTGACTTGCAGCTGCATTTTGTCGTCGGCAAGCTGGTGAACCACGGTCGCACCACTGTCTTCGGCCACGGCCACTCGCTTCATGTGTGTCTGCTTCGCCCTCGCAGCCGGGGCAGCGTGCGACTGGCCAGCAAAGACCCGCTCGCCCCGCCACTCATTGACCCCAACTTTTTGAGCGACCGGGACGACATGGACCGCATGATTCGCGGGTTCAAACTCATCCGAAACATCCTGTCTCAGCCCGCCCTGGCGGCGTTGGGAGGCCATGAGTTGGCCGCGTCATCCAAAGTTCATACCGACGCAGAAATCGAACGCTTTGTTCGCGACTACGCTGACACGATTTACCACCCGGTTAGCACCTGTCGCATGGGCAAAGGGGCGTTAGATGTGGTGGACGCACAGCTGCGCGTGCATGGCATTGAAGGTTTGCGCGTGGTGGATGCCTCCATCATGCCCAATGTCGTCAGCGGCAATACCAACGCACCCGTGATCATGATTGCCGAGAAGGCGGCCGACATGATCAAGGCGGCTCAAGGCGCCTGAGTGGCTTGACTCAGGGTGACCCGTTGATTTTCCCTCTTGAAACCGCAACAGCTGGCGCACCCAACCCAATCACTCATCGTTGACGCGCGCCATCCCACTCCACAACCGGGGCCAGTCTTGTACCCAGCAACACCGATGGTCATTGGCTGCTTCAACGAGGACCAAAGGCCGCTGGGTCGCTGGAAAACGCGCCGCATACGATTGAGCCACCGAGAGCGGAACCACACGGTCACGCCCGCCCACCCAATGCCATTGCGCCACCCCCTGCAGGGCAGAACTCGCATCTGCCGGGTTGAGCGAACCTGCCAGCGGATCAATGCGCTGCATGGTTGTCCAGGCCCGGTGATCCAGATTCCCCGCCACGGTAACCAAAGACTGCACGTCGTGGCGTCCGACTGCCACCAGCGCCGCCACCGCACCGCCGCCCGAATACCCCACCAGCGTCAAACGCTGCGCGCCATGCTGTTGCTTTAATTCATTGACAGCACGGCGAGTCGCCTCAATCACCTCAGGCGCGAATCGCCAATTCGTCCAATAGCGACTGTCACACCCGGGCAAGCTCGCACCCACATACTGGCAAGGTCTGGCCAGATACACCGCATGACCGGCAGGTTGCGCCAAAGCAAGCCGCAACGCCAAGGGATCAATCGGCGTGGGGTCCAAGGAGGGTTGTGAGCCAGAAATCCACGAAAAACCATCCCCCTCGATGTAGACCGTCAACGCCTCGTCTGGGACAATCCGCTTCGGGCCATACGACACCAGTTGAAAAGGGCCCACATGCAGTCGCTGACTTTGCCAACCCCGGGATTGCGAGAGCTGGTCTGCCAACTGCGCCCGCTCCTGCGGCGACGAAATGGAAGCGCAGGCGCTCAGCAGCAAAAATCCAAGCCCGGCCAAAACGGGGTGCAGGACGCTAGCAGAAGCGGTTTGGCTCATCACCTCCCCTGCCGCCAACCCCATTACTGAAACGCTACCTCAGCAAAGCTGCGCAGCTTGCGGCTGTGAAGCTGATCAACGCCTTGGACCCGTAACAACTCAACGGCGCGTATGCCAATGCGCAGGTGCTGGTCCACCCGCTCTCGGTAAAAGTGATTGGCCATGCCGGGCAGCTTGATCTCGCCGTGCAGGGGTTTGTCACTCACACACAAAAGCGTTCCGTAAGGCACGCGAAAACGAAACCCGTTGGCGGCAATGGTGGCGCTTTCCATGTCCAGCGCCACGGCGCGGCTTTGGCTGAAGCGGCGTTGTGGACCGTTGTCGGGCAAGAGCTCCCAGTTGCGGTTGTCGGTTGAGGCGACCGTGCCAGTTCGCATGATGCTTTTCAGCTCAGACCCTTTGAGCTGGGTCACATCGCACACGGCGGCTTCCAGGGCCTGCTGAACCTCGGCCAGCGCCGGAATGGGCACCCACAAGGGCAGCTCCTCGTCCAGCACATGGTCTTCCCGCACATAGGCGTGGGCCAGCACATAGTCGCCCAACTGCTGGCTGTTGCGCAGGCCGGCGCAATGGCCCAGCATCAGCCAGGCATGGGGGCGCAGCACCGCAATGTGGTCGGTGATGGTTTTTGCATTGGCCGGGCCCACCCCAATATTGACCATGCTGATGCCACAGCGGTCGGCGCGAACCAGGTGGTAGCCCGGCATTTGGGGCAAACGCGGCGGCACTTTGCCCAATTCGTCTCCGGGCAGACTAGTGGTGCCCACTCGGCGAGTCACCACATTGCCGGGCTCAATAAAGGCGATGTACTCGCTGTTGGCGTCGGCCATGGCTTCATGACCCAGGCGCACAAACTCGTCGATGTAGAACTGGTAGTTGGTGAACAGCACAAAGTTCTGGAAGTGCTCGGGCGCCGTGCCGGTGTAGTGACGTAGCCGGTGCAGTGAGTAGTCCACACGCGGCGCCGTGAACAACGACAACGGTTGTGCCTCGCCAGGGCCTGGCTGATGCGTGCCATTGGCAATGCCGTCGTCCATGGCCGCCAGATCGGGCAGGTCAAATACATCGCGCATCAACTGACGACGCTCCAGGCTCAGGCTCCCTTCAATGTGGTCGTTCTCGGCGAACGAAAAATGCACCGGAATCGGTTGCGAGCTGGTACCCACCTCTAACTCCACCCCATGGTTTTGCAACAGCAGGGTGAATTGGTCCAAGTAGTAATCGGCGTACAGGTCGGGCCGGCTCAACGTGGTCTCAAACCGCCCAGGCCCGGCAACAAAGCCAAAACTCAGTTGCGCAGCGTCAGGGGATGGCCCTTTGCGTGCAACGGTGTCGGTTTGCACACGGACAAACGGATAGCAGGCCCGCACGTGGCCGGGCAAGACCTCGCCGGCAACAAAGCGCTGCATGGCTTCGCGCAGGTGGGCAATGCTGCTGTCGTAGATCTCACGGGCCTTCGCCAAGGCGGCGGCCGGATCGGTGAATCGGGCGGGGGCAATAAAAGCAGGTAAATGGGGCATGGCTGGATTGTCTCTGTTGTCAAACCGCAGCGGAGCGGGCCACCGGCTCGCGCATCGTCACGAACTCTTCGGCGGCGGTGGGGTGAATGCCAATGGTGCTATCAAAAATGGTCTTGGTGGCCCCGGCTTTCATGGCCACGGCAAAGCCCTGCACCACCTCGCCCGCGTCTGGCCCGACCATATGCAAGCCCACCACGCGGTCCGTGGCATCTTCCACAATCAATTTCATCAGCGTGCGCTCGGTGCTGCCGCTCAAGGTGTGCTTGAGGGCCTTGAACTCGCTTCGGAACACAGTCACCGCTCCGAACAGCTTGCGCGCCTGCGCCTCGCCATGGCCGACGGTGCCGATGTTGGGATGGGTGAACACGGCGGTTGGGATGAACTCGTAGCTCATGCTGCGCTTCGCCTTGCCTGCTTGCGGGCCAAACAAATGATCCACCAGCATCATGGCCTCGCCCAATGCCACCGGGGTCAGTTGCACGCGTGAGGTCACGTCGCCCAGCGCGAAAACCGACGGGACGTTGGTTTGGTAAAACTCATTGACGACGATCGCGCCGTCAGCGGCCTGAATAACACCCATTTGCTCCAAACCCAGCCCCTTGACGTTAGGGATACGCCCGGTGGCGTACAACACGGCGTCGGTCATGACCGAGCCGCCGCCCTCCAACATGACTTCCAGCCCCTGCGGTGTTTTGTGCACGGCCAGCACACCTGCGTTCAGGCGCAAATCAACGCCCGTCTTCACCATCTCAGCGGCCACAAAATGCCGCACTTCATCGTCAAACCCGCGCAGCACCTGTTCACTGCGGTAAAGCTGAGTCACTTTTGAGCCCAGCCCGTTAAAGATGGACGCAAATTCGCAGGCGATGTAGCCACCGCCGACCACCACCAGTCGCGCCGGAAACGGGTCAAGATCAAACATATCGTTCGATGTGAGCACATGCTCATGCCCTGTCATATGCGGCACAAAAGGCCGTCCACCGGTTGCCACCAGAATGTGTTTGGCACTGAACCGCTGAAGCTGAGGCGTGGCCGCATCGCCCAAGTTCACCTCTACCGTGTGGTGATCGATCAGCCGGGCGTAGCCATTGAGCACTGTCACGCCGGAGCCGCTCAAAAGCTTCAGGTAGACCCCATTGAGTCGGAAAATCTCGGCGTGGCGGTTGGTCTTGAGGGTGGCCCAGTTCAATTTGGGGGCTGCGCCTTCCCAGCCAAAACCATGCGACTCCTCAAAACTTTCGGCAAAGTGGGCGGCGTAGCTGTAGAGTTTTTTGGGAATACAGCCCACGTTCACGCAGGTGCCGCCCAGGCCCTCCGTGCCCCCGGCTTCGGCCATGGCGACGCGCACGCCGCGCTGGGCTGCCATGCGAGCGGCGCGCACGCCACCGCTACCGCCACCAATGACAAACAGGTCAAAATCAAAATCAGCCATATAAACCTTGCAAAAAAGTCAGGGAAACCGCCAGACCAACTTCAGCGGAGCCATTCCCCATGAGGTTAACCGCGGTTGACAGACCTCACACCAAGCCGGGCATTGCTTGTCAAAAACTGCCATACTGCGGGCCGATTTACAGAGAAGAAGAAACAAGTTCATGTTGAAGTTCACCTGTTGTGACGCGGTGCGTCAGTTTTCCAGCCACGAGCCCGCCCAGGTGCTGCGCGGCATCACCCGGGGCTACGAGCGCGAATGTTTGCGCGTAGACGCCAACGGCACATTGGCCAAAACCCTTCACCCACTGGCACTGGGCTCCAAGCTGACCCACCCCTGGATCACCACCGACTACGCCGAGGCGTTGCTTGAGTTCATCACTCCGCCGTCGCAAGATCCCGCATTCCCGCTGGACTTTCTGCGAGACATTCACCGCTTCACGGCACGGCAATTACAGGGTGGAGTCATGTGGGCTGGCTCCATGCCCTGCGTGGTGGGTGACGACAAAGACATCGCCATCGCCAACTACGGCAGTTCCAACCCTGCCAAGATGAAGGCCGCGTACCGAGAAGGTCTGGGCCTGCGCTATGGCCGCCACATGCAGACAATTGCCGGGGCGCACTACAACTGGTCGCTACCCGAGGCCTTTTGGGACGGACTGAAGACTTGCTGCGATGACAAAAGCAGCACGCAAGACTTCATCAGCGAGCGCTATTTCGGCCTGATTCGCAACTTTCTACGCTACGGCTGGCTGATTCCGTATCTGTTTGGCGCCTCACCCGCCATTTGCAAGTCTTTTCTGCAGGGCCGCAGCTCCGACTTGCAGGAGCTGGTGCCCGGCACCTTGTTCCGCCCCTACGCCACCAGCCTGCGAATGAGCGACCTGGGCTACCAGAACCGGGCCCAGGACCAGTTGCATGTGAGCTTTAACTCGCTGGACGAATACACCCAGGCGCTGGAAGCGGCAATTCGCACCCCGGACCCGTTCTACGAAGAACTGGGCGTGCGCGACGGCGATCACTGGAAACAACTCAACGCCAACCTGCTGCAGATTGAAAACGAGTTTTACGCTGGCATTCGCCCCAAGCGTGTGGCCAAGGCCCATGAGCGCCCTGCCCTGGCGCTGAAAAAATATGGCGTGGAATACGTCGAGGTGCGCCTGTTTGATCTGAATCCTTTTGTGGACATCGGCATCGCGCCTGAGCAAAGCACGTTTGCCGACATGCTCTTGCTGATGTGCCTGTTCCGCGAGAGCCCGCCCATTACGGCCCGCGAGCAGGGCGAGAACGAAGAGAACAAGTCCCGCATCGTCAACCATGGCCGTCAGCCAGACCTGAACTTGCTGGTGCACAACCGCGAGCAGCCATTCCGACCCATTGCACACGCCCTGTTTGATGACATGCAGCCGTTTGCCGAGATGCTGGATGCCGCCTACGGTGGCGACACCTACGCCACCACCCTGGCCAGCCTTCGCAACCGCATTGACCACCCGGAAACCACGCCCTCGGCGCAGGTACTCGCAGCGGCCATGGAGCACAAAGGCTATTTCAAATACGCCATGAAACAGTCCCAGCAACACCACGACAGCTTGCTGGCGCAACCCTTGAGTGCCGAGAAGCTGGCGCAGTTTGATGCCAGCGTACAGGAATCTCTGGCCGAACACGCCCGCGTCGAAGCGCAGCCACAGGAAGACTTTGAGGACTACGTAGCCAGTTACTACGCGGGATAAATCGGCAGGAGACAGCGGCGGCTGCCTCCCCTGAAGAAATCCTTAGCGCAGCTTGTCCACCACCGCCAAAACGGGCAGCAGCACGCTGGCGCCCAGGCGCTTGGAGCGCTCGCCGTTCCAGCCGATCTGGGTGTCGGGCAAGTCAGCGTTGTCTTTGAAGGGCATCTCCACCGTGAAGGCCAGGCAGTCAAACGTTTGGCCAATCCAGCTGGTGGCCAGCGTCATATTGGCCTTGCCTAGCTCGGTCTTGCCGTAACCTTGTTCGGTTTGAAAATCAGGGCAGGTGCTGGTCCAGCTGGTTTTGAAAGTTTCTTCTAGCGCCTTTGTGCGCGCTGAGTAGCCCGGCGTGCCTTCGGTGCCGACACAGAAGTTGTAGGGCAGGCCTTCGTCACCATGCACATCCAGATTCAAGTCCACGCCCAGGGCCTGCATTTTCTGGCGAACCAAGAACACCTCGGGGGAGCGGCCCAGGGTGGGCTCGGCCCACTCACGGTTCAGGTTGGCGCCCGCCGCGTTGGTGCGCAGGTTGCCGCGCACCGCGCCGTCCGGGTTCATATTCGGCACGACATAGAACACGCACTTTTCAAGCAGGACACGGGCTACGGCGTCGTCACAATCCAACAGGCGCTCCAGAAAACCTTCGGCAAACCATTCGGCCATGCTCTCGCCGGGGTGCTGACGGGCAATCAACCACACCTTCTTCTTCTGCGCCAGTGGGATGGCGCTGGTGACGTCGGTGATGTGCAGCAAGGTCATGTCGCGCCCGTCGAGGGTGCTGCCAAGCCGCTCCACGGTGACGTGTGCCGACACACTGGCCAGCCCGATCAAATCCAGGTGGCGCTCATAGGAATACGGCTCAAAGTAGGCAAAGTAGACGCTTTGCGAAGCCGGGGTGAAATTCACCGTCATCTCCGTGCCATCAAACTGGGCGTCGACCCGAAACCAGTGTTGACGGTCATAGCTGACCGCCATGCGGTAGCCTTCCCAGCCTTTGGGGTAGGCGCATTGCCCGGCGTTCATGAAACGAAGACGCACCGGCAAGCCTGCGGCGCCATGTAGGCAAAAGTGAAACCACTGGGCAAATTCGCTGGCGTTGTCGGGGCGAATGTTGAGGCGAATGTCGCCGGGGTCCGCCAGGCTGAGCACCTCAATGGCGCCGGAATCGAATTGGGTGGAGATGTGTAGTTCGGTCATGGGGGCTTTCGTTGATGCCCCATTGTAAAAACCCTGACAGGGCTTGTCAGTGAGTATCTATGGCGTATGTGTTTCCCCCGCGGAATGCCCGTCGACTTGACTTCGATCAATGCAAAGCGCCGCTCGCTGAAGACAATGAAACCTAACTTTTTCAGGAGGGCACTATGTCGAACTACCCCAAACCCGTAAGTTTCTCTGCGCTGGATACCTGCCATCAGCAGATGCTGGAGCAACTCAAAGCGCTGTCGGCGCTGGCTACGCGAATTGAGGCTGAGGGCATCGACGCCGAGGCCCAACAACAAGCCGACCAGATTGAAACCTTTTTCTCCGGTACCTCGCGCGCGCACCACGCGCAGGAAGAGAAGATGGTATTCCCGCCGATTTTGGCTGGCGACAACGACGAACTGAAGGCGACGGTCACAACCCTGCAGCAGGATCACGGCTGGATTGAGGAGAACTGGATTGAACTCTCGCCCAAGTTGCGCGCTGTTGCCTCAGGCAACAGCTGGTTTGAACCGGCTGAGCTGGTGAGTCAGGTGGCCATCTTTGTGGCACTGGTTCAGAACCACATCGCGCTGGAGGAGTCCACGGTGTACCCAGCGGCCAAGTCGCTGGGGATCACAAAGAACGACAAGTAGATCAAGCGATAGGGAGTTCTTATTTCAAGCGAAATATCGACCTACCCTCGGTATTACATGCGCAGACAGCTATCTATTCAATAGCACCTGCGATCTAAGATCTACTGTACGATTTTGATCAACTGCCCTGCTTGGGGCTCGCCACCGCCGTAAACACCGTTGATCAGGCGCAACTGCTGCTCCGCCCGCTCCAGCGGTGACCGGCGCGCCAACTCGGCAAAACCACCCCGAGGATAGGGCGCGGTTTTCAGGTTCCACGGCTGCGCGGCAGCCCGGTCCGAGCCGGTCATCGCCCGGAAAGAACCTCGCGTCTCGTCAATCTGGCGCCGTGCCTGGGCTAGGGTGTTGGCGTCTTTGGCGGCATAACTCAGTACGTAGGTTTTGTCGCCCGGGCCGCTCACGACCGTGGCCTCAATCGCTTGAGACTGCCCCTGTGCATTGGCACGCGCGCCGGAGAAATGGGTCGCTTGCAGGCCATTGATCACCATCCGGTCGCTGCGCCCTTGGGTGGGTTTGAGTAAATTGCGAATCACCTCTTCATGATTGCGCCCGGCCTGCGCGGGTGCCGCTCTCAGAATCAGGGCTGCGTCGCCGGCGCCATTGACCACCACCAGCTTGTCAGGTGCGTTTTGAATCTTCCAGCCCTGCGGGGCGGTCAGCGCGATGCCCAATGACGAATGATAGAACTGGCGCCCACGCGTCAACCCCTGCTCGGCGGTCTCACCAAAGTCCATGCCGTTGATGGCAGCCAGGTAGCGCGCGCGCCCTTCGTTGCTGTAACGTCCTTTGTACTGGGCGGCCAACTGGGTGATATTTCGCAGGCGCTCGTCATTGCTGGGGTGCGAGGCCAGCCAGCTGCGGCCCTCGGCCACCGGGCGACCTTCGGCCCGGGCCTGGTCCGCTGCAAAACGCTCCTGATTTTTGAGCACTGTAATCACGTTGACCATATTCTGCGGGTCGTAATTGCTGCGCGCCAGGTATTCAGCACCCAGTTGATCGGATTGCAACTCTTGCTCGCGCCCATAGGATGCGACGTAGCCCGAGGCCACCGATTGCGACACGTTACTGGCCATTTGACCCGCGCCAGACATGCCCTGGCTTTCCAGCACCGCGCCCAGCAGGGTGGCCGCCAACACGCCCAAACCTGCGTCTTGCTGGCGCGTCGCGCGCTGTGCACCATGGCGGGCGGTGACGTGGCCGATCTCATGGCCGATCACGCCGGCCAGATCGGCCTCGTCCTCCATATAAGCCATGATGCCGCGGGTGACATAAACATAGCCTCCGGGCAAAGCAAAGGCATTGATCTCCGGACTGTCCAGCACGGTGAAATGCCACTGCAATTGATTGCGGTGAGACTGCTTGGCCAAACGCTGCCCCAGCTCATTGACATAGGCCTGCAGGCGGGCGTCTTTCACCACGCCGTACTCCTGCAGCACCTGCTGGTGGCCCTTCTGGCCCTCGGCCACTTCGGCCTGTTCGCTCATGACGGAGCGTTCCGCCTCGCCGCTCACCGGGTTCAGCACGGCATTGCCACAGCCGATCAACAATAGGGGAGCCAATATCAGGGGGTACCAGGTGCGTCGCATTCCATCTCCTTCAAACGCGCGGTCCATCCGCGCCAGTGGGTATTTTGACAAACTATGGTCAAAACCCCTCATCGTGCGGCTTTCTGGACCCTGCCACCGATAATCCACCTATGAGTACCATTGAACAAAAGACGGCCACCGCCGCCCCCGACGCCAGCGCCCGCTTCGACAAGCTGCCGCTGAGCCCTGCCATGCTGGAGAACCTGACACAACTGGGTTACCTGGCCATGACCCCGATTCAGGCCGCCAGCCTGCCCACCGCCCTGGCGGGAAAAGACTTGATTGCGCAAGCCAAAACCGGCAGCGGCAAAACCGCCGCCTTCGCCCTAAGCCTGCTCACCAACCTGAACCCGCGCCGCTTCGCGGTCCAAGCACTGGTGCTGTGCCCCACACGTGAGCTGGCAGATCAGGTCACCATTGAG
This sequence comes from Rhodoferax sp. PAMC 29310, assembly GCF_017948265.1. NCBI lineage: Bacteria > Pseudomonadati > Pseudomonadota > Betaproteobacteria > Burkholderiales > Comamonadaceae > Rhodoferax > Rhodoferax sp. PAMC 29310. The sequence continues at coordinate 3,921,944 of NZ_CP072852.1, read as the reverse complement.
ATTCGCCGTTTGGCGCGGGCCGAGGAAAACATCAAGGTCGTCACCCTGTGTGGCGGCGTGGCCCTGCGTGGCCAGCGCGCCTCGCTAGAGCATGGCGCCCACATCGTCGTTGGCACGCCGGGTCGCATCATGGACCACCTTCAGCGCGAGTACCTGAATCTGGACGCGCTCAACACCCTGGTGCTGGACGAAGCGGACCGCATGCTGGACATGGGTTTTGTGGACGACATCACCACCGTCACCAAGCAATGCCCCAAAGAGCGGCAAACCTTGCTGTTTTCGGCCACCTACCCCGAAGGCATTGAAAAGCTGGCCAAGCAATTCATGCGCGACCCGGTGCAAGTCAAGGTTGAGTCCTTGCACACCGAGAGCCTGATCGAGCAGCGTTTTTATGAAGTCACCCGCCACACCAGGCTGGCCACCGTGGCTCAACTCCTGAACCACTTTCGCCCCATCAGCACGCTGGCGTTTTGCAACACCAAACAGCAGTGCAAAGATTTGGTGACCTACCTGCAGGAACAAGGCTTCAACGCCCTGGCCCTGTATGGTGAACTGGAGCAGCGCGAGCGCGACCAGGTGCTGGCCCAGTTTGCCAATCGCAGCTGCTCGGTGTTGGTGGCCACCGATGTGGCCTCACGCGGACTGGACATCAACCAGTTGGAAGCCGTGATCAATGTCGACATCACGCCCGACGCCGAGGTGCATGTGCACCGCATTGGCCGCACTGGCCGCGCGGGCGAGTCTGGTCTGGCCTTGAGCCTGGCTTCCATGAACGAGATGGGTTTTGTTGGCAAGATTGAGCAGTACCAGAACAGCCCGTCGACCTGGCACAAAGTGGAGGACTTGTTGCCCACCGGTGAAGGCCCCCTGCTGCCACCGATGGTGACGCTGCAGATTTTGGGCGGGCGCAAGGAAAAGATTCGCCCCGGCGATGTTTTGGGCGCTTTGACGGCGGACGCTGGCTACACCCGCGAGCAAATTGGCAAGATCAACGTGACCGAATTCACCACCTTTGTGGCGGTGAACCGGGACATTGCGCTACAGGCCATGCAGAAGCTCAACGGCGGCAAGGTCAAGGGCAAAAGCGTAAAAGTACGCCTGCTTTAAAGCCCATTTCAACGCTTCTCTGTAAGGGAAAGTCTTACACGGTTTACAGCCGTTTACTGACTTCAGTTCATGGGACCGGGGGCTACAGTTCAATCAAGCGCCAAAGACTTCGTCAGGCGCTGTGAACCCACCGGAGAATTCCATGAAAAACCTCAACTTTTCCGCCACCCCCTTCAGCCTGATGATGGAACCAGAGCGCGTGTTGCAGACCATGGAGCGTTCGCAGGAGTTGCGCGGCCTGCGCCGCCACAAGCTACGCCCGCTGGACAAACCCCTGATTCCGTTCACCAAAGAGGCCCTGGCCACCCGCGCCGCCAGCGATGAAGCACTGGACTTGGCCGAGCGGCGCAAATACGCCGCCGCCTTTTTGTTGAACTAACTCCCCTCAAGTCACGCGGGCTGCCCGGCAGGCACCCGCGCCCGCCTTCTCTCTCGCGACTGCAGTCGCCGCCCCAGCCAATTCGTCGCGCCTCAGCACGCAGGACAATCAACCTCCCCCTTGAAAATTACGATGCCATGAGCTCGATCATGCCGTGGCGAGCGACTTGCGTGCCGACTTCAGGGCAGGGTTTTCATTTACTTGACATCTAAAGCTTTAAGCCTAAACTAATTGCGAGATCCCACTTGAACTGGAATTGCAATGAAGATTGTCTGTATTGGCGGCGGCCCCTCTGGCTTGTACTTTGCGCTTCTGATGAAGCAAAACAACCCCGCCCACGACATTACCGTGGTCGAGCGCAATAAGCCTTATGACACCTTCGGCTGGGGCGTGGTCTTCTCGGATGCGACGATGGACAACATGCAGGCGCAAGATCCGGTGACAGCAGCCGAGATTCGCCAGGCCTTCAACCACTGGGATGACATTGAACTGATGTTCAAGGGCGACGTGATTCGCTCGGGTGGTCATGGCTTTGTGGGAATTGGTCGCAAAAAGCTGCTCAACATCCTTCAGGTGCGTTGCGAAGCGCTGGGTGTCAAACTGATGTTTGAGACCGATGCCGAGTCTGACGCGCAGTACCCGGACGCTGATTTGATCATTGCCAGCGACGGTATCAACTCTCGCATTCGCAGCCAGCACGCTGAGGTGTTCAAACCCGAGATCACCGTGCGCCCCAACCGATTCATCTGGCTGGGCACCCACAAGCTGTATGACGCCTTCACCTTTCTCTTCGAGAAAACAGAGCACGGCTGGTTTCAGGCCCATGTGTACAAATTTGACGAAAACACCACCACCTTTATTGTCGAATGCACCGAGGAAACCTGGCTGGCACACGGGCTGGATCAAGCCGATCAGGACCAGTCCATCGCCTTTTGCGAACAGGTGTTTGCCGCCAACCTGAAAGGTGCCGCCCTGATGACCAACGCCCGCCACCTGCGCGGCTCGGCGTGGCTGAATTTTCAGAGCGTCAAATGCGCACAATGGTCATTTTTCAACGGCAACAGCCATGTGGTGCTGATGGGCGATGCGGTGCACACCGCACATTTCGCCATTGGCTCAGGCACCAAACTCGCCATTGAAGACGCCATTGAGCTGGCACGGCAATTTACAACGCTCGGCGACACCCCTGACCAAATCCTGGCCGTACTGACGCGATACCAAGCCTTGCGCCATGTCGATGTGTTGCGCCTGCAAAACGCCGCCTGGAACGCCATGGAGTGGTTTGAAGTGTGCGGCATGCGCTACTGCGATCAGTTGGAGCCACCACAATTCATGTACTCGATGCTGACCCGCAGCCAGCGCATCAGCCACGAAAACCTACGGCTGCGAGATAGCGTCTGGTTGGGCAACTTCGAACGCTGGTTTGCAAAGCGCGCCGGTGTTGCTGTTGCCAACGACCAAGCGGCCCCACCGCCCATGTTCACACCCTACACGGTGCGCGGCCTCACGCTCAAAAACCGAGTGGTAGTTTCCCCCATGGCGCAATACTCCGCCGTGGACGGTGTGGCCGGTGACTACCACCTCGTGCACCTGGGTGCCCGCGCGCTGGGTGGCGCCGCCCTGGTGTTCGCCGAGATGACCTGCGTCAGCGCCGAGGCCCGCATCACCCCTGGGTGTCCTGGGCTTTATGCGCCGGAGCACACGGTAGCCTGGAAGCGCATTGTTGACTGGGTCCACTCCCACAGTGACGCCAAATTCGCCATGCAACTTGGTCATGCGGGTGCCAAAGCATCCACCCGGCTGGCTTGGGAAGGCATGGACCAACCGCTGGTGTCCGGCAACTGGCCTGTCGTTTCCGCGTCGCAGCAGCAGTACCTCGCGGGCGTCAGCCAGACCGCCCGTGAAATGAGCCGCGCAGAGATGGTCGAGGTCAAAGCCCAGTTTGTCGCCAGCGCGCAAGCCGCCGCCGAGATTGGCGTGGAATGGCTGGAGTTGCACTGCGCGCACGGCTACCTGTTGTCCAGCTTTATCTCGCCTCTGACCAACCAGCGTACTGACGAGTTTGGCGGTGATTTGAGCAACCGCCTGCGATATCCATTGGAGGTGTTTTCCGCGGTCCGCGCAGTGTGGCCGACCGAGCGGCCTATGTCGGTGCGCATTTCCGCCCATGACTGGGTGGAAGGCGGCATCACCCCGGCAGACGCCGTTGAAGTGGCCCGCGCCTTCAAAGCCGCCGGCGCCGACCTGATCGACTGTTCATCGGGTCAGGTCAGCAAACAAGAAAAGCCAGTGTATGGGCGCATGTTTCAAACTCCATTTGCCGACCGCATTCGCCAGGAAGCGGGTATCCCCACCATTGCGGTGGGCGCCATCAGCGAAGCCGATCATGTGAACAGCATCATTGCATCCGGCCGGGCCGACTTGTGCGCCGTGGCCCGCCCCCACCTGGCCAACCCGGCCTGGACTTTGACAGAGGCCGCCAAAATTGGTTATACCCCCATGCCCTGGCCCAAACCCTATGTCTCGGGCAAAGCGCAGATGGAGGCCAATTTCCAGCGGGAGAAGGCGCAAGCCGCCCTGGCCGCCTCATCACCCGCCCGGTCGGTGGAAGCGTGATGCCCACGCCCCTGACTCACCCATTGGCGGGTCGCCACGCGCTGGTCACCGGGGGTGGCAGCGGCATTGGCGCCGCTGTTGCCCGCCAACTCGTGGCTGCGGGCGCCAAAGTGACCGTGATGGGGCGACGGCAAGACGTGCTTGATGCACTGGTGGCCACCTTGCCTGACCAGTTTCACGCCGTGGTGGCCGATGTGGCGGACGCGACACAGGTGACCGCTGCATTTGCCAGTGCCCGCAACCGGTTTGGACCCGTGCAGATCTTGATCAACAACGCCGGCCAAGCGACCAGTGCGCCAATCCTGAAGACCGACGAAGCCCTGTGGCAGCAGATGCTGGCCGTCAACCTCACCGGCACCTTTCTGTGCAGCCAGGCCGCACTGCCTGACATGTTGCAGGCCGGATGGGGTCGTGTGGTGAATATGGCCAGCACCGCCGGTCTGACCGGCTACGCTTATGTAAGCGCCTACTGCGCCGCCAAGCACGGCGTCATCGGCCTGACGCGGGCGCTGGCGCTAGAGGTGGCGAAGAAGGGCATCACAGTCAACGCAGTGTGCCCCGGCTACACCGACACCGATTTGCTGAGCGACAGCATCGACAACGTCATGCAGAAAACCGGCCGCAGCTCCGTCGCGGCGCGCGCCGGGTTTGCGGCGGGCAACCCCCAAGGCCAGTTGGTGCAGCCCTTGGAGGTCGCCGACACCGTGCTTTGGCTGTGCGGCACGGGCGCCTCTGCCGTCACCGGCCAATCCATTCCCGTTTGCGGCGGAGAGATCATGTCATGACCAGCAAAACCGACCCCAGCCGAACCCTGCTCACCGACGCGGACGAACTGGGCCACGAGGCCCGCTCGGAACTGGGCGACCACGCTGCCTTGAAGCTGTGGCTGCGCCTGCTGGCCAGCACGACCCAAATCGAGGATGAAATCCGGCGCCGCTTGCGCAACCGATTCGACACCTCTTTGCCTCGCTTTGACTACATGGCGCAGCTGTACCGCCAGCCCGACGGCCTGAAGATGAAGGACCTGTCTCGCTACCTGATGGTGACCGGCGGCAATGTGACCGGTGTCACCGATGAATTGGTGCGAGATGGATTTGTTACTCGGGAGAACAGTCCGGCTGACCGGCGTGCCTGGATCGTCCGTTTGACCGAACAAGGTCGAAAAACCTTTGAGACCATGGCCCAGGCGCACGAACAGTGGATTCTTGAACTCTTCTCGGGCCTGGACCCCAGCACCGTCCAGCAGCTCTACAGCCAACTCGGCGCCCTGCGTGTGCACGTGGTGCGCGTGCAAGAACAAACCAACAAGGACAACCGATGAACCACACCCCAATCCCTCCGGACCCCGCTCTGCGGGCGGGAAACCACAAGTTACTGGCAGGCTACCCAGCCCAACATTTTAAATGGCAAGTGGAAGCAGGCGTAGGCACGGTCACGCTGAACCGCCCGGAGCGTAAAAACCCGCTCACTTTTGACTCTTATGCCGAATTGCGCGACTTGTTCAGCCAGCTCAAATACGCCCAGGATGTGACAGTGGTGGTTCTCACTGGGGCGGGCGGCAATTTCTGCTCTGGCGGGGACGTGCATGAAATCATCGGCCCGCTGATCGATTTGCCAGCCCCGGAGCTGCTGATGTTCACTCGCATGACCGGTGATCTGGTGAAAGCCATGCGCGCCTGTCCGCAGCCCATCATTGCGGCAGTGGATGGGGTATGCGCCGGCGCCGGTGCCATTCTCTCCATGGCGTCCGATATGCGCTTGGGCACGGCCCGCAGCAAAACCGCCTTTTTGTTCAACCGAGTTGGATTGGCCGGCTGCGACATGGGTGCCTGCGCCATGCTGCCGCGCATCATTGGCCAGGGGCGCGCCAGTGAGTGGCTGTACACCGGGCGCTCGATTGGGGGCGAAGAGGCCGAGCGTAGTGGCTTTTTCAACCGCCTTTGCAGCCCGGAAGAGTTGGAAATACAAGTCACCGCGCTGGCTCGTGACCTAGCCATTGGCCCCACCTTTGCCAACGGCATCACCAAAACCATGTTGCACCAAGAGTGGGCCATGACGATTGAGCAAGCGATCGAGGCCGAAGCCCAGGCGCAAACCATTTGCATGCTGACCAACGACTACAAACGAGCCTATGAGGCCTTTGTGGCCAAACAAAAACCTGTCTTCCAAGGCAACTGAAGGAGATCACCATGAGCGACTCCCACTACCTCAACTGGCCCTTTTTTGAACCTCGTCACGGCGACCTCGCCCGCCGACTGGATGCTTGGGCTGCGGAACACATCAACCAGACGCACGGCGACGACGTGGACGCCGAATGCAAAGCACTGGTTCGCTCACTCGGCCAAGCCGGCTGGCTGCAACACGCCATCGGCGGGACGGCCTATGGCGGCGCCGGCGACAGCATCGACACCCGCGCCATTTGCCTGATTCGAGAAACATTGGCCCGCCACAACGGCCTGGCCGACTTCGCCTTTGCCATGCAGGGACTGGGGTCAGGCGCCATCAGCCTGGCGGGCACAGACGCGCAAAAGCAGCACTACCTGCCTCGCGTCGCCCGTGGCGAGGCCATTGCCGCGTTTGCATTGAGTGAGCCCGATGCCGGCTCTGACGTGGGCGCCCTGCAGTGCCGGGCCGAGGTTGAGGGCGACGAGGTGGTGCTCAATGGCAGCAAGACCTGGATTTCCAACGGCGGTATTGCCGATTTTTATGTGGTGTTTGCCCGCACTGGCGAGGCGCCAGGCCCGCGCGGCATCAGCGCCTTCATCGTGGACGCCGACACGCCGGGGTTCGAGGTCACCGAGCGGATTCAGGTGATTGCACCGCATCCACTGGCTACCCTGCAGTTCACCAACTGCCGAATTCCCTTGGCCCAGCGTGTGGGCGCGCCCGCCGAGGGTTTCAAAATCGCCATGCGAACGCTGGATGTGTTCCGAACCAGTGTGGCGGCTGCATCGCTTGGCTTTGCCCGTCGCGCGCTGGACGAGGCCCTGCACCGCGCCACCACGCGCAAGATGTTCAATCAAACGTTGGCTGACTTTCAGCTTACCCAGGCCAAGCTGGCCCAGATGGCCACCACCGTGGACAGCACGGCCTTGCTCACCTACCGCGCGGCGTGGCAGCGCGACCAGGGGCGCAATGTGACCCGGGAAGCGGCCATGGCTAAGATGAGCGCCACCGAAGGCGCGCAACAGGTCATTGATGCAGCGGTGCAAATCTGGGGCGGGCTGGGCGTCGTCAGCGGTCAAACGGTCGAGCGGCTTTACCGGGAGATTCGGTCCCTGCGTATTTACGAAGGCGCCACGGAGGTGCAGCAACTCATCATTGCCCGCGAGCTCTTGCGCGATTTCCCCGCGACGCAAGCATCCTGACCCGCCGCACACGCCACCCGCTTTCACCAACGAGGTCCGCTATGCCCAGTGCCCACATTGACACCTTTGCCAACGACCATTTGCCCCCAGCCGGGAAACAACCGGTCTTTGTGTTCAATCTGCCGGAGCTGCAGTTTCCGGCGCAATTGAATTGCGCGACCGAACTGCTGGACCGCCACATTGACGAAGGCCGCGGTGAGCGCCTGTGCATTCAGGCTGCGGGTCTGCGCTGGACCTACGCCGACCTGCGCGAGAAGGCCAATCGCATTGCCAACGTGTTGGTTCACGACATGGGTCTTGTCAGCGGCAACCGGGTTTTATTGCACGCCCCCAACACCCCCATGATGGCGGCGTGCTGGTTTGCCGTCATCAAGGCGGGCGGCATCGCGGTGGCCACCATGCCTTTGCTGCGCGCCAAGGAACTCACTGCCATTGTTAACAAGGCAGAAATCACCCATGCGCTGTGTGACGCCCACTTGGCAGACGAGGTTCAGAAAACCGCGCTGCAGTGCCCCGTGTTGCGTCAAATTCGTCACTTCAATTACGACGGCCCTGACGGTCTGGAGGCTGCCATGGCGCGCCAATCCGGTGCGTTTGAGAACGTGGCCACTGCGGCGGACGATACCTGCCTGATTGCCTTCACCTCCGGCACCACCGGCATTCCCAAAGCCACGCTGCACTTTCACCGCGACGTGATGGCCATATGCCACTGTTGGCCCCGCCACGTGCTGCGCCCTTCAGCGGACGATGTTTTCATCGGTAGCCCGCCGCTGGCCTTCACCTTTGGCCTAGGGGGCTTGTTGCTGTTTCCCATGTCAGTGGGTGCCTCCACGGTACTGCTTGAAAAAGCGGGCCCGACACAGCTGCTGGACGGCATTCAGACCTTTGGCGCCACCGTTCTGTTCACGGCGCCTACCTCGTATCGCACGTTGGCGGCGCGGGGACTCGACATTCGAAAAACAGCGCTTCGCCGCTGCATCTCTGCCGGCGAGGCCTTGCCCGTTTCCACCCGAACGTTGTGGCGCGAGGCCACGGGCATTGAGTTGATTGATGGCATCGGCGCCACCGAGATGCTGCACATCTTTATCTCGGCCGACGAGGCCAACGCTCGCCCAGGTGCCACCGGCACAGTGGTGCCGGGCTATGAGGCGCGGGTGGTGGACGAGCAAGGCCAACCCGTGCCGCCCGGCACGATCGGCAAACTGGCGGTTCGCGGACCCACGGGTTGCCGCTATCTGGCCGACGAGCGCCAAGCCAACTACGTGCAGGATGGCTGGAACCTCACGGGTGATGCCTACCTGATGGACGCCGATGGCTACTTTTTCTACCAGGCCCGCACCGATGACATGATTATTTCTGCGGGCTATAACATCGCCTCGCCTGAGGTAGAAGAAGCCCTCATGCTGCACCCGGCCGTGGCCGAATGCGCCGTAGTGGGTGAACCTGACGCAGAGCGCGGTTACATTGTCAAAGCCTTTGTCGCACTGCGCGCAGGGCATGAGCCGAACGAGTCCATGATCAAAACGCTGCAAGACTTTGTGAAAAGCACGATTGCCCCTTACAAATACCCGCGCGCCATTGCCTTTGTCAGCGCATTGCCCCGCACCCAGACCGGCAAGCTGCAGCGTTTCAAGCTGCGCGAGTTCGGTCAATAAGTTGTCCCCGTCCCCTGGTTTCATGAAAGGAAACACCATGTTTTTTGCCCTTCGTCATCCCATTCTTCGTACCGCACTGGCGGCCAGCACGGCGCTGGCCAGCATGGCGGCCACGGCCCAAATGAACGAGCCCGTCAAGATCGGCTTGCTCAGTACCTTGTCCGGCCCTGGCGCTGGCTTGGGCGTGGACATTCGAGACGGCTTCGAGTTGGCCGTGAAGCTGAACAACGGAAAACTGGGCGGGCGCCCGGCGGAAGTCATCGTGGCCGACGACCAGGGCAGCCCTGACGTCGGACGTCAAACCGCAGACCGGCTGATCAAGCGTGACAAGGCTGATTTTCTGACCGGTATCGTGTTCTCCAACGTGATGCTGGCAGTGGCACCGCCCACCTTTCAATCCAAAACTTTTTACATCAGCGCCAATGCCGGCCCCTCGCAACTGGCCGGTGAACAGTGCAGCCCGTACTTCTTCAGCGCCGCGTGGCAAAACGACAACCTGCACGAAGCCGTTGGCCAAACCGTGATGGACAAAGGCTTCAAAAAAGTGGCCCTGATTGCCCCCAACTACCCGGCTGGCAAAGATGCACTGACCGGCTTCAAGCGCTACTACAAAGGTGAAGTCGCCAGCGAGACCTACACGCAGCTGAACCAACTGGACTACGGCGCCGAGTTGTCGCAACTGCGTGCCACCAAGCCCGACGCGGTCTACATCTTCTTGCCCGGCGGCATGGGCATCAACTTCATCAAGCAGTTTGTGGGCGCCGGCCTGTCCAAAGACATCACCCTGTTCGGCCCCGGCTTCTCTGCCGATGAAGACGTCATCAAGGCCGTGGGTGAGCCCATGCTGGGCATGTTCAACTCGTCGCAATGGGGACACGACCTGCAAAACGCCGCCAACCGCAAGTTTGTGAGTGAGTTTGAAAAGGCCTACGGTCGCAAGCCAACCCTGTACGCGGCGCAAGGCTATGACGCAGCGCGTTTGATTGACGCGGCGGTTCGCGACACCAAAGGCAAGCTGGACGACAAGGCTGCTGTTCGCAAGGCACTGGAGGCCGCCAAGTTTGATTCGGTACGCGGCGCATTCAAGTTCAACAAGAACCATTTCCCGATTCAGGACTACTTCCTGCGTGTGATCGTCAAGGATGCACAGGGCAACGTCACCAACCGCACCTTGAGCACCGTGTTCAAGAACCATTCAGACGCCTATGTGGGCGCCTGCAATATGCCCGCCCTGTGATCGCCTGACCCGGACCTCGTATGAACGGAATTCTCATCCTGGAGCAGATGCTCAACGGCTTGCAGTTTGGCTTGATGCTTTTTCTGCTGGCCGCCGGGCTGACGCTGGTGTTTGGGATCATGGACATGATCAACCTGGCACACGGTTCGCTGTACATGGTGGGGGCCTATCTGATCGCCTCCATCGCGCAAGCCACGGGGTCGTTCTGGATGGGATTGGGGTTCGGGATTATTGGTTCGGCTGTCTTTGGCATGCTGCTGGAAATCAGCGTGCTGCGGCGCCTTTACCAACGGGACCACCTGTCTCAGGTGCTGGGCACCTTCGCCATTTTGTTGATGGCCAATGAGGGCGTTCGCCTGATCTGGGGCTCACAGCCGTTGCTATTGAATGCGCCCGCCGAGTTGGCCGGTCCGGTCGAGATCGTGGCCGGGTTTTACTACCCGGCCTACCGGCTGTTCATCATTGGCGTTGGCTTGTTGGTGGCCGGTTTGCTTTATGTGCTGATTGCCCACACCCGCATTGGCATGCAGGTGCGAGCCGGCGCCTCCAACCGGGAAATGGCCTTGGCCATGGGCGCCAACGTGCCCCGGCTGTTCACCGCCATCTTTGGACTGGGCGCGGCTTTGTGCGCTGTGGCGGGCGGCATGCTCGGCCCTCTGCTCTCCGTGCAGGTGGGCATGGGTGAGAGTATTTTGATACTGGCGTTTGTCGTCATTGTGATTGGCGGCATTGGCTCGGTGCGCGGGGCTTTGCTGGGGGCGCTGATTGTGGGCATGGTGGATACGGCCGGCCGAACGTTGGTGCCGTTGTTGTTCAGCGCCCTGATGGGGCCAGTGGCTGCGGCCAACGCGGCCAATACCGTGGCCTCCATCCTGATTTACGTGCTGATGGCAGCCGTTTTGTTCTTCAAACCTCGCGGACTGTTTCCCACCCATGGCTAATTCACAGGACACCACAGCAGCCCCCGCCCAGGGGCTGCTGGACCACCCCTTGCGCCTTCGCTGGTCGCTGCCCGCTTTGGCGATTCTGTGCGCGCTGCCCGCGCTGGCCGCCTGGATGGGTGACGAGTTTTATGTCGGCCTGGCCAGCCGCATTCTGATTTTTGCCCTGGCAGCCACCAGCCTGAACCTGATTCTGGGCTTTGGTGGCATGGTGAGTTTTGGGCACGCCGCCTTTGTCGGCATCGGCGCCTACAGCGTGGCCGTCCTCATGCAGGCAGGCGTGATGTCTGCCTGGGTGGCCTGGCCTTCTGCCATGCTCATCAGCGCCCTGGTGGCCTTGATCGTGGGCGCCATCAGCCTGCGCACGCAGGGCGTGTACTTCATCATGATCACGCTGGCGTTTGCCCAAATGCTGTATTACCTAGTGGTCTCGCTTCGCGCCTATGGCGGCGATGACGGCATGTCGCTGTACCAGCGCTCCAGTTTGACTGGATTGGACCTGGGGGACGACCGCACGTTTTACTACCTGTCGCTGGCGCTGCTGGTCGCCACCGTCGTGGGGGTCAGCCGTCTGCTGAACGCGCGTTTTGGTCACGTGCTGCAAGCCATTCGTGAAAACGAGCTGCGCATGACCGCCATTGGTTTTCCGGTGTACCGCTACAAGCTCACCGCCTTCACCCTGGCCGGCGCACTGGCCGGCCTTGCCGGCGCCTTGCTGGCCAACCACGCCAACTTTGTCAGCCCGGCCCTGATGCAGTGGAGCCAGTCCGGCGTGCTGATGATCATGGTCATTCTGGGCGGCGTGGGCCACCTGTATGGCGGCGTCATTGGCGCCATCGTGTTTCTGGTGCTGGAAGAGTTCATGAGCCACTACACCATTCATTGGCAGCTGGGCCTGGGCTTTATTCTGCTGACCGTGGTTTTGATGGCGCCCAACGGGATAACCAGCCTGTTTCGCCGAAAGGCCCGCGCATGAGCCACCCCTTGTTAAAAATTGACGGTTTGGTGAAGCGCTTTGGCGGACTGGCCGCCACCGACCATGCAAACCTCTCCGTTCAACGCGGCGAAATCCACGCTCTGATTGGCCCCAACGGCGCCGGAAAAACCACACTGATTCACCAGATCTCCGGCGCACTGGCGCCTGACGAAGGGCACATCTGGTTTGATGGCGACGACGTGACCCACCTGCCCATGCACCGGCGCGCGCTGGGCGGCTTGGTGCGGTCTTACCAAATCACCAGTATTTTTCAGCGCCTCTCGGTGCTGGACAACGTGGCGCTGGCTGTGCAAGCGATCAGCGACGGCAGTTTTTCGTTCTGGAAACCGGCGCGCTCTGAGAAAGCCCGGTACGCCCAAGCGGCGACGGTGGTGGAGCGGGTGGGTTTGGGCGAGCAGATCCACACATTGGCAGGCGCCTTGTCACATGGGGAGCAGCGCCAGCTGGAAGTGGGTATTGCCTTGGCGACCCAGCCCCAGTTGTTGTTGCTGGACGAACCCATGGCCGGCATGGGCCCTGACGAGTCTGAGCGCATGGTGACCTTGCTGCAAAGCCTGCGAGGCGAAGCCACTATTTTGCTGGTGGAGCACGACATGGACGCCGTGTTTCGGCTGGCCGACACCATCTCGGTATTGGTGTCCGGTCATGTCATTGCCAGTGGCACCCCGGAACACATCAAGGAAAGCACGGCCGTGAAACAAGCGTATCTGGGTGATGACGCCATCGCCATGCCGACCGGGCAGGAGACCGCATGAGCGCTTTGCTTGAAATTGACCAACTGCAGACCGCTTATGGCGCCAGCCAAGTGCTGTTTGACATTCACCTGCGCATTGAGGCCGGGGGCGTGCGCGCCCTGCTGGGTCGCAACGGCATGGGAAAAACCACCACCGTGCGCTCGGTGCTGGGCCTCACCCGGTCGTGCGGTGGCACGGTGCGGTTTCGGGGCGAGCGCATTGAGCATTTGAGCCCGGACCGCATTGCCCGCATGGGCCTGGCCGTGGTGCCTGAGGGGCGCCAGATTTTCCCAACGCTCTCTGTGTCCGAGAATTTGCGCGCTTTTGCCAGCAACCGCAATGTCTCCGAATCCCCCTGGACACTGGACCGGGTGTATGCCCTGTTCCCCCGCCTCAGCGAGCGCTCCCGCAATATGGGCAACCAACTCTCGGGCGGCGAGCAGCAAATGCTGGCCATTGGCCGTGCCCTGATGACCAACCCGCATCTGTTGATTCTGGACGAAGCAACCGAAGGTCTGGCCCCACTGATTAGGGAAGACATCTGGCGCTGCCTGGCCACCTTGCGTCAGCAAGGCCAAAGCATTCTGGTCATCGACAAATACGTGCAACGGCTGGTCACATTGGCTGATCAACACACCATCATCGAGCGCGGCCGTGTGGTCTGGGAAGGCAGCTCAGAGCAACTGGGCGCGGACCCCAGCCTGTGGCACCGCTATATCGGCGTTTGACCCCATGACAAGCGCTTCAAGCAACGACACCACTCCGGGCAACACCGGCGCAAAGTTTCGCCAGCATGTCACCGTGCATTTTTCGCACTGCGACCCGGCTGGCATGGTCTTTTTTCCGCAGTACTTCGTGATGCTCAACAACCTAGTGGAGAACTGGTTCACCCAGGGACTGGGCATCCACTACGCCACCTTGATCGCTGAGCGCCGTATTGGCCTGCCCACGGTCTCGCTGCAAGCCGATTTTGTGGCCCCCAGCCGCATGGGCGAAACCCTTGAGTTCGCCCTGGAAGTCACCCGCCTAGGCCAAAAGTCACTCACGCTGGCGGTAGTCGGTCGCGGTGGCCACCAAGTCCGCCTTCGGCTGCAACAGGTGCTGGTCACCACCTCGCTGGACGGCGACCACGCCATCGACCTACCCGCCGACGTGCGCGCCGCCATCTCCCACTGGCAATCCACATCAGGAGTTTCTTCATGAAAACACTTCAGCCCCCCGCCTGGCCTCGCCCACGCGGTTATTCCAACGGCGTCATGGCACGCGGCCAGATGGTGTTTGTGGCCGGCATGATCGGCTGGGACGCCAACAACGAGTTCCAGACTGACGACTTCGCTGGCCAAGCCCGCCAAGCCTTGCAGAACGTGGTCGCTGTGCTCTCCGAGGCTGGCGCCAAACCTGAGCACATTACCCGCATGACCTGGTACGTCACCGACAAACATGAATACATGAACGCCGGGCGCGAAGTGGGCCAAGCCTTTCGCGACATCATTGGCAGCTTCAACGCCGCCATGAGCGCCGTGCAGGTCGTCGCCCTGATGGAAGACCGTGCCAAAGTCGAAATTGAAGTTACCGCCATCATTCCGGACTGAACCATGCCCACCATTTACCGCGATTTTCAAACCCAGGCCGAGATTGACGCCCAGTACAACCCGTCGCTCAAGCTCGCCAACCCAGCCTCTGCCGGCCAACACTATGTGGAGGCGGCCCAGCGCGCCCGTGACACCCTGCCCTGCCACCTGGACGTGCCTTACGGCCCAACGCTGGCCGAAACGCTGGACATCTTTCCCGCCAGCCAACCCAATGCCCCGGTGTTTGTGTTCATTCACGGCGGCTATTGGCGCGCCTATACCTCCAAAGAGTTCAGCGGTGTTGCCCTGGGGCTGAATGCGCTGGGCATCACCACCGTGGTCGTCAATTACGCCTTGTGCCCCAGCGTCAGTCTGGATGAGATTACCCGCCAGGCCCGGGCCTCGGTGGCTTGGGTGCTGCGAAATATTGCGGCCTATGGCGGCGACCCGAGCCGAGTCGCCATTGGCGGTCACTCGGCTGGCGCCCATCTGGCCGCCATGTGCCTGCAAACGCCGTGGGCGCAGGACTACGGCCTTCCCGAGAATCCGATTGCCGCCGCCTTGCTGTTCAGCGGTCTGTACGACCTCGCCCCGCTGCGCTTTAGCTACCTGCAACCCCAGATCCAGCTCGACGAGGGCATCATCCAGCGCAATTCCCCAGCCTTTCGCGTGCGCGCCTGCCCCACGCCCACCTGGATCACCTGGGGGGGAGAGGAGAGCACCGAGTTTGAGAGGCAGTCGCAGCTTCTGCACACCGCGTCTCAGGCACTGGGCAATCCGACCGAGCTGGCGCCCATCGCGGGTGCCGATCACTTCACCGTCATCCACGGACTGGAGTCTGCGGACAGTGCCGCCGCGCGCTGGCTGTACCAGACGCTGAGTCCAATCACTACCCCTTGAGGCCTCTTGAACTTATGACCGGTTAGCACCCATGGGGGCAATAAATTAGGCGCTGTCGTTGATCGGGAGTAAACTGCATGAGTTACTGTAGTTTGCTTACCTTCGCAGTAGTTGTTGTTTGACATGTTCTGCGGCGCCACTGGTGCCGCCAAGCACCTTTTTGGCCGGTTACTTCGGCCCTCTCGGTCGTCTTACTCCCCCAGCGGCGAGCCTAATTTTCGGATTTAATCCCCACTTTTTATTCAACTCGTCCCCTGCACCCAAGAACCTGCTTTGCATGGGGCTCATGAAGACGGGTTGCCCTGTATGCGTGACTCTGCTCAAGCGTCACTCCGTTGATGGTTTCCATTCGGAACCATCATTCCCCCCGCGCCGCACGGTTGATTTTCACCGTGGCGCTTTTTTGAAAGATCCCAAAATGGGTAAAAAACTTTACGTCGGCAACCTCTCTTACTCGGTTGATGACCAGGCACTGAACCAATACTTCTCGGAGTTTGGCAACGTGACTTCTTCCAAAGTCATGATGGACCGCGACAGCGGCCGCTCAAAAGGCTTTGGCTTTGTGGAAATGTCCAGCGACGCAGAAGCTCAAGCAGCCATCGGCGGCATGAACGGTAAATCCGTTGATGGCCGTGACATGGTTTGCAACGAAGCCCGTCCAATGGAGCCACGCACCGGCGGCTTCGGCGGCGGCGGTGGCGGTCGTCGTGAAGGCGGCGGCGGTGGCTACGGCGGCGGCGGCGGCGGTGGCGGTGGCGGTGGCGGCGGCTACGGTGGTGGCGGCAACCGTTACTAAAATCTGAATCTCAGATGAAAACCGGCCGACTGGCCGGTTTTTTTTGCCTTGAGCTTGTCAGTCGAAGTATCACACTCGGGACGCCTTGTACGCAGCGTTCACCCGTACAACCCGTGGTGCAAGCCCTTCTCGCGCCCTACCGCGCTCACTGGTGAGGGCCGCATCGGCGACCCGATCACCGAAATGGCACACTCAAAAATCCGCCAACAGCCCTAATTCCCCGCAGGCCACCTCAAGTGCTGAGATAATCAGGGGTTTTTTCAATTTATCTGGAGTTATTTCATGGCCAAAGAGTTCCGCACCGAAGCAGACCGCAAAGCAACCCCCCGCCCTGTCGCACCTGCCGGCGTGTGCTTCACCGCCCCCCAAGGCCAAAAGCGCAGCTTGGAGCGTGGCACGTCCACCAACAACAAGAAAAACCCAGGCAAGCGTTGCCGCAAGGGCGGTTAATCTGACCACGGTCAGCACCAAAAAAGGGCGGTTCAATCGCCCTTTTTTACGCCTGTCGTTTACCAAACTCTCGACGCAGCGTCTACATAGGGTAGCCGTACGACCCGCCCATATCAATCAAGGCGTTGATTTGCATCAATTCGATTTTTGGATGTAACAGTTAGCGTGAAGCCAGCGCAAAGAAAAGAGACAACTGTCCGAATTCCGGACGTCCGCTTCGCGCAGGAGCCCGCTCATGACCCCCTTTCGTTTTAACTCCACAACGCTGTCACTGTCACTGTCACTGGCACTCGCATTGGCACTAGGCGCAACACCAGTTTTCGCTGCTGATCCCGTTCCCTCGACCAGCCCGACCAAGATCAGTGGCCTGGAGCGCGTGGTCCAGCAGCTGGTCAAACCGCCTGGCGTGCCAGCCCACAGCCAATCTCCATCGATCAAGCCTCGCATCGTTGAAGTAAAAATGGTGATTGAATAAAAAGAGGTGGAGGTCGAACCCGGCGTTTTGTCTGGACTTTTGCCTTCAACGGCAGCGTCCCCGGCCCACTCATCGTGGTGCACGAGGGCGACTATGTTGAATTGACACTCGTCAATCCAAAGACCAACCAGCTTCCGCACAACATTGATTTCCACGCCGCAACAGGCGCTTTGGGCGGCGGCGAGCTGACCATGGTTCAGCCCGGTGAACAGGTGGTTCTGCGCTGGAAGGCCACCAAGCCCGGCACGTTTGTCTACCACTGCGCGCCCGGCGGCCAGATGATCCCTTGGCACGTGGTTCACGGCATGAACGGGGCGGTGTTGGTGCTGCCCAAAGCGGGCCTGAAGGATGACCAGGGCAAGCCTTTGCATTACGACCGCGCCTACTACATTGGCGAGCAAGACTACTACCTGCCAAAGGATGCGGACGGCAAGTACAAGCGCTACCCCGACCCGATCTCATCCTTTGGCGATGACCTGAAGGTGATGGAGGGGTTGATACCCACCCACGTGGTGTTTGGCGGCGCAAAAGGCGCGCTGACGGGTGACAACGCGATGACCGCCAAAGTAGGCGAAACCGTGCTGTTTTTGCATTCACAGGCCAACCGTCCCTCCTATCCGCACCTGATTGGCGGCCACGGCGACTACGTCTGGGAGCGCGGCAACCTGGCAGACAAGCCCGCAACAGGGCTTGAGAGTTGGGTCATCGCTGCCGGATCGGCCGGGGCGTTCACCTACAAGTTCAAACAGCCAGGCACTTACGTCTACTTGTCGCACAACCTCATTGAAGCCATCATGCTGGGCGCGGCCGCACACATCAAAGTGGACGGTGGCAAGTGGGACAACGACTTGATGATGCAGGTTGCCAAGCCGGCGGCGATTCAATAACGACCTCGGGCCGATGGGGACGCAGAGCGGCGTCCTCACGGCTCACGCAAAGCACGCAGGGGAGACGGAGCACGCTCACGTGGTGAGGTGCCCCTCCCCTCCTACATATTTCGCCGGTACTGCCCGCCCACCTCGAACAAGGCGTTGGTAATCTGGCCCAGGGAGCAGACGCGCACGGCGTCCATCAGCACCTCGAACACATTGCTGTTTTCAATGACCGCTTGTTGCAGGCGTTTGAGCATCGCGGGCGACGCTTTGGCGTGCAGGGCGTGGAAATCGGCCAAGCGTTTGAGCTGGTTTTGCTTCTCTTCGTCAGTGGAGCGGGCCAATTCAAGCTTGTCGTTGACCGGGTCGCCATGCGGGTTGCGGAAGGTGTTAACACCAATGATGGGCAGCTCGCCCGTGTGCTTGAGCATTTCGTAATGCATGGACTCGTCCTGGATCCGGCCCCGCTGGTAGCCGGTTTCCATGGCACCCAGCACGCCGCCGCGCTCGGCAATACGCTCAAACTCCAGCAGCACGGCCTCTTCCAGCAACTCGGTCAGCTCTTCGATGATGAAGGCGCCCTGTGAAGGGTTCTCGTTCTTGGCCAAGCCCCATTCACGGTTGATGATGAGCTGAATCGCCATGGCACGGCGCACCGAGTCTTCGGTGGGCGTGGTGATGGCTTCGTCAAACGCGTTGGTGTGAAGGCTGTTGCAGTTGTCGTAAATCGCAATCAGCGCCTGCAGCGTGGTGCGAATGTCGTTGAACTGAATCTCTTGCGCGTGCAGGCTGCGGCCACTGGTTTGAATGTGGTATTTCAGCTTCTGGCTGCGCTCGTTGGCGCCGTATTTTTCCTTCATGGCGACCGCCCAGATGCGACGTGCGACGCGGCCCATGACGGTGTATTCCGGGTCCATGCCGTTGCTGAAGAAGAAGCTCAGGTTGGGCGCAAAGTCATCAATGTGCATGCCGCGCGCCAGATAGGCTTCGACAAAGGTAAACCCATTGCTCAAGGTGAAGGCCAACTGGCTGATGGGATTGGCGCCGGCTTCGGCAATGTGGTAACCGCTGATGGACACCGAGTAAAAGTTGCGCACCCGGTTGTGCACAAAGTACTGGGCAATGTCGCCCATGACTTTCAGGCTGAACTCGGTGCTGAAGATGCAGGTGTTTTGGCCCTGGTCTTCTTTCAGAATGTCGGCCTGAACGGTGCCGCGCACGTTTTCCTGCACCCACTCCTTGATTTTTTCCAACTCGGTGTCGGTGGGGTCGCGGCCGTTGTCGGCCTTGAACTTGTCGATGTTCTGGTCAATGGCCGTGTTCATGAACATGGCCAGAATCGACGGCGCGGGGCCGTTGATGGTCATGGAGACGCTGGTCGTGGGCGAGCACAAATCAAACCCGCCGTACAACACCTTCATGTCGTCCAGCGTGGCAATGCTCACGCCGGAGTTGCCCACCTTGCCGTAAATGTCCGGACGCGGATCGGGGTCGTTTCCATAAAGGGTGACCGAGTCAAACGCGGTGGACAGGCGCTTGGCGGCCATGCCTTCGCTGAGCAGCTTGAAGCGCTTGTTGGTGCGAAAGGCGTCGCCTTCACCGGCGAACATGCGAGTGGGGTCTTCACCTTCGCGCTTGAAGGCAAAGGTGCCGGCGGTGTAGGGGTAGCTGCCAGGCACGTTGTCCAGCATCAGCCACTTCAAGATTTCGCCGTCGTCTTCGTACTGCGGCAAGGCCACTTTGCGAATGGTGGTGCCGGAGAGCGATTGGGTGGTGAGCGCGGTGCGGATTTCCTTGTCGCGGATTTTGACGACGTATTCGTCACCCGCGTAGGCGGCCTGCATGCTGGGCCACTGGGCCAGCAGCTTCTGGGCGCTGCCGTCCACACCCAAGGCGCGCTCTTTGGCCAGCCTGAGCACGGTGTTTTTGGCGCCATCGCGGCTGGCGTCGTCTTCGTCAAGCATGCGGGCCGTGGCATTGAGTTGCTGCAACTCACGCGCCAGCGTGGCCTGGCTGCGGGCGCGCTTTTTGTAGGCGCGCACGGTGTCGCTGATTTCGGCCAAATAGCGGGTCCGGGCGGCGGGCACCACGGGGGTCTGGTTGGTGCTGTGGCGCACCGAAACCGTGGGCAAGATCGCTGGGGCAAACACCATGCCCAAGGCCTCCAGCCGCACTTTCAGCGCCTGGTAAAGGGCAGTCACGCCGTCGTCATTGAAGCGGGCGGCCATGGTGCCAAACACGGGCATCTGGTCAGCCGGGGTGGTCCAGGCTTCTTTGTTGCGTTGCACTTGCTTGGCCACATCACGCAGGGCGTCCAGCGAGCCTTTGCGGTCAAACTTATTGATGGCCACAAACTCGGCAAAGTCCAGC
The DNA here is from genome assembly GCF_017948265.1 of Rhodoferax sp. PAMC 29310. Lineage (NCBI taxonomy): Bacteria > Pseudomonadati > Pseudomonadota > Betaproteobacteria > Burkholderiales > Comamonadaceae > Rhodoferax > Rhodoferax sp. PAMC 29310. The sequence goes on along the minus strand of NZ_CP072852.1, from coordinate 3,901,476 downwards.
ATGTCGATTTTTTCAAGCTGGCTGGCGGCGCCAAACTCGGGCGTCATGACGTACATGGGCACGTCCACATAGGGAACGATAGCCGCGTCACCCTGGCCAATGCCCGAGGTTTCCACCACCACCAGGTCAAAACCAGCCACCTTGCAGGCGGCAATCACATCCGGCAGCGCCGCACTGATCTCGCTGCCAAAGTCACGCGTGGCCAGGCTGCGCATGAACACACGCGGACCTTGGCTCCAGGGGCTGATGGCGTTCATGCGAATGCGGTCGCCCAGCAAGGCGCCGCCGCTCTTGCGCCGGGAGGGGTCAATGCTGATCACCGCCACGCGCAGGCTGTCGCCCTGGTCCAGCCGCAAGCGGCGAATCAACTCGTCGGTGAGCGACGACTTGCCCGCACCGCCGGTGCCGGTGATGCCCAACACTGGTATCTTTTTGATAGCGGCTTGCGCCCGTATTTCCTCGACCAAACCACTCAAAGGTGCTGAAACATTGCCTTTGGCCGTGCCGCCGGCGTTTTCGTTCTCCAGCGCGGTGATGAGCTGACTCAAAGCGCGCCAGTTCATCTCCCCGTGGCCTTGAATGGCGGCAATGTCCTGCGGCGCGTAAGCCGTCAGGTCTTTGTCGCAACGCATCACCATCTCGCCAATCATGCCGGCCAGGCCCATGCGCTGGCCGTCTTCCGGGCTGAAGATCCGTGACACGCCGTAGTCCTGCAACTCACTGATCTCCGACGGCACGATGACGCCACCACCGCCGCCAAACACCTGAATGTGCGCGCCACCCCGCTCTTTCAGCAGGTCTACCATGTACTTGAAATACTCCATATGCCCGCCCTGGTAAGAGCTGATGGCAATGCCCTGCACGTCTTCCTGCAGGGCGGCGGTGACCACCTCGTCCACCGAGCGGTTGTGGCCCAGGTGAATCACCTCGGCGCCCATGCCCTGCAAGATGCGACGCATGATGTTGATGGCCGCGTCGTGCCCGTCAAACAGGCTGGCCGCGGTGACAAAGCGCACCTTGTGGGTGGGGCGGTAATTGGCAAGGGCCTTGTAATCAGCGGACAGTTCGGTCATGGGCTTGTCTCCGGCAGGGTGCGTTTATTTTGAAAATCGAGTCAGCATGGGAACAGCCCCTGCTGACTTGACGTTTACGTAAACGTCAATCTTAGCGCCTTTCTGGCGCTTTGGCATCCTGCGCCGGATACGCGTTGGCAGCAAGCCCCGCTCAAAATCAATTAGAGTGCGCTTTATGTGCGACGCACTCCTTCAGCCTTTTCACCCAGTCACCCCAGGGCCGCGCCATGAAACCCATTCAACTTTTTGACACCACGTCCAGCACCTACACCTATGTGTTGTTTGATGCGTCCACGCGGGAGGCCGTCATCATTGACCCGGTGGACGAGCAAATCGAGCGTGACCTGGAGGTGCTGCGCCAGCACCGGCTCAAGCTCATCTGGACGCTGGAGACCCACGCGCATGCGGATCACATCACCAGTGCCGGCCAATTGGCGGAGTTGGCGGGCGCCAAAACCGCTGCGCCGGACGGCTGCGGCATCACCACCGCCGCCGTGCAACTGAAAGACGGCGACACACTTAAGTTTGGCGGTGAGACCATTCAAGCCCTGCACACACCCGGCCACACCGCCGGCAGCATGAGCTTTGTCTGGCGCGACCATGTGTTCACCGGTGACACGCTGTTGATCGACGGCTGCGGCCGCACCGACTTTCAGTCCGGCAGTTCTGAGGCCCTGTTTCACAGCCTGACCGATGTGCTGTTCAAGCTGCCCGACGCCACGACGGTGTGGCCCGGCCACGACTACAAAGGCCGCAGCCACTCCACCATCGGTGCGCAGAAAACAGGCAACGCCCGCATTGCCGGCAAAACCCAGGCCGAATTCAGCGCCATCATGGCGGCACTGAACCTGCCCAAACCCAAACGCATTGACGAGGCGGTGCCCGCGAATCTGACCTCTGGCCTGCGCCATGACGCCAGTGAGGTGGCTGACACCCCCATGCTGGCCGCCCGTGAGGCCGCCGGCTATGCCGGCGACGTGTCGCCTCAACTGGCCTGGCGGTGGTGGCAATCGGGCGACGCCGTCCTGGTGGATGTGCGCACCGACGCCGAAAGGGCCTGGGTCGGCTTTGTGCCAGACGCCGTACCACTGGCCTGGAAGCAATGGCCGGGCATGGCGATGAACGCCGAGTTCGACGCAGGCCTGAAAGCGGCCGTGGCGCCGGGCCAAAAGGTCGTGCTGCTGTGCCGCAGCGGCGTGCGCTCTATTGCGGCGGCCAAGCGCGCCACGGAGCTGGGTATGGAGGCCTACAACATTTTGGAAGGCTTTGAGGGCGACCCCAATGGAGATGCCCAACGAGGCCGCACCGGCGGCTGGCGCTTTCATGGCCTGCCTTGGCGACAGGGTTAAGTCCCAGCCGGTCATTTCCCTCCCCTTGGTTTACGGATAATGCGCGCATGACCTTTTTGGCAATCGACGTTGGCAACACCCGCCTGAAATGGGCGCTCTACCCCAGTGCCAAGGGGAATGCCGTCCCCATGGCCCAGGGAGCGGAGTTTTTGGACAATATAGAGAAGCTCTCTGAAGGGGCCTGGGCCAACCTGCCGGCCCCCACCCAAATGCTGGGCTGCATCGTGGCCGGTGACGCGGTGAAGCGCCGTGTCCAAGAACAAATGGAGATTTGGGACCTGGCCCCGCACTGGGTGGTGTCCAGCGCCGAAGAGGCCGGACTGACCAATGGCTACGACCACCCCACCCGGCTGGGTGCGGACCGCTGGGTGGCCATGATTGGCGCTTGGCACCGGGGTTTGGCCCAAGGGCCGGCGAGTCCGATGGTGGTGGTCATGGTGGGCACGGCCGTCACGGTAGAGGCCATTGACGCCAGCGGCAAGTTCCTGGGCGGCATCATCCTGCCCGGTCACGGCATCATGCTGCGCGCGCTGGAGTCCGGCACCGCCGGCCTCCACGTGCCCACAGGCACGGTGCGTGAATTTCCCACCAACACCAGCGACGCCCTGACCAGCGGTGGCACATTTGCCATTGCCGGGGCGGTGGAATGCATGGTTAAACATGTGCGCACCCACTGCGGTACCGAGCCCAAGTGCTTCATGACCGGTGGCGCCGGCTGGAAAATGGCGCCGAGCATGTCGGTGCCGTTTGAGCTGGCCGAGAACCTGATTTTTGATGGCCTGCTGGAAATGGCAGCCCGACGATTTCAAGGAAAACAGACTGCTAGCGCCCAGATTATCTAGACACCTAGCTATTTAATGCATAGCACCCAGCCACCCGCAGGTGCTGGGTGACTGGGGCTATCAGGCCTCGGTTTTCAGCCATTCCTCGGCCAAACGCACCCAGTAGGTGGCGCCCAGCGGAATCAAGTCGTCGTTGAAGTCGTAACTTGGGTTGTGCAACATGCACGGCCCGCCGCCGTGGCCCATCTCGCGGTGCGCGCCGTCGCCATTGAAGATAAAGCTGTAACAACCCGGTTTGGCTTGCAGCATGAAAGAGAAGTCTTCCGCGCCCATGGTGGGCTCTTGCACTAAAACTTGGTCTTCGCCCACGATGCTGGCCATCACCTGGCGGGCAAACTCGGCTTCTTTGGCACTGTTGATGGTGGGCGGGTAATTGCGCACAAAGCTGAACTCACAGCTCGCCTCAAACGCCGCACAGGTGTGCTCGGCGATCTGGCGCATGCGCTGCTCAATCATGTCCAGCACCTCCACGGTAAAGGTGCGCACCGTGCCGCGCAACTCCACGCTGTCGGGAATCACATTGGTGGCCTCACCGGCGTGAATCATCGTCACCGACACCACGCCGGAGTCAATCGGGCGCGTGTTGCGACTGATGATGGTCTGAAACGCCAGCACCATCTGGCACGCCACCGGCACCGGGTCCAACCCGTTGTGCGGCATGGCGGCGTGGCCGCCCTTGCCTTTGATGGTGATGCGAAACTCGTTGCTGGACGCCATCACCGGCCCCACGCTGGCGGCAAATTGGCCCACCTCGCCGCCGGGCCAGTTGTGCATGCCAAACACGGCGTCCATGGGGAATTGTTCAAACAAACCCACCTTGATCATCTCGCGCGCACCGCCTCCGCCCTCTTCAGCGGGCTGGAAGATCAGATACACGGTGCCGTCAAAATTACGGTGTTTGGCCAAATGCCGGGCGGCGGCCAGCAGCATGGCGGTGTGGCCGTCGTGGCCACAGGCGTGCATCTTGCCGGGGTGCTGGCTGGCGTGGCTGAAGGTATTGAACTCTTGCATGGGCAGGGCGTCCATGTCCGCCCGCAGGCCAATGGACCGGTTGGAGGTGCCGTTTTTGACAATCCCCACCACGCCGGTGGTGCCCAGCCCCCGGTGGATGGGAATGCCCCACTCGGTCAGCTTTTGTGCCACCACCTCGGCGGTGCGCACCTCCTTAAAACACAGCTCGGGGTGGGCGTGAATATCGCGCCGAATGGTGGCCATCTCGGCGGCCTGGGTCACGATGGAATCGATGATTTTCATAAGCGCTCCTGTTGGCACAGTCTATAAGCAAGCCACTCGGCCTGCCAGCAGCCCGCCCCAGTGCCCCTTGTGGTCTCATGCATTTGGGCCAAAATAGCCCTCTTACTTTTGCGCCCCGGCCATGAACGACTCCACGCTTGCCCCCCTTGACCCACTTGCCCCCGTGACGACCCAGGTGCTGGGCGCCTGCCCGCACGACTGCCCCGACACCTGCTCCATGTTGACCACCGTGTCAGGCGGCATCGCCATCAAGGTGCAAGGCAACCCGGCCCACCCGCACACCGACGGCGCCCTGTGCACCAAGGTGTCCCGCTACCCGGAGCGCACCTACCACTCGGAGCGGCTGCTGCACCCCCTGAAGCGCATCGGCCCCAAGGGCTCGGGCCAGTTCGAGCTGGTCAGCTGGGACAGCGCTTTGAAAGACATTGCCGCCCGGCTCACCGCCATTGCCAGCCGGGGGCCGGAGGCGGCCCAGGCCATTCAGCCCTACAGCTACGCCGGCACCATGGGTCTGGTGCAAAGCGAGAGCATGGCCGCCCGGTTTTTTAACCACCTGGGCGCCGCCCTGCTGGACCGCACCATTTGCGCCGCTGCCGGGGCCGAGGGCCTCACACAGACACTGGGCGGCAAGGTGGGCATGAAGGTGCAGTTTTTTGCCGAATCCAAACTCATTCTGATCTGGGGCAGCAACTCCATTGCCAGCAACCTGCACTTCTGGCGCTACGCCCAGGTGGCCAAACGCAACGGTGCCAAGCTCATTTGCATTGACCCCCGGCGCAGCGAAACCGCCGACAAATGCCATGAGCACATCGCCCTGCTGCCCGGCACCGACGGCGCGCTGGCCCTGGCGCTGATGCATGAACTCATCACCCACAACTGGCTCGACCACGACTACCTGACCCGCCACACCCTGGGTTGGAGCCAGCTCCGTGAACGCGCCCTGCAGTGGTCGCCAGAGCGGGCCGCCGCCATTTGCGGCATTACCGCCGGTCAAATCCGCGCGCTGGCGCAAGACTATGGCCGCACAGTGCACAGTGGCGAACCCGCTGCCATTCGCATGAACTACGGCCTGCAGCGCGTACACGGTGGCGGCAACGCCGTGCGCCTGATTGCATCTCTGCCCGCCCTGATTGGCGCTTGGCGCCACCGCGCCGGTGGCGTGCTGCTGTCCAGCTCCGGCCAGTTTCCGGTTCAGCGCGCCGCGCTGCAAATGCCAGAGCTGCTGGCTGGGCGCACACCCCGCACCATCAACATGAGCACCATTGGCGACGACTTGCTCCGCCCCGCAAGCCCTGAGTTTGGCCCGGCCATTGAAGCGCTGGTGGTTTACAACAGCAACCCCGTCGCCGTTGCGCCCGATTCCAGCAAAGTGGTGCAAGGCTTTGCACGCGAAGACCTGTTCACCGTGGTGCTGGAGCATTTTCAGACCGACACCGCCGACTACGCCGACTACCTGCTGCCCGCCACCACTCAACTGGAACACTGGGACGTGCACGCCAGCTACGGCCATACCGACGCGCTGCTCAACCGCCCCTCGATTGCCCCGCAAGGCGAAGCCAAGCCCAACACCCAGATTTTTCGGGAGCTGGCCCAGGCCATGGGCTTCACCCACCCCTGCTTTGCCGAGACCGACGAAGCCCTCTGCCGCCAGGCCTTTGGCGACACCGTGTCTTTTGACGACTTGCTAAGCCACGGTTTCTCCACGCTGCAAAGCCCGGACGCACCCTTTGCCCAGGGCAACTTCCCCACCCCCTCAGGGCGCTGCGAGTTTTTCAGCGCCAGCTTGGCGGCCAGCGGCCAAGACGGCCTCCCCAACCATGTGCCCAACCACGAGGCCTTCAACACCTCGGAGCGCTACCCGCTGGCCATGATCTCGCCACCGGCGCGCAACTTCTTGAACTCCAGCTTTGTCAACGTGAAAAGCCTGCGCGACATTGAAGGCGAGCCCATTTTGGAAATACACGCGGACGATGCGCAAGCCCGTGGCATCGCGCACAACAGCATTGTTCGGGTGTTCAACCAGCGCGGCAGCTACCGCTGCAAAGTCAGCATCTCCAAACGCGCCCGCCCTGGCGTGGTGAACGGCCTGGGCGTGTGGTGGCGAAAGCTGGGGTTGGATGGGAAGAACGTCAATGAGGTGACAAGCCAAAAACTCACCGACCTGGGCCGCGGCCCCACGTTTTACGACTGCCTGGTGGACGTAGAAGCAGCCTCTTGAAGAGGCCGCGCTGGGAAAAAATATACAAGGAATATGCCTCTAGGCCTCGTGCAGAAAGCGCAAGCAGCTATCAAAAACAGAGCAGATCAATGCAGGTACTGCGACTTTCCTTCAAAGGCCTGCTCACAGTGGCTTAACCAAGGCTCCGCCAGGTAGCGAATCTGCGCATCGTTGTTCAGAATGCGCTGCATGATGCGGGTCTTTTCCTTGCGCTGCTCTGGCAATAACTCCTCGGTGCTGGCCCGGGCACGCAGCTGCTCAATCAGCACCGCACACGCCCCTTCAAACCGCACCACCTGCTCCCAGTCTTCAGAGCGGGCAGCGTTCAGCATTTGCAGGCTGCTGTTTTCAATGGCTTTGTAGTAGTCAATGAGTTGTTGTGACATGGCCAGCTCACTAGTTAACGGCGGGACGAATCTGGTCCCAGGCCTGGGCAATGGGCTCAATCAGACCCCGCACTTCATCCAGAACAAGGGGGTCATTAAGGGCATTGGCCAAGGACAAGCGCACGCCGCAGTAGTTATACAGTGCGCGCAGACTACGTGCAATCTCGCCGCCCTTTTTCATATCAAGAGCCCCATCCAGGCCGTCTTGCAAAATCTGCAATGCGCGATCTACGCTCTGACATTTCCCCGCCACATCGCCCTGCACCATCTGCGAACGGGCTGCGCTGAGCGCTTGAAGCAGTGCCTTAAACAGCAACTGGGTCAACTGGTGCGGATTTGAGCTATTCACAACGGACTCTAGCCCAACCTTTTGGTAGGCTGAGGCGGCACGGGCATGGACGGGAATAAACATGATAGGGGTCCTGTCTTGGTTGATGCTTCCTATATCGGCCAAAGTCACCCCAACTAAAGCCCCAAGTTGAGCAGAACTTGACCTTGCCCTCGAAAAACGTATCTCTTGCTGAGTGTTTAAATTCACGCAAGGAGAACGGAAATGACGAAGACAGCAAGAGCGCGCTACACGCTCGAATTCAAGCAAGAAGCAGTTCGACTGGTCGAAGGTGGCCAGAGCATTGCAGCCGCGGCACGCACGCTGGGAGTGGTCGACCAGACGTTGTTCAATTGGGTCAAGGCGCAGCGCCAGGGCCAGCTCAAGGGAGCTGACAGCAAGGTATTGGTCAGCGCCGAGCAGATGGAGATCAGCCGGTTGCGGGCCGAGCTGGCGCGTGTGAAGATGGAGCGCGACATTCTGGGAAAAGCGACGGCGTACTTCGCAAAGGGATCGATTTGAAGTACGCCTTCATCCAGCGCCACCGCAGCACATGGCCGATCTCGGTACAGTGCCGCGTACTGGGGGTGAGCATCGCCGGGTACCACGAACACTTTGTGCGACTGGCCAGTCCGGCCCAGCTCCGCCACCTGAGCGATGACGCCTTGCTGGTGCACATCAAGGCCATCCATGCCGAGACGCGAGGCGGCTACGGCTGGCCACGCACCTGGAAGGAGCTGCTTGCCCGTGGCATCCGTGTGGGCAAAGAGCGCGTGCAAAAGCTCATGCAGTTGCACGGCATCCGTGCCAAGGGAAAGCGGCGCTTCAAGGTCACCACCGATAGCAATCACGATCTAGCGATCTCACCCAACCTGCTCAACCGGGAGTTCGATGTGGCAGCACCCGACAAGGTCTGGGTGGGTGACATCACGTACATCGCCACGGACGAAGGCTGGTTGTTTCTGGCCGTGGTGATTGACCTGTTCAGCCGCCAAGTAGTGGGCTGGTCGTTACGAGAGGAAATGACGCGGGACATCGTCATTGATGCGCTGCGCATGGCATGGTTCAAGCGGCATCCGGGCAAGCAGGCTGGCCTGATGTTCCATAGCGACCGCGGCAGTCAGTACGCCAGCAAGGACTTCCGGGAAGTGCTCAAGGAGTACGACATCACCAGTTCAATGAGCCGGCGCGGCAACTGTTGGGACAACGCCTGCAGCGAGACGCTGTTTGGATCATTGAAGGTGGAACGGTTATACGGACAGAAGTTCAAGACTCAGCGGGAGGCAAAGGATGAAACGATTGCTTGGATGCTTTGGTATAACCGGACTCGACTGCATTCGACACTGGCCTACGTCAGCCCGGTGCGGTTCGAGCAAAACTGGCTTGCTAATCAGCCCAAGCAAGCCAACTCATGATCTCGGTTATGGGATACGGATTCCAGGGGCAAGGTCAACTCACGTAAACCTAGTCGTGCAAGGGGCCTGCGAGTACGGCCGCAATAGGGAGCGCCCGCGCTGGCGAACATTGACCAAGCAGGACAGTTCACTGCGTTGCGCCAGCGCCATGAGTTCTGGCACCCGAGGTTTGGCTGGTGAGCTTGGAGAGATTCAGACCCTCAATGACTTCAATGACGAAACGTAACCTGTTGGTTAGATCCCTTCCTAGGGCACAGACGATATCGCCTTCACACTATATTGAGTAGCAAATGGAGTGACTCTTCAGAGGAAAAACCCGATAGGGTGCTAACTGGCTGCGCAACCCCGACGATCGCTGCGCGGTTTTCTTTCGCAGATTCAAGCATCCATCGCCATAGCTTTACGGCGAACCTGCTCCGGTGTGCGTAACTATGAGGTACGCCCTTTGATCGGCCCGATGTGCGGGGTCCCATGCGCGAGACCTGGCCACACTTGGTTGAAATATCTATCCCTTTACCCTAAAGTTTTTTCCGGCACTGGCCGATAACTAATTCACAGCGGTTAAATGCTTGGCCTGACGGGGAAGCAAACCAATGTTGGAGGCACCACCCCCCACTCGGGGAATAAATGCCAAATTAATCGCCCTATTCAAGGAGACATCTCATGGCACAAGTCATCAACACCAACGTAGGCGCCCTGTTTGCCGGTGCAGCCCTCAACAAATCAGCGATCGGCCTGCAAACCGCTCAGGAACGCCTGTCTTCCGGCCTGCGCATCAACAGCGCCAAGGACGACGCTTCCGGTCTGGCCATTGCAGTAGGCTACGACACCCAGATTCGCACCGCCAACGTGCAAATCCGCAATGCCAACGACGCCATCTCGTCGGCTCAAACCAAGGACGGCTATCTTGGGCAAGTCACCGAAAACCTGCAACGCATTAGCGAAATTCTGGTTGGAACCCCTGCAGGCACGGCAGAAACGACTGCACTGATCGCTGAAAACGCCCGCATCAGGACGCTTGAAGGCGGTACAGCCCTTACTGGCACCATTGCCTCCGTCGCCACCGACCTGACTACCGTGATGGGTAACCGCGCTGCCTATGGCGCCACCATGGCACAAAAGGCATCCGAAGTCGCCACTCTACAAACCGCTTCGGTGAACTTGTCGGCTTCCTATAGCCGCATCATGGATACCGACTACGCCGCCGAAACCTCAGCCCAGGCCAAGAACAACATCCTGCAACAGGCAGGCACCGCGGTGCTGGCGCAGGCCAACCAGACGCCACAGACCGTGCTGACCCTGTTGCGTTAGTCGCTGATCCGCACCTAAAAACAGAAACGTTCAACCCACTAAAGGAGAAATTTCATGGCACAAGTCATCAACACCAACGTAGGCGCCCTGTTTGCCGGTGCAGCCCTCAACAAATCAGCGATCGGCCTGCAAACCGCTCAGGAACGCCTGTCTTCCGGCCTGCGCATCAACAGCGCCAAGGACGACGCTTCCGGCCTGGCCATTGCAGTAGGCTACGATACCCAGATTCGCACCGCCAACGTGCAAATCCGCAATGCCAACGACGCCATATCTTCTGCGCAAACCAGAGATGGTTATCTGGGGCAAATCACTGAAAACCTGCAACGTATGTCAGAAGTGTTGTCTGCGACGGGGAACGTCGCCGGCACGGCAGAAACAGCAGCGCTGGCACTTGAAAACGTCCGGATTAATGGGCTTATTACAGCGGCAGGAGGTGGCGGACCGACCCTGACGGCAATCGATGCTGCTACCGACGACGCCGCGAAAGTCGCCGCCGACATTGGTACTGTAATGACTGCACGCGCTGCTTTCGGTGCCACTATGGCGCAAAAGGCATCCGAAGTTGCCACCCTGCAAACCGCCTCGGTGAACCTGTCTGCGTCCTACAGCCGCATCATGGATACCGACTACGCCGCCGAAACCTCTGCGCAGGCCAAGAACAACATCCTACAACAGGCAGGCACTGCGGTGCTGGCGCAGGCCAACCAGACGCCGCAGACCGTGCTGACATTGCTGCGTTAAGCTAAGCCGATATTTGATATAACAAATTCCTGACTGAATTGTTCGGTCAGGAATTTGGCATGAAGGGTACCGCAATGATTATCCAGAACACCCCGCAGTTCAATCAAGCCGTGCCGCCTGATACCCGCACTCATGGCGCCGCGACTGCAAGAGCAGAGTTCAAGGCGGCCGCTGCGCCCCCAGTCCAGAGTGCCCCACCGCAAGTATCCCCTGAGGAGCTGAGGAGTGCGGTAGCGGTAATCAATCAAGCCATGCGCCAGTCGAACCACAGCTTGGAATTCAGTGTGGACACAGACACTCACCAAACCGTGGTCAGGATGCTGGACACAAGCACCGGCGAATTGATCCGCCAATTTCCATCCGAGGAAACCTTGGCCATTTCACGCAGCATCGGTCAATTCCAGCAGGGTCTGCTACTCACCCTAAAGGCTTGAGCCAGGAGGTTAATCATGGCCATTACTTCATCAAGTACGACCGCAATAGATGTCCCCACCCTCGTCTCACAGTTGATGGCGGTCGAGCGTCGGCCTATTGACAAGCTCACAGCCAAGATTGCCAGCTACGAGACCAAGATTTCGTCCTTCGGCACGATCAGCAGCCTGATGTCGGGCTTTCAGACCGCTGCGCAAGGCCTGAACACCGGCCTGCAAAAAGTAGCCGCCACGCCGTCCGATGGCAGCGTTTTTGCCGCCTCTGCCGGCAGCACCGCAGTTCCCGGCAATTACGCCCTGAGCGTAAGCCAGCTGGCTCAGTCGCAAAACCTGGTTGCAGCCGGCCAGGCTAGCAGCAGCAGCGCCATTGGCGACGGATCACCTACCGTGGTCACTTTCGACCTGGGCGCGATCAGTGGTGGCACGCTGACGAACGGGAGTTACACCGGTGCAACGTTTGCGTCCAACGGCAACGGAACGGTCAGCCTCACTATCGACGGCAGCAACAACACATTGGGAGGCATTCGTGATGCCATTAATGCCGCAGCCCCAGGCGTGACCGCAACCATCGTCAACGACGGAAGCGGAACCCCCTACCGCCTCGCTCTGAGTTCGAGCAGTTCGGGCGCCAGCAACAGCTTCAAAATCACCACCAACGGCGGCGACGGCGCCATTGACAGCCTGTTGGGCTACGACCCAGCCGGCACGCAAAACCTGACCCAGACACTGGCTGCGCAGGATGCCAAGCTCACGGTGAACGGCATCGCGATTACCAGCGCGTCTAACACCGTTAGCGAAGCCATCCAGGGCGTCACCCTGACACTTAAGAACACCACCGCCACACAGGCCAGCCTAGCGGTCGCGCGCGACACCAAGGCAATCAATACCGCAGCAGCCAGTTTTGTCGACGCGTATAACGCGCTGGCCAGCCAGATCAAGTCCCGCTCAGCCTATGGGACAAGCACCAGCGCTGGGGGTGCTTTGGCGGGCGACGGCACCTTACGCCTCATGCAGGACCAGCTGCGCGGCATTTTCATGACACCGGCAAGCGGCGGCACCCTGACCTCGCTTGGGCAGGTCGGTATTGCAATCCAGGCAGATGGCACGCTGGCGCTCGACAGCAGCAAGCTTGACAGCGCAATCGCTGCCAATTTCAGCGATGTGACGAATTTACTCTCGTCATCGACGGGCTTCGCCACCCGGCTGGAAGCCTGGGGCAAGTCGACGCTTCAGGCCGGTGGCCTGATCGACACACGCACGCAAAGCCTCGGCCAGTACGTCAAAAATTTTAATCAGGAAGTCGACAGCCTGGAAAACCGGATGACGGCCCTTCAGAAAAAATACAGAATCGAATACACCAATCTGAATATGCTGCTCAGTAGCATGAACACCACCAGCACATACCTGACCCAGCAGCTGGCCAGCAGCCAGAGCAGCCGTTAAAAGGTGCATGATGTGTACTCGAACTCGAGAAATGCTGCCCACTCCTATGCCAGCGTCAGCATGAAAGCGAGCGTGATGACCTTGAGGCTGACGCCATGAATCAGGACCAAACTATCGCCGTGTATGAATCTGTGGCTGACATCACCAGCAAGATGCTTGCCGCCGCACGCAACAGTGATTGGGACGGTCTGTGCACCCTGGAAACGGATTGCGCCAGCCAGGTACGCATGCTTAAAAGCATCGAAACCACTGCGACCTCTGAGAAGGCCGAAAAAGGTGTACCAATGACCAACGCCACGCGCTTGCGCAAGCGCGCGCTGATCGAAAAAATACTCGCCGATGATCGCGAAATACGTCAATTGACTGAGTGTTGGACAGCACAACTATCAAACCTATTGAACCGTCCCCGTGTCGAGCGCCAGCTTTCGATGGCCTATGGCAGCCACCAGACCTACTAACGATTGAAGGGGGCTTCCCCGTATCAGGCGCATCCGCACCGCGGAACTTGCAGCCAACGGCAACTTCTCGCTTAAAAGGGAGTCGGCAGTGGCCGCTGGCCAGCAGCGCGATGTAAGGTTTTTTCCTACAAGCCCCATCACTTTGCCTGACACCCGCAACATCCAAACGCCGATTCAAGTTTTTGAGTGCACGCTTCAGAATTCACTCCATGGTGACAAAGGGAGAAATTAGGCCCCAAACACCATCCAAATGAATAGCCCCCTTTCTGGAGCCCACCATGACCGACGAACAACTCACCGCTGAAATCCGCGACGCGAACCTGACTTACCTGATGCTGGCGCAGAACGTGATTCGCAAGGACAAGTCGGAAGCCCTGTTTCGGCTCGGCATCTCGGAAGAGTCGGCGGACCTGATTGCCACACTCTCACCCTCTCAAATTCTGAAGATTGCATCCAGCACGATGTTGCTGTGCCGCTTTCGGGTGGACGATGACATGGTCTGGAGCTTGCTGACCAACCACTCGGCCAGCAAAGTCGACAACGATGCCACCACCAAGCTGCACGCCAGCATCTTGATGGCCGGTCGCTTCTCTGAAGCCTTGTAAGGAGTATCACCATGGCCAGCAAAAGCGTACTAAATGATTCCAAGCAAGTTGAGCGGGCGGTAGCCCTGATCAACCTAGGTGCCCGCCTTCAGGTACTGGAAAGCGAAACAGACCTTTCTTACGAGCGCTTGCTGCGCCTCTACAAAGAAGTGGCTGGCCGCTCCCCGTCCAAAGGGCAACTGCCTTTCTCTACCGACTGGTTTTTGACTTGGCAGCCCAACATTCACGCTTCCTTGTTTCTGAACACCTACGAATACCTGACCAAAGTCAGCGTGTTGGAAGACATTGACGCGATCATGAAGGCGTACAAGCTGTACACCGAGCAGATTACGGCGTGCGGCGTTGAGCCCCTGCTGTCCCTCACTCGGGCCTGGCGTTTGGTCAAGTTTGTAGACAACAACATGCTGTCCATGACCAAGTGTTGCAAATGTGGCGGCCACTTTGTGAGCGAGGCGTATGAGAACTCCCGCCACTTCGAGTGCGGTCTTTGCACACCGCCCGCTCGCGCAGGCAAAGGCGCTGGCGCTGGCGGTATCTTGCTGCACTAAAATTGCGGCACTTCAAACACTCTAGATAGGGCCCAATTGGGGCCCTATTCTCGTTTTGATCATCGCATTTGCTTCCTAGAATGAACCAAAACAGGTGCGCTGCAGAGGCGTTGCTGGCGCTCCAACCCATTTCGATCACGAAACAAAAACATGCTAGTTATCATTGGTTACGCGGTCTCAATGGGCTGCATTTTTGGTGTTTACATCTTTCACGGTGGCAACATCCAGGTCATTTTGACGGCGTTGCCGTTCGAGTTGATCACCATTTTTGGCGGCGCGCTGGGTGCTTTTGCGGTCAACAACCAGCCCAAAGTGCTGAAGGCCACCATGGCGCTCATTCCGCAAGCGCTCAAAGGGTCAAAGTACACCAAGGCCAGGTATCTTGAATTGTTGGCGCTGTTGTACGACATCTTGCAAAAGGCGCGAAAAGAAGGCTTGATGGCGATTGAGAAAGACGTGGAAGACCCGCACTCTTCAGAAATCTTCAACAAATACCCGACGGTGGGCTCTGACCACCACGTGGTCGAGTTCACGACTGATTACCTGCGGATGATGGTGTCAGGCAATTTGAATGCGCACGAAATCGAATCCTTGATGGACACCGAGATCGACACGCACCATGCCGAGGCGCATGCGCCTATTGCCGCCATTGCCCGCCTGGCGGGCGCGCTGCCAGCGTTCGGCATTGTGGCGGCGGTGCTGGGCGTGGTGAACACCATGGGCTCTGTGGGCCAACCGCCCGCCATTTTGGGCGGCATGATTGCATCGGCGTTGGTGGGGACGTTTTTGGGAATTTTGCTGGCCTATGGCGTGGTTGAGCCCTTGGGAGGCTTGTTGGAGCAAAAAACCGAAGACGCCGGCAAAGAGTTGCAGTGCATCAAAACCACCTTGCTGGCGAGCATGCAGGGATACAACCCGTCAACCGCCATCGAATTTGGCAGAAAAGTATTATTCTCAACCGAGCGCCCCACCTTTGCCGAGCTTGAAAGCCATGTTCGCGGCAAGAAATAACCATCGGGACTAGCTGATATGGCAGGCGATCCGAAAAAACTCCAACCGATCATCGTCAAGAGGGTCAAAAAAGGCGGCCACGCCGTGCACGGCGGCGCCTGGAAGATTGCCTACGCCGACTTTGTGACGGCCATGATGGCTTTCTTTTTGCTGATGTGGCTGCTGGGTTCCACATCAGAGGGTGACAAAAAGGGGTTGTCCGACTATTTCACTGCCCCGCTGAAAGTATCCATGATGGGCGGCAGCGGCGCCGGCGCCAGTGACAGCATCTTGCCTGGCGGCGGCGCGGACCTGACGCTTCAAAGCGGTCAATCCAAACGCGGCGACGGATCTGACCCGATTCAAAAAAAATTTGCCACTGAAGCGCTCAAGGCAGAAGTTGCGAAGCGGGATGCCCAAGCGCTGGCAGCACTGGGCACCAAAATCGCAGCGCTCATATCCAATAGTGCCAAATTGGCTGAATTTAGCTCTCAAATACGTCTCGACTACACGCCTGACGGACTTCAAATCCAAATTGTTGATGACCAAAAACGCCCCATGTTTGACAGCGGAAGCGCCTTGGTCAAGCCCTATATGCGCGATATTTTGCGAGAAATTGGCGCGGCGCTCAACGGGGTGGAAAACAAAGTCAGCCTGGATGGCCACACGGATCGATCCCCCTACTCCAATGCCCAGCGCGGCTACAGCAATTGGGAGCTGTCCTCTGACCGAGCGAACGCGTCTCGACGAGAATTGGTGTCGGCAGGCATGCCAGACGATAAACTGGCGCGCATTGTTGGCCTAGCCTCCAGCCGACTACTCGATGAAGGCAACCCCTTGAGTCCAACGAACCGTAGAATCAGTATTACAGTGATGACGCGTGAAGCTGAAGATCGACTCTTGGGAACGGGCCGCACACCGGCAGAACCCACCGAAGCAGCAGGCAGTGCGGTGACGCAGCCCGAAGCCAGTCAATGAGGCCTTAAAAATGATGACTTTGAACTCGCAGGTTCTTGCAACCTATTCGACATACGCCATTGAAAGGGTGTTCCATGGCAAATGAAATTAGATTTTTGGTCGTTGACGACTTCTCCACCATGCGCCGCATCGTGCGTAACCTGCTTAAAGAAAGCGGTTATGCAGAGGCCGACGAGGCGGAGGATGGCGTCGCCGCATTGCACAAGTTGCGAAACAGCACTTTTCACTTTGTGGTGAGCGACATCAACATGCCCAACATGAATGGGTTTCAGTTGTTGGCGGAAATCAAGAAGGACGAAAAGCTGAAGCACCTGCCGGTGTTGATGGTGACTGCAGAGGCGCGCAAAGAAGACATCGTGATGGCGGCACAACAAGGCGCGGCCGGTTACATCGTCAAGCCGTTTACCAAAGCGACGCTGGAAGACAAAGTCAACTTGATTCTGACCAAAGTCGGTCTGAAATAATCACTATGGAAACTAGTGAAACTTCGCCTGCCACGCGACAGGCCAGCGCATCGGAAATTCATCAATCTCTTGGCGTGCTGACACGGCAACTCCACGATTCCTTGCATGGATTAGGCTTGACTGACCGGTTGAAAGGGCTCGCAGGTGAGCTGCCCGACGCCAAGAGTCGTCTGTCATACATTGCTCGATTGACGGGCGACGCCGCAGACAAGGTGCTGAACCGAGTCGATTTGGCGAAGGCGCAGCAAGACCACATCGCGGCAGAAACTCGCCGCATTGGCGCCTTGATTGTCAAAGACCCCGTGGCTGCTGTGGCCAAAGGGCATGTCATGAACTTCATCACCGACGTGGAAGCATCGACCAAAGAAGTGGACGTGCATCTGACCGAGATCATGATGGCCCAGGACTTTCACGATCTCACGGGTCAAGTCATTGCCAAGGTGGTCAATTTGGCAGCCAATATTGAAGAGCAATTGATCACACTGCTGCTCCAGACAGCACCCGCCGATACGGTCGAAAAGCCAATCATCCAAGAAGCGGCGCCTGCGTACGAACCAGCCTTGAATGGCCCGGCCGTGGATGCTGAGACCAACCCTGATGTGGTGAAAGGGCAGTCCGAGGTCGACGACCTATTGGCCAGCCTGGGCTTCTGATTTCACCATCGAAGTAAGCGGCGAATACCCCGCTTATTCCTCTTTAGTTTGCAAACTGCCTTATGACAATGGGGAGAACTTAACAGTCTCCCCTCCATGGAATCAAGCAGCCAAGATCGCAACTTACCAGCATCCGACAGGAAGCTGAAGAAGGCGCGCGACGATGGCCAGGTAGCCCGCTCGCGGGACTTGGGCCATTTGGCAATTCTGGGAACCGGCGCAGTGAGCATGATGGGCCTTGCGCCTTTCATGTTTGAAAAGCTGCGCTACCTTTTAGGTCACCAGCTGACCTTTGACGCCACCTTTCTCGCCCAGCCTGACAGCGCGTTGTCACGCCTGCAGGAAATGGTCGCGGCCGGGCTGGCTGGCTGCGCAGTTTTTGGCCTGATCATCATGCTGGTCGCCATGTTGAGCTCAGTGGCCACAGGCGGCTGGGTCATGAGCGTCAAGCCCATTACACCGGACTTCAGTCGCGTCAACCCACTCAGCGGACTGGGCCGCATGTTTACCAAGGACAAGCTGACTGAAGTCGCAAAGATGGCTTTTATTGCGGCCACGATCATCGCGCTAACGGCTGTGTACCTGAATTCAGGACTGCAATCGCTTGCAGCATTGGTGTTACAGCCCTCCAACGCTGCCATTGCCTTTCTGACTGATTGGCTCACAACGGGGCTGGGGCTGCTACTTCTTGTGATCTTGATCGTGGCAATGGTAGACGTGCCACTTCAAGGATTCCTTCACAAATCCAAGATGAAGATGTCTCACCAAGAGGTGAAGCAAGAACATAAAGAGTCAGACGGCAACCCGCAAATGAAGGGCAAGATGCGGCAAAGACAGCGCGACATCGCTCAGGGCAATAGCGTTGGCGCGGTTCCAAAGGCCGATTTCGTCTTGATGAACCCAACCCACTTCGCCGTGGCCATCAAATACGACGAGAAAACCATGCGCGCCCCTCAGGTGATCTCAAAAGGGGCCGATCTGCTGGCCTTCAAGATTCGCGACATTGCCAAAAATAGCTCGATACCAGTATTGCAGTCGCCCATGCTCGCGCGGGCGCTTTACGCGAACGCTGAAATTGACCAGGACATCCCAACCAGTCTTTACACCGCAGTGGCCCAAGTCCTGGCTTATGTCTATCGCCTAAGGTCCGCTATGCGGGGTGACGGCCCCATGCCGGGCGACCCGCCCGAGCCCTTTGTTCCACCTGAGTTGGACCCGCACTCCAAGGTCGTCGCCAATACAACCGGATCCACGCCATGAACAGCCAATTGAAGCTATTTCAAAAATGGTTTGGCACCAACGCGGCGTTAATTCAGGGCGCCGCCGCGCCCATTCTGGTGGTCGCCATTTTGGCCATGATGGTGCTGCCCATGCCCACCTGGTTGTTGGACACCTTTTTCACCATCAATATTGCCGTGGCTTTGATGGTGATGATGGTGGCCGCCTACATGATTCGCCCGCTGGACTTTGCGGCATTTCCCTCCGTTTTGCTGCTCACTACCCTGATGCGCCTGTCGCTCAACGTCGCCTCTACACGGGTGGTGTTGATGGAAGGCCACACCGGCCCCGGTGCTGCGGGGGCCGTGATTGAGGCGTTCGGACATTTCCTGATTGGTGGCAACTTCGCAGTCGGCTTTATTGTTTTCGCCATTCTGGTGGTCATCAACTTTGTTGTGGTGACAAAGGGTGCGGAGCGAATTGCAGAAGTGTCAGCCCGGTTTGCGCTGGATGCGATGCCCGGCAAACAAATGGCAGTGGATGCGGACTTGAACGCAGGGCTGATTGACGAAAAGGAAGCGAAACGTCGTCGCGCAGAAGTGTCCGAAGAGGCCGACTTCTTTGGCTCCATGGACGGCGCCTCCAAATTCGTGCGCGGCGACGCGGTGGCCGGCATTTTGATTTTGCTGATCAACATCGTCGGCGGATTCATGATTGGCATGGCCCAGCATGGCCTGAGCGCATCCAAAGCCGCCGACACTTACATTTTGCTGGCCGTGGGAGACGCGCTGGTGGCGCAAATCCCTGGATTGCTGATTTCGGTCGCGGCGGCCATGGTGGTGTCTCGCGTTGGCAAAGACCATGACCTGGGTCGCCAGATCATCGATCAGATGTTTGTATCGCCACGCGTGCTGGGCATCACGGCAGCGATCATGGGAATCATGGGAATCATCCCCGGCATGCCCAACATCGTGTTTCTCAGCATTGCCGCTGTGTTGGGCTACGCTGCCTGGTTGATGGCCAACAAGCCCTCGCCACCAGACCCAGCCTCGCTGGCGCCGCCTGCGTCTGTTTCCGACGGGGAAGCCAGTTGGGATGACCTGCAACCGGTTGACCAACTGGGACTGGAGCTGGGTTACCGCCTGATTGCGCTGGTGGACAAGACCCGTCAAGGCGACCTTTTGAACCGGATCAAGGGTGTGCGCCGCAAGTTTGCCCAAGAAGTGGGGTTTCTCCCCCCTGCTGTTCACGTTCGTGACAATCTGGAGCTCAAGCCCAGTGGTTACCGCATCACCCTGCGGGGTGTGATTGTGGGAGAGGGGGAAGCCTTCCCCGGCAACTTTCTGGCCATCAACCCTGGTGGCATCACCACGCCACTGATCGGCACGGCGACGACCGACCCTGCTTTCGGTTTGCCAGCACACTGGATCGACGATCGCCAAAAGGAAGCCGCGCAAATGGCGGGTTTTACCGTGGTTGATTCTGAGACTGTGATGGCCACCCATTTGTCACACTTGATGCAAGTTCAGGCCTCCAAGCTACTGAGCCGAACCGAGACCCAGCAACTTGTTGAACACGTCAGCAAACTGGCCCCGAAACTAATCGAAGAAGTGGTTCCAAAAATGGTCCCCATCGCTGTATTCCAGAAAGTCCTGCAGTTGCTGCTGGATGAGTCTGTGCACATACGCGATATCCGGACCATCATTGAGTCCCTCGCTGAGCACGCCAGCACCGTATCTGACCCCGCAGAACTGGCCCGCCGGGTGCGTATTGCACTGTCTCCCGCCATCGTGCAGCAAATCTATGGCCCGACCCGCGAACTCAACGTCATCGCCATCGACCCCGCTTTGGAGCGCTTGCTGGTTCAAGCCCTGGGGAACGCAAGCGGCCCGGCACTGGACCCCGGCGTGGCGGAAATATTGACCCGTACCGCAGCGGAAGTTGCCCTCAAACAAGAAGAAATGGGCATCCCCGCCTGTCTTCTGGTTCCCGACCAAATCAGGAGCGCGATTGCACGTTTGGTGCGTCGCGTTGCCCCCCGTCTTCAGGTACTCGGACACAGCGAGATTCCTGAAACGCACACCATTCGCATCGGCCCGATCCTCAAAGGTGCAACATCATGAACATTCAACGATTTACCGCTCCCACATCCCGCGAAGCGCTTGCCAAGGCCCGACTCGCTTTTGGCGATGGCACGTTGATCTTGTCCAATCGAACGACTGCATCAGGCGTTGAGGTTGTCGCCACAGGTGAAGACACCTTGGCAGCATTGGACAAGTCAGAGTTGGCCAACCGTGAGAAAAACCCATCGCAACAAAAACGGGCGCCAGCCAACACTGTTGACTCGCGAACAACCGTTGAAGAGGATGTTGCGCAACTCTCAATGAGCACATTGTCGTTTCAGGACTATGTACGCGAAAGGATGCTGCGGCGTCGGGCCGAAGCTCTCTCGAGCCCAAGCGAGCCGATCGTCAGAGCGGAACCAACGCCCTTGCGCCCCTCGACCTTCGAAACACGTGTAGCAGCGGTGCCGCCGGAGTTCCGTCCAGCAGCCAAGCAAGCCCCTCAGCGCGCCACCACGCAGACGCGCGCTGCCAGCCCTCAACCATCCCTGGCCGCGCCAGCCCTGTCACAAGGGATTGTGGACGAACTCCACGCCATGAAGGCCTTGATTGAGGATCGGTTCAACACATTGACCTGGCTCGGCCAAGCCCGTCAAAACCCGATTCACTCCAACCTGATGCTCAAGATGATCCGGGCAGGTTACTCCCCAACCTTGTCACGAACCATCCTCGAGCGCATGCCCGAGGACATTGGTGCAGCCGAATCCATGCGCTGGGTTATGGACATCCTGGAGCGCAATCTCAAGACTGACGCTGATGCCAGCCCCATCCATGAGGAAGGTGGAATTTTTGCGCTCGTCGGAGCAACAGGGGTGGGGAAGACCACCACCGCCGCCAAACTGGCGGGACTCTGTGCCCGGCTCCATGGGCCGAGCAGCGTCGGACTTATCACCCTGGACACTTACCGTGTCGGCGCCCACGAGCAGCTTCGCACATACGGACGCATGCTTGGGGTTGTGGCTCATTTGGCCCATGACCGTGCCGCCTTGCAAGACTTGCTTGGCCTGCTTTCCAATAAAAAGATGATCTTGGTGGACACCACTGGCCTGGCGCCCAGCGACCCTCGCAAACGCGACATGCTTGAAGTGCTTGATTTGCCCAAAGTCAATCGCCTGCTGGTTTTGAACGCCGGCGGCCATGGCGACACGCTCGATGACGTGGTCTCTTCTTTCAAATCCAGCGGGATTCAGCAAGCCATTCTGTCCAAGATTGATGAGGCCGCCAAAGTCGGCCCTGCACTGGACGCCATCATCCGCCACCAACTTCTGTTGCGCGGTGTCACCATGGGTCAAAAGGTCCCTGAAGACTGGGAGTCTGCGGATGCCGCCAAACTGATTCGGCTGTCCATGCGTGCACCGACCAAATCAGCGTTTGACCCCAAGCCAGCGGACCTGGGCTTCTTCTTCACGCAGCCCGCCGTCACACAGACAGGACGATTTGATGCTTGATGCATGCGTCAACCAGGGCGCCGGACTGCAGCAAATCGGGCTGCAAACGGCCCCAAAAGTCATTGCAATGGCCAGTCACGGCGACCAGCAGGGCGAATTGCCCCTGCTATGGAGCTTGTGCTCCACGCTGGTGGACCTCGGATATTCTGTGGTGGTCCTGGATGCGCACGCCGCAGAGTCAGAAAACAACCCGGGGCTGTTGCAGTTATTTGACGGTACCAGCTGGCCCAACGATCAAAGCGGCGCGCCAAATGCTTGGTCCGTCCTTCCCGCTGCGCAAGGTTTGCGCCAAATGACCCAGCATTTGCCCACATCGGATCGCCTGCTGGCGCCTCTGGGCGGCCTGTTGGGAAACTATGGCGTGATCGTGCTGTATGCGCAAGCCGACATACTCGTCGACCTCCTGCCGGGCAGCGGCATTGAACCGCTACTCACCGTGTCGCCGCTTAAAATGTCTTCCATCACGGCTTACAAATCACTCAAACAGATGTTGCAAAACGCCGGCCTGAAGCCTACAGTGGCTCATATTGCGGTTCACGACAATGCGATGCGCGGGCAGAGGACGCAATCGACGATCCATAAACTTCAGGAATGCTCCATGGCCTTTTTGGGGTACAAAGTAGATGCGCTCACCATCAGGGTGGGTGACGCAGAAGCACGTATTGCCGACGATGTGCATCGCCTCACTTTGCGCCTGCTGGAAAACGCAATGCCCTTGCCCCGCTACCAACCTGGAGGAAGCCTCTGATGTACACCGCCAAAGGCCACCTGGACCGAAACGCGATGATCAAGCAGTATCAACCACTGGTCAGGCGTCTGGCGCACCACATGATGGCCAAACTTCCAGCCAATGTTCAGGTCGACGACTTGATACAAGTGGGCTTGCTCGGCTTGTCTGATGCGCTGACACGGTATGAAGCGGCACAAGGGGTTCAATTTGAGACCTTCGCCACGCAACGAATTCGGGGCGCCATGCTGGACGAATTACGGGGCAACGACTGGATGTCTCGCGGCTCCCGCAAAAGCCAGAAAGAAATTGAACAGGCCATGCGGCGCCTTGAACACACGTTGGGGCGCGCCCCAATCGAAAGCGAAATTGCCGCGGAACTCCAGATGACTCTCAGCGATTATCAAACCCTGCTAGGCAAGGTTCGCGGGACTCAACTGGTCTACATCGAAGACATGGCACACGGCCAAGATGATGAAAACAGCTTTCTTGACCGCCACGTGGCAGACGAAGACGCTGATCCATTGAGCATGCTGCGGGACCAGCGAATTCGCCAAGCCTTGGTGCAAGCCATCAAAAACTTGCCCGAACGAGAACAGTTCATAATGAGCATGTACTACGAGCAGGACATGAACCTCAAGGAAATCGCGGCTGTTCTTGAGGTAACTGAGTCCCGCGTGTGTCAGTTGCACAGCCAATCCATTGCACGCTTGCGCGCCAAAATGCGAACGCATTGAGGTCCAATCAAAAAAGCCCGTTGTATAACGGGCTTTTTTGTGAGCTGACCCTAAAGTCAGGTCGCAACGACGTTGAATGTCCCCGACGATTTGCCAGGCGCTCCATACGGGCCACTCGCTTTGGCATAGGTTACGGCGCGGGATGCTGGCACCAGTGTGTGCAATGAACGCTCCACCACCATGGTCTGACGAATAAGACTCTCGCGTCGGATGGCCAAGCTGCCGACAATACGTTTCAAACGCAATTGAAGAGAAGGAGTTTTTAACGCTGCTGAACCCAGCCTGGGAACTATCTGGGAAAAATTGACAGCGCCCTGGCGCAAGGCAGCGCTGGCCAGCGCCAGAGCCTGCGGGTCACCCAGGACCAGCGCGTCGGATACCTCTTGAATGAGTCGCTCGATTGAACACAGCAGGTTCTCGATGTCAGGGGAAATTACCATGTGGCTCTCCCCACCGCCCCATCAAGAATCAGTTTGAGGTTCGCTTGAGGATTTCCTGTGCGGAGGAAATCAGCTTGTCCGCGATCGCTTCTGGGTTCACTTTGTAAGTGCCCTGTTCGATCGCCGAGCGCACCGAGTTGACTTTCTTCATGTCGACATCCGCTGCTTCGCTGCGTTTGGATGCCTCCAGTGTGCGCGCCATGGGTGACACTGTCACGGCGACGCCCGCCGACGGCGCTTGCGCGCTGGCTGCCGAAGCGGCGGTCGAGCTCTGCCCCCCTTTGGCGGGCGCATTCGCGGCTGTAGAATTGACGGGGACAGAAGTATCTGAAGGTTGACCTATTTTCATCGTGCTCTCCAAAACTACAGTACGTGTAGCCTCGTAGGATCACTATCGGCGTAATTTGAGTCAACTTTAGCGTTATTTTCAGTGCGTGTGGGAAATTCATATATCCAACCTCACCGTTCTGCTGTCTACGACCACGCCGGTCAACACTCGACCATTGTCCAATTTCACCCGTGCAGACTGTCCGACCACACCAGCGCTCATGGCCTGGCCTGCCGATGTGATCTGAAAACCGGCCCCTTGAGCGACCACCCTCACCTGCGAGCCGGACTGAAAGACCTGCGCGGCGCGGGTCATGCCCGCTCTGAGAGCCTGACCAGCTGGAAGCGTTCTGGAAGCCACCTGGCCCACCCATTGCGACTGGTTGGCCATGACCGGCGTCCGCTCCTCGGCCCAATCGACTTCGGCCTCAATCGCATCATCTTCAGTCAAGACGGTGCCAGGCAGCACATGACTTTTCAGGACCCATGCAGTGCCGAAGGCCCGAATGGTGATCGGCAAAAAAACGTTCCAACGGGAAACGCCTTCAAGGCAACGCAGGCCCAGCCGGGTTTTCCCCCATAGCTGCGTCCCAACCGGAATATAAGGCTCGACTCTGGCACACGGCGCCAACTGAAGCCGCCGGTCCAACTCACCCAGCACGACCTGCATGCGCAAAGGAACGGACTCCGTCGGCCGAATGTTGGATACCGCCTCATCCAGCCAGCGTTGGGTCGCATGTAAATAGTCTGGCGTGCCCTCTTGGGCATGAGCCTGCTGCGCGAAAGACAGGACGACGCTCAATCCAATGGCCGTGGCCCATCGGCCTCCCCGGTATGAAATTGATCGTTGATTGAACATGGCGGCCCTCTAAATTGATGCATTGAATATAGGGAGACCGCCAAATCACAAATCTATCAAATGCACGCGTTTTACCCGTTTATTTGGAGTTTAGAAATACCCGGTGCTTTTCATAATCACTTCACGGCAGGCATCAAGACGATGGCAGGCCAGACCGGATATCGAAAATGGAGGTGATACATGCTGAACAATTTGACGAGCAATCTGGATTTTCAATCCAAGGCGTTGCTGGTGCGCGCTGAGCGCCAGCGTGTCATTGCCGGCAACATCGCCAACGCCGACACACCGGGATTCGCCGCTCGCGACCTGAACTTCAAGGACGCCATGGCCGCAGCCACAGGGGGCGGCGCCCTTCAGCCCAGCAAATCAGGGGCTGCTGGAAGCACCACACACTCCAAACATATTCCCTTGACCGGGACTGCCGGTGGCGCCTTTGGCGGCAATGCCCAGTTGGGCTATGTGGTCCAAACCCAACCCAGCCTGGATGGAAATAGTGTCGATCTCGATCAGGAGCGCGCCAATTTTGTTGACAACGCCGTACGGTACGAAGCCACCCTGCGGTTCATCAATGGCGGCGCCAAAACAATTTTGAGCGCCATTCAGGGCCAGTAACAGAGGCCTATAGGAGAGTCCCCATGTCCATGTTTTCCATCTTTAGCGTCTCCGGCAGCGCCATCAGCGCCCAGTCGCAGCGCCTCAACGTGGTCGCCAGCAATATGGCCAATGCCGATGCCGTGGCGGGTCCGGACGGCAAAGGCTACAAGGGTCGGCAAGTGGTCTTCGAGACCGTGCCCATGGGCTCCGACGCCTCCTCCGGGGTAAAGGTGAGCGCCATCAGTGAAAGTGACGCCCCGCTTCGCAAAGTTCACAACCCCAGCCACCCGTCGGCCGATGCTGACGGCTATGTGACCCACTCCAACGTGAATCCGGTGGAAGAGATGGTAAACATGATCTCAGCCTCCCGTTCTTATCAAAACAATGTTGAGGTCATGAATACGGCCAAAACGCTGCTGCTTAAAACGCTGCAGATCGGTCAATAAACAATCGCAGGCACGCACCATGACCATGATCTCCGCCCTCAATACAAGCAAGACCGTTAGCTCGCTAGCCCCCGCGAGCAGCGCCACCACCGCAGCCAGCGACGCCAACGCCTCTCAGGACCGATTCTTGAAGCTGTTGGTCGCTCAGCTCAACAACCAAGACCCCATGAACCCCATGGACAACGCGCAGATGACCAGTCAGATGGCGCAGATCAACACGGTAACCGGTATTCAGCAAGTCAATGAGACGCTGAAAGGCATGGCAACCAAATTTTCATCGCTTCAGGTTCTTCAGGGAACGTCGATGGTGGGCCACGGGGTGCTGATTGAAAGCAACTCTTTGACTCGTGTCAATGGCGTGGCAAGCGGGGCAATTGATATTGCCGGACCAACGGACTCCGTCAAAGTCGACATTTTGTCGCCTGGTGGACAAGTTCTGGACTCCTTCAACCTCGGCTCGCTTGGGGCGGGCCGGCACCCTTTTAGCTGGGACGCCTCCGCCTATCAGGGCACGGGAGAGCCGAGCTATCGAGTAACGGCCAAACAAGGCGGAAATTCAGTTTCAACAACCTCACTTGTTCGAGACACAGTGATGTCAGTGGGTAGTGAAAACGGGGCGATGACCGTACAACTACAAGGCCGCGGCGCTGTTGCCTATGACGACATCAAGGCCATTTTGTAACTTCATCGTCCACCGTCTCGCACCCAACAGCACCCAGCACTCTCAAAGGAACCACTCATGTCTTCCCAATCAGGTCTTTCCGGTTTGAATGCCGCCGCCCGCAGTCTCGATGTCATTGGCAACAACATCGCCAATGCCAGCACGACGGGCATGAAATCTTCTCGTACCGAGTTTCACGATTTGGTCGCCACCTCCAGCAGCGGAAATAGCTCGACGTCAGCAGGTATTGGTACCGGCGTGGCTGCGGTATCGCAAGCATTTACCCAAGGCAGCCTAAATATCACAGGTCGTGACCTCGATGTCGCCATCAATGGCGGTGGATTTTTCCAGTTGACGATGCCCAATGGAACAACCGCATTTACCCGAGACGGCACCTTCAAGCTGGATACCAACGGATTTGTGGTCACCAACGCTGGCGCCAACGTGATGGGCTATCCCACGTCGGCCACAGGTACATCGACAAGCACCATCATTCAACCTTTGCAACTGCCGACAGCGGCGGCCATTCCGGCAAAACAGACAGCGCAGGTCTCCGCCAGCGCCAACCTCAACGCGGCCGCTCCACTGGCCGTTGGCTCACCAGCCGTTTTGGCCGTCCCGGCCAGCGTAGGCCCACCTCCCACACCCGCGACTCCTGGCGTGGCCGCTGTTCCTGCAACCCCGATCGCCACCTTTGGAACCTCACTGACAGCCTACGACGCGCAAGGGGTTCCCGCGCCAGTCAACGTCTTTTTCAGCAAAGTGGCGCCAGCAACAGCAGCCACTGATCAATGGGATGTCTACGATACCGCAGCCTCAGGTGCAACAAGAATCGGCTATGTCGTTTTCGACACATCTGGCAGCCTGGTTGGCGCCTATGACAATTCGGGCACGGTCACCGCAACACCCATGACGCTGACCATGACGGTCA
The DNA here is from genome assembly GCF_017948265.1 of Rhodoferax sp. PAMC 29310. Taxonomy (NCBI): domain Bacteria; kingdom Pseudomonadati; phylum Pseudomonadota; class Betaproteobacteria; order Burkholderiales; family Comamonadaceae; genus Rhodoferax; species Rhodoferax sp. PAMC 29310. The sequence goes on along the minus strand of NZ_CP072852.1, from coordinate 3,873,478 downwards.
CGCCCTCCTCCACCAGTATCGTGCCGCCCTTTCCCGTTGCGCTGGATTTGACCAAGGTCACTCAATATGGCGCCGCCTTTTCCGTGAGCAGCCTGGCCCAGGACGGTTACCCACCGGGCGAACTGACCGGCATGAAGGTTGGAGACGACGGAGTCATTACCGCCCGGTACTCCAACGGGCAAACCCAGTCCACTGGGAAAATTGTTTTGGCCGATTTCCGGAACCTGCATGGCCTGTCGCCTGTGGGCGGTGGCAACTGGGTTGAAACCAGCGCGTCCGGTCAACCCATTCAGGGGTCACCGGGAGTGGGCAAGTTCGGCATCCTCCGTTCTGGTGCGCTGGAGGAATCCAACGTCGACTTGACGGCGGAGCTGGTGAACATGATGACAGCACAGCGGGCCTACCAAGCCAACGCGCAGACGATCAAGACCCAGGATCAGATGATGCAGTCCATCGTGAACTTGCGCTAATCGAGCTACCGCGATCCGCCGATATTGAAAGGGACTAGACGTGGACCATCTCATCTACACCGCGATGACCGGCGCCAATGCGGCCGCACAGCGCCAGGCGGTCCTGTCCAACAATTTGGCCAATGCCTCCACCAATGGGTTTCGGGCCGAGCTGTCGACCTTTCGCGCGGTCCCCGTGCGTGGTGATGGCGCGACCACTCGGGTGATGGCGGTCGAAGCCACCGCTGGCTACCTCGACCGCGCAGGCCCGGCCCAAAATACCGGTCGGAGTCTGGACGTCATGACGGCTGACAACTCATGGTTCGCCGTTCGCGGGCTTGACGGCACCGAAGCCTATACCCGCAGCGGCTCATTTGAAGTTTCTGCGGAAGGGCTGCTGGTGACTCCCAATGGACTGCCCGTCTTTTCAGACGGCAGCGCCCCCATCTCCATTCCGCCGGGCGCGGACGTGGCCATTGGCACCGATGGCAATGTCAGCGCCAAGGTGGGCAATGCAGCCCCTACCAGCCTGGGGCGCTTGAAGCTGGTCACAGCAACGGCAGAGGAAGGGTTGAAGCGCGGGGAGGACAGCTTGTTTCACCCGGTGTCGGGAAACCCCCTGCCCAATGACGTGAACGCGCGCTTGCATGTGGGCGCACTAGAAGGCTCCAACGTCAACACCATCGAAGCCATGGTCGGCATGATTCAAACAGCCCGCCAGTTTGAGACCCAGATGCGATTGCTGACAACCGCCGAATCCAATGACCGCTCCGCAGCTCAGCTGCTCGGACTGCAAGGTTAATCCGCCACCGCTCGCTCCGGCCTGACCCGACGACGACCACCAAGGACACTATTATGATCAACTCTCTCTGGATCTCCAAAACCGGCATGGAAGCCCAGCAAATGCAGCTGGACGTCATTTCCAACAATCTGGCCAACTCCTCAACCACCGGCTTCAAACGCGCCAATGCCGTGTTTGAAGACCTGATGTACCAAAATCTTCGCCAGGTGGGATCGAACAGCACCGAGCAGTCCCAGTTGCCCACCGGCCTGCAAGTCGGCCTAGGAGTACGCACCGTGGCCACCAGTCGCTCTTTTGCGCAGGGCAACTTGCAGCAGACCAGCAACAACCTGGATGTCGCGATTCAAGGCAACGGCTTCTTCCAGGTCACCATGCCCGACGGCACCACCAACTACACCCGTGACGGCCAGTTCCAGGTCAACGCGCAAGGGCAACTCGTTACCGCCACGGGCCTTCCCATTGCCAACGGCATCACGGTACCCGCCAATGCGACCAGCGTTGCGATTGCCGGGGACGGCACGGTGACCGCACAAGTGCCGGGCACGGTTTCCCCCCAAGGCATTGGCACCATTGCGCTGGCCAGCTTTGTGAATCCGGCCGGTCTGGACCCCAAGGGACAAAACCTTTTTGCGGAAAGCCCGGCCTCTGGCCAACCCAACAGTGGCACGCCCGGCGCCGACGGACTAGGCTCGCTCATGCAAGGTTTTGTGGAAACCTCCAACGTCAACGTCGTGCAGGAACTGGTGACCATGATTCAGACCCAGCGTGCCTACGAGATGAACTCGAAGGCAATCCAGACTTCCGACCAGATGTTGCAAAAACTCGCGCAGTTGTGATCTCCATCATGATCACCGCCTTGCCCCAGTTGGTCCAAACCCAGCGAGGTCGGCTACAACGGTTGCTCTTGACCCTTGTCGTCGTTCTGGGAACATCCGCCTGCAGCTCGCTCTCACAAAAAGCCGAGGTCGACTTTGCTGAAACTGTGGCGCCCCGGCCCATCGCACCCGCCCCAGTTGTGAACACCGCCGCGACGGGCAGCTTGTTTCACAAGGCCAGTTACCGCCCCGGACTGGAAGACGCCCGGGCCCGAATGGTGGGCGACACCGTCACCATTCTGATCGTGGAGAAGGTCACCGCCAGCCAGGTGTCATCCTCCACAGCGAATCGAGCATCGTCCATGGCGGCCGGGGTTTCGGCCTTTCCGCTGATAGCGCCGATTGACATTGGCCAACTGAAGGCTGGCGCCACTTCGACCAACGACTTTGCAGGCAAGGGCGGAACCCAAAGCGCCAACACCTTCACGGGGTCCATTACCGCCACCGTGGTTGATGTCCTGCCCAATGGACATTTGATTGTCAAAGGTGAAAAACAAATCGGCGTAAACCAGAACGTGGATGTGTTGCGCTTCTCGGGAACGATCGACCCCCGCGTCGTGCAACCCGGCAGCATCGTCAACTCCACACAGGTGGCCAACGCCCGAATTGAATCCAAAGGACGCGGCGCCCAAGCTGAAGCGCAAACAGTTGGCTGGTTAATGCGGTTCTTTTTCAGCTTTTTACCCTTCTAAAGCTTATGAGAATAGTGCCGAGGGGTAAGCAAACATGTCCACAACCAATACGTCACATACCAGACTTCGCCACGCGCTGCGGCTCGGTGCGTGGCTCATCGCCAGCCTGCTGGTCACCACAGGGGCACAAGCGGCTCGCATCAAGGAAGTGGCCTCCATAGAGGGAGTTCGGAGCAATCAGTTGACCGGCTTTGGTCTGGTGATTGGCCTGGACGGCACCGGTGACCAGACCACACAAATGCCTTACACCTCGCAAGGCTTGACCAACTACCTCCAGCAATTGGGCATCACCCTGCCCGACGCGGCCGCCTCCAAATTGCAACTCAAAAATGTGGCTGCCGTGCTGGTCACCGCAGAGCTTCCTGCTTTTGCCCGCCCGGGCCAGATGATTGACGTCAGCGTCTCTTCCATGGGCAATTCCAAATCCCTCAAGGGCGGGACCCTGATCACGACGCCCATGAAAGGCGTGGATGGCGAAATTTATGCACTGGCCCAGGGCAACCTTCTGGTCGGTGGCGCGGGCGCCTCGGCCGGCGGCAGCAAGGTGCAAATCAACCACCTCAGCGCCGGACGGATTCCTGGAGGAGCACAAGTGGAGCGAATTGTTCCCACGCCTTTGCTGGAAGGCAGCAGCATCACACTTGGCCTTGAGGCCTCCGACTTCCAGACGGCCAGACACGTCGCGGAAGCCATTAACAAGCGCTTTGGACCGAACTCGGCCCGCGCTCTGGATGGTCGTACCATCGACGTCAGCGCCCCCACCGACCCGAACGGTCGTGTCGCGTTTATTGCCGAGATGGAGGAGTTGCAACTGGCGTCATCCCGCCCTGCCGCCAAGGTTGTCATCAACTCCCGCACCGGCTCCATTGTCCTGAACCAGGCCGTCACGCTGGGTGAGGTGGCCATTGCCCACGGCAACCTGTCGATCAGCATCACCTCAACGCCGGTCATCAGCCAGCCCAATGCGCTGTCAACAGGCGGGCAAACCGTGGTGACCGAGAAGAGCAATATCGAAATCCGCCAGGAACCCGGCATGTTGATTCAGCTGCCCGCTTCGACGCAACTGGCCGACGTGGTGCGAGCCCTGAACTCACTGGGCGCTACACCGCAAGACCTTTTGTCCATTTTGCAAGCCATCAAGGCCGCTGGCGCCCTGAATGCAGAGTTGGAGGTGATCTGATGGTCTACGGTCAGCTGCCCTCCACCTCCAACGCGCTGGCGGTTGACGCCCGGTCGCTCAACAGCTTGAAGCTGCAAGCGGGCAAAAATACGCCCGATGCGATCAAGGAAACCGCCAAACAATTTGAGTCCCTCTTCATGCGGGAGCTGCTCAAAAGCATGCGGGAAGCCACCATGAAATCAGGCATGACCGACAACGCCGGCAGCGACATGGGCACCGACATGTTGGACCAGCAATTTGCTGTTCAGATGTCCGGCCAGGCCGGTGGCCTGTCGGACTTGATTGCGCAGCAACTCTCCCGGCAAATGGGCGGTGCGACGCTGGACCCCAGCGCGCTGGTCAACGGCCCGCTGCGCCCCTTGAGCGCGCGCACCCAAGCGTCTTCGGTTGCAGCCTACGCCGCCAACGCCAATGCCGAGCCCATTCGAACCACCCCGACCCAAAGCAACTTCGTCCAGCAACATGCCGATGCAGCAGCCCGTGTGGAGCAAACCAGCGGTCTGCCGTCAGGATTCATGCTGGGACAGGCCGGCCACGAAACAGGCTGGGGCCGACACGAAATCAAACATGCCAACGGCGCGCCTTCGTTCAACCTGTTTGGCATCAAGGCCACGGGTGGCTGGAACGGCAAAGTCGCCGAAATCACGACCACCGAGTATGTGAACGGCGTCGCCCAGAAAACCGTGGCCAAGTTTCGCGCCTATGACTCCTACGAGGGCTCGTTCAAGGACTATGCCCGCCTGATTACTCAGTCGCCCCGCTACGCCGAGGTCAGCCAGCAAACTGACTCGGCCCACGCCTTCGCCAGCGGCTTGCAAAAAGCAGGCTACGCCACCGACCCGGACTACGCGGCCAAACTTAGCCGCGCCATCAACTCGACACTGCGCTTGCAGCAGCAACACGCTCAAGCGTCACAAGGTAGCGCATGAGCGGCCTTCTCAATGTAGGCATGCGCGCACTGCAGGCCAATCAGGTCGCACTGCAAACCGCTGGCCACAACATTGCGAACGTCAACACGCCTGGCTACTCACGCCAGTCGGTGATTCTGCAAACCGTCCAAGGTACCCAAGGACCTGGCGGCTATGTTGGCCAAGGCGTCACGGTACAAACCATCCAACGCAACTTCAGTGAGTTTCTGAGCACGCAGGCCACGATGGCGGGCGCCACCCAGTCTGCTGACGTGACCCGTGCCGACAAACTTAAGCAGCTCGAGAACCTTTTTCCTGGTGGAAGCACCGGACTGGGCGCGTCTATCAATGACATGCTCAACGCATTCTCTGATGTTGCAAGTGCCCCCACCGACCTCACCGCACGGACAGTGGTTCTGACTCGGGTAGACGAAACGGCCGCGCGAATTCGCACAACAGCCCAAAACCTGGACGATCTTCAGCTTGGAATATCCCAAGAGCTGGGTCAAAAAGCTAACGTCATCAACACTTTGGCTGTGAGCATCAGTCAGGTCAATGAAAAAATCATTCGAGCCCAAGGAGCTGGCCGACCCCCAAATGATCTTTTGGACCAACGGGATCAGCTGGTTCGAGATCTCAATCAGTACGTTCAAACAACCTCGCTGGCGGCGTCAGACGGCTCGATGAGTATCTTCATTGGTGGCAGCCAGCCGCTGGTCTTGGGCACTATGGCGGCCACCGTGTCGATTGTGAAAGACGACTATGGTGATCCACTGAAAAGTAAGCTTGCTGTTTCCCGAAACGGATTTTCCGTCACGCTGGACGAAAACACTTTGGGCGGTGGTTCGGTTTCCGGATTGCTTCGGTTTCAGAATACCGACTTGGTCGAAGGGCGAAATTTACTGGGGAGAATGACACTGGCAGTCACGTCCAGCATTAATGACCAGCACGCGCTGGGACTCGACCTGGATGGCAACCCAGGCGGCAACCTGTTTACGCCGATTGCGTTCGGCGCAAAGAATGTGCTGTCCCCCACCGCGCCTGCCACACTCAACTTGGGGACGGCCGCCCTCACGCTGTCGATCAACGACGTCACGCAATTTTCGGCCTCTGACTACGAGGTCAATTTTGTGACTGCGTCGACTGGCAGCATCACGCGTCGCTCCGACGGGATGGTGACCGCATTTCCTCAAACACCTGCGACGGTTGCACCCGTTTTGGCCACACTGGATGGATTGAGCATTTCCATGCCCTCGGGTACGCCGGTGGCAGGAGACCGCTTTCTAATTAAACCCTTCAGCACCTCTGCCAGCAGCGTGAGTCGTGAGTTTGCATCCCCCCGGGCGCTTGCAGTGGCCAGTCCAGTCGTGGCCAGCGCCGGCAGCGCCAACAGTGGCTCGCTCGTGGTTGATAGTTTGATCGCCCGGTCGGCTGCCGCACCAACGTCGATCACACTCACGTTTGATGGCCTCGGAAGTTACACGCGCTCGGATACAGGTACAGCGACCTACCCGTTCACAACCGGTGTACCCATTGAATCTGCGCCAGTCACGCCTAGCTGGTCTATCACTCTCAAAGGTGTTCCTCAAGCTGGCGACACCATCGCGATAGGTCCGCAGCCCGCCAATTTTCGCAACCTCAACGCCAGCAACGCCAATGCCATGATGAGTTTGCGCGATCTTGCAATGTTCGACGGCGCCGCTTTGACCGATGGTTATGCAGGCCTGATCGCCCAGATCGGCGTTAGAGGCCAAGGGGCTACTTTCGCCGCCGAGGTGTCCACCACTATCGCTACCAACCTAGAGCGAGATCGCACCTCGGTCGCTGGGGTTAACTTGGACGAAGAGGCGGCCAAATTGCTACAGTTTCAACAGGCTTACCAAGCCTCAGCCAAGATGATCCAGATCGCACAAGGCATTTTCGACACCCTGATTCAAAGCTTGGGCCGCTAAGGTTGCACTAGGCAGGAGAACGCACCATGTCAGTTAATTCATTTTCCCGGACCGGGTCAGCCAACACCTACGACAACGCCCAGCGCAACCTCATGACGCGTCAGGGCAATCTCGCCAGCGCGCAGGAAAACCTCACCTCTGGCAAGCGTGTGGTTCGAGCCAGCGACGACCCCACCAGTGCCGCCCAGGCCGAGCGGGCGTTGAACCGCATCGGCCGCATTGCCACCGACCAGCGCGCGCTCGAGGCGCAACGCACCTCCATCGTCCAAGCCGAGAGTGCACTGGGCGATGTAACCGAGGCGCTACAACGTTTTCGGGAACTGCTGGTGAGCGCCGGCAACGGTAGTTTCGGCGACAGTGAACGCAAAATGGTTGCGGTGGAGCTGACGGGGTTGCGGGATCAAGTCCTGGCCCTGTCCAACCGAACCGACACCAACGGTCAACCCCTGTTCGGCGCCTTGGGCAGCGCGGTCAAACCATTTGTCGGCCCCAATGTGGGTACGCCTGACTACACCTTCAACGGCCTGCCCGGCCAGAGCCGGAGTAGCGAGGTTGGTATCGCGTTTTCTCTAGACGGCGACAGTGCCTTCATGCTGCAAGGCGCACGTGATGCGGCCTACAACGTCACCGTCACCCCAGGCACCTCTCCTCTGCGCTCCGAGGGAATCACTGTGACCAACCCGGCCCTGATCAACAACAACACGTACACCATCAGCAACATCGTCGTCACGCCTGATCCCAGCCCCGCCACGACCAGCACGGCCACCTACGACCTATCAGCTCCACCGGCCGCGGCCACTTCCATAGCGGTTCCCAGCTATGCCACGGGCGCCATGCCTGTGACCGGAATTCCGGGCCTAAGCCTGACAATCACGGGTACGCCAGGTGCGGGTGAATCCATCACCGTTAAACCCAGCCCCAGCATTTTCAGCGTGATGGACGAGGCGATTCGGGACATTGGCGGCGCCACGTCCAGCGGCGGGGCAAGCCAGGCCATCAGCCAGGGGCTGAAGAACCTGGACATCGGCATGAACCGCATCTCGGCAGTGCGCGGCCAGGCCGGCGAGTTGCTCAACCGGGCCGACCGAATCAGCGACAACCAGGGCAAGCGCTCCATCCAGATGGAGGTCGAACGTTCCCGTGCCGAGGACCTGGAGATGATTAAAGGGATCTCCGACTTCCAGAACCAGCAGACGGGCTATCAGGCGGCCCTACAGTCTTACGCGCAGATTCAAAAGCTGTCGCTGTTCAATTACATCGGCTAAGCCATGAGCAACGCTGCGCTGGGCCAAGTGGCACTGGGTTACCAGCTGATCTGGAACGCGCTGCGCCAGGTGGCCGGTGTTCAACTGTTTTTGGCCGCAGAAGAAGGCAAACGGATCGATACGCCGCAGCTGCTTCAGTCCATTGGCGAGGCCTTGTCGGACCAAGCGCCCCAACTACTTCTCTCGCCCGCCTCCCCCGAGTTGTTGGGTGAATTACTCACCCACGCCAAGGCGACAGGCCCCTGGATTGCAGTGCAAGACACTCATCTGCTCGACGCCAGTTTGATTGAGCGCCTGTTTCAGGCCCACCAACGCGGCGTGCCATTGGTGTGGCGGGGTGAACCGGGCACCTGGCCGAGCACGGCCTTGGCGGCCTGCTTTGCCCGCCCCATGGTGACCCTGACCCCTGAAGAAGCACTGACCGGTTTGCGGGCCTCGCTGCGCCGGCACAACGGTGAAGCCGGTGGCTCAGCCCGCCACCTGGACAGCCCGGTGGTGCCAGGGTATTTGTATGAATCCGTGGCTAGCCGGGCGCTGGTGGAACACTGCCTGGACGAGCAAGACGCCTGGGGCGTGGCCGGTTGGCCGGTCGAGGATGTGCTGCACAGCTATCGCAACCAGCAGATGCAACCCGGCCAACGCGCCATTGCCGCCATGGTGCAGGCCATCCATGCTGATGATTCCGTCGAGCGTATTGAGCAGCTGCTGAGCGAGGAACCCACGCTGGCCTACCGTTTTTTGCGCTACGCCAACTCAGCAGCGGTGGGTCTGCGCACAGAGATCGAGTCATTGCGCCACGGACTGATGGTGCTGGGCCTGAGCAAACTGCGGTCCTGGCTGCTCACACAGTTGCCGCGGGGTACCAGCGACCTGAACCTGCAGCCCCCGCGCACGGCGCTGGTCATGCGTGCCAGCCTGATGGAGCAGCTGATGGACGCCGGCGAGAGCGAGAACCTGCGCCGCGAGGTTTACCTCTGCGGACTGATGTCCCAAATCGACCTGATGCTGGGCGAGCCACTGGTACAGGCGCTAGGGCGTCTGCCCCTGTCCAGCCGCATCAGCTCGGCCATCCTGGACCAAAAAGGCCCGTATCTGCCCTATCTGGAGGTCGCCACCGCGCTGGAGTCGCCTCCCGGCGCGGAGACCCGCACCTTGTGTGCGCGCCACCAAATGGACCTGGAAGGTGTCAACCTCGCCTTGTTGCGCACGCTGGGTCACGCCCGGTTGCGCCCGGCCAAAGGCTTGTTGCTGGTCTGAGCACCGCCTGCCCGGACGGCCCGACTACCCAAACGACCGCGCCTGCGCCAACGCACCCAGCCGTGCTGTGATTGCAAAGAATTCGGCCACGGTTTCATCAATGATTTCTTTGGCCGTTTTGACCGAATCAATCAAGCCCACGGTTTGCCCTGCCAGTGCGGGCGCGGCTTCCATATCGCCGCCAAAGTACACGCCCAAAATGCCTTGCAACGCATCGGAGGGCATCACCCCTTCTTCATAGATGCTTTGGGTGCGTGCCGATTTGAGCGAGCGTATGCAAGGCGACGATTTTTTATTGAGCACCAATGTGCCCGTTTCTTTGGCTTGCACGATGGCGTTTTTGTAGTTGTCATGCACGGGGCTCTCGGTGCAGCTCACAAAGCGCGTGCCCATTTGAACGGCCTCGGCACCCACCGCAAACGCGGCTGCCATGCCACGGCCATCGCAGATGCCGCCTGCTGCAATCAACGGCACGCTGGTGCGCGCGCGAATGGCTTGCAGCAGCACCAGAGTGGACACTTCTTCAGGGTTTTTGAAGCCACCTCCCTCGGCGCCTTCCACCACCAGACCATCGATACCCGCGTCCACACATTTCATGGCCGCGTCGACCGTGGGTACGGCGTGGTAGACCACGATGCCCGCGTCTTGCAAGGGCTTGATGAACTTGGCCGGACTACCGGCCGAGGTGGTGACAAATTTCACGCCAGAGTTGCACACAAACGTGAGCATGGCGTCGTCTTTCAAAAACCGAATGGGCAGATTCACGCCAAAGGGCAAACCCAGTGCCTTCATTTTGGTGATTTCGGCCTGGCAATTGACCGTCTCACCCGATGAGGTTTCGATGATGCCCAGGCCCCCAGCGCGCGACACGGCCGAAGCCAATTGCGTGCGAGCAATCCAGCCCATAGGGGCTTGAAGAATAGGGTAAGTGGCCCCGGTATGGGCGAGTACGCGGTTCATGTGAATCCTGTCGTTGAGCGGTGTTCAATTATTGCGAGCGGACCAGCGTGCCATGTGTCGCACGGGTTACGCACCAGCGCGGTCTTTGCCAATGCAAACATCAGTTGACGACGAGGTGGGCAGGTTGACGAGCCTTTGCAAACTGCTGCAATTGACCATCAACTGGCATCAACGCCACTCGCTGCAGGCGAGTACCCAGGCATAAAAAATTCAACCGCTCAACACGCGATGTGCTCCCACATCTTGTGGATCTCAAAGCGAAAGGCGATGGTGGGTCTGATCGATGACGCCCCGTGCGCGCGCCTCAAGCCAGCGCGCGAATGCGGGAGAACACCTGCCAGAACTGCGCATCCTGCGTGGTGGTGAAGTTGATGCGCATCAGCGTGCCGGGTTGGCGGGTCGCGTGGAACAAGGCGCCGGGCGCCAGCAAATAGCCCTCGTCCAGCATGCGCTGGGCCAGCCAGTCGGTGTCCACCCCTGTGTCCACCCAGCCAAACAGGCCAGTCGGCGGCGCAGCAAACTGACAACCCGCGGCCAAGGCCAGCTTCACACTGCGAGCCCGTGCCAAATTGAGCCGCGTGCGAATACGCTCGGCGTGGCGGCGCAACTGCCCTTGGTCAATACACCAGGCCAGTGCCTTTTCCAGCAGCGCCGGGGTGGTGAGTGTGGCCAGCAATTTGGTGTCCAGAAAACGCTCGAACAAATCTGGCGGGGCAGCCAAATAGCCCACCCGCCAGCCGGGTGCCAGAATTTTGGCAAAGCCACTGACATAAATCGTGCGCTGCAGGCCGTCCAGCGCACACAAGCGGGTGGCGTGGTCAGGGGCCAGGTGACTGTAGGTGTCGTCCTCGACGATATGAAAATCTTTCGCGTGCGCCAATTGCAGCACCCGGTGGGCGCTTCCCGGTGACAGGCAATAGCCAGTGGGGTTGTGCAACACACTCACGCTCACAAACAGCTTGGGGCTGTGCAGCTCACAGTAGCGGGCCATGACACTCAAGTCCGGCCCGTCCGGCCCCCGTGGCACCGGCAAAATGCGCATACCAAGGGCCGCCAGACGCGCAAATTCAATCGCCCAGCCGGGTTCCTCCACCATGACATGGTCACACGCCTGCAACAGGGTGCGACTCACAATGTCCAGCGCATGGGTGGCGCCCACTGTGGTGATGATTTGGGAGGCGCTGGCGGGCACACTCAATGTAGCCAATTTTTGCGCCAAGGACTGGCGCAAACCCATGTCGCCTGCCGGCTCGCCGTATTGCAGGGAAAGCGCCTGCAACGATCTTGCGTTGGTCACCTTGCGAACCGCTGTGGCCATGAAGGTGGTCTCCAGCCAGTCCGCCGGGAACACGCCCATGCCGGGTTGCGGTTTGCCACCAGGATTGAACATGCCACGAATCAAGGCGGTTGCGTTCACCGGCACATGTTGTGCGAGAAAGTCCCTAGCGCCTGGAATGGCCCCTCGCGGGCTCGCTCCTGTTTCAATAGCTGCTTGCGCTTTATTTACGGAGGCTACAGTCTGTTTTCTTACATAAAATCCGCGATTTTTCTGCGCTTCCACCAGCCCCTGGGCCAGCAACTGGTCGTAGGCTGCCACCACCGTCGAGGGGCTGACTTCTTGCTGTAGCGCGCATTGGCGCACCGACGGCAAACGTGCCCCCGGCACCAGCAAACCGGTGCGAATGCGCTCAGCCACCCGATCGGCCAGTTGCTGGGTCAAGGATTGCGACGCGGTTTTCATCAGCATGACGGGGCCTGTACTTCTTCAGTGTGTTGAATCGACGGGCAATACAGATTGAAGAATTGTCTTTCTAACTGTACTGCTAGTGTGTTGCTTTGAACTATAAAGTCAGTGGCATGAACCTGCAAGCCCCACCATGAACCCGGTTGAACTTAGCGCCCTGCTGGTGCTGGCCACGGCCGCCAGCTTCACGCCCGGCCCCAACACCACCTTGTCCACCGCGCTGGCAGCCAACTTGGGCTTCAAAAAGTCCTTGCGCTTTGTGCTGTCGGTGCCGGTGGGCTGGGGGCTGCTGCTCAGCGCCTGCGCAGGCGGCGTGGGCGCCATCGTGGTGGCCGCACCCTGGCTGAAGTTGGGCATCCAGATGCTTGGGGTGGGCTACTTGCTGTGGCTGGCGCTCAAGCTGGCGCGCTCCAGCCAACTGGCTCAGGCAGATGCTTCGCAACTCAAGGTCACGTTTTGGCAGGGCGTGGTGCTGCAATTTCTCAACATCAAGGCCTGGATGCTGGCGCTCACCATCGTGGCCGGCTGGCTGGCCGGCCGCCCGGATGCGGCCAGCCGCTTCACCCTGATCCTGCCGCTGATGATGGCCTTTGGCTTGGTCAGCAACCTGGCGTATGCGCTGATGGGCTCCTTGCTGCGCGACTGGCTGAGCGGCCCCAACCACACCGCCCAGCGCCTGCGCTGGTTCAACCGCACCATGGCCGCCGTGCTGACGGTGACCGCGGGCTGGATGGCCACCTTCTAACTCCCCGGAACGGATACCCCATGAAAACCATTGGCCTGATTGGCGGCATGAGCTGGGAAAGCACCGTGCCCTACTACCGCGAGATCAACGAGGCGGTGAAGCATTCTTTGGGCGGCCTGCACTCGGCCAAGATCATTTTGTACAGCTTGGATTTCCATGAGATCGAGCGCCTGCAGCACGCGGGCGACTGGGCCGCTGCCGGCGCCCTGCTGGCTGGCGTCGCCCAATCGCTGGAGCGCGCCGGGGCCGAGGGTTTGGTGCTGTGTACCAACACCATGCATAAAGTCGCCCCGGCGATCAAGGCTGCCGTGCAGATTCCCTTGCTGCACATTGCCGACCCCACAGCGCAGGCCATTCAGCGCGCCGGGCACACCACGGTGGGCTTGCTGGGCACCCGCTTCACCATGGAGCAGGACTTTTACCTCCAGCGTTTGGAACGAGACCATGGCTTGACCGTGTTGACGCCGAGGGCCGAAGACAGGGCGCTGGTGCACCAGATCATTTACGAAGAACTCTGCCTGGGCCAAGTCAAGCCGGCTTCGCGGGACACCTACCTTCGAATCATTGACACCCTGCGCGAGCAAGGCGCGCAAGCCATCATCCTGGGTTGCACCGAAATTGGCCTTCTCATTGAGCCGCAGCACTGCGCACTGCCCCTGTTTGACACCACCCGCCTGCATGCCCAAAGCGCCGCCGCTTGGGCATTGAGCCCACCACCGACCGAGAACACGCCATGAGCCACAGCCCAGAAGACACCCGCAAAGGCCTCTGGCTGGGCCTGCTGGGGGTGGCCATTTTTGCCGTCACCCTGCCTATGACCCGGCTGGCCACAGGCACCACCGACGCACCGCAACTCTCCCCCTGGTTTGTCACCTTTGGCCGGGCGACACTGGCCGGGGCCTTGTCGATCGCGTTTTTGCTTTTGACCCGATCACGCTGGCCCGCTGGCCATGAGCGCCTGCCGCTCGCTTTGGCGACGCTGGGCAATGCCATTGGATTTCCGCTGTTTCTGGGTTTTGCGCTGCGCCAAGTCACCTCCGGCCACGCGGCTGTGGTGCTGGCCTTGCTGCCGCTGGCCACGGCGGCCATGGCGGCTTGGGTGATGCACCAACGGGCCAAGCTGGGATTTTGGGTCAGCGCCGGGGTGGGCGCGTTGCTGGTCGCCGGGTTTTCGATATTTCGCGCCCAGCAAATCCACGGCAGTGGCAGCCTGGGCCTAGAGTGGGCCGACCTGTTGCTGGTGGGCGCCGTGCTGTGCGCCTCGTTGGGCTATGTCTATGGCGCCAAGGTCACGCCCTCGCTCGGCGCTGAGCGTGTAATTTGCTGGGTGTGCGTGTTTGGGCTGCCCATCACCCTGCCCGGCGCTTTGCTCACTTGGCCTGATCAGCCCGTAAACACCTCCGCCTGGCTGGCGCTGGGTTATGTGGGCGTGTTTTCCATGTGGGCCGGTTTTTTTGCCTGGTTTCGCGGGCTGGCGCTGGGCGGTGCCATGAAAGTCAGCCAGGTGCAGCTGATGCAGCCATTTTTCAGCATCCTGGCCGCCGTGCCGCTGCTGGGTGAGTCGCTGAACATGGTCACTGTGGGCTTTGCGTTGGCCGTGGGCACCACTGTGTTTGTGGGAAAACGCTACGCCACCACCCCTGCGGTCCCCCAATCGCCTCAGCCCTCGACCAAGGGGGCGGCATGACCCCCGACCTGCTTCTGGCCGCCAGCCTGTTCGCACTGGTGAGTTCCATCACGCCGGGGCCGAACAACACCATGATTCTGGCCTCAGGTGTCAACTTTGGCCTGCGCCGCTCGCTGCGCCATCTGGCGGGTATCTGCCTGGGGTTTGGCTTCATGCTGGTCATGGTGGGGCTGGGTTTGCATCAGGTGCTGGAAACCTATCCCGCTGTGCTGGCCACCCTGCGCTGGTTGGGTGCCACCTATCTGGTGTGGCTGGCTTACAAGCTGGCCACTGCCGCCCCGCCCCATCCTGACGCGGCATCGACCGCCCAGCCCATGGGCTTTTGGGCGGCTGCCGCGTTCCAGTGGGTCAACCCCAAAGCCTGGGTCATGGCCATGACCGCCATGAGCACCTACCTGCCAGGCGACGCCGTGGCACTGCAGGTGTTGCTACTGGCCGGCTTGTTTGTGCTGATCAACGCGCCCTGCGTCACCTGCTGGGCCGCCTTTGGCAGCAGCATGCGCCAGCTTCTGCAGGACCACTTTCGCCTACGGGTCTTCAATATGACCATGGCCGCCGCATTGGTGGGGTCGCTCTACCCACTGCTGAAGCCTTGAGCCGGGCCGGGCACAATCTGCACACTGTTTTCAAACTCGAAATACTCAATATCCCTTCGGAGACTCGTTATGACGAAATGGACCCTGGCCGCACGCGCCGCCAAAATGAACCCCTCGGTGATCCGCGAAATTCTCAAGGTCACAGAGAAGCCCGGCATCGTCAGCTTTGCGGGTGGCCTGCCCTCGCCCAAGACATTCCCGGTGTCCGAGTTTGCCGCTGCCTGTGCCCAGGTGCTGCAAGACGACCCCAACGGCGCCCTGCAATACGCAGCCAGTGAAGGGTTTGGCCCCTTGCGTGAAATGGTGGCCGAGATGCTGCCCTGGAACGTGGACCCGGCCCAAGTGCTGATCACCACCGGCTCACAGCAGGGCTTGGACCTGGTGGCCAAGGTGCTGGTGGACACGGGCAGCAAAATTCTGGTGGAGTCGCCCACCTACTTGGGTGCCGTCATGGCCTTCACGCCCATGGAACCCAAGGTGGTGAGTGTGGACAACGACGACGATGGCATCAACCTGGCTGACCTGAGCAGCAAGGCCGAGGGCGCGCGCTTTCTGTATGTGCTGCCCAATTTTCAGAACCCCACCGGGCGCACTATGTCTGAGGCCCGCCGTGCCGCTTTGAGCGAAGCCGCCGCCCGCCTGAACCTGCCTTTGATTGAAGACAACCCCTATGGCGACTTGTGGTTTGACACCCCGCCACCTGCGCCGCTAACAGCACGCAACCCTGAGGGTTGCATTTACCTGGGCTCCTTCTCCAAGGTGCTGGCGCCTGGCCTGCGTCTGGGATTTTTGGTGGCCCCCAAGGCGATCTACCCCAAGCTCCTTCAGGCCAAGCAAGCGGCGGATTTGCACACACCGGGTTTCAACCAGCGCCTGATTGTTGAAGTGATGAAGGGCGGCTTTCTGGACCGCCATGTGCCCACCATTCGCGCCCTCTACAAGTCGCAGCGCGACGCCATGCTGGACGCACTCGCCCGCGACTTTCCGGCCGGCAGCCCCGATACCTCGCTGACCTGGAACACCCCGGCCGGCGGCATGTTTCTGTGGGCCCGCTTGCCCGAGGGCATGAACGCGGTGGACTTGCTGCCGTTTGCTGTGGAGCAGAACGTGGCCTTTGTGCCCGGTGCCCCGTTTTACGCCGACCACGGCGACCCACGCACCCTGCGTTTCTCGTTCGTGACCCCTAGCGTCGACGAAATCCACCAAGGCGTGGCTTCACTGGCCGTGGCGCTGAAGAACTACCGCGCCAGCCTCGCGACCGCTTGAGCGCCTTGCTGCCAACTTGAATAGCTGACGCATGACGCAACGCCCTTTCAAACAAGTGGATGTCTTCACCGACACGCCCTACCGGGGCAACCCACTGGCGGTGGTCTTGGACGGCAGCGGCCTCTCCACCGAGGCCATGCAGCACTTCACCAACTGGACCAACCTGTCGGAGGCCACTTTTTTACTGCCGCCAACGCCCGAGGGCGAGGCAGCCGGGGCCGACTACCGGGTGCGCATTTTCTGCCCCGGGCGGGAGTTGCCCTTTGCCGGTCACCCCACGCTCGGCAGTTGCCACGCCTGGCTGGAGGCAGGGGGTCAGCCCAAGATTGAAGGGTTGATCGTGCAAGAGTGTGGCGCCGGCTTGATCCGATTGAAGCGCGATGGCGTCGCTGGCAAGCAACAACTGGCCTTTGCAGCGCCAGCGCTAAAGCGCAGCGGCCCGTTGGACGAGGCCGACGTGGCCCTCATCGCCAAAGGCCTAGGGGTGACGCGCAGCGACATCCTGCACCACGCCTGGTGCGACAACGGTCCGGGTTGGCGCGCGGTGATGCTCTCATCTGCCGCCCTGGTGCTGGCGCTAAAGCCCGACGCTGCCGTGCTCGCCGGCCTGGACATTGGCGTGGTGGGCGCGCACCCGGCGGGACACGACTGCGCCTTTGAAGTGCGTGCTTTTTTCCCCGGCAACAACGGCCTGGTGGAAGACCCGGTGACCGGCAGCCTGAACGCGGCCCTGGCCCAATGGCTGATCGGCGCGGGGCTTGCACCCAGCACCTACCTCGCCGCCCAAGGCTCGGCCTTGGCCCGCGCTGGCCGCGTGCACATCACCCGCCAAGACACCGATATCTGGGTCGGCGGGGCCAGCGTGACCTGCGTGGATGGACGGGTCACGCTGTAGACGTCACACTTGGGGCTGTCTTTTTTCTCGCATGAACCTTCCATGAAGCAACGCTCCTACAAACAAGTGGATGTATTCACCGCCGTGCCCTACCTGGGCAACCCGTTGGCGGTGGTACTTGACGGCTCGGATTTGAGCGACGCCGAAATGCAGCACTTTGCGCACTGGATCAACTTGTCAGAGACCACGTTCCTGACACCTCCCAGCCCGGAGGCTGCCGCCCGGGGCGCGGACTACCAGGTTCGCATCTTCACACCCACCATCGAGCTGCCCTTTGCCGGCCACCCCACATTGGGCAGTTGCCACGCCTGGCTACAGGCCGGTGGCACGCCCCAACACAGCGACAGCATCGTGCAGGAGTGCCGGGTTGGTCTGGTCAAAATTCGCCGCGACGGCACCCGCCTGGCATTTGCCGCGCCACCGCTCACCCGCAGTGACCCCGCCCCCGCCTTGCTGGCGCGGGTGGCTGCCGCGCTGGGCCTTAAAACCCACCAGATTCTGGCAGCCCAAGTGCTGGACAACGGCCCGGTTTTTTTAGGCCTGTTGCTGGATTCGCCGCAGACCGTGCTGGAACTGACCCCCAACCACCTTTCCCTCAAGAATTTAGGGCAAAAAGTGGGGGTGGCCTGCATAGAACAAGCGCAATCAGCTAGCAACTTGATAGCGCGCTCCAACCGGGAGGCCCGCGCCTTTGGTCCGCGCAGTGAGGCCTTGGAAGCCTCGATGGAGGTGCGCGCCTTTGCCGCCGCCATGGGCGTGAACGAAGACCCCGTGACCGGCAGCCTGAACGCGGCCTTGGCCCAGTGGCTGATCGCCGACGGGCATGCGCCCAGCACCTATCTGGCCTCGCAAGGCAGCTGCCTGGGCCGCGACGGCCAGGTCCACATTGAGCAGGATGCTCAAGGCCAAATCTGGGTCGGCGGCAACTCGGTGACCTGTGTTGAAGGCCAAGCCAACCTTTGACGCCTGTTGACAACGCTTCAAAATTCATAGCTGGCGTCGCTGCCGTGACAAGGGCCCCAAGGTCTTTTGATCTAAAGTTCGGGCATGGGAAATCTCTATCTAGTACGCCACGGTCAAGCCTCTCTCGGTGCAGCCGATTACGACCAACTTAGCCCGCTGGGCGTGCGCCAAAGCCATCAGCTGGGCCAGTATTTCAAGCAAAAAAATCTGCACTTTGAGGCCGTGCTGACCGGCACCTTGCGCCGCCACGCCCAGACATATGAAGGTATCTTGGCTGGCATGGCGGAAGCGGCTGACCCCGGCGCCCCACTCGCCAAGGTACTCACCTGGCCCGGGCTCAACGAATACGACAGTGATGCGATCATGGCCTGCGTGCCGCGCGCCGAGCCGCTGCCCCACCCCAGCACTGCCGAGGGTTACCGCCAGCACTTTCGCCTGTTGCGAGACGGCCTGAAGCTGTGGATGCAGGGAGAGTCGAGCCCGCGCGGCATGCCAAGCTGGATCGACTTTCAGAACGGCGTGACCAGTGCGCTGGACCATGTGCGTGCGAATTGCCAGGGCAATGTGTTGCTGGTCTCCAGCGGCGGCCCCATTTCCACTGCGATCAGCCACCTGCTGGAGGCGCCGGCGACGACCACCATCGACCTCAACATGCGCATTCGCAACAGCGCCGTGAGCGAGTTGATCTTCACCCGCTCGCGCCACGCCCTGCTCACCTTCAACACCTTGCCGCATCTGGACCATCCGGACTATGCCGATTGGGTGACCTCCGCTTGATGGCTGGGGGCTGAACGCCCTCTCGCGACCCACCGCTTCTAACGGCACATCAAGCGCACGGCGGTCGCCTGCGCTTCGGCCTGATAATCGCACTCTCCTCACTGCGGGAAACCCCTTTGCGATTGAAATACAAATTTGTCACGCTGGCCTTGGTGCCCCTGCTGGCATCACTGCTGTTGATCGCCGCGGCCTTGGTGTCCGAGCAGGACAGCTTGGCGGAGCGCAGACGCCTTCAACTTCGCACCGCCATCATGGCGATCAAGCAGGATGAGTTGCGCCACTACGTGGCACTGGCCATGAGCACCGTCAGCCCTCTGTACAACCAGGGGCGCGACGACGATGACATCAAAAAGCAGGTGATGCAACAACTGGCCCACCTGGACTACGGCCCTGACGGCTATTTCTTCCTCTACAACATGACGGGCACCAACCTCATGCACCCGCGCCAACCGGAACTGGTCGGCAAAAACCTCATCGAAGTGCGCGACGCCCATGGAGAGCCCACCGTCCGCATGCTGCTCGAACGCGCCCGAACCGGCGGTGGCTTCGTGGTTTATCACTGGTTGCGCCCTTCCACGCAGGTCGCGGCACCCAAGCTGGGCTATGTGACGGTACTGGAGCGCTGGGGCTGGATGATTGGCACCGGTATGTACCTGGATGATATTGACGCGGCCATGGTTCAGCTTGACGTTGAGCTGGAGCGCAACGTCCACGCGACGCTGCTTTGGATTGCGGGCGCCGGAGGACTGGGAGTGGCCCTGATATTCGGCGCGACGATGGTGTTCCGATTCACCGAGCGCCGCGTGAGCGACGCCAAGTTGAAGCTGCTCGCTCGCAAGGTGGTGAGCTCGCAGGAAGAAGAACGGGCTTACCTGTCGAGAGAGCTGCATGACGGCACCGGGCAGACCCTGGTGGTGATCAAACTGCTGGTGGAGTCCGCACTGGATCGCATGGAGGGCGACAATGAGGCCGTTCGGTCCCCGCTGACACGGGCACTGGATCGCCTGAAAGAAGCCTTGCTGGAAGTTCGCGGCATGTCACACCGCTTGCGTCCCGTCATGCTGGACACCCTGGGCTTGCCCGCCGCCTTGCAAAGCCTGGGCGAGGAAACTTGTCGGCCCGCCAACATCACGTTCACCATGGAAACGCAAGGACCCGTGCCCGACTTGCCAGACGATGTGAAAACCATGCTGTTTCGCATCACGCAGGAGGCGATGGCCAACACCCTCAAGCATGCGGCCAGCCATCATATTGATCTCCGTCTTTCTTTCAGTCCGCAAGCCCTGCTTCTCAGCATCGAAGACGATGGATGCGGATTCAACGAAGAGTCGGTTCGCGAACATCCTCACCGGGGCATCGGCCTTCGCAATATGCGTGAGCGCATTGAAACCATTGGGGGCGAGCTCACGGTGTACTCCAAGCCGGGGCGCACCTGCATCACGGCCGTCCTGCCGACACGGGCGATCAAGAATTTCAACGCCCCTGCCTAACCGAGATCCACGCCATGATTCGACTCCTGCTGGTAGACGACCACCCCCTTGTTCGCGACGGCCTGAAAGCCAGACTGGCCAGCGAATCCGACATCACCGTGGTGGGCGAAGCCGGCAATGCCGCCGAGGCACTAAGCGCGCTGGAAAGCTGTACCCCCACGCTGGCGCTGATGGATATTGGCATGAAGGATATCAATGGCATTGAACTGGCCGCGATGTTGCTCGAACGGGCCCCCCAATTGGCCGTGCTCATGCTCAGCATGTATGACAGTGTCGAATACGCCCAACGCGCGCTTCAGGCCGGCGCCCGCGGCTATGTGCTGAAAGACGCCCCTGCGTCAGAAATACTCACGGCCCTGCGTACCGTGGCCAATGGCGGCACCTACCTGGGCGTCGACATGGCGCAGCGACTTTTCAAGGCGCCGGCGCCCCGCAGCAGTTTATCCGTTCGCGAGCAAGACATCCTGGCGTTCCTGGCCAACGGCCAGTCCAGCAAGCATATTGCGCGCGCCTTGGACCTGAGCGTGCGTACCGTGGAAGCACACCGGCAAAACATCCGCCGAAAACTCGACCTTGAAACACAGGCCGACCTCATCAAATATGCGGTCGAGCACGCCAGCCGGCATCGTGGTACGCCCTACCCCAATCGTTGAATTCAGGGTTTTCCAGTACGTAACGCCACGCAACGCCACTACGTAGTGGAACGCTGGCGGGCGCACCGCCCACGGCGCAAACTCCTGTCCTGCAGACCAACTAACGCCCTGCAGGGCACGGAGACAACGATGACAAGCCTTTACGCAAAACTCACCCTGAGCGCCGTCGCGCTCGCCGCTTCTGCCACCTTCGCGCTGGCCGCTGAACCCATCAAAATTGGCGTAG
Source organism: Rhodoferax sp. PAMC 29310 (assembly GCF_017948265.1). Classification (NCBI taxonomy): domain Bacteria; kingdom Pseudomonadati; phylum Pseudomonadota; class Betaproteobacteria; order Burkholderiales; family Comamonadaceae; genus Rhodoferax; species Rhodoferax sp. PAMC 29310. The sequence continues at coordinate 3,852,096 of NZ_CP072852.1, read as the reverse complement.
CAGGTCCATTCACAGGGGGTTCGTCCTCCATGGGCGTCAGCATGCGCGATGGCGTTCGCATGGCCACTGATGAGATCAACAAGGCCGGCGGCGTGCTGGGCCGCCAGATTCTGCTGGTTGAGCGGGACGATGAAGCCAAAAATGAGCGGGGCGTGCAGATTGCTCAAGAGCTGATCAACAAGGAAAAGGTCGCGGCCACCGTGGGCTACATCAATACCGGCGTGGCACTGGCTTCACAACGTTTTTACCAGGAAGCCAAAATTCCCGTCATGAACAATGTGGCCACCGGGTCGCAAGTCACGCATCAGTTTGATGACCAGCCGGAGAACTACATTTTCCGCAATGCCGCGCACGACAGCATCCAGGCGCCGATGATTGTGGAAGAAGCCGTGACTCGTCGCGGATTCAAGAAAGTGGCGATCCTGGCCGACTCCACCAACTACGGCCAACTCGGTCGTGCTGACCTGGAGAAGGCGCTGGACATCAAAGGCATCAAGGCGGTTGCCATTGAAAAGTTCAACATCAAGGATGTGGACATGACGCCCCAGCTTCTCAAGGCCAAAGAAGCCGGTGCAGAGGTTGTTTTGACCTATGCCATTGGCCCTGAGTTGGCGCAAATTGCAAACGGCATGACCAAGCTGGGTTGGAAAGTCCCCATGATCGGCAGCTGGACCTTGTCAATGGCCAACTTCATCGACAACGCCGGCCCCGGCGGTGAGGGCGCGCGCATGCCCCAGACCTTCATTCAGGAGCCCACCACACCCAAGCGCCAGTCCTTCATCGTCAGTTACTTGAAAACGTTCAACCCCAAGAACAGCCGGATCGACTCCCCCGTTTCTGCCGCTCAAGGCTATGACTCCGTATACCTGCTGGCAGCCGCCATCAAACAAGCCGGCTCTACAGACGGTCCCAAGATCAAGGCCGCCCTGGAAGACTTGAAATCGCCAGTTGAAGGCGTTGTGACGACCTACAACAAACCCTTTACGGCCAAGGACCATGAAGCGATTACCGCCAACATTCCTGTGTTTGGTGAAGTCAAAGGCCAGCGCGTGGTCTATGCCTACCCAGATGACCAGAAGAAGGCGTCTGAGGTTCGCGTGAAAGATGTCAACGCCAAGGGCGCGTTAGTCGTCAAGAAGTAAGAAAAAAGCCGTCCAGGCTTTTGAGTACGTTGCCGGCATCCATGCCGGCAACGGTTTTTCGCGCGTGCCGCGACTGACGGAATCCCAGGAATTCACCATGCAAATATTTACCCAACTCGTGTTCAGCGGGATCGCATTAGGCATGATCTATGCCGTCATTGCGTTCGGCTACCAATTGACCTTTGCGACCTCCGATACCTTGAACTTTGGCCAAGGAGACGCCCTGATGCTGGGCGCCCTGGTCGGTCTGACATTGGTGGGGCTAGGGGTGAACTACTGGGTCATGATCCCCCTCGTTTGCATCTTTGGTGCGCTTCAGGGCGCTTTCGTTGAGCGCATTGGCGTTCGACCAGCCATCAAGATGAAGTCAGAGTTCGGCTGGATCATGTCGACCATCGCGTTGGGCATCATCTTCAAAAACGTGGCCGAGAATGTTTGGGGTCGCGACGACATGAAGTTCCCCAGTCCCCTGCCCGAGTCCCCCCTGCACTTTCTCGGCGCCAACGTGCTGCCAATGGAAATTTTGGTGGTTTTTGGCGCTTTGGCCATGATGCTGGCAGTCGAGGTGTTCAACCGGCGCTCCATCTACGGCAAGGCGGTGGTGGCCACCTTCAATGACCGCGATGCGGCCAAGTTGATGGGCATCAACACCGCATTGGTCATCACTTTCTCCTATTCCCTGTCGTCCATGACGGCGGCCTTCGCAGGGGTGCTGATTGCCCCGCTCACACTGACCGGCGCGACCATGGGGTCCGTTCTGGGCTTGAAAGCTTTTGCTGTGGCCATCATTGGTGGACTCACCAGTGGCATGGGCATCGTCGTAGGTGGCTTGATCCTCGGAATCGCGGAGACCACCACGGGCTTCTATCTGTCCACGGGCTACAAAGATGTACCCGGCCTCCTTTTGCTGCTGGTGGTGCTTGCGGTGAAGCCAGCCGGCCTCTTCGGCAAATCTGCCATCAAGAAAGTCTGAGCATGAAGCCCAAACACACACTCCTCGCAGTCGCGGGCATTGCCGCGCTCATGTTGTTTCCAGTTGCATTCCACAACCCGTACTACATTCACCTGCTCGAAACCATCATGATCTACGCGATCGTGCTGTTCGGGCTCGATATTGTGGTTGGCTACACCGGCCAGGTCTCGCTGGGGCACGCCGGCCTGTTTGGGATCGGCGCCTACACCGCCGGTGTACTGGTCTTCAAATTGGGGGCCAGTTTGTGGGTCACGTTGCCTGCCTCCATCGCCGTCACGGCCGCCTTTGGTGCCTTGCTGGCACTACCGGCGCTGCGGGTGACCGGCCCCTATCTGGCCATGGTCACGCTGGCATTTGGCACGATCATCCAGATTCTGATCAACGAGATGAGTTTCCTGACCGAAGGCCCCTTGGGCATCACGCTGGCTAAGCCGATGCTGTTTGGTGTGAAGCTGGGCGAACGCGAGTTCTTCTGGGTCGTGGCCGTCATGCTGATCCTGTCTCTGATTTTCGTGCACCGGGTTCTGCGCTCGCATCTGGGGCGGGCTTTTGAAGCACTGCGCGGCAGCCCGGTGGCCTCTGACTGCATGGGAGTTTCGGTCTACCGCTACAAGGTTTACGCCTTTGTGATCAGTGCCGGCTTGGCTGGCCTGGCCGGCTCGCTGTATGCCTATTCAGAGCAGTACATCTCGCCCAACACCTACAACTTCGAACTCACGGTCATGTTCCTGCTCGCCGTCATCATGGGTGGTCGCAAGACACGATCAGGGGCCATGCTGGGGGCGGCCATTGTGGTGCTGCTGCCCAAGCTCCTGGACGATATTGAGATGTTCCGCTGGTTCGCTGTGTTGCTGGCAGTGGCCGTGCTGGTGGGCGCCATCGTCGCGTTGAAACGGGGCAAAGCCAGCCCCAAGACGGCCGCCATTCCCGTGGTGGGCACTATTGCGCTGGCGGCCCTGTCCTTCCAGTTGCAAACCATGACGGATTGGCGACTCTCCATCTTCGGCTTGATTACCCTTTTTGTCGTTTACTACCTGCAGGATGGCATCGTGGGTTTCCTGCGCATTGCACTCAATATCCGGTCCAACCCCACCGACGACGCCGAAAGTGAAGACACTGCGGCATTGCCGGCAACCCATGGCGCACTGACGGTCGCCAAGGGCGGCAGCGACGAGTTGTTGCGCGCCAGCGGCATCTTGATGCAGTTTGGTGGACTGAAGGCGCTCAACGACGTGGACCTCGTCGTCAAACGCGGCACGATTCACGGCTTGATCGGCCCCAACGGCTCCGGCAAGAGCACGATGATGAACGTCCTGACAGGCATTTATATGCCGACCGCCGGAACCGTCATGTTTGCGGATGCATCCCTGGTCGGTCGCACCTCATCCGACATTGCCTTGTCCGGCGTCGCCCGCACCTTCCAGAACGTCCAGTTGTTTGGGGAAATGACCACCCTGCAAAACGTCATGGTTGGCCTGCACCACACGTTCAACAGCAATTTGGTAGACGTTGCCCTGCATTTGCCAAGGTACAAACGGGAAAACCGCCTCGCTACCGCGCGCGGAATGGCCCTTCTTGAGTTTGTGGGGCTTGCTTCACTGGCGCATGAAGAGGCTCGCAACCTGCCCTACGGCAAGCAGCGGTTGCTGGAAATTGCCCGGGCATTGGCGCTTGACCCGCAGTTGTTGCTGCTGGACGAGCCCGCAGCCGGACTCACAGCGCCGGACATCAAGGAGCTGGTCACCATCATTCGCAAGATCCGCGAGCATGGTGTGACCGTGATTCTCATTGAGCACCACATGGACGTGGTCATGAGCATGTGCGACACCGTGTCGGTGTTGGACTTTGGCCAGAAGATCGCAGAAGGCTTGCCCGCCCAAGTGCAGGCAGACCCAAAAGTCATCGAGGCCTACCTGGGTGGCGAAGCGGCAGCGCCCGCCCACTGAGCGAACCCGAAGGATCAACCCATGTTAAATATCGAAAACCTGTCCGCCGGCTACGGCAAAGTGCAAGTCTTGCACGGCATCTCCATGACGGTTCCCCGTGGCAAAGTGGTCACACTGATTGGCTCCAACGGCGCGGGAAAAACCACGACCATGCGGGCCATCAGCGGCATGATTGCCCCCACGGGCGGTGCCATCAGTCTGAACGAAAAGCGAATTGACGGCATGGAGTCGTATCACATTGCCAAACTGGGCTTGGCTCACTCGCCAGAGGGTCGCCGAGTTTTCGCAACGATGACAGTGACCGACAACCTGACGCTGGGCGCCTTCCCTCGTTTGACCGGCAGCCGGCCCAGAGGCGATGTGGCGGCTGACCTTGAACGGGCGCTGGAGTTATTTCCCCGGTTGAAAGAGCGCAGAACCCAATTGGCTGGCACCCTGTCCGGCGGCGAGCAACAAATGCTGGCCATGGCGCGGGCGGTGATGCTCAACCCCGATGTCATTTTGCTGGATGAGCCGTCCATGGGGCTGGCCCCCATCCTCGTCGAAGAGGTGTTTCGCATCATTGCGCGACTGAAATCAGAAGGCGTGACGATGTTGCTCGTCGAGCAGTTTGCCGCGGCTGCCCTGGCCGTAGCAGATTACGGTTACGTGCTGGAAAACGGCGTGATCTCGGTTCACGGGCCAGCGGCGCAGTTGCGGGATGACCCGGCCGTGAGGGCTGCCTACCTGGGTGGCGGGCACTGAGGTCACTCTGCCTCAGTCGATGTCGTTGCCGCCTGACCAACAAAAAAAGCACCCGAGGGTGCTTTTTTTCTCAATGCCTGGCCGCGAGGGCCAAGGAATTGATTACTTCTGTGCGACCTTACCGGCAGCTTTCACAGCTTGCTCAGTGGCAGCAGTGAAGTTGCTTTCAGCAGTTGTCATGGCTTGCTTGACGGCCTTTTGGGCTGTTTCCATGGCGTTTTGGCTGGTGCTCAAAGCATTTTTGAATGCAGCCACAGCGGCTTCGGAGCCAGCAGGTGCGTTCTTGGTCAGGTTTTCCATGGCTTTGGTGAAAGTAGTCTGGGCTTCAGCCACTTTCGACTCAAATGCTTTGCTCAGATCGGAGCCGGTGTCGGTGCCGATGGCTTGCACGTGACGGCCGTAAGCGACAGTCTTCTCAGCCAAAGGCTGAACCAGGCTGGCTTGCAGGTCCAGGAATTCTTTGGGGTCTTTGGCAGCCAGCACGGCTTGTGCGTGGGCAAAAGAATCACCCAACAGGGCTTTGGAAGCAGCCATGTTCAGCTCAATCATCTTCTCAAAACCTTCGTAGGCTTTGGTGGACAGACCCTGGAAAGCTTCCAGGTTAGCTTGTTGGGTAGCGGCGAGTTGTTCTGGTTTGAAGTTCATCATGATGAGTTCCTTAAGTGTGACAGTTTCTGCGGCGCAACCCCTTCCGGGTATTTATGTTGCAGTGCAGCATAGAACGAATTATAGGAAAAACCCGAGATGATGCAAGCTTTTTGTTGCACTGCAACAATTTATTGCAATTCAGCCACCTTCAGCGCAGCGCCCCGCCATGCTTAGCGCAGCAGAATCAGCGCCGTCCCCACCACGGTTAGCCCGGAGCCTACCCAGGCACCGGCGGCTGGTGCCCGTCTCAGTCGCCACCACAAAAGCGGCAGCACCAGCACCGGAGACACCGAAGACAGAATGGCGACCATACCGACATCGCCTTTTTGCAGGGCGGTAAGAATCATCGTCATGCCCACACCCATGGCAATGAAGCCATTGACCCCCGTCTGCACGGCAATGCGCGGCGTCAAGGGGTTGTGCGCCTTGGAAGCCTGAAAGCCCGCCCACAACAAACAGAAGTGTGCAAGGCAAGCCACCGTGACCCGCAGTGCCGAGGCGCTCACCGGGTCCACGGCGGGGCCCATCATGGGTTTGGCAATCAAGGAGCCCAGCGCCTGACACAGGGCCGCCACCAGGCCGAGTACCACGCCGGTGCCCACACTCCCCTGATCTGACTCCCAGGCGTGCTGCTCTTCCTTGCGCCGGCCCAGCACAATGGCGGCCATGACACCAATCACCGTCAAGGCGGCGCCCCAGGCGGCTTGCGGGCTCATGTGTTCATTCAGCAACCAGATGCCGAGCAAAGCGCTGAACACCGCGTGCGTGGCAAACAGCACCCCGGCACGTCGGGGGCCGAGCCGGTTCATGGCGGCAAACAAGGCGGTGTCGCCTACAAAAATGCCAATCAGGCCACTGATGGCCATCACGCCCCATATCTCGTTGTCCAGCGAACGCCAGCCACCGCTCAGCAGCGACACCGACCACAACATGACCGCCACCATCAACATGCGCCAGCGTGAAAAAGCAAACGCCCCCAAATGGCGCGCCGGGGTGACCGACATGATGCTGCCCACCGCCCAGCATGCGGCCGCACCCAGGGCCAATAAATCAAAAGGAGCCAACATGAAGACCGCGGCGAGTTATGGCGGCGAAAAGTCAGGCGCTGCGACCAGCGTGCTCAAGGGCAACTGGTGCACCTGCGCTAGCAGTCGGGCCAACCCCAAGCCTGCGGCGTCGACCAGTGCCTGACCCTTGTCTCCCGTGGCCGCTGCGGCGTTGCCCACGGCTCCGGCGGGGTTGTAGTCCTGCGTTTGCCAACCGAGCTTGGCGCTTTTGCCATTGCCCAAAATATCAAACTGCGACGCCCGGGCTTGTGAGGTGGAGTAAAAGTGGCGGGCTTTGGTCATGTCCACATGGGCCGGGTCCAGCGCCAGCATCATGGAGGTTTCCACGTCGCCGGCATGAATGCCAAAGCGATGCTCCTCGGCACTGAACAACTCATTCACATTGCCGCCCTGGGCATTCACCAGTGGCAGATTGAACCAGCTCACGCTGTACACCAGCATGTCCAGCCGCGCCCGCAGATCACGCGCCACGATGTCCATCACGCTGACCTGCCCGCCGTGGGCGTTGAACAGCACCAGCTTCTTCACGCCTGCTGCGGCCACGCATTCGCCAATCTCGGTCCACAGGCGAACCAGCGTGTCGGACTTGAGGGTGAGCGTGCCGGGAAAGCGCGCATGCTCCGGGCTGAAGCCCACGGCTTGGGTGGGCAGAAACAGCACGTCCAGTTCTGGCGCCAAGTGCGGCAGCGCCGCGCTCACCACGCCGTCGACCAGTACCGTGTCCACACTCAGGGGCAGGTGAGGCCCATGTTGCTCGGTCGCGGCCACAGGCAGCACCGCCACAGTGTTGGCAGCCGCACCGCTGGCGATGCGGTCGGAGAACTCAAGGGTGCTGAGGTTGGCCCAGAATCGGGAAGAAGTGGTCATACCGCTATCTTAGAGTGTGTTAACTCCGATGCCCCTGATGCCTCAACGTGGCTTGCACAAAGGCAAGTCCAAGGGTTTGTCCATTTCGCTGTCCCGACGGACCCCATTCAGGCCAGCGCTAATGAGCAAGCATCAACATGACCTGGCGCCAACGGCCGTCGCTCCCTTCGTCGGCCACCGTCCCACTGGCAAACCGCACCTCACGTTGATCGCTCGCGGGCAAGCGCAAAAGCAAGGTGCTCTGCGTTGGTGGCTGCACACCCAACCTTGCGACGTCAATTTGCAGGTGATCGGACGCGCAATTCACCTTCAACCACCATTGGCCATAGACACCATCGCGGCAGAAGGATGATTGACCATCGTCCTCAAAGCAAGTGCTCTCAAATTGTCCCGTACCTTGAAAAGGGAATATCTGAAAGCCACGAACATCTTCGACCTGTCCAAAATGGATACTGCCCAAATTCAAAGGAACCGCACATCCCTCACGGGCCAGCAGGGGCGGCGGACCATCCAGCGGAGTCTGCAGCGTAACGTACTGACCCGCAGGCCAATAGCGCCCAGTGTGCCACTCGACCCAAGAACCCGAACCCGGCAACCAAACTTTGCGCTGAATCTGTCCCGGATCAACCACCGCTGCGACAAGCAAATTCGACCCAAGAAGCATGTCATCGTTCTCTTCCAAGCAGATGCAGTCGTCTGGAAAATCATGGTAGGTTGGACGGATGATGGGCTCAAAAAGTCTGTGGTAGCGCCACACCAAGTCGTACAAGTAAGGTATGAGCCGATACCGCAGCTTGATCAAATCACGGATTTGCGGCGTTGCAGAGGGGTACATCCAGGGCTCGTTCACGCTCCGGTCGTCATTCCAAGAGTGGATGCTGAACCGCGGCAAGAAGATGCCGTACTGAATCCATCGCACTAGCAGCTCGGGCCCAGGAGCGGGGCCCGAAAATCCTCCAATATCGTGCCCTGTATTGGACACGCCGGACATCGCCAAACCCAACCCCATGCGGATGTTGTAGCGCAACGTTTCCCAGGCCGTGTAATTGTCCCCTGACCACGTCTGCACATAGCGCTGCATGCCCGCGCAACCAGAGCGCGACACAAGATAGGGCCGCTTGTCTGGCAAAAATTCGGTCTGTGCGGCGTGTGAGGCCTGCATCATAAGTAGAGTCTGAAGTGGGCGGGCCTCGCGGGCAGGGCGCCCTGCGCCAAAACCGTGGATTCGAGCCTGATCACTCCATATTTCATATTCGTTGTTGTCATTCCAGGTGCTCGGGATACCCATCTTCAAAAGCTGCTCCGTGACCTGTTGCTTCCACCAGACAATGGTGGCGGGGTTGGTGAAATCAAGGTAGGCGCCAGTGCCGTCCCAGAATTGCACGGCCGTGGGCTGTCCGTCGGGGTCTTGCACCAGCAGACCGGCCTGACTGACTTCCTCGAATCGCGGGTGATCGCTCAGCAAGGCTGGTTTGATATTGGGCACCAAACGCACCCCTTGGTCGAGATAGCTCTGAACAAAGATTTCTGGTTCAGGAAACTTGTCGCGATTCCAGTGAAACACATAGCGGCCTAAGCCGATCGAGGTATATCCTGACGAAAGGTGAAAGGAGTCGCATGGGATGTCATGCTCAAAACAACGGGATAGGAATTCCCCCATTAGCTCCTGGGCATTTGGTGCGTCGGTGTAGCTCATGGTCGACCCCGAGTACCCCAGCGCATAACGTGGGGGAAAAATAGGACGCCCGGTTAGCCAGGTGTAGCGACGGGTGATGGCGGCCGGATTCTCCCCGGCGATATAGTACAAATCAAGATCGCCATGGTCGGCCACAAAATAGCGGTAGTGCCCATGGTAGTTGTCCATTTCGCGGCCCATGTCGAAACTGCAGTCCGACAAGGTGTCATAGAACAAGCCGTAGCAAAGTCCGGCGTCTGCTTCGTTGCCCTTTCGAGTGATGTAGAACGGTATATGCTTGTACAGAGGGTCCGTGCTTCGCGCGCTGTAGCCCATGGGGTCAAGGTTACACATGCGATAGCGTTGCCCGGCTCGGTTAGCGTCGCCAGCGCGTTCTCCGAGGCCAAAATATGACTCACCTCGATCGCGCTGGAGGTAGTGATAGACCCGCTCGTCCCACCACCCAAAGTTGTAGCTCTGAGTGGATCGATCAACTGCTGTCGCTTGCCACTGGCCGTTAAACCGACTTTCCCAGCTACAAAAAAACCCGTCAAGAACGATGCTCAAACGAACCGCTCCGGTAATAACCTGAAGTTGCCCCCCCCCTTGCCTGAGTTCGTATGCAGGCAATGAGAATCCACTGAGGTCGAACCTGTCGCGCCCTTCGATAGGAAGATCATCCAAACCGGGCGCAACTGTCCAGGTTCGGGGCATTTGCAACTGACCGCGCGGGAGAACCAGCACCCGAACGATATCTTCTTCAAGCACCCAGATATGGGCGATTGCCCCCAACGGGGCACTCAGGACAAGGTGATTTCCACTGTGCGAATGCAGGGAGAATACGGGAGCATGGTCTAGGCGCATGTCGTCATCTGGATGGTGGTTGGATTGGGGCGATTTAGAGGCGCAGGCCATCTTGATCAAAGTAGTGCAGGCAGTCAACCGGGGCCGTAAGTCCAACTGTTTCCCCTGGCTTGATTGAGGTCTGCCCACTCAAAATCACTTCAAACGGCGCATCGGAAACGACGTTGCCATGGAGGATGCTGGTACTGCCGAGTTGTTCAATCTGCAACACCGTCATCTTAAGCAGGCCGTCCTCAGACAATTGAGCGTGCTCGGGCCGAATACCCACAGTCTTGGCCCCTGGTTTGGCCTGGCTCAACTGAGTTGCGGGCACGAAGTTCATGCGCGGGCTGCCGATAAAACCCGCCACAAATTGGTTGCGAGGTCGGTTGTACAACTCCAGGGGGGTACCAACTTGCTCGATACGACCAGCACGCAGCACGACGATTTTGTCGGCCATCGTCATGGCCTCTACTTGGTCATGGGTGACATAGACCATCGTGGCGCCCAATCGGGCGTGCAGGTCACGAATCTCTGCGCGCATGGAAACGCGTAGCTCTGCATCCAAGTTGGACAAGGGTTCGTCAAAGAGAAACAACTTGGGCTCTCGCACGATTGATCGGCCGATGGCCACACGTTGTCGCTGCCCGCCGGACAACTGAGTCGGTTTGCGATGCAATAGCGGCGTCAGCTGCAACATCGTGGCAGCCGCGTTTACTTTGCTGGCAATAACCGCCTTGGCCACGCCTAAGTTTTCAAGACCGAAGGCCATGTTGTCATATACGCTCATGTGTGGATAAAGCGCGTAGGACTGAAACACCATAGAACAGCCTCGGTGGGCTGCGCTCACGTCGTTGACCCGCTGACCATCTATCCGAATGTCCCCGCTGGTGGCCGGCTCAAGACCAGAGATGATGCGTAGCAGCGTGGACTTCCCACAGCCGGAGGGCCCGACAAACACCACGAATTCACCGTTCGAAACGGTCAAATCCACGCCATGGATGATGGTGGTTTTGTCAAACGACTTGATGACATTGGAGAGTTCAAGAGTTGCCATGTGAGATATTTAAGGTGATTACTTCACGCCGGCGCTGGCAATGCCAGTGGCGATGTATTTCTGAAGGAATGCAAAGACCAGTGTTATCGGTATCAACGTGATAACGGTCATTGCCAGCAAGTAGTTCCACTGGGTATTCAGTTCGCCTTGGAATGCGTTGAGTGCCAGTTGGAGAGTGAAATTTTCTGATTTGGACAGCACAATCAGTGGCCAGAGAAAATCATTCCAACGCCACATGAAAGAGAAGATGGCAAGAACGGCCATGGCTGGTGCAGCCAGTGGCAGGATGATTTTCCAATAGATGCGCCATTCGCTGGCGTTGTCCATCCGGGCAGCTTCTAGCAACTCATCAGGAATGGTCAGCATGTATTGGCGCAACAGAAACACGCCAGTCGGCGTGGCCACGGCCGGGAGGATCACCCCCCAAAGATTGTTCAGTAAATTGAGTTCTGAAATCACCAAAAAGGCGGGAACCAGAATGATGGTCGGTGGAATCATCAACGTGCCTATGATCAATAAAAACACCGTTTTCTGACCTCTGAACTGGTATTTGGACAGTGCAAATGCCGCCATTGAGTTGAACAGCAGTGTGAGTATCGTGGCCACAACCGTGATGAACACGCTGTTCCACAGGTAGTGGCCGAACGCAAACTTGCCGAACAGTTCGGTGTAGTTGGCGCCGGCAAACTTCAGTTCATTGACGGGCGTCCGATCGTTGATGTTCACCCGCAACTCGCTGCTCGGCGCAGCAGGATCGACCATCGTTGCGACCAAACCGATGCGTCGCACCTGGGCCAGTTCGCGAATCAATCCTTGTTCGTCCTTGGCCCGAAACAATGGCAGCGGCTTGTCGTACCCGGCCACAACCACCTCTTTTTGGCTGTACGGCAGAAATGTGGGGGGAAATTTCGCTAAAGCGCTTTCAGTCTTGAAAGACGACATGACCAGCCAAAGAACGGGACCAAACATCACCAACAGTCCTGCGATCAGGTAAGCGTACGAGACCCAGTCGGTCCAATGCAGACGACTGCCGCTTCGTGCGCGGGTTCGAGTGAGGAAATTTGCCATTGATCAGTCCTTATTTCTTAACTTTTCCGGCGTCACTTGCCTTGGACAGACGTAGTTGCGCCAGCGTCAACACCATCAAGCCTACCGCCAGGATCAATGAAGCGGCAGCGGCCAGCCCATAGAGATGGATTTGCTCAGCAAAGCCGGTTTGATAGATGTATTGAACGATGAAGGTGGTTGCCGATCCAGGACCTCCGCCAGTTAGCACAAACACTTCGTCAAACGTTTGCACGGCGCGAATCATCACCAGAACCAAAACCACAATCAGGTTGGGCATGAGCAAGGGCAAGGTGACTCGTGTCAACAGGCGCCACGGCGGCGTTGCGTCCATCTCCGCTGCTTCGTAGACATCCTTAGGAATGGCTTGCAGGCCCGCCAGCAGGATCAGCATGTAAAACCCCATGTGCGCCCAGATAGACACGACGACGACCCAGAAAAATGCCCAGTGCCGGTCGAGGAGCCAATCCACCGGTGCGGCACCCATGGCCACAAAACCGGCGTTGAACACACCCTGACTCTGCAGTAGCCACTTCCAGATCAGGGCAACCACCACCGGCGAAAGGAGCACCGGGTAGAAGAAAACCCCGCGCCAAAAACCCCTTCCAATGATGTTGCGGTTAAGCACCAAGGCTGTAACCAGAGAGAAGAACATCATCAGAATGACCTGAATCAGACTGAACTTGGCAGTATTGAAGATTGAGCGCCAGAAAATATCGGTTCTGCAGCTTTGCAGGTCCATGTAGTCGCGGCACTCTAGCAAGATGCTGAAGTTCTCAACACCTGTGAACGGTCTTTGTGTGGGCAACAGGTTGACGCCCCCCGTCACTGCGTAAATCAGGTTGATGGCGATCGGCAGGAAAGTAAAAATACCAATCACCAGCAGATTCGGCCCGACAAACATCCAACCTATGCGCGAATGACCCAACCATTTTTGCCCGAGCCGGAATAACGGTTCGAAGAGGTTGAAAATGAAGCCCAAGAGGCCTGAAAAAAATGCCATGCCGTATTCCTATCAAACTGTGCGGCGCACACCGCAACGCTTCTCTCACCGTTTCACCACTGCAACCTAGCGAACCCGCCGACAGCCACATCAAGGTGTGATTGCCTGCGATGGCCTAAGCTAGGCGCTTGCGGGTCAGAGATATCGCGCCGGTGTCGTTGTTATTTTTCGGCCTGTTTGACCGCTTCGTTCATGTCAGTTCCGATCTTGTTGACTGCCTCGTCCACAGTGATCTCCCCGACAAGTGCCTGTGTGACGCGGGTCACGGTCGGCAACATCAATGCGCGGTTGTACTTGTAGCCCTGCAAAGCGTAGGCGGCGGGCGCCAACGAAGCCGTGCCACTGGTGAAAACACCAAGTGCAGCCTGCGCAGCCGGTCCCGCGTTCGGATAGCTCACGCCCGCTTTCGCCACACCAGCATGGGCCGGAATGCTGCTTGTTTTCGAGGCAAATTCGGCCACATTAGCCTCCTGTGCCATGAAGTCCAGAAACTGACCAACCTCCTTGGGCGACTTGGTTGTCTTCAATGCCACCCAGGCGGCACCACCAGGCATGCCCGAGCAGGCAGTTGTGCCACAAGGATTTGGCACAGCAACCCAGTCAAAGGCATTTCCGATCTCCTTCTGCATGCGATTGATCTGCCAAGAACCGGACAAAATCATCACCACCCGCCCGTTCTTGAACTCACCAACCGAGTCGGCGTAGCTTGAACCACCAGAGCCGCCCCACACATCCTTCAGCATGGTGCCATCCTTGTGCCACGCGACGAATTTTCCGACAGCTGTTTTGTAACCCTCGTCCACCGTCAAGTTGCCTTTGGCATCAAATATCTTTGCTCCATAACTCACAGCCGGACCCGCAAAACGGTGGCCAGACCGATCCCATGCCATGGCAGCGGGCGTCTGTGTGGCTTTGGCCACCTTACGCGCTGCATCCGCCCATTCGTCCCACGTCGCTTTGGGTCCTGGCAGGGCAATCTTGGCCTGGTCAAATAGCGTCTTGTTGACGAAGGGCCCGGTCATGGTCAATTGCGACATGAAGCCGTAAATCCCCTTATCACCAGCATTGCTGCGCATCCATGGCAGCGTGCTGCCATAGTTGGCTTCCCAGTACTTACGATCTTTCACATAAGGACTGATGTCAATGTAGTTTTTAGACAAACCGCCAATTTCCGAAACACGGGCAATGTCAGGGCCCTGACCTGCAGCCAGTTGGATCGGTAACTGCTCGACGACGGTTTTGTACGGAACCACATCAAGAATGACCTTTGCGCCGGGGGCCTGCGCTTCGTAACGTTTGATGACATCGGCCGTGACCTCGCATTCATTGCCATCTTGATAGCACATAACGCGGATTTCGGACCAGGCCGCGCTAGGCAGCAGGACGGCCGTAAGGCCCAACAGGCTGGCGCTTACAGTCATCTTCGAAGTGGTTGTGATGAACTTCATAGTGATTCTTTCAAGGAGTGAATGAGAGGGAGGGGTAAGTTAGAAGGCGGGTCAAGCGCAATCAGCGCACCATGCAAGGTCGCTTGGCGTCAAAACGCCAATTGGGAATGAGGTGCTGCATGGCGATCGCGTCATCGCGGACACCAAGGCCGTGCTGCAGGTAGAGTTGGTGGGCGCGCTCGACCTCAACCATGTCGAGTTGCACCCCGAGCCCTGGCGTTGAGGGCACCGCAACCTGGCCTTGCACAATTTGCAGTGGCGCCGTCGTCAGGCGTTGGCCGTCCTGCCAGATCCAGTGCGTGTCAATGGCAGTAATACGCCCTGGCGCAGCGGCGGCCACATGAGTGAACATAGCGAGGGAGACATCAAAATGATTGTTGGAATGCGACCCCCAAGTCAGACCCCATTCGTTGCACATCTGCGCCACACGCACAGAGCCCTGCATGGTCCAAAAATGGGGGTCAGCCAGGGGAATATCGACTGCATGGGTCTGTATGGCGTGCCCCAACTGACGCCAATCGGTCGCAACCATATTGGTAGCCGTGGGCAGACCGGTTGCGCGACGAAACTCTGCCATCACCTCCCTCCCGCTATAACCGTCTTCGGCGCCACACGGGTCTTCGGCGTATGCCAGTACGCCATGCATGTCACGCATTAAGCGGATTGCGTCCTTCAAAAGCCAACCCCCATTCGGGTCCAGCGTGATTCGCGCTTGTGGAAAGCGCCCGTGCAGCGCTTGGATCGCCTCGACCTCTTGCTCGCCCCGCAACACGCCGCCTTTGAGCTTGAAATCATTAAAACCGTAACGAGCGTAAGCGCCTTCAGCCAAGCGAACGATGGAATCGACTGTCATCGCCTTTTCATTGCGCAGGCGAAACCAGTCGTTGTCCGCATCGTGCTCGATTCGGTAAGACGTCCCCGTCGCTTGGCTGTCACCCACGTAAAAAAGGTAACCCAGCATATCGACCTTATCCCGCTGCTGACCTTCGCCCAGCAACTGCGCCACGGGAACCTCAAGGTATTGGCCCACCAAGTCAAGTAGCCCTGCCTCGATTGCTGTGACGGCATGAATGGCAATTCGCTGGTCAAAGGTTTGATTGCCGCGCCCCCCAGCGTCACGCCCCTCAAAGACATGGCGAACTCGATTGAGCAACGCCAAATAAGTGCCAATAGGTTGGCCGATCAGCAACGGCCTCGCTTCCTCCAGCGTGTTGCGAATGGATTCTCCACCTGGCACCTCCCCAACACCAGTGTTGCCAGCACTGTCCTTCAGCAACAACAGGTTGCGTGTAAAGAATGGTGCATGCGCTCCACTGAGATTCATCAGCATGGTGTCATGCCCCGCGACGGGGATGACTTGAAGCTCTGTAATACGAGGAGTTGATGTGGAATTCATGAATTTGTTATCGATACCATTTTGATGAATCTTAACTAGATGAAAATCGAAAGGTAAGAGGGTTTACCCTATAAAAATACCAAATATTGGGCCAAGTTTAGAGAGATTTTGAAGCACCTCTAATTTGTTATTGATATCATCCGAACACCGATTCATTGCATCAACAACCACATCCCTTCATGTCAAAAACACTGACCATCCACGATATTGCCCGCTTGGCAGGTGTGTCCGCTATGACGGTATCGAGAGCACTCAACCAGCCGAACAGAGTCTCTCCCGCCATGCGTTCCAAGGTTCAAGAGGTGGTTCGTCAGACCGGATTTATTCCCAACGGCATGGCGGGCGGACTGCGGTCGTCCCGCGCCAAACTGGTGGCAGCAGTCCTGCCAACCCTGGTGGGACCCGTGTTTCAGGAGACCATACAGGCCCTCAACGAGGCACTCGACGCCAAAGGCTACCAACTGATGATCGGCCAGAGTGGCTACGATATCGGGCGAGAAGACGCGCTGTTGGACGCCATCATCCGGCGACGCCCGGATGGCATCGTGCTCACGGGCATCATGCATTCAGCGGCGGGGAGACGCCAACTGCTGGCGTCCGGCATTCCTGTGGTGGAAACATGGGATCTAACGCCGACTCCAATCGACATGCTCGTGGGATTTTCAAA
This sequence comes from Rhodoferax sp. PAMC 29310, assembly GCF_017948265.1. Taxonomy (NCBI): domain Bacteria; kingdom Pseudomonadati; phylum Pseudomonadota; class Betaproteobacteria; order Burkholderiales; family Comamonadaceae; genus Rhodoferax; species Rhodoferax sp. PAMC 29310. Next base: position 3,835,555 of record NZ_CP072852.1, on the reverse strand, counting down.
CGAAGAAATTGGCGCCGCCGCCTGCGCTTACCTGCACCAGAGAGGATATCGTCGACCCGCTTTGATGTGCGGCGACGACGAACGCGCACGCCGTCGCAACAGCGGCTTCAAAAACATGGCGAGAAGCCGGGGCTGGACGAACGATGTGCCCGTGGTTCTAACCCCTGCACCCACAACGCTTGGAGCGGGTCGCTCCGGTTTGGCAGAGTTGCTGAACCGTCCGGACCCCATTGACTCGGTGTTCTGCAGTTCAGATATGTTGGCATTGGGCGTGCTGATTGAGGCTCAGGCGCGCGGCCTGTCCATTCCGAAACAGCTGGCGGTCATGGGCTTGGGGGATATCGGCTTTGCGGCCAACTTGGAGCCCGCATTGACCACGGTTCGCATCGATGGCACGCGCATTGGCCAGACGGCGGCGCAATACATCGTGGACCGAGCAAACGGACTCCCCATCGAGCAGCCCATTTTGGACATTGGCTTCTCCATCATCGAAAGGGACAGCACCTGAAGGCACCCGTCGCCTCCAGCTCTGTCAATCACGGCGAGTCTATCTGTCGACGCCCCCGACGGCTGCATTGGGCGGCAGGCAGACGCAGGCGCTTATGCCTTCTTCAAAAACTCGGCCTTCAGCATGTAGCTGCCGCCGTCCATCTTGCAATCGACCTCGTGGTCGCCCGACACAAGGCGAATGCTTTTGACCTTGGTGCCTTTTTTCAGCACGGTGGACGAGCCTTTGACCTTCAGGTCTTTGATCAGAATGACGGCGTCGCCGTCGGCCAGCGGGTTGCCGTTGGAGTCTTTGATGACGGCGCTGGCCTCGGCCTCGTCAGCGGCGGCCTGGGCCGGCCACTCGTAGGCGCAATCGGGACAGATGTAGTTGTCGCCATCAAGATAGGTGTTTTCAAGCGTGCACTTCGGGCACGAAGGTAAATTTTGCATGGCGTTTTTTTCGGTCATGGCACGGGCACCTCCATCCGCTGCGCGGCGCCGTGGCGTTCCTGGCGCTGGGCCAGCCCCTTTCCGCCACCGGTTGCGGGCGTCGCGCGGCGCGGCAGCAGTCCTTGCAACGCCTTGGGGTTGGCGCGGGCGCCGCTGGCCACATAGTCGGCCAGCAAGGTGTGTTGTGCGGCTTCCAGCGCCAAGCCGCGCTGGCTGCACAGGTAGTCGGCCAGCGCATCGACCAGCATCTCGGGCGACAGGCCGCTGGTTTTGGCCGTGGTGCGCCACAGCCAGTCGGCAAAGTCCAAAAACCCATTAAATGGCGAAGGCGCATCAAGCAGCACCGCCAGCGTCTGGGTGAAGCGCCCTGAGTTGGCCACCAAATCCCAGTAGCGGGCAAAGCGGGTGAAGCGCTGCATCGTCTGCGCGTCCACCGCGCCGGTTTGCAGCACGGTGTAGGGCGGCTCGGTCTCATAGACCATACCGTATTCGATTGTGTGGCGGGCAATAGGCGTGCCGCGCAGGCGCTTCAGAATGCCAAGTTGTATCTCATGTGGTTTGAGCGCGTGCAACTGGTTGAAGCCCTGCGCAAAACTCTCCAGCGTTTCGCCGGGCAAGCCAAAAATCAAGTCGGTGTGCAGATGGGCGTTGCTCTCGTTCACCAGCCAACCCAGGTTGGTCACCGTCTTGGCGTTGTCCTGCTTGCGGGAGATGCGCTTTTGCACGTCCACGTTAAAGCTCTGAATGCCCACCTCAAACTGCAGCACGCCGGGCGGAAACTGCGCAATCATGGCCTTGAGCCGGTCCGGCAAATGGTCGGGAATGACCTCAAAGTGCACGAACAAATCATCCGTGAGCCGCTCCAGAAAGAACTGAAGAATGCGCACCGAGGCGTCAATCTTCAGGTTGAAGGTGCGGTCCACAAACTTGAAGTTGCGTGCGCCCCGCGCGTACAGGCCCTGCATTTGCGCTAGGAAAGCGTCCAGATCAAAGGCGGTGGCGGTTTTGTCCAGCGAACTCAGGCAAAACTCGCACTTGAAGGGGCAGCCGCGTGACGCCTCTACGTACAAAAGACGGTGTGCCAGATCAGCCTCGGTGTATTCGTCGTAAGGCAAAACAATCTGCTCCAGCGGCGCTTGCTCGCCGGCTATGACCTTCATCAGCGGCTTGGGGCCGTGTATCAAGGCCCGGCACAACTTGGGAAAACTGGTGTCACCCCAGCCGGTGATCACATGGTCGGCCAGCCGCACGATGGCTTGCTCGTCCACCTCATGGCTCACCTCCGGCCCGCCCAGCACAACCTTGATGTCAGGGCGCTGCGCTTTCAGCAGGCGCAGCAACGCCTCGGTCTGCGTCACGTTCCAGATGTACACACCAAAGCCAATCACCTGCGTGGCACCGGCCTGCTTGGGTCCCAGCGTGGCCAGCAACTCGTCCAGCAACTCCTGCGGCTTGCGGGCAATGGTGAATTCGCGCAACACCGTGCGCGGCTTCAAATCGCCCATATTGGCCAGCAGGTAACGCAGGCCAAGTGAGGCGTGGATGTACTTGGCATTGAGCGTACACAGAACAACAGAAGGCACGCCAGCGGCGGCAGGTAGAGCGAGGGGCATGGCGGCATTATCGAATGCGCCGCCCGAAATAGGTCTTGTGCTCCCTCTTTTCGCACCGGCTGCAGCCTTGTACTCAGTGAATGATCGGGCCATACGAAGTGCTGATAAACGGCTCAGGTCGTTGACATCAATGGCCGAGAGAGGTGATGCCAGACTTGAAAATGCATTGCATTGCATTGCACTGCCCGGCCCAATCAACATCCGCGGTAACGCAGGAGGCAGCTTTAGACCCAAGGCAGTGGGTCACCAGAAAGCCAGGAATACCCGGTCTTGAGCCAATAGCGGCCGTTCGCGCCCGGCCCATGCGACAGTTCAGATTGGGAATTGCGCCGACACCGATAGCCTCGTTGCCGAGCCAAGCTGTGTGGCATTGAGGGGAGAGACCAGCACGATCACAAGCGGGACTTGTTCTCGAAGCGGCGCTTGAATTCCTGCATCCGGGAGCGGTTCTTGCCCCAATCGAACAAGCCGAACAACGAGCGGGATCGAAAGTCGATTTGCTGCGCCTGGGGATCGATCTGGAAGTCGACCTGGTCCCTGAACCCTGCGGGTGTGGTGAAGATCACCACCATCAACAACGGCTCGCTGCGCACGATGGTTGCCTCGGGAAAGGTCTTCAAGGTGGCCTGCAACATGCCCATCGCCTGGGTGGGTGTGCCTGCGAAGGGCAGCGCCTCCAGACCGCCGTCGCCACGCGAGCTCACACAGTTGCTGGGGAGCTGACACACCAAGTCCGGATTGCCGGAATCGGGTGCACCCGTGCGATCAAGTTTGGGTGCCGTTGCAGCACAAGCCCCTAGTAGAAGCGCCAATATCAAGATCGCATACTTGGATTTCATTTGAGCGATTTTCAATTCAAGTCCCGTGTCAGGAAAAATTCAGTATAGAGATTTGCGACGATCCAGTGGTGGCAACGTTGTTTTAGCGGTGTCGTCCCGGGGGCAAATTCATCGAGCGTCGCTCATTGCATTCAGGCAGGGAAAGAGTGCGGGGCATTCGGACCAGAGTGGTTCGCGGATCAACGCCGCCGGCAGTTCACGCGGCGGGCCGCTTCAGGCCCTTGGCTGCCGTTCAGTCAGACCGTTCTTCCCGTCTCCGGCATCGTCGACAGCGGACAGCCGAGGCACCCCAAGGTCTGGCACACCAGCCAAATACCCGCCTTTGAGCGTACATTTCACATATCAAGAGAGCCTTTGACTGATTCCTGCCTCCCTCGTGGGCGCGGAGACTTCGCTACTCTGCTTGCGATCGCACACCAACAATGAGGGTCGGCATGAATGTCTTCACGATTGAGGCAAAGCAGGCGTTGCGGATGCGTCGGTTCTTGATGTCCGTCGCAATGTATGTCGTCTGCGGCGCCCTCGCCCAATTTGGCGCAACATTAGGTTATTTGCCCGCGAATCTGCCAATGTGGTGGATGCTTGGGGCGGCCATGGTCAATCTCGTGTTTTTCTACTTGATTCGCAGCGGTAACAACCTGCGACTCAGAGATCCGAGCATGACCGAACTACAGCTCGTTTTCTCGATGATCGCTGCAATGGCACTCATTTCACAGGCCGATCAAGCACGGGGGGCAATGCTAATGTTTGTGCCAATACCGCTGCTCTTTGGCATCCTGTACCTGAATTTGCGCCAGATTGCGCGGGTTTCTATTGTTGGATTCCTGAGTTATTTGCTTGTGATCGCTTTCATCTTTGTTACTCAGCCTCAGCGCCTCATTCCGACTCTTGAGGCGTTTCACCTGCTCATATTAGCAACGGCCATGATATTTGTGGGGCTCATGTGTGGCTACATCAGCAAGGTCCGCGCCGATCTCGCTGAAGCGAACAGGGAAATCGAGGAGTTGGCCAACCGCGACCCGCTCACTGGCCTCTTTAACCGGCGTCGTCTAATGGAGAGGCTGGAAAGTGACATCTTGCGCTGCAACCGCCTGCGGACTCGCGGAATCATTTTGTGCATGGTTGACCTTGACCATTTCAAGCAGGTCAACGACACCTTCGGACACCCCGTTGGCGACGAAGTTCTTGTCATGCTGGGCAATAGTCTGCTCAACTCGGTTCGCGACATTGATTGCGTGGCCCGCTATGGGGGGGAGGAATTTATTGTCCTGTTGGACGCCGACTCTGACTCTGACTCTGACGACCTTGCGCTTGTGATGAGTGAGCGCATTCGCGCCAAGGTTCAAGAGTTGCGAGTTCCATCTCGTCCGGAACTATTGATCAGCGTATCAATTGGTGTGGCCTCTTTGAAAAACAGGGAAAGCGCACTGGACTTGATCACCCGTGCTGACAAGGCGCTTTATCTGGCCAAGGCTGCGGGGCGAAACCGAGTTCACCTCGCAACATGTGCCAATGAGGATGCCGATGTTCAACCACAGGGCTTGACCCTAGTTACTGGCTAGTCGGGGTCACTCCTCGACTGGCGAAATCATCGCGATTGCTGGTATGCATCCCTTGCCGGGAAGCTTGGAAGGAAAGGTCGCTGTGCTTGGCCCTGGTGTCCGCTTACGCCCGCATTGGAGACATAGGCAACCGGCCAATAGCAGATGGCCCCCGTCTTTGTGGGCATAAAACCGCGGATCAATGCCCTGGAGTCGATGTGATTCAGCCTCACACCGAACTTGGCAAAATAGCGTCGTGCACAGCTCAAGCCAACAATTTGAGACCTTAACACCGACCGATGGCCTCATGGGACAGTTGCGGGCAAAAGCGCACGACCTGTCTCGCTCGGCCACGCTACAGGTGGGCCTGCATGTTGAATTTTGAAACACGGATGAGCGAGGCGATTTCAAAGCCATGCTGGGTATGAAAGTCACCCCATGAGCCGCGGCGCGATTCGCAACGCCACGGGGGAGTCCTTCTTTGCCTGGGCGGGCGAGGTGCTGGTGGTCAGCATTCTGGGCAAGCCTGGTGCGTCCAAGGACGCCATTGGCAAACAAAATGGCCCGCAGCTCAAGGTCAGCGTCACGGCCACGCCCCAATCGGGCAAGGCCACCGATCACATGGTGCGCTTTCTGGCATCCCTGTTTGGGGTGCCGGTGTCGGCCATCGAGGTGGTATTGGTGCGCGAATATATCAACCAACAACGGTGCATTACCGCGCCGAAGTAACTGCCCGTCGCGTTCAGCCTGCTCAAAAGACCACGGGCCACCAGACTCAACCCTTGGTCGGGTTGAGTCTGGCGGCCCCTGAGACGCGAAGCGGCAACGCAGCACACGCTGCGTGGAACGATTAAGCGGCTTTGGCGGTCGCCTTGGCCTTGCGTGCCACACGGCGCGCCGCGTTCGATACGTCGGAAGCGGATTCGGCCACGGCTTCACTCACTTGCTGGGTAGCCGCTTTGACGACGCGCTTGCGCGTTGCCGTGGCCGCGCGTGTCGCCGTTTTCAGCTTGCGGGTGGCAACGGCCTTGGCTGGCATGGGCTTGCCAGAGACTCGTTTGACGAGCTCGCTGCTACCTTCTTCGATGCGGTCAGCGACTTTGCTGACGACAATGGCCGCCGGCATAACCACGCGGCTCAGCGTTTGCAGTGCGGTCACGTTCGCAGCGCGGTCGATGCGAGCGGCGTTGGCAGCGACGACGCTCACACCCTTGGTGGCCAAATCCACGGCGAAGCCGATAACGCGCTGGGCACGATCGGTACCGAAATGGACGCCGTTAATGGAGTAACCGCTCAGGCGCTGTTGGTTTGCAATCAGGTTCGAGCGGATGCCCTTGTTCAGCGCGGACGCGCCACGATTCACCACAGTCGCAAAGCCATCGTCGACGATGCCGATGAGGCGTTCACCGCCAAAGCGGTAGCTGTTGATGACATTGGTGGCGGTGATGCCGTAGGTGGCGATGACGTTGGTGGCTACGCTGGACAGGTTTTGATTGGACATGTTTGACTCCGGTTATGGGTAAGTTTCCAACTGATCCAAAAAGCTGCATTTCGCGTGCCATTTGAATCAGACATGCACCTACTGTGCCAATAATTCGTAGAGTGCGCACCCCAATTCGAGGGTTTTCCCTAGAGTCATCGCTCTAGGGTTGGGCGACAACGGTGCGGATTAACTGGTGCTGCCGAGTGGTCTTCGAACCCGCAGTTTCATGTTGACGGGCCCCGCTCTGGAGGCTGTGAACCTCCCGGTGCCAGACCCAGAACGTCCCCGGCCAGACACCACTGAGCACACCCCTTGCGAGCCTGTTTATCGGCGGTAGGGATTATCCGGGCGGCGATCGTTGCGATTGCGAACACCGTCGCCATCACGGTCGCGGTCCCGCCGGTTCATGACGCCATCGCGGTCGAGATCACCATAGGGGCCGTAGGCGCGTGACTGACTCCACTGATTGCGCGGACCACCCGAGTGGTAGATGTTGCCGCCGCCATGGCCGCGGCGTTTGAAGTGCTGCCCATGATGGCGTCGACCATCGTCGAATCGTTGGTAGTAGCCATGCGCGGGTGCGTAGGATGACCGGGGCTGTACATACCCGTGTCCCGGTTGCACGTAAACGCCGGGTACCTGCACGCCAATAGAGACGTAAACGTCGCTGCGAGCGTGCGCCGATGACGCCGCCGCGATAGCGCCAAGTGCGACCGCAACCGCTGCCAATGATTTAAGAGACATGAGATGCTTCATGAAAAGCTCCTTGAGTGGGTGTGGCGCCCATCTTGCCCGGCCATGTCTGAACGCAAGCTGAACAGAGGCAAGAAAGGCCTGAAACAGAAGCGGTCTTAGAATTTTTGACCAAGCGCCGCTGATCGGCGCATCAAGGCCTTTCACGTTGATGTGGCCCAGTCTTCTGCCAAAGCAGTTTGAAAACAGTTAACTTATTTCAATTAAATCAATGGGTTACAAGCCAATTAACTTGGCAAAATGGGAGGCATGGACGCGCGACCTCCCCCGTTTGAACTTTTGATGCCTGCCAATGCGCAGAAGGAGTCACTGGCGTCCAACGCACTTGCGGGGCCCTGCTCCGCCACACGCCAATGACGGCAACGGCCAGCGCCCCATGACTCGCGGCGCGATTCGCAACGCCACGGGTGAGTCGTTTTTTGTCTGGGAGGGCGAGGTGCTGGTGGTCAATATTCTGGGCAAGCCCAGTGCGGCCAAGGACGCCATTGGCAAACCCAAGGGCACGCAGCTCAAGGTCAGCGTCACGGCCACGCCCCAATCGGGTAAGGCCACCGACCACATGGTGCGTTTTCTGGCGCCGCTGTTTGGCGTGCCGGTGTCGGCCATTGAGGTGGTGTTTGGGCGCGAAAATGTCAACAAACAACTGCGCATCACCGCCCCACAAAAACTGCCCGAGGTGTTTTTGCAAGAAACACCGCCCGCCGCCGACTAACTAAGTAACGCCGGCTTTGGAACTTCCCACTTCGCCGTCTCTCTGACACTGCAATGACGCTCAAGCACCTTTCCTCTCGCCTGCTGACTGCTACGCTACTCATAGCTTCTCTCGCACTATCCACCTGGGCCAGCGCCCAAAAACCGCCTCAATCTGTGGTCACCACCGAACAGGTGCGTGCCGAGCTGATGGCCCACGCCCCCGACGGCGCTGACCCCGGCAAGACGGTTTGGGTGGGCCTGCAGCTGGCGCACCAGCCCGAATGGCACAGCTACTGGAAGAACCCGGGCGACTCCGGCTTGCCCACGCAGCTGACCTGGACACTGCCACCCGGCGTGATTGCCGGCGACATCGCCTGGCCCACGCCCGAGAAAATTCGCATCGGCAGCCTGGCCAACTACGGCTTTGAGGGCACGGTGCTACTGCCGGTTCAGCTCACCATCACCCCCGACTTCAAGCCTTCGCTGTTGCAAAGCGACCTGTCCATTCAGCTCAAAGCCACCTGGCTGGTGTGCCGCAAAGAGTGCATTCCCCAGGACGGTGAGTTTTTGATTCGTGTGCCGGTGCGCGGCTCAACGGCCATCAACGGTGCCGTGTTTGCAGCCGCCGAGCAGGCCCAGCCCCGCCGGATTCAAGGCCAGAGCAGCGTCACGGTGGACGGCCAGCAAATCAAGGTGTCGGTCAACGGACTGCCCGCCAAGCTGCAAGGCCAGACGCTGGGATTCTTCCCTGAAACCCCGGAGGTCATTGAAACCGCAGCGCCCTGGATCCAAGCCTGGCAGGGCAATGTGTGGACGGCCAGCGTGCCCTTGTCCGCCCACCGCACACAAAGCCCCACCGTGATGCCCTTGGTGCTGTCGGCCGAGGCCGCACCCCATGAAGGTTTTGTGACCGAAGCAGAAGTGTCAGGCAACTGGCCGGCAGTGGCAGCGGCCACCGGCGTGTCACCGGCCTTGGCAGCGGCCTTGCAGGCCAATGCCCTGGTGACGCAAACCCCGTCCACCCTGCCCTTGAGTCTTTGGGCGGCGATGCTGGGCGCCTTGATTGGCGGCCTGATTTTGAACCTCATGCCCTGTGTGTTGCCGGTGTTGGCCATCAAGGTGATGAGCTTCACCCGTCACGCGGACGACCAACGCGGCCACCGCATCAGCGGCTTGGCCTACTCAGCCGGCGTGGTGCTGTCGTTTGTCGCCCTGGGCGCGCTCTTGCTGGGCTTGCGCAGCGCGGGCGAACAGCTGGGCTGGGGCTTTCAACTGCAGTCCCCCTTGGTCGTGGCTGGCATGGCGACCCTGTTCACGGTGATTGGCCTGAACCTTGCTGGTCTGTTTGAGTTTGGCAGCTTTCTGCCCAGCCGGCTGGCCACGCTGGAGTCGAAAAACCCGGCGGTGAACGCGTTTCTGTCGGGCATGTTGGCGGTGGCCATTGCCTCGCCCTGCACTGCACCGTTCATGGGCGCCTCCCTTGGATTGGCGCTGGGCCTGCCGGCCAGCCAGGCCTTGCTGATCTTTGGCACCATTGGCGTGGGCATGGCCTTGCCTTATCTGGCGGCCAGCCTGATTCCCGCCGTGGCCCGCGCCCTGCCGCGACCCGGCGCGTGGATGGACACCTTTCGCCGCGCCATGGCTTTCCCGATGTTTGCCACCGTCGTCTGGCTGGTGTGGGTGCTGGGCCAGCAAAGCGGTATCAACGGGGCCGGCGCCATGTTGGCGTTGCTGGTGGCGCTGGCGCTGGTCATCTGGTCGTTCACCCTGGCGGGTCGCACACGGCTGATAATTGCTCCTATTTCAATAGCTATCTCAGCACTACTGACGGGGGCCATTGGCTCTAACATCACTCAAATCTCCAACCCCGGCACTGTCGCGCCAACCGGTGAACGCTGGCAGACCTGGGCGCCCGGCAAGGTGGAACAGGTGCTGGCCACCGGCTCGCCCGTGTTTGTGGATTTCACCGCCGCCTGGTGCGTGACCTGCCAGTACAACAAGCGCACCACTCTGGCGGATGCCTCCGTCATGGCTGATCTGGACACCAAAGGGGTGACCCTGCTGCGCGCCGACTGGACACGCCGTGACCCGGCCATCACCGCCGCATTGGGCCAACTGGGCCGCAACGGCGTGCCGGTGTACGTGCTGTACAGCGCAACGAATCCCCCGGTGGTGCTGTCCGAAATTTTGTCTGTGAACGAGGTTCGTGCGGCCTTGGCCACGCTTTGATCCCCCTCTGACTGGAGCCTCATGAACGAACTTGACACCATGCGCGACATTTTGAGCACCTGCCGCACCATTGCTGTGGTCGGCCTGAGCCCCAAACCGCACCGTGCCAGCTTTGATATGGCCCGCTACATGCAAAGCAAGGGCTGGCGCATCATCCCCATCAACCCCAACGCGACTGAAATCCTTGGGGAGCCCGCCTACCCAAGCTTGACCGATGCCGCCCGCCATGGCCCCATTGACCTGGTCAACGTCTTTCGCAACAGCGAAGACGTGCCCCCGGTGGTGACAGAAGCCATTGCCATTGGCGCCAAAGCCATCTGGTTGCAGCTAGGCATTGAACACGACCAGGCCGCAAAAGAGGCACAAACCGCCGGTCTGAAATTGATCCAGGACAAGTGCCTTAAGGTTGAACAGGCCCGCCTTGGCACCACCCCAAGCGCTTGCGCGACAATCGCCCCATGAACGATCAAGTCACTACCAGCGCCTTTGCGCCCCTACAAAACGACACCTTTCTGCGCGCTTGCCTGCGCCAGTCCACCAACTACACCCCGGTTTGGCTGATGCGCCAGGCCGGTCGCTATTTGGAAGAGTACCGCGACACCCGTGCCAAAGCCGGCAGTTTCATGGACCTGGCCACCAACCCCGACTTCGCCACCGAAGTCACCTTGCAGCCACTGGACCGCTACCCGCTGGATGCGGCCATTTTGTTCAGCGACATTCTGACTGTGCCCGACGCCATGGGCTTGGGCCTGACCTTCACCCAGGGCGAAGGTCCCAAGTTTGCCAAGAACGTGCGCACCGAGGCGGCCGTGGCCGAACTGGCCGTGCCCGACATGGAAAAGCTGCGCTACGTGTTTGACGCCGTCACCTCCATCCGCAAAGCGCTGAACGGGCGCGTGCCGCTGATCGGCTTCTCAGGCAGCCCCTGGACGCTGGCCTGCTACATGGTGGAAGGCGCGGGCTCTGACGACTACCGCCACGTCAAGACCATGCTGTACAAGCGCCCGGACCTGATGCACAAGATGCTGCAAATCAACGCAGACTCGGTGGCCCAGTACCTCAACGCCCAGATTGAAGCCGGCGCCCAGGCGGTCATGATTTTTGACAGCTGGGGCGGTGTGCTGGCCGACGGCGCGTTCCAGGAATTCAGCCTGGCCTATACCGTGCGCGTGCTGGCCCAGCTCAAGCGCGAGCACAACGGCGTGCGAATTCCCAGCCTGGTGTTCACCAAAGGTGGCGGCCTGTGGCTGCAGGAAATGGGCGAGCTGGGCTGCGATGTGCTCGGCGTGGACTGGACCGTCAACCTTGCCAAGGCCCGCGCCCTGGTGGGTGACAAAAAAGCCTTGCAAGGCAATCTGGACCCCAATGTGCTGTTTGCCGACCCCGGGCAGATTGAAGCTGAAGTGGTCAAAGTGCTCAACAGCTTTGGCCAGCCCTTCCAAGGCGAAGGCACGGGCCCAACGCATATTTTCAACCTCGGCCATGGCATCAGCCAATACACACCGGCTGACCATGTCACCACTCTGGTGAAGGCCGTGCACGAGCACTCCCGCAAAATGCGGGCCTGAGTCCCGCTCCGGCCTGACAAACATGGCGCGGCCCGCTCGCTAACATGTTTTCAGGCCGATTGATACAAAACAGCGCGGACTTATGCACAAAATCCCCGCTGCACTGCACAAGACCACCAGATGACTCCAGCCCCCGCTATGAAAGCCATAGCGAACGTAAGCCATTGATTCATATAGGATTTACAAAATTGCCAAATATATAGGCAATGTAAAGAAAGCCTTGATTTTTAAGGGTTTGACGGCCCAACAAAGTAGATATCAACAAAGTTATCCACAGAAATCTTGGATGACTTTCCAATGACATATGAATCAAGCACTTAGCGCCGTTTCCGCAAGTTCACATCAACTAAGCGCCCCAAACCCCGCCTTGGCATGAGCTATCCCACCCCCGTTTTGGTGCACACGCCGGTCCACAGCCTGGTCGCCGGACCTCTCACCTACCTGAGTGAGCATCCACTCACGCCAGGGACATTGGTACGTGTGCCTTTGGGCAAACGGGAGTTGATGGGCGTGGTCTGGGACCACCCGGCGCCTGACACCGTGCTGCCCACCGACCCCGCCAAACTGCGCGCGATTGCCGGCACGCTGGACGGCATTGACCCCTTGGGCGCGAATTGGCGCCAGCTCGTCACCTTTGCCGCCAGCTACTACCAGCGCGCCACTGGCGAAGTGGCGCTGGCCGCCCTGCCCCCGCAACTGCGCGACCTGAACACCCTGCAACTGGGCCGCCGCCTGAAGCGCCACGCCAAAACCGCCGGCGTTGGGCCGGATGCCGAGGGCATCGATACCACTCTCAATTCCATAGCGCTCACCGCAGAGCAGACGGCGGCTATCGCCCGAATTGACACTGAACCCGGGCCTTTTTTGCTGTTTGGCACTACCGGCAGCGGCAAGACCGAGGTTTATTTGCACACCGTGCAACAGTTGCTGGCCCGCGACCCCGACGCCCAGGCGCTGGTCATGGTGCCCGAGATCAACCTCACCCCGCAGCTGGAAGCCCGCTTCACCGAACGCTTTGCGCCCATTTACGGTGAACACGCCGTGGTCGCCATGCACAGCGGCATGACGCCGGCCCAGCGCCTCAAAAGCTGGCTGGCCGCCCACAGCGGCGCGGCGCGCATTGTGCTGGGCACGCGCATGGCCGTGTTCGCGTCCATGCCCGGGCTCAAACTCATCGTGGTCGATGAAGAGCACGACCCCAGCTACAAGCAGCAAGAAGGCGCGCGCTACTCCGCGCGCGACCTGGCCGTGTACCGCGGCCGCCTGGAAGGCGCCAAGGTCATGCTCGGCTCGGCCACCCCGTCGCTGGAGAGCTGGCACCACAGCCGCCCGGCCGAGGAAGGCGGGCGCTATGTGCGCCTGCACATGCCCAGCCGCGTGGGCGCCGCCGTCACACCGCGCCTCACCACCGACGGCGTGGCCACCCCCGGCGGCGGCCTGCCCTTGGTGCGACGGGTGGACATGAACCACCAGCCCAAGAAGTGCGTTTTTTCTGTGCCGCTGCTCAAAGCCATTGCCCAGCGCATTGAAAAAGGCGAGCAGTGCATGGTGTTTCTGAACCGGCGCGGCTACGCCCCGGTGCTGCACTGCGCCGACTGCGACTGGAAGAGCGAGTGCCAGCACTGCAGCGCGTTTCGCGTGTTCCACAAGATTGACCGCACGCTGCGCTGCCACCACTGCGGCTACACCGAGCGCGTGCCCCGCGCCTGCCCCGCCTGCGGCAACCCCGACATCGCCCCCATGGGCCGTGGTACCGAACAGCTGGAAGAACACCTGGCCGAGCTGCTGTCCCATGTGCGCCGGGCCAACTCGGTCACCGAAGATTGCCCGGAGGGCCAACCGGTGCGCATTGTGCGCATTGACGCCGACAGCACCAAACTCAAAGGGGAGCTCGAATCCCAGCTCGCCCGCGTGCACGCCGGCGATGTGGATGTGCTGATCGGCACACAGATGATTGCCAAAGGCCACGACTTTCGCCGCATCACCCTGGTGGCCGCCGTCAACGCCGACAGCGCCCTGTTTTCCAGCGACTTTCGCGCGCCCGAGCGCCTGTTCAGCCTCTTGATGCAAGCCGCCGGCCGCGCCGGGCGCGACGCGGGCATCACCTCCGCCAGCGAGATGTGGGTGCAAACCTTTCACCCCCAACACCCGCTGTTTGAGGCGCTGAAGCGCCATGACTACCCCGCGTTTGCGCAACAGCAGCTGGAAGAGCGCGAGCAGGCGGCCATGCCCCCCTTCAGTTTTCAGGCGCTGGTGCGGGCCGAAGCGCGCACCCAGGAAGCGGCCCAGGCCTTTCTGCTGGCCGCCAGCGCGGGCGCTGCCGGGCTGGAGCACGCCGAACAACTGCTGCCGCACATCGCCATCTACCCCGCCGTGCCCATGGTGATTCAGCGCGTGGCCAATATCGAGCGCGCCCAAATGCTGATCGAAAGCCCCAACCGCGCCGCCCTGCAACGCTTTCTGACCGACTGGCAAGCAGTGCTGCACGCCAGCCGGGCGCTACCAGAATCTCGGGGCTTGATTCGCTGGGCAGTGGATGTGGACCCGCTGGCCATCTGAGCACTTGAGCCTGGCCGGGTTTGGAAATGTGGTCTTTAGTGTTTGGGGTTTGGGGTTTGGTCTTGACTCTGGACGCTTCTTGCTATTGATTAAATAGCTGCTCCCGCTTTCTCTGATTAGACCAGGGGGCTAAAAATGCCTTTGACGCCTTTTCGGTGAAGCCATTGGCGGGCCACGGCCTCGTTCTCCCCCCCCTCTCCCCCAACCCCTCTCCACCCCCGCCGGGGCGGAAAGGGGAGCTCAACAGCCGTATTTGGCAAACGCTATTTGCGTGGCTGAGTTCAAAAGGGAAGGTTAACTTTCAAAGTGACCGGAAACCGGATGCTGGCTTGCCGTTGCCGCAACGGTGGCAACTGCCGTCACACCATGTGACGAACCCAACCAAGCGCCCAACCCAGACTCGATAAGGCACCGCGAATCTTCAATCACGCAGCCAAATGTGGCTGTTGGCTCCCCTTTCCCGTCCGGCGGGGCGGGAGAGGGGTTGGGGGTGAGAGTGGGGGTTGCAGCGCAAGAATCGCTACACATTCAATAACTACCTACTCAGGCTAAGCAAGGAGTAATTCTCGATTTGCAGAATATCCACATTAAGAACTTCACGTAATTTTCAGAATCCACTTATCCGAAGCCCGGAGTCAATAAAAACCCATTTGGCGGGCTACTCAGACCTATACGCGGTATAAAAATACAAAATAACGCCGATCATCTAACTTTCAACCAATCCCCATCCAAACTGGTTGGTTAGGCATCACAGTGGGCTTTTCTTCACTGATTTACGGGAAAATCTGTAATGACTGTTGTTTGCGGTATCTATGGGTACCAGACCACGCGTCCAATCGACCTACCCGGCATGAGGATTGAGCCGCGCACTTGCGATTACTCACTGGCAAAAGAATGGGCGAGAGACCTCGACACCTACCAACTCACAGCGATATTGACGGGAGCATTGATTTCTTCCGATCTCATCTTCCAACTCGAAGCGACCCTATCCTTTGTCGAGCATCTTGATGTCGTGATTTCCTCGCCATTGGAAGCCGAAGGAAAGGATCTATTTACTCAGTTTCCACCGAGTATTCAGACCCATCGAAGAAACAATGGTGGAGGAGCCACCATTCAGGAAGATACGTTCTTTCACACGTCCCGAAGTCTGTTCATATCCAAGACCCTCGATCGACTTCAAAACAAGGAATTCTGCGAACAAACCAAGTTCAATATATTGTTCTTTAAGTCCGTCGAACCCTTTCGTCAACGAAAGCCGTTTATAGAGATAACGTACTTTCTTCTCTATTCTGGCTTGGAGTCCTATGCACGGTCCGTAATCGAAGACCATATCAGTAGAAACTCATCTAAACCGATCTGCGAACTACTTACCCGATATGGTTTTGATGTTCAGATTGAAAAGCCAGACGATCTCCCCCGGCGGTGGCAACCTACACCCACCTCCGCAATGCCCTTTTTCACAATAGCCAACTAACTGTCGCGTCCCGTGTGATCATGTTCCCGTCCGCAGCTGGCCCTTATTCAAAGCTCGCCAGTTGATGCGGGGCGTGATTGCGTCCTTACAAGGAGAGAAGACGTCATGAGTCAAGTCCATCCCTGCGCCCGAACCACCCCTCGCACACGCGCTGAGATAAGGACCTCGCCCGCTGGTGCCAGTGCGCTGGCCGACCGATACAACATCACGCCCGCCACCGCTCGCAAGTGGAAAGAGCGCGAAGATTCAGAGGATCGCTCCCACCGCCCGCGTACGCTGAAGACGACGCTCAGTCCAGCGCAGGAGCAACTTGTTGTCGAGCTTCGGCGCACAGTTCTACTGCCCCTGGACGACCTGCTGGCGATCACCCGCGAGTTCATCAATGCCGCTGTTTCACGCTCAGGCTTGGACCGTTGTTTGCGCCGCCATGGCGTCTCCGATCTGAAAGGCCTGCTGCCACAAGTTGAGGGGGAGCCTGCGCCACTGAAAACCTTCAAGGACTACGAGCCTGGATTCATACACATTGACATCAAGTACCTGCCGCAGATGCCTGATGAGACGAAGAGGCGCTACCTCTTTGTGGCCATTGATCGAGCGACACGGTGGGTCTATTTCCACATTTACAACGACCAGACTGACGTCAGCAGTACCGATTTTTTGTGCCGGTTGAGAAAAGTCTCGCCCATGAGAATTCAAAAGATTCTGACTGACAACGGAAGTCAATTTACCGACCGTTTTACAGCCAAGAGCAAACAAGCCACGGGCAAGCATACGTTCGACATCAGCTGTGCCGAGATGGGTATCGTGCATCGCCTGTCGCCCCCACGCCATCCGCAAACCAATGGCATGGTGGAGCGCTTCAATGGGCGCATCAGCGACTTGGTTAAGCAAACACGTTTCGCATCAGCGGTTGAGCTGGAGACGACTCTGACGCTCTATTTAAAGACCTACAACCACCATATCCCGCAGCGGGCTTTGAAGCACCAAACACCTATTCAAGCTTTGCAGAAATGGCGCGCAGGAAAACCTGATTTGTTTGTCAAGCGAGTTTATGAACAGGCGGGACTTGACATCTATTCAACTTCTCACAGCTTGTCGCGCTGGTGGTATTGAAAGCCGTCGAATTTGACGACGGTCATATCAATTGGAACAGTTGGATTGACCGGCAAACATTCAGATAAACGGCATCCATAAGAAGTCTGCCGCTAATCGCTGCCAAAGACAAGTAGCGACTAAACCAACTGCGGCCCCGGCAACGGAATCCACTCCGTCTCTCCCGGCACCTGCCCCATTCGCTGAGCCACCCAGTCTTCCCCGGCCTGGGCGATTCGGGCTTCGCTGGACGACACAAAATTCCATGAAACAAAGCGGGGGCCGTCCAGGGGCTCGCCGCCGATGACGACGAACTGCGCGGCGCTCCTGGCGCTGATCACGGGCGGGGTGCCGGGTGCCAGCAAGGCCATGTTGCCGCCCTCCAGTGGCACGTCGTCAATGGCCACTTCACCGCTGATGGGGTGAATGGCGGCCTCGGGCGGCAGGTCGCTCAGGGTCAGTGTCTGTCCGGCGGGCAGGGTCACATCCAGGTACAGCGTGGGCGCCAGCGTGGCGACCGGCGAGGTGTGGCCAAAGGCGCTGCCGACCAGCACTTTGACGGTGGCAGCGCCGACTTGGACCACGGGAATATCGGCTTGCGGGGTGTGGGTGAAGCTGGGTTCAACTTCTTCGTGCGCTTTGGGCAAGGCGACCCAGAGTTGCAGGCCGTGGATGCGGTGCGACACGGGCACCAGGTCTTTGGGAGTGCGCTCTGAATGCACGATGCCGCGCCCGGCCGTCATCCAGTTGATGGCGCCAGGCTCGATGCGCTGGAAAGTGCCCAGACTGTCGCGATGGTCCATGGCGCCTTCAAACAGGTAGGTGACGGTGGCCAGACCGATGTGGGGGTGGGGCCGCACGTCGTGCTGGGCGTGGGCGGGCACATCGACCGGGCCAAAGTGGTCGAAGAAGATAAACGGGCCCACCGACTGCTTCACGGCGCTGGGCAAGTAGCGGTGCACCACCAAGCCGCCGCCCAGGTCTTTTTCGTGGCCTTTGAGAAGTTGGGGGATGCTGCTCATGAATGCTCCAAAGTTGGCGGAAAGGCACCCCGCTGGCGCCCGACCCAAGCCGCTCAATCTACTCTGATTGCCGCTGCACCGCATCCCAACCGTCGAATTACTATGAATTGAATAGCTACTCCTGCACAGCAGACGGGGACCACAGCCACTTTTGACCCTAAAAAAGACAAAGCGCTACCGGGTGCGGTATCGTCATCCTTTTTTTTCTACTCACAGGGACCTCCACATGACACTCATCCAACGTAGAACAGCGCTGTTGCTGGCCGGTTCACTCGCTGTGGGCGGCGCTTTGGCGCAGGCAGGCGCACCGGTGCGCGTGGGCTCCAAGATCGACACCGAGGGCAAGTTGCTGGGCAACATGATCGTGCTGGTGCTGGAAGCCAATGGCATCAAGACCGAGAACAAATCCGGCCTGGGCAACACCAAGGTCATGCGCGGCGCCCTGACCGCCGGTGAGATTGACCTGTACCCCGAGTACACGGGCAACGGCGCGTTCATCTTTGGTGAAGAGTCCAACCCGGTCTGGAAAGACGCCAAAGCGGGTTACGAACGGGTGAAGACGCTAGACTTTGAGAAAAACAAAATTGTCTGGCTGGCACCTTCGCCCGCAAACAACACCTGGGCGATTGCGATTCGCAAAGACGTGGCCACGCCAAACAAACTTAAGACACTGGACGACCTGGGTCAGTGGCTGGGCAAGGGCGGGCAATTCAAGCTGGCAGCTTCGGCCGAGTTTGTAGAGCGCTCAGACGCCCTGCCCTCTTTCCAGACGGCCTACAACTTCAAGCTCAAGCCCGATCAATTGCTGACATTGGCCGGTGGCGACACAGCGGTGACGATTCGCGCTGCCGGCGAAAAAACCTCCGGCGTGAACGCCGCCATGGCCTATGGCACCGACGGCGCTGTGGCCGCCTTGGGCCTGGTGATTCTGGACGACCCCAAAGGCGTGCAACCCATTTACGCGCCTGCGCCCATTGTTCGCGAAGCCACCCTCAAGCAAAACCCAAAAATTGCAGACGCGTTGGCACCGGTGTTCAAACTGCTGGACGGCCCCACGCTGCAAGGCCTGAACGCCAAGATTCAGCTGGAAGGCCAGGACGCCCGAAAAGTCGCCTCGGACTTCCTGAAGTCCAAAGGACTTTTGAAATAAACCGGGCGGTGACGCCTCACTGGGGCGGTCATGACCGTGGCTAGGCCCCTGAACACCGCCAACCAGCCCCGCTGGCGGGCGGCACAAGCGGCACTCTCGCTGATGGCGGTGGGTGGTTTGCTGGGCCTGCCCTTGCTGCGGGTGGCACCGAACCGCCTGGTGTCGGGCGAGGCGGTCTCGTTTTTCAGCCTGCTGCAAGGGCCGGTCTGGGGACTGGCGGCGTTGCTGGCAGCGCTGCTTTTACTCTCACTGACACCGCCCCGCCGCCTTGGCCTGTGGCTCACCGTGGCGGCTGCGACCGCCCTGGCGGTGGGCTTGGGCGCGCTGGCCGCCAGCCACGCCATTCAAGTGGTTAATGCTGACGCCCCGTTTGCCCGCACGTCACTGGGCAGCGGCCTGTGGCTGGTCTGGCTGCTGATGGGCTTGGTGCTGGCTGACGCACTGCAAACGCTGCGGGCCACCGCGCTGGCCAGCCTCGCAGTGGCCACGGCGGCTTTGCTGCCGCTGGCACTTTTGCTGGCCAGCGGCGGTGCTGACGAGCTGTCCATCATGAAGGAGTACGCCAACCGCAGCGACGAGTTCTGGGGAGCCATTGCGCGGCATATCCAGATCGTGGCGCTGGCGCTGTTTTTTACCCTGGCCATTGGCCTGCCACTGGGTTGGGCCGCCCACCGCTACGCACGAGCCGGTAGAGCGATGTTTCCGGTGCTCAACATCATCCAAACCATTCCCTCGATTGCGCTGTTTGGCCTGCTGATGGCGCCTTTGGCTTGGCTGGCCGCGAGTTGGCCCGCGCTGGGCCGCGCCGGCATCAGTGGCGTGGGCCTGGCGCCGGGGGTGCTGGCGCTCACGCTGTACAGCCTGCTGCCCGTGGTGCGCGGCACGCTGGCCGGCTTGGCGCAGGTGCCGTCGGCGGTGACGCAGGCCGCACTAGGGCTGGGCTTTTCCCCGGCACAACTGTTTTGGCAGGCGCAGGTGCCGCTGGCGCTGCCGGTGGTGCTGGGCGGCATACGCACGGCCAGTATTCAGGCCGTGGGCCTGGCCGCGGTGACGGCGCTGATTGGCGCCGGCGGCCTGGGCAGCCTGATGTTTGAAGGCTTGTTCAGCAGCGCCCAAGATCTGGTGCTCTTGGGTGTAATGCCCATCGTCGTGCTGGGCGCGCTGGTGGACGGCGTGTTCAAACTTCTGATCGGGCTGACCCGCCCGGCCACAACCCCCCTGGAGTTTGCGCAGTGATCGAATTCAAGAACGTTTCAAAAACCTACGGCCACTCGGGAGACGCACCCAAAGCGCTGGACGGGGTAAACCTGCACATTGGGCGCGGCGAGCTGGTGGTGCTAATTGGCGCCTCGGGCTCGGGCAAGTCCACGCTCCTCAAGATGATCAACCGCATGGAACAGCCGAGCAGCGGCACCGTGACGATGGACGGGCAAGTCCTGGCGCAGATGCCAGTGCGCGAGTTGCGCCTGCGCATGGGCTACGTGATTCAGTCGGTGGGCTTGTTCCCGCACTGGACGGTGGCGCGCAATATTGGTGTGGTGCCCACCATGCTGGAGTGGCCGCCCGAACGTATTGACGCCCGCGTGAACGAGCTGATGACTTTGTTTGACCTGGACCCCACCACCTACGGCGCGCGCTTCCCGCACCAGTTGTCGGGCGGGCAGCAGCAGCGCGTGGGGGTGGCGCGCGCGCTGGCCGGCGACCCCGAGGTGATGCTGATGGACGAGCCCTTTGGCGCGCTGGACCCCCTCATTCGCACCGCTTTGCAAGACGAGGTGAAGCGCATTCATCAAAGCTCGGGCAAGACCATCGTCATGGTCACGCATGACATTGACGAAGCCCTGCGGCTGGGCACGCAGATTGTGCTGATGGAGCAGGGCCGAATTGTGCAAGTGGGCACACCGCTGGCACTCTTGTGTCAGCCCGCGAACGACCAGGTGGCCGATTTTGTGGGCCGCAGTGACGTGGGCATCAAACTGCTGTCACTGCAAAGCGCAGGCAGCCTGGCGCGCGCCGGGGCGGCACAGGCCGGGCCGAGTCTGCCAGCCAGCGCTTCACTGCGCGAGGCCTTCTCCACGCTGGCCCTGCACGGCTGCCACACGCTCAACCTGCTGGACGACGCGGGCGCCCACGCCGGGGTGCTTCACGCCGCCGACTTGTTCAACCGCGCCCGCGCTGGCAAGCCATGACGAACGCGCCGCACGCCTGGTGGCGAGACAAGCTGCTGTGGGCCACGGTATTGCTGGCCGCAATGGTGGTGGCCCTGCCGCACAGTGAACCCTTGTTTGCCGGCCTGTTTCCCCAACTGGAGCGCCCGGTCTACCGCCAAGAGCCGTTCACCCAACTGCTGTGGCAACACCTGCTTCTGGTGGGTGTGTCGGGCGCGGCCTCGGTGCTGGTGGGCACGCTGGCCGGCGTCTGGGTGACGCGGCCCAGCGGCAAGGAATTTCGGCCAGTGTTGGAAACGCTGGTGTCGATGGGGCAAACATTGCCGCCGGTGGCGGTGCTGGCACTGGCCGTGCCGGCCGTGGGTTTTGGTGAACTGCCCGCGCTGATGGCGCTGGCGCTGTATGGCTTGCTGCCGGTGGTGCAGGGCACGATCACCGGCCTGCAAGCCGTGCCCGCCCCGGTGATACAAGCCGCCAACGGCATGGGCCTGTCGCCTTGGCAGCGCCTGCGTCAGGTGGAAGGTCCGCTGGCGCTACCGGTGTGGCTGTCGGGCGTGCGCACCTCGGTCATCATCAACATTGGCACGGCGGCCATTGCCTCCACGGTGGGGGCCAAAACGCTGGGCTCACCGATCATCGTGGGCCTGAGCGGCTTCAACACCGCCTATGTGCTGCAAGGTGCCATCGTGGTCGGCATGCTGGCGGTGGTGGTGGACATGGGGTTTGAGCGACTGGCCCGGCGCGTAGCCTGGGCGCACTGAGCCGCAACCAGTACCGTTCAACGCCCGGTCGATAAGGCGCAGTGCATCTTCCACACGCGCCCACATAGGGCTGCTTGCTCCCCTTTCCCGCCCGGCGGGGCGGGAGAGGGGCTGGGGGTGAGAGTGGGGGTTTTAGCGCAAGAATTGCTACATATTCGATAGCTATCTGCGCTTATTCGACATGCGTCAGAGCTCAATACAAGCGATGCCCTTTATGCAGCAACAACAGGGTCAAGGTAGACGTTTTGAGCCTCCATCAGCGCATGCTCAATTTCAGCAAACAGCGGCCGCGCTACCACGTTGTCGGACAGGCATCTGCCGGCCAGAAGGCGAAGCGACTCCCACCCCGGAGCCTCATCCATCTCAGGCGCACTGTGTGCCAGCAATTCTTCCAGCAAGCAGCCAAAGGCGCGCACTTCCAGCCGCTGCAGCGCGTGGGCGTGCGCGGTATCGGCCTGCGCCACCCAAGAGGCCGCGCCAAAGTCGCCCAATAGCGCACCGCCCTGCCCGTTGTGCAAGATGTTGTGGCCATACAGGTCGCCGTGCATCAGCCCTTGGGCGTGCAAATGACTGGCGGCTGAGGCAATGGACAGCGCCGTGTCGGTCAGCTGCGACCAATCCAGGCGCAGGCCGGGTGCATACACATCGCGCGTGCAAGAGTCCAAACTGGGCGGGCCGGCCAACACGGCAAAGTCGGGGTCAATCAAGGCCAGCACCAGCGCGCAGACGCCGTCGGGGTGATCACTCACCACGCCGCGCACCGGAATCAGGCTGGTGTGGTGGCCGGCGCGCAGGGTGGCGGCCATTTCGCACTGCGGCATGCCGTCGCTGGTGAGTGCGCCCCTGAACACTTTCACGGCCACCGCTTCATGGACATCGCCCGCTTGCCAGTTCGCCTGATGAATCACCCCTGACGCGCCCTCGCCCAAGGTGGACTGCAACTGCAGCGCCTCCCAGGCAATGGGGGTTGAGGGCGGCTCTGCAGCCGCCTCCAGCTCGGCGCAAAACGGATTTCCGGCATAGGCTAGCCAGGTCAGGCGCGGCAGCTTGAACAACAGGGCGGGAAACTCGGTCAACTGATTGGCGGCAATGCGCAACAACTCCAGACGGGTGCACAGGGCCAACTCGAGGGGCAGCGTGCGCAATTGATTGCCTGCGAGCATGAGCTTTTGCAGCTGGGTGCAACGCCCAATGGACGCCGGCAAGGCTTGCAACTGGTTGTCGGTGAGGATCAACCAACGCAAGGCCGCAGGCAGGGCCGCATCCGCCACCTCGCGTATCTGGTTGGCCTTGAAGCCGATCATCGTCAGGCCTGGGCATTGCCCCAGCACCGTGGGCAACTCGGTGAAGTGGTTGTTGGAGCAAAAAATCACCCGCAGGCGATGCAGCCGGTGCAGGTCGGGCGGCAACTCGGTGAGTGCATTGTTGGACAGGTCGAGAATTTCTAGGGTGTCGGCCAGCGCGAAGATGTCGCGCGGAAATTCAGTCAAGCCGCAGGCCAGGGATAGCCTTTGGGTGCCGACCAGTTGCCCAGCCCGGAGTTGTTCAAGGGTGTGCATGGGCTGGCAAAAATGAGGCCAATTCTACGGCCCCCATGCGGCACGCGTCGGCCCCTAGCTGCTCCACACTATCGCCCCCATTGCGAAAACTCAATGGATTGATCAGTTTCAATAGCCTATTGATCCAGCCTTGTGAAGTATCAAGCCGCATAGCGAACGCGACGATCCTGGAAGTAGCCCATAACGCGCTCAGGGTTTTGCTTCAGCATCGCCATATGATCGTTCGCGGCCTCGCGTAACTTGGCCTTGGTTCTGAGCGGTACGCGCTTGCCCATCTCTTGCTTCAGGTCCGCATTGAGCCGCTCCTCTGGGTTGAGTTGAGGACTGTAGCTGGGCAGGTAAAACAACTCAATTTCGTCTTTGTGCTCAGCCACCCAAGCCTTCACCAGTTTTCTATGGTGCACGCGAAAATTGTCCAGAATCAGAAAGACTTTTTTACCGGCGTCCTTGATCAAGGCTTGCAGGAATTCAATGAGCTTGTCGGCATCAAACGCTTCCTCAATGATCATCCAACGCGTCTTGCCCTGGTTGGTCACCGTGGCAATCATGGAGAGCTTTTGGCGGGTGCCGCCAATGCCCATGGCAACCGGTGTTTTGCCTGTCGGTGCATAGCTTCTGCCGCGCACGTCCGTGTTGACCAGCGCGGTCTCATCGCCCCAATGAATTTCGGCCCCTTCAGCTCTGGCGCGCTGCTCAATACCGGGGTACTCACCCTCCAACCAAGCCTGCACCGCAGCAGGGCTTTGCTCGTACGCACGCTTGATTGGTTTTTGCGGTGTGAAGCCCCAGCGGGTGAGGTATTTACCGATACTGCGAACCTGTAGCTTTATGCCAAATTCTTGTTCGATCAATTGACCAACAGCAGCCCGACTCCACAGGTGAAAGTCCATCTTGAATTGCTCGGGACGCTTGTCAATGATCATTCTTTGAACAGCCTCTTCTTGCACTGGGCTGAGCACACGACCATCGCCACGGCTGCGCCCTCGTAAGGCGGATCGAATGGCGCTCCAGCCGCCAGCCTCAAAGAGGTAAATCGTGGCCCGAACGGGCGGCTAGCTCAGCCCTGTCATTGCCACGATTTGCATGATCTTGATGCCCTTTTTGTGCAGCCGCACGACTTGATTGCGTCGCTCGTGAAGTTGCTCCAGTGTTTGCTTTTTTGCGTTCTCTTTTTCCATGAAATTCTGATCAAAAAACTCAAACAAAATTCATATTTTATTGGGCCTCATCTATGAGATTAAAGTCAAGCTGGCGATTGGCGCTGAAAAGTAAGCCATCTCGCGTCAATCGTCCCCGATCGCGGCACTATCGGGGCCATGAAGAAAACCTAATAGATACGTCACGACTTACGACGTAGACTGGTACGGTACTTATTTGTTAGCAACTCTAGGAGATACCATGACTTCAGAAGCAAAATGCCCGTTTTCGGGCGCAGCCCTCAAGCCCACAGTGGCTGGAGCCAGAACAAACGCCGACTGGTGGCCGAATCAGTTGAACCTGAATATCTTGCAGCAGCACTCAGAGCTGTCCAACCCGATGGGAGAGACCTTCAACTACGCTGAAGAGTTCAAGACCCTCGACCTGGATGCAGTCGTCCAAGACCTGCATGCATTGATGACGGACTCGCAAGAGTGGTGGCCAGCGGACTATGGCCATTACGGTCCGTTCTTCGTGCGTATGGCCTGGCACAGTGCCGGCACTTACCGCATCGGCGATGGCCGTGGCGGCTCGGGTTTTGGCACACAGCGCTTTGCACCCCTGAACAGCTGGCCTGACAACGTCAACCTTGACAAAGCACGCCGCCTGCTTTGGCCCATCAAGCAAAAATACGGCCGCAAGCTGTCTTGGGCCGATTTGATGATTCTCACTGGCAATATCGCCATGGATTCGATGGGGCTCAAGACTTTCGGCTTCGCCGGTGGTCGCGAAGACGTCTGGGAACCAGGTCAAGACATTTATTGGGGTCCAGAAGACACTTGGCTGGGCAACGAGCGCTACACCGGCGACCGTGAACTCGAACAGCCGCTTGGCGCTGTGCAAATGGGCTTGATCTACGTGAACCCACAGGGTCCGGACGGCAACCCTGACCCGATCGCCTCGGCACGTGACATACGCGAAACCTTCGCCCGGATGGCCATGAACGACTACGAAACCGTGGCGCTCTGTGCTGGCGGACACACCTTCGGAAAAACCCATGGCGCGGCTTCTGAGGACTATAAAGGCCCAGAACCCGAAGGTGCCAGCATTGAAGAGCAAGGCCTCGGCTGGAAAAGCTCCTTCGGCAGCGGCAAAGGCGTTGACACCATCTCCAGCGGCCTGGAAGGCGCTTGGACACCCACTCCGATTACTTGGGACAACAGCTACTTCGACACCCTGTTTGGCTACGAGTGGGAACTCACCAAGAGCCCAGCCGGTGCCCACCAGTGGATTCCAAAAGACGGCGCTGGCGCAGGCACCGTGCCGGATGCACACGACCCATCGAAGTCGCATGCACCGTTCATGGCAACGACCGACCTGTCCCTGAGAATGGACCCGGCCTACGAGAAAATCTCCCGCCATTTCCACCAGAATCCTGCGGAATTTGCGGACGCTTATGCCCGTGCTTGGTACAAGTTGACGCACCGCGACATGGGCCCGATCTCTCGCTACCTGGGTTCGATGGTGCCAGCTGAGCCACAAATTTGGCAAGACCCGGTGCCAGCCGTCGACCATGCTTTGGTCAACGAGCAAGATGTGGCCGCTTTGAAGACCAAAATCCTCGCTTCTGGCCTGACGATATCTCAGCTGGTGAGCACGGCTTGGGCATCGGCGGCGACGTTCCGCGGCAGCGACAAGCGCGGTGGCGCCAATGGTGCGCGCATTCGTCTGGCCCCACAGAAGGATTGGGAAGTGAATCAGCCGGCTGAACTGGCCAAGGTTCTGCAGAAGCTGGAAGCCATCCAGAAAGAGTTCAACACGGGCGGCAAGAAAATCTCGCTGGCTGACTTGATCGTTCTGGCCGGTTCCGCCGCTGTCGAAGCCGCCGCTAAAAAGGCTGGCCAAGACGTCAAGGTTGCTTTCACGCCGGGTCGTACCGACGCGACGCAAGAGAACACCGATGTCGACTCCTTCGCCGTGCTCGAGCCATCTGCTGACGGCTTCCGCAACTTCATCAAGAAGGGCCACTCGCGTCCAGCGGCAGAGCTGCTGATTGACCGAGCCAACCTGATGACGCTGACGGCACCCGAGATGACGGTTCTGGTCGGTGGCATGCGGGCACTGAATGCCAACTTTGGTCAATCCAAAAATGGCGTCTTCACCAGGCAATCCGAGACCTTGAGCAACGACTTCTTCGTCAACCTGCTCGACATGGGCACGCAATGGCAGAAGTCAGCCGCGGACGAAGCCGTGCTGGAAGGCCGCGTAGCCGGCGACGTCAAGTGGACGGCCACGGTCGTCGACTTGGTCTTCGGTTCGAACTCGCAGTTGCGCGCCCTGGCGGAAGTCTACGGCTCCAGCGATGCGAAGCACAAGTTTGTCAGCGACTTCGCAGCCGCCTGGACCAAGGTGATGAACCTGGATCGTTTCGATCTGGCGTAAGCGCGGACGACAGGCCTTCACAGGCCTGTCCAGCGAAGCTTCTACCTGGCCCGGGGCAACCCGGCGCTAGGTAGAAGCTTTTTTTCGTCTGCTTGAAGTGCGATCAACGCCGCCCGCAAGTCGTGGGCCGCCGAGCTTGGCATGACGAACGAGGCGCTTTATCGAACGCTGCGGCGCATGCAAGACGAAGGCATGCTTGACATTGATGGCCCCCGCTTGGCGACCAAGATATGAGGCATGGCTGAGCCCGGGCAATCGGCAGATCGCTCCATTTGGTGGTGTATTTGTGGTGTGAGCCGTTCTTGCCGCATCCCCCACCCGCTACTCGTCTTAAAGAGACGATGAATCCAAATACCAGGAGTCCGGAAGACATAACGCGTCTTACTATTGCTCCGGCCCGATGTAGTCTACATTTCCGTTCAGGCTAAGCCTGACGAAGCCCTTCGGCAGGCTCAGCGCGAACAGTTCATATTTCACAGGGCCGGATCAATAGACTCGAGTCATATGATCGTGAACAACTGAAGGAGAACACCATGTCAAGCGAAGCCAAATGCCCCTTTTCTGGCGGCGCACACACCCAAACCATTGCGGGCTCCACAAGCAACGCCAACTGGTGGCCGAATCAGCTCAACCTCAAGGTCTTGAACCAGCAGGGCCCGCGGTCCAACCCCATGGGTTAGGCGTTCAACTACGCCGAAGAATTCAAAACCCTGGACCTGAACGCCGTCGTCAAAGACCTGCATGCCTTGATGACCGACTCGCAGGACTGGTGGCCCGCCGACTACGGCCACTACGGCCCGTTTTTCATCCGCATGGCCTGGCACAGCGCCGGCACCTACCGCGTGGCCGATGGCCGTGGCGGCGCGGGCTCTGGCAGCCAGCGCTTTGCACCCCTGAACAGCTGGCCGGACAACGTGAGCCTGGACAAGGCGCGCCGCCTGATCTGGCCCATCAAGCAAAAATACGGCCGCAAGCTCTCTTGGGCCGATTTGATGGTTCTAACTGGCAATGTGGCGCTTGAATCCATGGGTTTCAAAACACTGGGCTTTGCTGGCGGACGCCCCGACATTTGGGAGCCTGAAGAAGACATCTACTGGGGCCCCGAGGCCGAGTGGCTGGGCGACAAGCGCTACACCGGCGACCGGGAACTGTAGAACCCGCTGGGCGCCGTGCAAATGGGCCTGATTTACGTGACCCCTGAAGGCCCCAACGGCAATCCGGACCCAGTGGCGTCTGCACGTGACATTCGCGAAACCTTTGCCCGCATGGCCATGAATGACGAAGAAACCGTGGCGCTGGTGGCTGGCGGACACACCTTCGGCAAATGCCATGGTGCGGCCGACCCCGGCCAATATGTGGGCCCCGAGCCAGAAGGCGCGGGCATCGAAGACCAGGGTCTGGGCTGGAAAAGCAGCTTCGGCAGCGGCAGTTGTGTTCACGCCATCAGCAGCGGTATTGAAGGCGCCTGGACCACCAACCCGGTGAAGTGGGACAACGACTACCTGGACATTTTGTTCAAGTACGAGTGGGAACTGACCAAGAGCCCCGCCGGCGCCCAGCAGTAGACGCCCAAAGACGCATCAGCCGCCAACACCGTGCCCGATGCCCATGACCCGGCCAAGCGCCACGCACCCATGATGACCACCGCCGACCTGGCGCTGCGCATGGACCCCGCCTACGAGAAGATTGCGCGGCGCTTCCATGCCAACCCGCAAGAGTTTGCCGACGCCTTTGCCCAAGCCTGATACAAGCTGACGCACCGTGACATGGGCCCCGTGTCGCGCTACTTGGGCCCCCTGGTGCCGGCGCAAGAGATGCTGTGGCAAGACCCTATTCCAGCGTTGAACCATGAGCTGATCAACGATGCGGACCGGGCCGCGCTGAGCGCCAAGGTGTTGGCCAGTGGCCTCACCACCTCGCAACTGGTCAGCACGGCCTGGGCCTCAGCCGCCAGCTTCCGGGGCAGCGACAAGCGAGGCGGCGCCAATGGTGCACGCATTCGCCTGGCACCGCAAAAGGACTGGGCCGTGAACCAACCCGTCGAATTGGCGACCGTGCTGGCAAAGCTGGAGACGATTCAAAAGGACTTCAACGGTGCGCAAACAGGCAAGAAGAAGATCTCGCTGGCAGACCTGATCGTGCTCGCAGGGGGCGCCGCCGTGGAAGATGCCGCCAAAAAAGCCGGCATCGAGGTGAAAGTCCCCTTCTCGCCAGGACGCATGGATGCCTCGCAAGAGCAGACCGATGTGGAGTCGGTGGCGGCATTGGAGCCCCGTGCCGATGGTTTTCGCAACTATATACGTGAGGACCTGGAAGCGTCGGCTGCAGCGCTGCTGCTGGATCGCGCCAATTTGCTGACGCTGACTGCGCCAGAGATGACGGTGCTGGTGGGTGGCCTGCGCGCCTTGGGCGCCAATGTGGGCGGCGCCGCGCACGGGGTCTTCACCCAACGCCCTGGCATCTTGAGCAACGACTTCTTTGTGAACCTGCTCGACATGCGCACGAAGTGGCAGAAGTCCACGACGGAAGGCGTTTTGGAGGGACTCGACCGGACAACGGGCAAGCGCCAATGGACGGGCACCACGGTGGACCTCGTTTTTGGCTCGAACTCGCAACTTCGCGCCCTGGCCGAGGTGTACGCCAGCAGCGACGCCCAAGCTGTGTTTGTGCGTGACTTTGTCGCCGCTTGGACCAAGGTGATGAACCTGGACCGGTTCGACCTGGCCTAATCCCCGCGCCAACGTTGATCATGAAAACCGCTACCGGATCGCCGGTAGCGGTTTTCATGGGTTCTCGGTATTCTGAAAACGGGGCGCCAACGCTACGCTTGACGGCCCAGTCTCTGGCGGCAGGCCCGCCTGAGTTCCAGCGTCTTTCGGAGACTTGACCCATGAACTTGCCCGGTTTTCCGCTTTCAATGCCGTCGCCCCGTTACGGCCTGCGCAACCGCCGGCAGGCCAAACGCGCGGCCAATCAGCAAGAGGCGAATGACGGGCCAGCCGTGCTGACGTTGGATTTGTACGGGCACATTCTCAGCGGCACGCTGGCCGCTGCCCGGATGCTGGCCGCTGCCCGGATGCTGGGCATGCGCCCTGAAAACCTGGCCGGCCACACCGCCTCGGCCCTGATTACTCCGCTGCCGTTGGGACGAACCACGCCCGGCTACAACCTGGCCTATGCCACTTTTCACGCCTTGGGCAAGATGTGGCAGCGACTGACGGCCCACTCGGCCGACCATGGCCAATTTGAAGTGGAGGTGGCGATGACGGTGGTGAATTGGCGCGGCGCCCGCGCCATTCGGCTGACGCTTCGGCCCTCAGGTGAGCCAACTCACCGCCATGGAGAAGGTCACGAAGGCGGCAGCAGTTGACACCAGGATGATGCGGGCAATGCGCCCGTTGTCGGCCCCAAAACGCTCGGCCAGCAAGGACACATTGCTGGCACTGGGCAAGGCGGCCACCAGCACCAGCACGGTCAAAGTGAAGCGGTCCAGCGACAGCCCCAACTGCAGCGCACCCGCACCTACCAGCAAGACCAGCACCGGGTGCAGAAACAGCTTGAGCGCGGCCATGGGCAGGTAATCCCCAAGGGGGATCGGGGGATGACGACTGACGGCCGCCATGATTTGAGAGCGAGCCAGCACCGCGCCAATGGTGAACAGCGCCACGGGAGAAGCCGCATCGGCCAACAGACCCACCGTCTTGTCCACGGGGCCGGGCAGCGTCAGACTCGTGGCGGACGCCACAGCCCCCAGCAAAATGGCCCAAGGCATTGGGTTGGCCACCACGCCCCGCAAGGCTTTTTTGACGGCCTTGCTGGCCCCATGGGTGTCAGCGCCGTCCAGTCGAGACAGGGCAATACACAGCGAGGTGGTCACCACCATGTCCACCAAAATGGTCACGATGATGGGGCCGGCGGCTTGCGCCCCGAGCAAGGCCACGAGCAGGGGAACACCCATGAAACCGGTGTTGGGGAAGGCGGCAACCAGTGCTCCAAACGAGGCGTCATTCCAGCCAATGCGCTGATTCAGGCTGATGGCCACAGCAAACCCAACCATGACAATGGCGCACAGGAGCCAGATTGCAAAGACATTGAAATCCAGCAGTTGGGCGATCGGGGTGGTGGCGCCAAACCGGTACAACATGCAGGGCAGCGCAAAGTACAGCACAAACATGTTCAGCCCTGGAATGGCATCCAGCGGCAGCAAGCGTTGGCGCGCCGCAAGGTAACCACACAAGACCAGGGCGAAAAACGGGAAGGTGATGATCAGAACTTGCAGCATGGCCGCTATTGTCAACGCGGATCAGGGTTGACACGCCGCCGGTATGATCCCGGGCTCTGTCCCAAGTCTCTGAATGTCCTCCAAATACACCGATGGCCTGAATCTGGCCCAACAAGACGCCGTTAACTACATGTTTGGCCCGTGCCTGGTGCTGGCTGGTGCCGGCTCAGGCAAGACGCGGGTGATCACCCACAAAATCGGGCGTTTGATTGAGGCGGGGTTGCCGGCCAAACGCATTGCCGCCATCACCTTCACCAACAAGGCCGCGGCGGAAATGCGCGAGCGCGCCAAGAGCCTGATTGGGCGTGCCGCCAAGGACGTGACGATCAGCACCTTTCACGCACTCGGCGTTCGCATGCTGCGTGAAGACGGCGAAGTGCTGGGGTTAAAGGCCCAGTTCTCCATTCTGGACACGGACGACATCGCCAACATTTTGAAAGATGCGGGTGGCACGGTGGACCTGGCCACAGCGCGTTCCTGGCAATGGGTCATCAGTGGCTGGAAGGGCCAGGGGCTCAACGCCGTGCAAGCCGCGCTGCAGGCCAAAAACGACAACGAACGCATCATTGCGCGCGTGATGGCCCAGTATGAAGAGCGCCTGAGCGCCTACCAAAGTGTGGACTTTGACGACCTGATCACCCTGCCATTGGCGTTGCTAAAAAATCATGAGCAGGTCAGGCAGAAGTGGCAAGGGCTCATGGGTCACGTGCTGGTGGACGAGTACCAGGACACCAACGCCACCCAGTACGAGGTCCTCAAGCTGCTGGTGGGAGGCAAGCCGACTGACCACGCCAGCTTCACGGCGGTGGGGGACGACGACCAGTCGATTTACGGCTGGCGCGGCGCCACCCTGGACAATTTGCGCCGCCTGCCGGTGGACTTTCCGGGGCTCAAGGTTATCAAGCTGGAGCAGAACTACCGCTCCACCTCGGCCATTTTGCGGGCCGCCAACAATGTGATTGGCCCCAACCCCAAGCTGTTTCCCAAGACATTGTTCAGTGAACTGGGCGAAGGCGAGCCAGTGCGTGTGATTGACGCGGACAGCGAGGAGCATGAGGCAGAACGCACCGTGGCCCGCATCCAGAGCCTGCGCGCCAGCGGCATTCCGCACCCCGGGCCCCAATACCAGGAATATCGGCACTTTGCCATCCTGTACCGGGCCAACCACCAGGCCAAGACCTTTGAGAAGGCGCTGCGCAAGGCCCAGGTGCCCTACAAGGTGTCGGGCGGCACCAGTTTTTTTGACAAGGCCGAGATCAAGGACTTGTGCGGCTGGTTTCGGCTGTGGATCAACAACAACGACGACCCAGCGTTTTTGCGCGCAGTCACCACCCCAAAACGCGGCATTGGCCACCAGACCCTGGCGCAGCTGGGAGAGTTCTCCAAGCAGTACAAGCTCAGCATGTTCGAGTCGCTGTTCTCCTCGTCGCTGGGCAGCATGATCAGCGCCAAGGCAGTGGGCAGTCTGCATGAGTTTGGGCGTTATGTGAACGATTTGGAATTTCGCGCCAAACGCACACTGGGCGCAGAAGATGCACTGGCCTTCCTGCTGGAGTGGCTCAAGGAAATTGGCTACGAGAAGTATTTGTACGACGGCGAAGACAACGAAAAATTCGCCCATGCGCGCTGGACCAATGTGCTGGATTTTTGCGACTGGATGTCGGGGCGCTGCGGCGGGCAAATTGATGACACGGCGGGCGTCAGCACCAGCAAAGAGATCAAGTCGCTGCTGGAGGTGGCCCAAACCGTGTCGCTGTTGTCTACCATCAGCGAACGAGAAAAAGACCAGGACGTGGTCACTTTATCCACGTTGCACGCATCCAAAGGGCTAGAGTGGCCGCATGTGATGCTGGTGGGGGTGACTGAAGGTATGTTGCCCTTCAAGATGCGCGACAGTGCCGACACCGACGCGGCCTCGCTGGGGGGCTCACAGCGCTCCCATGAGCAGGCCAATGAGGCCACGGCCGCCCACATGCAGGAAGAGCGCCGCCTGATGTATGTGGGTATCACCCGCGCACAGCGCAGCCTGGCGGTGAGTTGGACGCGCAAGCGTAAAAAAGGCAGGGAGATGGTGGCTGCCCAGCCCAGCCGCTTCATCGCCGAGATGGGTCTGGACCAGAACACCGTCAAGGAAGACCCGCGCGCCAAACTGCGCGCCTTGCGTGCCGAGTTCGCCCAAAAAGCCAAAGACACCGCCACGGCCCAAGCCCGCAAGCCTTAACACCGCCATGAAACGCTTTTTTGCACTGTTTTTTATAGCACTCTACGCCCTATCCACGGGAGTATTTGGCCAAAATGACATAAAATCCGGTGCCGCCACCTGCCCGACCCCCACGGACGTCGCCGCCGTCCACTTGTACGGTTTGTGGCACGCTGAACTGGAGGGCCAGGCCCAAGTGGCGACGCTTCAGTTTGAGCGACACCCAGACAACGCGGGCAGCGTGCGTGGTCGCGTCACCCGGGGCAACACAACGGTCGTGGCCGCGGGCGACGTGGACGAAGGCGAGTTTTCGCTCGAAGAATCAATCGACGGTCAACGCATCTCCGCCACTTGGCTGGGAACGGTGGTACCCGACTCATGTGGCAAGGAAATCAGAGGATCATGGAACAACGCACTCGACAACACAAACACTGCATTCGTCTTGCGCAAAGCGCCCGGCTGGCAGTAAGCCTGAGCGCGGCCTTAGGCGCGGGCCTGGCCGCCACCGCTGCCCAGGCACAAAGCACGCCCAACAGCCCCCAAGACTCCGCGTTGCAGCGGTGTGTTGCGATGACGGCCGATCATTCGGCGCGACTGAGCTGCTTTGACAACTGGGCGAATCAACAAAAGGCACCCGCGCCCTCACCCGCCCCTGTGGAGGCAGCCGTGGTGCGCCCCGCGCCGGTGGTCATCACCATGGAAGCGCCAGCCTCCCACGATTGCCGCAACGCCCGGTTTTCTGAGTTGTCGCGCTTTTGGGAACTGGAGCCCGGCACCGACTGCGGCACCTTCAGCATTCGCGGCTACAAACCCATTTCGCTGTCCTGGATTGGTTCGGACAGCGTCAACACCCAGCCGAGCTCTCCGGCGGCCAACCACACGGCGACCTCGCCAGTGGCCTACAGCACGAACGAGGCACGCATTCAGTTGTCGGTGCGCACGAAGATCGCGCAGGGCTTGTTGACCCAATTACAGCCTTCGCTGCGCGACTCGCTGTGGTTTGGCTATACCCAGCAATCGAACTGGCAGCTGTTCAATGGCGACATCTCACGCCCGTTTCGCACCACCGACCACTCGCCAGAAATCACATACATCTACCCGCTGGATACAGAATTTCCTGGCGGCTGGCGCCTGCGCTATGGCGGCGTCACTCTCGTTCACCAGTCCAACGGGCAGTCGGAGCCCCTGTCGCGCAGCTGGAACCGCACCATCCTGTCAGCAGGCATGGAAAAAGGAAAAGACTTTGTCGTGAAGGCCGAGTTATGGAATCGCCTGCCAGAGGCTGAAGGCAACGACGACAACCCGGACATCAGTGACTATGTCGGACGCGCGGAAATTGCGGGATTCTGGAATGTTGACCGTAAAAACACCCTCGGCGCTACGGTGCGGCATTCGCTGCGAGCCAACACCAATGGCTCGTTGAAGCTGGAGTGGCTCAGAGACCTAAGCGACACCGGCGTGGCCGGCGGGCGCAGCGGTTTGCGCTTTCACACACAAGTATTCACCGGCTACGGCGACTCGCTGGTGGACTACAACCGCCGCCGCACGGTACTGAGCGTGGGCCTCAGCCTGATCGACTGGTAGAAGGCCCCGACAGCGCTACTGCCCGGCGCAGCCAGAGCTACAACGGCTTCGTGGCGGCCGTCATCGCCGCATTGAGCGCTTCGGCCGACGGGGCGTTCAGCGCCAGGTTGTGGCGGTCCGTCAACGGTCCGCCGCCGGGGATGACTTCACCACTGGCCTCGTAACCGATGGCCTTGAATTTCCAGATGGCTCCAATTCGCTTCAGATTACCCACATGATCGCCGTTCGCCGTCATCACGGCGTACACGTTTTCATTCACCTGGCGGAGTTGCAAATCAGTCATCACGGTCGCCTTTGGGTGTTCATCTGGGGCTGAACCGGCCAATCAAGCGACCTCACTTCACCCCCAAACCGAGTTTCAACATCACCGTTTTGTCCAGCGGACTGTCCACTGCCTCAGGCGGGGTCACCACCACTCGGTCGCTGGCAACACCCGAACGCCCCATAGCGGCCAGTACCACGGCGGCTCGCCGCGCACCAAGCTGGGGCAATGCGTCAGCTGCGAGCGGCTGACTTTGCTCCAGCCCGCTCAACAAGCTGCGGTAGAAGTTGGTCGCATCCACCACCTTGGGCTCACCCTGCAGTCCTTTGAGAACACCTTGAGCAAGTGGCAACTTCGCGGGCGCGGCGCCAGGTGCTGCGGCCGTCGTACTGGCGGCTTCGGCGGTTTCAGCAGCCCGTTTTTGCTGATCCAGCGCCGCGCCACCCAGCCGCTCGGCATACAGGGCGCGCATCGCTTTTTGCACCGTGGGGTCCCCCAAACTCAGGGGCCCAGGGGCATCACCGGCAGCAACGGCCTCCCCCGTCCGGCGGGCGATCTCGGCCCGCAGGGCCAGGGTCTTCAGCGCAGCGCTGTCGGCCAAAGCGCTGTAGGCGCTAGGCACGGTGAGCTTCAGTTGGGCACGTTTGCCAAGCATCGAGGCCAACTGCAGCACCTTCTCTTGCTCAGGCGGCAGCAAGACGCTGCTGGCCGGATCAAATCCAATGCCGTCTAGTTGCTCGCCTCCCATCCCCAGCAAGTTGCCCAACGCCCTGAACGGCGCGGTGACAATTTTGGTCAGCACATTGCCGATGGCCTTCCACACCACCGCGCCATAACTGAACTGCGGGTCATTCATGTCACCTGATACTGGCAAAGCCAAGTCAATGCGACCATCGTTGTCCTTGAGCAGGGCAATGGCCAATTCCAGAGGCAGGTTGAGCGCATCCGGGCTGTCGACTTTTTCGCCCAGCTTCAGTTTGTCCAGCACAATTTGGTTGCTTCCGTCCATCTTGCCGTTGCGAATTTTGTATTGAAGGTCGAGCGAAATCTTGCCCTCGGCCACTTTGTAGCCAGCAAACTTCATGGTGTAAGGTGACGCGGACACAATGTCCACGTTCTTGAACACCACGCTGACATTGGTGTTGTCCTGCGGGGCAAAGGGGTTCAACTCACCGCGTACGCGCGCCAGGCCAAACTCATCAACCCGACCGTCAAGCTCAATCTCACTGCGCGATTGGCGATCGGAGGACAGTCCGCTGACGACCCCATTCAACTCCACCACTTTGGCGCCAAACTGTGGCCTCAGGCTGAGATCCGCGAAATCAACCGTGGCGTTTTTCAGGCGCACGAGCTGGATTCGCACGGGAAAAGGATCTGCCTCTGACGGCCCATTGACCGGGGTCGCCGCGGGCGCGTCACTGATGGATTCGGGCTTGACCAGTAACCGTGCAGCGTTCAAGCTGCGGTCGTTCTCAATGATCAGTTTCGCATTGGGCTCCAACACCAACAAATCGGGGATATCCAGGCCATTCGGCCCCACTCGGGCCACCATATTGGCCGCCTCCACGCGCGTCCAAGCGGCAAACGGAATGCCCCCCGCTTCTTCCAGCGCCAAGTCCGAAATGGACACCCCGCCCGCATAGCGCAGAGCGGGACTATTGGCTTGCCCAGTACCGGTGATGAGCTGCCCCTGTGCCGACACCTGGCCCCCGGCAATCGTCAGCTTCACGTACTGGCTGAGCAAAGGTTGCAAGGGAGCCAACGCCAGTTGCTTGACCTGTACCTTGGCGTCGACCAACCCGCTGGCCGGTACCACGCGGCCCTGCGCCGCAAATTGGCCGCCCTCTCTCACATTCAGACTGGTCTTGAACTGAACGGGTTGCGTGAGCTCGCTGCTGGCGCCGTCCAGTTGCAGCGCCAAGTCCTGGACGTTGACCTTGATGCCAGTGGCCTGATCCTCAATGGACGCAGCCCATTGCTCAAGCTGGACTCGCTTTGCCAACACCTGCCATGCCGGGCCCTTGGCAGCGTTTGAGTCAGGCCCGCTTTTTTTCTCCGCCGTCAACGCAGGCAGCATTCGCATCAGCGTGAGTTCACCTGCCGCATTGCGCTGCAACTGCCATTGGGCACCCTTTGCAAAGACCTGTCCGAGGGTGACTTGCGTTTCCCCCAGGTTCATGGACCCCTCGTTAAAGCCGAGTTGCTCAATCTTGAGCGGCGTCTGGGTGCCACTGGCGAGAGTCAAGTTGCCCAGCGTCAAGCCCGCGTCCTTGACGGAAAAATTCAATGCTTTGTCAGTTTGCTCGGCCGCGAGGCTCAGACTCAGCTGCGCGTTATCGACGCCAAGCCGCAGTGGCGGCGTCACCGTTTGATCCGCTACGCGAAGGGCAACTTTGTCGATGCCCATTGCACCGACCTGGAACGCCCACGTCGTTGGGGCGCCCACTTGCGCGGGCGCGCCCTTCGCCGATTGGTTCGGCACGCTCAACTGCGTCCAATCCAGTTCTCCATTTGCTTGGCGAGTCAATGCCAGCACCCCGCCGTCAATCCGAAACGACCCCACGTTGACCGCGCGCGTGACCAAATTGGCGTTGATTTCGTCCAGCGCCACATCCTTTAAATTCACCATGGGCTCACGCCCCTCGCCAGACGCCAAGGTCAAATCACGCAAGCGCAAGCTGGCGCCTGTCAAATTGGCCTCCAGGCGCCCGCCCTCGTAAGCAAGGTGGTAAGGCACGGTCACGCTCAATCGCCCACTCGATAGATTCGCTGTTGTGTAGGGCTTCAGATAGGCGGCCAGCTCAGTCAAGCTTGCATCCTCAAGCGTCAACTCACCTCGAGCCTGCATCGGGCTCAGGCTGACCTGGCCAGTCCAACTCAATTTACCACCCAACAATGACGCCGCGTTCAGGCGGTATCGGCCGGTTTGGCCAGGCAAGGTGCTGAAATCACTTAACTCAAAATTGATGGGTGAGAGGGTGTTGGCATAACCTGCCTGCCGGTCAGACACATCCACGATGCCTTGCCGTAAAACGAAGCGCTCAACCACCAGGCGGGGTAGACCATTGCTCGATTCATCTTTGGTCGATTTGCGGTCAATGGTGGCCAATAAGTCGGCGACATTGAACGCACCGTCTGGCGAAATAGAAAGTTGCACCGTGGGCTCTTCAACACGGATCTCGGCAAACGACCATGCCCTTCGTATTAGAGAGGCCCACTGCAAATCAACGACCAATGCCTTCAAGCCTAGAAGCGGTGCGTCATCCGCCTCGCTTAGCTGCAGACCTCGCACGTCCAGGCGCAAAGTGAAAGGATTGAAGTGAACACTTTCAATACTCACCCGGCGGTCCAACTCGCTCAACCCAAATTTAGGCGCCTGGCTCTGAATCAAATAGGGCAGCAAGCCAAACCCTGCGGCAGCATAGATAAACAACACCGCGGCTACCCAAAGCAGCCGGCGCATCCATCGCGTATTCAGAATAGTCATTCAGGCCTCTCGCCTTTGCACATAGAAGAGGATTGTCGGGGCATTAGCCGGCCCGCCCGCGCCTGAGGGCAAAGCCGCTCGTGCAGCCGCACGAGGGGGCGACATTTTCGCGTCAGAAAAGCCAGTGATGACCACGTAGAAAGCAAAAAGCCCATCACTGGGATGGGCTTTTTGCATCGAAAAACTGGAGCGGGAAAAGAGGCTCGAACTCTCGACCTATACCTTGGCAAGGTATCGCTCTACCAACTGAGCTATTCCCGCATATTAACCAACTAGGTTGATTAACTTAAAGCTCGCCACGAGGACGAGCTTTAATTTGGTGGCCTGGGGCGGAATCGAACCACCGACACAAGGATTTTCAATCCTCTGCTCTACCGACTGAGCTACCGGGCCTTAGAGATAAATTATAGCAGTATCTTTTGGGCGTTTTCCGGCTCGATCAAGCAGATTGCCGTTTTCCACGCGACAAATCAACGCCTAATTGCTTCAACTTGCGGTACAGATGGGTACGCTCAAGTCCGGTCTTCTCAGCCACCCTGGTCATCGACCCGTTTTCTTTCGCAAGGTGGTACTCGAAATAGGCTTTCTCAAACTCATCACGCGACTCGCGGAGCGGCTTGTCGAGCATGAAGTTCTGCGAGGACTGAAGGCCCTGCTCGACCACTTCTGCGTTGGCTTGTGCCACCAACGCCACGACTTCGCTTTCTTTCAACACCATTTGCGGCACGATGACATCAGGCACCTTGCGTGGCACATTTCGCGCCAACCCTTGCTCAACAGCCTTCAGCAGCTTCTGCATGGTGATTGGTTTTTCGAGAAACGCGATGGCACCAATACGCGTGGCCTCAACCGCTGTGTCAATCGTGGCATGTCCACTCATCATGATGACGGGCATGTTGAGTGTTCCTGCGGTGGACCATTCCTTGAGAAGTGTGACGCCATCGGTGTCTGGCATCCAGATGTCAAGCAAAACCAGATCTGGACGGTCACGCAGTCGCGCGGCCCGCGCCTGTGCCGCGTTCTCTGCGACCTCCACAGTGTGGCCTTCGTCGTTCAGAATTTCCCACAACAGATCGCGGATACCCAGTTCGTCATCGACTACCAGAATGTTTGCCATGTGTTCACTCGCCCCTGATATTGTTCGCAGCCAACCTGGTCGCGGTGGCCTGCTCAGTGGGGAATGATAACGACACTTGCGCGCCCACCACCCGGCCACCCTCCACACGGTTGGCGATGTCAATGCGCGCACGGTGATCATCCGCAATCTTCTTGACGACGGCCAGGCCCAAACCCGTTCCCTTCACTTTGGTCGTGACATAGGGTTCAAAGGCGCGTTTGAGAATGTGTTCAGGAAAGCCAGCACCGCTGTCGAGCACGCTCAACCTCACGGCGCCAACGTCTTCCAGCCACTGAGTCTTGATGATGACGCCCTGATTGGCGTCGCCATGCGCTGCCGACTCTGTTGCATCTTGCGCGTTCTGAAGCAGATTGTGCAGCACCTGACGTATCTGCTGAACATCACCAATGATCAACGGAGCCAGTGGATCCAGTGCAGCAGTCACCGCCACCTGAGGGGTGTCCGCGGCATACAGCAGCAATATTTCTGAGATCAGTTGATTGAGGTCAAATGGCTTCAGTTCCGCAGCCGGGAGGCGCGCATAGTCTCTGAATTCGTTGACCAAGCGCTTCATTGCATCAACTTGGTCGACGATGGTTTTGACGGATTTGGTGAGAATGGCTTGCTCGTGCGGGGGCACTTTGCCGGACAACTTCATTTCCAGCCGCTCCGCGGATAATTGAATTGGAGTCAGCGGATTCTTGATTTCATGGGCCAACCTCCTGGCCACCTCACCCCAGGCCTGAGCCCGCTGGGCCGAGACAATTTCGGAGATGTCATCAAACACGAGAAGCCGCTTGTCTTCCGGCAACTCGGCGCCACGGGCTACCAGGATGATGGCACCATCAGCCTGCCTACCGGTCAATTCGGCAGCTGAATTGCCGAGCTCAAACGATTGCTGCCAATGGTCGAGTTGATGCTGATTTCGCGCGCCAAGAAAGGAGTCAAACTGAGATTGAACGCTTGCGCCAAAAGACTCCAGTGACTCAATGTGAGCCAAATTGTGCCCTTCATGAACGGCAAGGGGGACTCTCAGAATACGGGTTGCACCGGGGTTGGAAGAAAGTATGACGCCCTCAGAGTCCAGCACCATCACCCCCGCGGTCAAATTGTCCAAAATGGTTTGTACATTGGCGCGGGACTCATTCACTTGCCTCATACTGACTTGCACTGCTTGGCGCGCATCTGAAAGCTGCTGAGTCATATCTGCAAACGATCGCGTTAAACCGTCCAAT
Source organism: Rhodoferax sp. PAMC 29310 (assembly GCF_017948265.1). NCBI lineage: Bacteria > Pseudomonadati > Pseudomonadota > Betaproteobacteria > Burkholderiales > Comamonadaceae > Rhodoferax > Rhodoferax sp. PAMC 29310. The sequence goes on along the minus strand of NZ_CP072852.1, from coordinate 3,794,366 downwards.
TCATCCCGCCCTGGCAACGATAATTTTGGCGTCAAATCACCCGCAGCCACTTTGCTCACTCCGTCGGCCAGCAGCAGCAGTGGTCGGGCGATTTGGCTGCCGAGAATAACGGCCAGCACGACGGCGCCAAAAACGGCCAAGAACAGGCTGAGAGTCAAGGTTCCGATGTACATACGGCGCAAACCGTCCCGTGCCAACGCGCGCTCCTGGTATTCACGATTGGCTTGCGACACGGCCAATGCATTGGTGACAAAACTCTCTGGGAGCACCTGAGAAACCTGAAGATACCGCGTGCCACCAGTCAGCCCCAGGCTGGTGCTTGACACCAGAATCAAGGCTTTAATACTGGCCTGCGCGCCCGCTACGGGCGCAACATCTTCATCCAATCCATCGATCCAGGTGATGATTCGCTGCGACCGGACATTGCGAAGTTGCTGTGCACTGGGACGATCAGGATTCAATGCATAGCGGGACTGGCCTGCCGCCGCGATGAGCCGCCCCGAGGCACTCCAAAGAATCATGTCGTTGGCCCCTACCTGCTCACGGGCTCGCTCAAGTGGGATTGCCGCGCTGACATCCGGGGTGTCGACCAACTGAGCCGACGCTGCGCGGGCTTTGCTACTCAGGTCGTTGGACAGCGCCTCCAAGGTGACACGTCCGAGGTTGATTCCAGCATTCAACGCGCCTTCCACCTTGACATCAAACCAGGTCTCGATTGAGCGGGAAACGAATTGATAAGAAACAACGTATATCAAAGCGCCGGGCGCAAAACCGGCCAGTGCAAAAATGGCTGCCAACTTGACAAGCAAGCGGCTTCCAAACTTGCCTTGTCGAAGGCGCTTGAACAGACGATAAATGATCCATCCGATGACCAGCAGCAAGAAGCTGGCGACCACCATATTGAGTCCAAATAAACGAGCGTAATTGCGCTCATACATCTCTCGATTGGTCGTCGCTTGTGTCAAGAGAAACAACAAAACCAAGCCGATGGCGGCCATGGTCGACAAGCCGACGCCAACCGCCCAACGAAGGGAGCGAAGATTACGCAAAGAGAAGCGCGGCGCGTCTCCTTCAAGACCTCGGGAAGGACTCACTTGCCGCTCTCCCAAATCAGGGGTTGATTGACGGCCACGGCTATATCCCAATCAGACTGTCCGAACGCATTGATTTGCAGGGGCCGAGGAAGCTGGGCCGCATCAAGTCGAAAACGGAAATCAAGTTGGTAGCGCTGGTCTGAGTCCAGCGCAGTGACATCCACGATCTTCCATCGAGAAAGTCGCTGAATGGAGGACAGGGCCTCCTGCAACGAATCAAAGTTTTGATTCAAGGCCATGGTCAACCCGCCAGTGGTCATCAATCCAGACGTCACCGAGAGGCGCCAGCGCCTTGTCAGCGGTTGATAAATGAGCCGCATGTGGCGTTCAACGGTACTGATTCTTTTGCTGGACCAATACCAACGCTCACGCGAGATATCGGCCTCAACAACAAAGATCATGGCAACCCCCTTGAGCAGTGCATCCTCGACGGCGTCGGTCAACTCAAACCGGAGGCGAGCGGATAGCACCAGGGCGTCGTCGACACGCTCCACGCGCAATTGTGTGACCTCTGGCACTGACGTTTGCGCCACCGACGGAGCGACCACGCCTGCGACAAGACACAAGCCAAGCAGCAGTCGTGCCAATCTAATTTTCGCGCTTCTCAAGCAGTGCGTAGTAAAAACCATCCTGATCACTCAGTCCATTATTCTCAACATGATCCTCGATTCTGCGGTGCTGTGGCAGCAAATGCCCCGGTGACGGCATCAACATCGCGTCATTGTTGTGTGCAAGAAACGTTTTGATCTGCGCGCCGCCCTCAGCTTGAAACACAGAGCAGGTGCAATACAACAACCGCCCGCCCGGCCTAAGCAATGCCCAAAGTGTCTTTAACAGGCGCGCTTGGATTTTCGCCAGTTGTGCGATATCAGTCTCGCGGCGCAGCCAGCGTACATCGGGATGACGGCGGACGATACCGGAGGCCGAGCAAGGGGCGTCTAGCAAAATTCCATCGAACAACTGGTTGTCCCACCACTCATCAGGGTTGCCTGCATCGGACACCCGAACTTTCGCAGGAAGGTTCAAACGCGCCAACGTCTGATGGATGCGCTCACACCGAGCCGCGTCGACGTCCAGCGCGGTCACTTCGCAATCCGCATATTCAAGTAAATGGGCTGTCTTTCCGCCAGGCGCCGCGCAGGCGTCCAATACTTTCAGCTCATCGCCTGCGGGCGTCAGTCCACTCAGCAGCAAAGGGGCGGCCATTTGGGCAGCGCTGTCCTGGACAGACACCATGCCAGTGGCAAAGTTGGGTAGCAGGTGAACCGGTTTAGCTTGAGCCAGCGTGACCCCACTCTCGCCAGACTCGACGCCATTGAACCCTGCCAACCTCAGTACTCCCAAGTAGTCAGAAGGCGTTGATTGCCGGCGATTGACCCGCAGGGTCATTGAAGCCTGTTGGTTGTTGGCTGTAAGGATGGCCTGCCATTCATCAGGCTGCTCCTTTATCAATCGATCAATCCACCACTGGGGATGGTTCCAGACCGCTACAGGGTCTGAATCGGTTTGCGCAACCAGTTCATCACGCTCCCGCAAAAACCTTCGCAAACAACCATTGACAAAGCTCGCTTGTGCCTTGGTGGCGGCAGTACGCTTGGCGGCCTCAACAGTCTGATTGACCAGCGTAAACGCCTCATAGGGGGCATCCGCCTCTGACCACGCCAATGCCAACGCCGTGCACAACAGCGCGTCGGCAGCGGGCGACGGCGTGCGACTGGCCAACAACTGGCGCAGCGCCTGGGCGCGACCCAAGGCCCTCAGCACATGAAAGCTGAGTGATTGAACACCAGGCCGCAGTTCCACGGGAACCCGGTCGATAGCGACGGTGCCCGATACCCCAGCCCGAATGGACTGAATCACTCCAGCGACAGCCTGGAGCTGTCGCCACAAGGGGACTTTAGTTTCGCTTTGATCCATGAATCCTTCTATTTCACTTATTGAACGCAACCAGTAAAAACGCCCCAAGCCCCCGAAAAAGGGTCTTGGGGCGCTACTTTTCAGATAGCAGTTGCGTTTTACTCGCTGGCGGTGTCTTCGCTTGACTCTGTCACTTCTGCATCACCGGCCAACTCTGCTGCCTCGGCTTCAGCAATGGCACGGCGCTCGGCATCGTCCATGTTCTCGCGAATCTTGCGAGCCTCGTGGTAGGCCATACCCGTGCCTGCGGGAATCAGACGACCCACAATCACGTTTTCCTTCAAGCCACGCAATTCGTCGCGCTTGCCCATGATGGCCGCTTCGGTCAACACACGAGTCGTTTCCTGGAAGGACGCGGCGCTGATGAAGCTGTCTGTGGACAGCGATGCCTTGGTAATACCAAGCAACAAGTTGGTGAAGACGGCCGGAATCTTGCCTTCGGCGCGCAACGCGTCGTTGGTGTTCAGCATTTCAGAGCGCTCAACCTGCTCACCGTTGATGTAGGTCGAATCGCCTGCAGCCTCGACCACCACACGGCGCAACATCTGACGAACAATCACTTCGATGTGCTTGTCGTTGATCTTCACGCCTTGCAAACGGTACACGTCCTGAACTTCGTCCACGATGTAGCGAGCCAACTCTTCCGAGCCGAGCAAGCGCAAGATGTCTTGTGGATCGGCCGGGCCGTCCACGACACTCTCGCCCTTGTTGACCACTTGGCCTTCGTGAACCAGAATGTTCTTCTCTTTCGGAACCAAGTCCTCCCAAACCGCGCCCTCAGGGTCCGTGATTTGCAAGCGAATCTTGCCTTTGGTTTCCTTACCGAAGGACACCGTACCGGTCATTTCAGCCAGGACACCTTTGTCTTTTGGTGAACGAGCCTCAAACAACTCGGCAACACGGGGCAAACCACCGGTAATGTCTCGTGTTTTCTGACCTTCGATCGGGATACGGGCCAAAACCTCACCTGGGTTAACGTCCTGACCATCACGCACCTGAACCAGCGCGCCAATTGGGAAGCCAATCGTCACTGAGTGGTCTGTACCAGGAATCTTGACTTCGTTGCCAGAGGCGTCGATCAATTTGACCTGCGGACGAATCACTTTGGCAGAACCGCGACGCTTGGGGTCAATCACCACCAAGGTAGACAGTCCAGTCACATCATCAACCTGCTTGGCGACAGTCAGCCCTTCTTCCACATTTTCGAACTGCGCTTTACCCGCAAATTCGGTGATGATCGGACGGGTCAACGGATCCCAGTTGGCCAAGATCGTACCGGCCTTGACGGTTTGATCAGCCTTGACCGTCAATACTGCGCCGTAAGGCACCTTGTGACGTTCACGCTCACGACCATGTTCGTCATGGATCACGATTTCACCGGAGCGGGAAATCACAACCAATTCCTTCTTGCCGTTGGTCACATAACGCATGGTGGCGTTGAAACCAATGTTTCCGTTGGACTTGGCTTCCACGCTGGATGCGATGGCAGCACGTGACGCAGCACCACCAATGTGGAAGGTTCGCATCGTCAACTGGGTACCTGGCTCACCAATCGATTGAGCGGCGATCACGCCAACTGCTTCACCACCGTTAACCAAGCCACCGCGGCCCAAATCACGGCCATAGCAACGGGCGCAAATGCCAAACCGTGTTTCGCAGGTTAGCGCTGTACGCACCTTGACCTCGTCCGCACCAGCGGCTTCGAGTTCATCAATCAGGTCCTCGTCCAGCATCGAGCCAGCCGGGGCCAAAACGGCGCGATTCTCTGGATGCAAAATATCTTCTGCAGCCGTGCGACCCAAAATGCGGTCGCGAAGTGACTCAATGACTTCACCGCCTTCAACAATGGCACGCATCAGGTAACCAGCGTGTGTACCGCAATCCTGCTCAGTCACAACCAGATCCTGTGTGACGTCGACCAAACGACGCGTCAGGTAACCTGAGTTCGCCGTCTTCAACGCGGTATCAGCCAAGCCTTTACGAGCACCGTGAGTGGAGATGAAGTACTCCAACACGTTAAGACCTTCACGAAAGTTCGCGGTGATCGGCGTTTCAATGATGGAGCCATCCGGCTTGGCCATCAGACCACGCATACCGGCCACCTGACGAATCTGGGCAGGTGAACCACGAGCACCGGAGTCGGCCATCATGTAGATGGAGTTGAAGGATTCCTGCTGAACTTGGGCGCCGTGACGGTCAGTAACGATCTCCTTGGACAGTTGGCCCATCATCACCTTGGACACTTCATCGCCGGCCTTGCCCCAAATATCGACGACCTTGTTGTAGCGCTCACCAGAGGTCACCAAACCAGAGGTGTATTGCTGGGCAATCTCTTTTACCTCTGCCTCAGCACGGCTGATGATGCCGGGCTTCTCGGTCGGCACGAGCATGTCCTCGATACAAATTGAAATACCGGCGCGAGTTGCCACGCGGAATCCGTACTGCATCAACTTATCGGCAAACACAACCGTCTCTTTCAATCCGCACTTACGGAAGGAAACGTTGATCAGCTTGGAGATTTCTTTCTTCTTCAGAGCCTTGTTGATGTTGGCAAATGGCAAGCCTTTTGGCAAGATCTCCGACAAAAGCGCCCGTCCGGCGGTGGTCTCCCAGATCTTTGTCGAAGGAACCAATTCACCCGTGACTTTGTCTTTGGTGTACTCGGTCAGCCGCACATTGATGCGAGCGGCCATCTCGACCTCACCCGCGTCAAAAGCGCGCTGCACTTCACCAGTATCCGCAAAGATCAAGCCCTCGCCCTTGCCATTGATGCGGTCACGGGTGGTGTAGTACAGACCCAGCACCACGTCTTGCGACGGAACGATGGACGGCTCGCCATTCGACGGGAACAGCACGTTGTTGGATGCCAGCATCAAAGTGCGGGCTTCCACCTGTGCCTCGACTGACAAGGGCACGTGAACAGCCATTTGGTCACCGTCGAAGTCGGCGTTAAAGGCCGCGCAAACGAGAGGGTGCAACTGAATGGCCTTGCCTTCAATCAGAATGGGCTCGAACGCCTGAATGCCCAAACGGTGCAGGGTAGGTGCACGGTTCAACATCACGGGGTGCTCTTTGATCACCTCTTCGAGAATGTCCCAGACAACAGGTGTACCGGATTCAACTTCCTTCTTGGCGGCCTTGATGGTGGTCGCAATACCCATCGCCTCCAAACGAGCGAAGATGAAAGGCTTGAACAACTCCAGCGCCATCAGCTTGGGCAAACCGCACTGATGCAACTTGAGCGTTGGGCCCACCACAATCACGGAACGACCAGAGTAGTCAACGCGCTTGCCCAGCAAGTTTTGACGGAAACGACCGCTCTTGCCCTTGATCATGTCGGCCAAGGATTTGAGTGCCCGCTTGTTGGCCCCAGTCATCGCTTTACCGCGACGACCGTTGTCCAGCAAGGAGTCCACAGCCTCTTGCAACATCCGCTTTTCATTGCGAGCAATGATTTCCGGGGCTTTCAACTCCAGCAAACGGCGCAAACGGCTGTTGCGGTTGATCACTCGACGGTACAAATCGTTCAAGTCGGAGGTCGCAAAACGACCGCCATCCAGCGGCACCAAAGGACGCAGGTCTGGCGGGAGTACCGGCAAGACTTCCAAAACCATCCACTCTGGCTTGATACCTGATTTTTTGAACGCCTCAAGCAGCTTCAAGCGCTTGGTGTTCTTCTTGATTTTCAGCTCGGAGCCACTTGGATCATTACGCAGTTTTTCGATCGAACCATCGATATCAATGCTCTGCAGTAGGTCTTTGATGCCTTCAGCGCCCATCTTGGCCTGAAACTCGTCGCCGTATTCCTTGAACTTGGCGTCGAAGTCATCTTCAGACATGATGCTGAACTTCTTCAGCGGTGTCATGCCAGGGTCGGTCACAACGTAGGCTTCAAAGTACAACACGCGCTCAATATCACGCAGTGTCATGTCCAACACCAAGCCCAAACGGGAAGGCAGGGATTTCAGGAACCAGATGTGGGCGCAAGGCGCGGCCAGATCGATGTGGCCCATCCGCTCACGACGCACTTTCGTCTGAGTGACTTCAACGCCGCACTTTTCGCAAATCACGCCACGGTGCTTCAGGCGCTTGTATTTGCCGCACAAGCACTCATAGTCCTTGATAGGTCCAAAAATCTTGGCGCAAAACAGGCCGTCACGCTCTGGCTTGAAGGTGCGGTAGTTGATGGTTTCAGGCTTCTTGACTTCTCCGAAAGACCAGGAACTGATCTTCTCAGGCGAAGCCATGCCAATTTTGATGGCATCAAAGTGCTCATCCGGCGTAAATTGCTTGAACAGGTCGAGTAATGATTTCATGACGCTATTTCCTATTTAATCTGTAGTGGGTAAGCCCGACTGAACCTCAGCCTGGACTTACCCTGGCAAACATCAAGACCGTTCCAACTCGATATCAATACCGAGTGAGCGAATTTCCTTGACCAGCACGTTGAACGACTCCGGCATGCCGGCCTCGATAGAGTGCTCGCCCTTGACAATGCTCTCGTACACCTTGGTACGTCCCACCACGTCGTCAGACTTGACGGTGAGCATCTCCTGCAGCGTGTAAGACGCGCCATAGGCTTCCAGCGCCCAGACCTCCATCTCACCAAACCTCTGACCACCAAACTGTGCCTTACCACCCAGCGGCTGCTGAGTGACCAAGCTGTAGGGGCCCGTGGAGCGAGCGTGCATCTTGTCATCCACCAAGTGGTGCAGTTTCAGATAGTGCATGTAGCCGATCGTGGTGGGGCGCTCAAAGCGATCACCGGTCCGCCCGTCATACAAATACGCCTGGGTCCGCGTCTCAGTCAGACCGCGCTCCTTGACGGCTTCATCGGGATAGGCCAGTTGCAGCATGGCGTGAATCTCTGCTTCCGACGCACCGTCAAACACCGGCGTCGCAAATGGCATACCTTCTTTCAGGTTCTCGGCCATCTCCAGCAACTGGGTATCGGAAAACTCATTGAGCGCCTCTTTACGCCCGGTCGTGTTGTAGATTTCTTCGAGGAACTTACGCACTTCAACAGCGCGGGTTTCTTGCTGCAACATGTCGCCAATGCGCTGACCAATGCCTTTTCCTGCCCAGCCCAGGTGAACTTCAAGCACCTGGCCGACGTTCATCCGTGATGGAACACCCAGTGGGTTTAGCACAATGTCGCACGGCGTACCGTCAGCCATGTGTGGCATGTCTTCAACAGGAACAATCTTGGACACGACGCCCTTGTTTCCGTGGCGACCGGCCATCTTGTCACCTGGCTGAAGGTGGCGCTTGACGGCCACATAGACCTTCACCATCTTCAACACACCAGCAGGCAATTCATCCCCTTGTGTCAACTTCTTGCGCTTTTCTTCAAACGCGAGGTCGAAACTGTGGCGGGTCTGCTCCAGCGAGTTCTTGATGCTTTCAAGCTGTGTCGCCGTGTCGTCGTCCGCGGGGCGAACGTCAAACCAATGAAACTTCTCCACCGACGACAAATAGGCTTTGTCGATCTTGGTGCCTTTGGCCAGTTTTTGCGGTCCGCCATTGGCGATCTTGCCCAACAGCAACTTCTCGATACGATCAAACGCATCAGACTCAACGATCCGAATTTGATCGTTCAGATCCAGACGGAAACGCTTGAGCTCATCATCAATGATCTGCTGTGCGCGGCGGTCACGCACAATGCCTTCACGAGTGAAGACCTGCACGTCAATCACGGTGCCCTTCGAGCCTTGGCTCACGCGCAAGGAGGTATCCTTGACGTCGCTGGCCTTCTCGCCAAAAATGGCGCGCAACAACTTCTCCTCAGGGGTCAGAGTGGTTTCACCTTTTGGCGTCACCTTTCCGACCAAGGTGTCTCCTGGCAGCACTTCAGCGCCCACATAGATGATGCCGGACTCGTCCAGTCGGTTGAGTTGCTGCTCGCTCAAGTTCGGGATATCGCGGGTGATCTCTTCAGAGCCCAGCTTGGTATCCCGAGCCATGACAACCAGTTCCTCAATGTGAATGGATGTGTAGCGATCTTCAGCCACCACACGCTCACTGATCAAGATCGAGTCTTCGAAGTTGTAGCCGTTCCATGTCATGAAACCGATCAACATGTTCTGGCCCAAAGCCAACTCACCCAAATCCGTGGAAGCGCCGTCGGCGATCACATCGCCTTTTGTCAGCAGGTCACCCTTTTTGACAATCGGGCGCTGATGGATATTGGTGTTCTGGTTTGAACGTTGGTATTTGATCAGGTTATAAATATCAACACCGACTTCACCAGCTTGGGCTTCCGCGTCGTTGACCCGAATCACAACGCGGCTGGCGTCGACATAGTCAACCACACCACCGCGAGTAGCGGTCACGACGGTTCCGGAGTCAACCGCAGCAACACGCTCAATTCCAGTACCCACCATGGGCTTCTCAGGACGCAACACTGGCACGGCTTGACGTGACATGTTGGCGCCCATCAACGCACGATTGGCGTCATCATGCTCAAGGAATGGAACCAGCGAGGCAGCCACAGAAACAATCTGTGCTGGTGACACGTCCATGTATTGGACACGCTCGGCATTGACGAGAATGGACTCACCAGCTTCACGCGCGGAAATCAACTCGCCAGACAAGCGGCCATCTTTGTCCAGCACGGCATTGGCCTGCGCAATGACATATTTGCCTTCTTCGATGGCCGACAAATAGTCAATGTCCATCGTGACTTTGTTGTCCACAACACGACGGTATGGCGTTTCAATGAAGCCATACTCATTCAAGCGCGCATACAAAGCGAGTGAGTTGATTAATCCAATGTTTGGACCTTCTGGCGTCTCAATTGGGCAGACGCGGCCGTAATGGGTCACGTGCACATCACGAACCTCAAAGCCTGCCCGCTCACGGGTCAAACCACCTGGGCCTAGGGCAGAGACGCGACGCTTGTGCGTGATCTCCGACAAGGGGTTGGTCTGGTCCATGAACTGAGACAACTGGGACGCACCGAAGAACTCTTTCAACGCTGCCGAAATGGGCTTGCTGTTGATCAAGTCATGGGGCATCAGCGGCTCCTGCTCTGCCTGACCCAGGCGTTCTTTAACTGCCTTTTCAATACGAGCCAAGCCGGTGCGGTATTGGTTCTCAGCCAACTCGCCAACACAACGTACACGGCGGTTGCCGAGGTGGTCAATGTCGTCTACTTCGCCGCGACCATTTCGCAGATCGACCAAGATCTTCACAACAGACAGAATGTCCTCGTTGGTCAAAACCATAGGGCCGGTCGACTCAGCGCGCCCCATCTTGGCATTGAACTTCATGCGGCCGACGCGAGACAGATCGTAAGTGTCCGGGTTGTAGAACAAGCGCTGGAACAAGGCTTGGACTGCATCTTCTGTCGGCGGCTCACCTGGGCGCATCATGCGGTAGATAGCAACACGGGCCGCGAACTCGTCGACGGTCTCATCACTGCGCAGGGTCTGGGAAATGTATGCGCCCTGATCCAGCTCATTAGTGTAGATGCAAGGAACATCCTGCACACCAGACAAGCGAAGCTTTTTGAGCAACAACTCAGTCACTTCTTCGTTGGCCTTAGCGAGAATCTCTCCAGTGTCCTCGTCAACAATGTTGCGAGCCACCACGCGACCAACCAAGAAGTCTTCGGGGACGCTAATGTGAGTGGTGCCAGACTGTTCCAGCTCGCGTGTGTGACGGGCGGTTACCCGCTTGTCTTTGGCAACAATGACTTTGCCGGACTTGTCGGTGATGTCAAAACGAGCCACTTCACCGCGCAAACGCTCGGCAACGAACTCCATCTGGGCACCGCTATCCATCAAGCGGAAATTATCGTTAACAAAGAAGTTGGCAAGAATCGACTCGTGATTCAGACCAATGGCCTTCAAGAGAATCGTGACTGGCATCTTGCGGCGCCGGTCAACCCGGAAGTACAAGATATCTTTTGGATCAAACTCGAAGTCGAGCCATGAGCCACGGTATGGGATGATTCGAGCCGAGAAGAGCAACTTTCCGGAGCTGTGAGTCTTGCCCTTGTCATGCTCAAAGAACACACCGGGAGAACGATGCAACTGAGACACAATCACGCGTTCAGTGCCATTGATAATGAATGAGCCTTTGCCGGTCATCAAAGGCACTTCGCCCATGTAGACCTCTTGCTCTTTGACTTCTTTGACAACCTTATTTTGGGACGTCGATGATTCACGGTCGTAAATAATCAATTGCACTTTAGCGCGTACGGCCGAAGCAAAAGTTAGTCCACGTGTCTGGCACTCGCGTACATCAAAGCCAGGTTTGGCCAGGTTGTACTCGAGGTACTTCATCTCAACAAAACCGTTGTGAGAAACAATGGGAAAGGCAGCTTCAAAAGCAGCCTGAAGGCCTTCTGCGGTACGTTTTTTCGGCGCGACGTCAGCCTGAAGAAATGCGGTGTAGGCATCCTTCTGCATTTGCAACAGGTAGGGAATTTCCAGAACGCTATCGCGACTGCCAAAATTTTTACGAATCCGCTTGCGTTCGGTGTATGAGTAAGCCATGAGATCTCCGGGCAAAGACTAAGGAACCATGAGTGTCCTGGGCGACTGTGATGCTGATTACTCGCAAGTAACAACACTCCTTGGTGATTGGCCACTACCAATCATTGGCGGACGATTGCGCATTGCGCGCAATCCGAACCAAGGCATCTTCCACAGTCGGGGGCAGAAGACACTGATAAGCCGCCAGCAACAAGGGCTTATCAGTGCGCTCTTACAAGCACAGAAGGCTGGGAGCCCTTTTGGAGCGCCCAGCCTCGTCTTTTCAGCCGATTACTTGATGTCGGCCTTAGCGCCGGCTTCAACCAGCTTCTTCTGAGCAGCTTCAGCGTCAGCTTTGGACACGCCTTCTTTGACGTTCTTAGGTGCGCCGTCAACCAAGTCCTTGGCTTCTTTGAGGCCCAGACCGGTGATCTCGCGAACCGCTTTAATGACGGAAACCTTAGCTGCACCAGCCTCAATGAGAACAACGTTGAACTCAGTCTGCTCTTCGGCAGCAGCAGCGGCACCGCCACCGGCAGCGGCTGGAGCGGACATCGCAGCAGCGCTTACGCCAAATTTCTCTTCGATGGCTTTCACCAAGTCGTTGAGTTCCATGACCGTCATGCTGTCCAGCGCGGTCAAAAATGCGTCTTTATCGAATGCCATTTTTATTTCCTAACAATATTGATTACTACAAGCTACAGGCAATTAAGCCGCAGCTGTTTCAGCGGGAGCGTCAACTGGTGATTCTTCGACACCGGCGCCTTTTTTCTCCGCGATTGCCGCCAGCACACGTGCGGTGCGGGAAATCGGGGATTGCAACAAGCCCAACAATTGCGCGAGCAAAACTTCCTTGGAAGGAATACTTGCCAATTGCTTTACGCCGTCCACATCCAAGGCTTTTCCGCCGTACGCACCTGCACGAATAACCAATTTAGCATTGGTCTTCGCAAAGTCGACCACCACACGGGCGGCCGCAACTGCGTCTTCAGAAAAGCTATAGATCAGCGGACCAGTCATCTGATCGGACACGACGTCAAATCCGCTACCTGCGACAGCACGACGGGCCAAGGTGTTTTTCAACACACTCAGGCTAACGCCGTTGCTGCGCGCGGTTGAGCGCAATTTAGTCATGTCAGCGACCGAGATGCCACGGTATTCCGCCAGCACGAGCGTTTGAGCTTTTTCGGCGAGGCCAGTCACATCACTGATGACCGCTTCTTTCTCACTGCGATTAAGACTCAAGGTCTACTCCTTAAATTGTGTTTCATGGCAAATTGCCAATCAACACGCTACATTGCAGCGACCAACTGTTCAGGAAATTCATCCATCTGCAGCGGGATCGCCATCTGCGTTGGTTTCAAATGATTAAGTACTTAAGCGCACGAATACGCATTGCACACCAACGGTCTTGGATGACCTGCCCAACTAATTAGCTGGACAGCCCACCACATTGAGTGAGTCTTTCAACTCACTCAAATTATTTGCAATTACGCTGCGATGGATTGCAAGTCGACGCGAACGCCAACACCCATCGTGCTCGAAACCGCAACTTTTCTCAAATACAGGCCCTTGCTGGTTGCAGGCTTGGCTTTAACCAATGCCTCAACCAATGCAGCCAAGTTGCCTTGCAGCTTGTCGTTGTCAAAAGAGCGACGACCAATTGTCGAGTGAACAATACCGGCTTTATCAACACGGAACTGCACCTGACCAGCTTTGGCATTTTTAACCGCCGTCGCGACGTCTGGAGTGACCGTACCAACCTTAGGGTTAGGCATCAAGCCACGTGGCCCAAGGATCTGACCCAAGGTACCAACAATGCGCATGGCATCAGGTGCGGCGATCACGATGTCAAAGGGCATGTTACCCGCTTTGACCATGGCAGCCAAATCTTCCATACCAACGACATCAGCACCAGCGGCTTTGGCTTCGTCAGCTTTTGCGCCTTGAGCGAACACCGCAACACGCAAAGTTTTACCCGTGCCATTTGGCAGCACAACAGCACCGCGAACGACTTGGTCAGACTTCTTGGCGTCAATGCCAAGCTGAACAGCTACGTCGATGGATTCGTCGAATTTAGCGCTGGCGCACTCTTTCACGAGTCCCAACGCGTCAGCCAGAACGTACAGCTTGCCGCTGTCAACTTTGCCGACAAAAGACTTTTGTTTCTTGGTCAACTGAGCCATTTACACGCCCTCCACAATCACACCCATTGAACGGGCAGAGCCGGCGATGGTACGAACGGCAGCGTCCATATCAGCGGCGGTCAAGTCTTTCATTTTGGTATTTGCAATTTCCTCGAGCTGTGCACGGGTAATCTTGCCAACTTTGTCAGCTTGAGGACGAGCAGAACCCTTGTCAATCTTGACTGCCTTTTTGATCAAAATCGACGATGGTGGCGACTTGATAACAAAAGTGAAGCTCTTGTCTGCAAAAGCGGTGATCACCACTGGCAATGGCAAACCTGGCTCAACACCTTGAGTCTGAGCGTTAAACGCCTTGCAGAACTCCATGATGTTCAAACCACGTTGACCCAATGCTGGGCCGATGGGGGGGGATGGGTTGGCTTTGCCGGCTGGTACTTGCAGCTTTACAAAACCGACGATTTTTTTCGCCATGTTTTTCTCCTAACGGGTAATAGCGCCATGCGTCTGCCAACTATTTGGCACCGGCCAGCTCCCCGACAATAACGACTCATTTTTTTCAATTCACACCGAGTCGGATAGCGTGAAATCTGTAAATGTCTGCCGCTAATCCCAACAGGGGCCGGCGTGCAAACAAATTTACAAGTTAAGTCTTCTCAATCTGAGAAAACTCCAACTCAACAGGTGTCGAGCGCCCGAAGATCGTGACGGCAACGCGCACCTTGCTCTTTTCGTAGTTCACATCCTCAACCGATCCATTGAAATCAGTGAATGGACCTTCTTTGACCCGAACAAACTCACCCACCTCAAACTCAACCTTGTGGCGGGGCTTCTCGGTTCCCTCTTGCATCTGATTGACAATTTTCATGACTTCCGCTTCGGAAATCGGTGCTGGCCGGTTCTTGGCCCCACCCACAAAACCAGTCACTTTATTGGTGTGCTTCACCAAGTGCCAGGTATCGTCATTCATGATCATTTCAACCAGGACATAGCCAGGGAAAAATTTACGCTCGGTGGTTTTCTTTTGACCATTCTTGATCTCAACCACCTCCTCCATGGGAACCAAGATTCGTCCGAACTTGCTTTCCATACCTGCCCGGTGGATACGCTCGAGAATATTTCGCTCGACCGCTTTCTCCATACCCGAGTACGCATGAACAACATACCAACGCAAATCTGGGTTGCTTGGCGCCGTTGCTAATACCTGCGCCGCACCCGGGGCTTCATTCGGAGGAGTTTCCACCACATCAGTCATTACTTTCTCCACCCTAGAATCAAGTCATAAAAAAGCCACTCGAGCGTCTTGTCTGTCAGCCAGAGGAACACTGCCATGACCAACACAAACACGAACACATAGGCCGTCATTTGTATTGCTTCTTTTCGAGCTGGCCAAACAACTTTTTTGACCTCTTTAAGAGTATCACGACCAAAAGCGATCAAAGCCTTACCAGGCTCAGAGGTAAAAAAGACAACGATTGCAATCGCCAAGCCAGCCAGCAAGCCACCCCACTGGGCAACAGGCCCTTGCTTACTTAACAAGTAGAAAGCCGCCAAGGCCAGAACGACTAAAACGGCAGCCGCAGTCAATTTGACCTTGTCGGCGCCGGTACTTACAGTTTCAACTTGTGGGTTGGCCATTTTTTCTCTATCTTGCGTCTTTCAACGTCATACAAAATCAGCCATCTTTAGACGCTGAAGCCCGCTATTCTCATAGCGGGCTCAAATTCCACCTTATCAATTGATATCAGGTGGCAGGGGCGGAAGGAATCGAACCATCAACCTTCGGTTTTGGAGACCGACGCTCTGCCAATTGAGCTACGCCCCTACTAAAACTATTTACGCGATGATCTTGGCAACCACGCCGGCGCCAACAGTCTTGCCGCCTTCGCGAATAGCGAAGCGCAAGCCTTCTTCCATGGCGATCGGGTTGATCAACTTCACAGTGATCGACACGTTATCGCCAGGCATCACCATCTCTTTGCCTTCTGGCAACTCGATCGCACCGGTCACGTCCGTGGTACGGAAGTAGAACTGGGGGCGGTAGTTGTTGAAGAAAGGTGTGTGACGACCGCCTTCATCTTTGGACAAGACATAGATCTCGCCAGTGAAATGAGTGTGGGGCTTGATCGAACCTGGCTTGCACAGCACTTGGCCGCGCTGCACGTCTTCACGCTTGGTGCCACGCAACAAGATACCAACGTTGTCACCTGCTTGACCTTGGTCGAGCAATTTGCGGAACATTTCCACGCCGGTGCAAGTTGTCTTCTGTGTATCAGAGATACCAACGATTTCGATCTCTTCGCCGACTTTGACGATACCGCGCTCGATACGACCGGTCACCACGGTGCCACGTCCAGAGATAGAGAACACGTCTTCCACTGGCATCAGGAACGCGCCGTCAACAGCACGCTCTGGCAGGGGAATGTAGGTGTCCAGTGCATCGGCCAATTTCATGATGGCTTCTTCACCCAAGACACCCTTGTCGCCTTCCATGGCGAGTTTGGCGGAGCCGTGAATGATCGGTGTGTCATCACCAGGGAAATCGTACTTGTCGAGCAACTCGCGAACTTCCATCTCGACGAGCTCGAGCAACTCGGCATCGTCCACCATGTCGCACTTGTTCAGGAACACGATGATGTAAGGCACGCCAACCTGGCGAGCCAACAAGATGTGCTCGCGGGTCTGAGGCATAGGGCCGTCAGCTGCGGAGCAGACCAGGATCGCGCCGTCCATCTGGGCAGCACCGGTGATCATGTTTTTCACATAGTCAGCGTGTCCTGGGCAGTCAACGTGTGCGTAGTGACGGTTAGCGGTCTCGTACTCCACGTGAGCGGTATTGATGGTAATACCGCGGGCCTTTTCTTCGGGTGCTGCATCAATTTGATCGTAGCCTTTGGCGGTGCCGCCAAATTTTGCCGCCAACACCGTGGTGATGGCCGCAGTCAGCGTGGTTTTGCCATGGTCAACGTGACCGATGGTGCCCACGTTGACGTGGGGCTTGGTACGCGCGAATTTTTCTTTTCCCATTTTCAAACTCCGAAAAGTAATGGATCGTCAAACCAATCAACAAAGCGCGCCAAACACTTCAACGCACCAAAATTTGGTGCCCATTCCGGGAATCGGACCCGGGACCTCTCCCTTACCAAGGGAGTGCTCTGCCACTGAGCCAAATGGGCTTTCTGACTCACCAAAGGCAAACCAGACAAAATTTATTCAAAAAATTGATCGTGGAGCGGGGTAGGAGAATCGAACTCCTCGCTTTAGCTTGGAAGGCTAAGGTATTACCACTATACGAACCCCGCGCAAGAGTGCTTGGAAAGTCAACACCAAACACCATCATCACTCAGGCCATCGCCTCAACAATCAATCATCAATGGTGGAGAGGGCTGGATTCGAACCAGCGTACTCGTAAGAGGGCAGATTTACAGTCTGCTGCCATTAACCACTCGGCCACCCCTCCACAATGAGCCTCAAATTATGCCATGAAATTTAAGTTCAACCTAAATTATATTCAAAGAATCGCCTTTCCAGACGACAGGCGAGTGATTGTTTTGAATGAGATAGCTATTTGCAAGGCTGAAGTGCCTACATCCTATAAACGGCTGCGGCGGACGCAGTGCGGACAAAGGCGAGGGGTGATTGGCGACCAAAACCAGATGCGTGGATTGCGTGTCTGACGCTTCGATGACAGGTCGCATGGCCTGCGCATGCGCCCCCCAAAGCATAAAGACAACCCCTTTATTGGTTGCAACCACGGCCTGGACCACCGCGCGGGTAAGCACCTCCCACCCTTGTTGCGCATGACTGGCGGGCAAGCCGTCTTCGACAGTGAGGCAAGTGTTAAGCAACAGGACACCCTGCGTGGCCCATGCATGCAGGCTACCGTCCACGGGAAAGTCAACGTCGGAAGGCCCCAATTCGGGGTCTCGACTGATTTCCTTGTAAATATTACGTAGCGATGGTGGCAGCCTATACCCCTGTGAAACCGAAAAGGCAAGCCCCTGTGCCTGGCCTGGCCCGTGGTAGGGGTCCTGACCGATGATGACCACCTTGACCTTTGACAGCGGCGTCAGCTCCAAAGCGCGAAGGGGATGGCCAGGGTAGATGGTTGCGCCAGCGACCAAGCGTTGACGCACGAAGTCAGCCAACGCTCTTCCCTGCGGACCGGCAAAAAAACGATTCACAAGGGGTTGCCAATCAGAGGAAATCGTCCAGCGCTCAGGCGCCCAAGCGGCCAGCGAGTTCGAAGTGCCAGCAGCCTTTTGGCCCTCCTCAAAAGCCAAAGTTGCTTGATGAGCGTTTGCGTTGCCCACGGGGCTGCGGCTACTCAAATGAAAACAGCGCCGCCAAGGCTTCGCCCGGATCGGCGGCGCGCATGAAGGCCTCACCGACCAGAAAGGCATTCACACCAGCGGCCCCCATGCGCAGCACATCGTCCCGCAAATGAATGCCGCTTTCGGTCACCAAAAGCCGGTCCGCGGGCACATCCCGCATCAGGGCCAGCGTGGTGTCCAGTGACACGTCAAACGTCTTCAGGTTTCGATTATTGATTCCCACCAGAGGCGTCTTGAGCTTGAGCGCACGCGCCAACTCAGCCGCGTCGTGCACCTCGACCAACACCGCCATGTCCAAGCGATGTGCAATCGACTCGAATTCGGCCATCTGCGCGTCATCCAGACAGGCTGCAATCAGCAAAATTGCATCAGCGCCCATGGCGCGTGATTCGTACACCTGGTAGGCGTCAACGATGAAGTCTTTGCGCAGCACCGGCAACTGGCATGAGGCGCGGGCTTGCTTGAGGAAGTCGACACTCCCCTGGAAAAACTGCACGTCTGTGAGCACTGACAAACAGGCAGCGCCATGCTCAGCATAGGTTTGCGCAATGTCAGCCGGGATAAAGTCTTCGCGCAGCACGCCCTTGGAAGGACTCGCTTTTTTAATTTCAGCAATCACAGCGGGTTGGCCAGCCGCGATTTTGGCGCGCATGGCACACACAAAGTCGCGTGTCAACACGCGGGATTCGGCGTCAGCACGAACCACGTCCAGTGATTTTCGCGAGATCGCAGCGGTAACTTCCTGACGCTTGACGGCGACGATTTTGTCCAGAATATCAGTCATGCGGGGGTGGCTCCTGCGAGCCTTTCTTCAAAATTTTGACAAAAACGCGGTGCATCACCAGACCCACCACGACGAAAAGAACGGAGACACCCAAGGCAATCCAGGCACCCTCCCCCTTCAAAAGCACGTCCACGTCAGCTCGCGCTCAACTCTTTCGAGCGTGCGACCAGTTGCTGTAGTTTGGCCTTGGCCGCACCCGACTCAATGGCGGCGCGGGCCAACTCAACGCCTGCCACCATGGAATCAGCCACGTTGGCTGCATACAAAGCCACCCCCGCATTCAGCATGACGATGTCTTTGGGCGCGCCAGGTTCATTATCCAAAACGCCGAGCAACATCGCCATCGACTCCTCTGGCGTCTCCACTTTGAGCGCCCGGTTGCTGGCCATGATCATGCCGAAATCCTCAGGGTGAATTTCGTACTCGGTGATTTCACCGTCCTTGAGTTCCCCCACCAGGGTGGCGGCGCCCAAGCTCACCTCGTCCATGCCGTCTTTGCCGTACACCACGACGGCATGCTCCGCCCCCAAGCGCTGCAAGGCGCGCACCTGAATGCCCACCAAGTCCGGGTGAAACACGCCCATCAAAATATTGGGGGCACTGGCCGGGTTGGTCAAAGGTCCCAGCAAATTGAATAGCGTCTTGATGCTCATCTCTTTGCGCACCGGGGCAACATTTTTCATGGCCGGATGGTGGTTGGGGGCAAACATGAAACCCACTCCAACCTCGGCCACACACTGGGCAATGGCCGCTGGCGAGAGGTTGATATTGACGCCCAGCGACTCCATCACATCCGCACTGCCGCTCTTGCTACTGACGCTGCGCCCGCCATGTTTGCTGACCTTGGCACCCGCCGCTGCCGCCACAAACATGGCGCAGGTAGAGATATTGAAGGTGTGCGAGCCGTCCCCGCCGGTGCCCACAATATCCACCAAGTTTGTTTTGTCGGCGATGTGAACCTTGGTGGAAAACTCGCGCATCACTTGCGCGGCGGCAGTAATTTCACCAATGGTTTCCTTCTTCACGCGCAAGCCGGCGGTGAAGGCGGCAATCATCACCGGCGACCACTCACCCTGCATGATTTGACGCACGATGTAGAGCATCTCGTCATGAAAGATTTCCCGATGCTCGATGGTGCGCAGCAAAGCCTCTTGGGGTGTGATTTTGAGTCCTTGGGTCATGGAAATTCCTTATCGATCATTGAACGGGATTGTCGGTCAAGGCCAACTTCAGGCCAAACCCCATGAACAGCACACCTGCTACACGCTCCAACCAGCGCATGCCGGATTGCAGCGCGGCAAAGCGCTGGGAAATCACAACACCGGCGGCGGCATAGGCCAAATTCACCCAAAAAGCGTTGAAGTTGAATATCAAGCCCAGCAGCAGGAAAGCACCCGTGGCGCTGGGTGCGCCCGGTGCGATGAACTGCGGCAAAAACGCCAGAAAAAACAGGGCCACCTTCGGATTCAAGGCATTGGTCCAGAACCCTTTCAAAAACACTTTTTTCAAGTGATTTAGGTCGCTGCCCCTTACTGAGTATGAGGGAGTCGCTATGACACTCGTAGCATCCTCCGCCGTAGACTGTGCGGCTGATGGAATGGCTGAGTCTGACTCCTTCACCCCCGTTTTCTTTGACCGGATCATGCCCCTCACATCCAGCATCGACCAGCCCACGTAGACCAAATATGCGGCCCCCAGCCACTTCAGGGCCGTGAAGGCTGTGCTGGACGCCGCCATCAGCGCGCTCACCCCGAGGGCCGCCGCAGCAATGTGCACAAAACAACCGGCGGTGATGCCTGCGGCGGCGACAGCGCCAGTGCGCCAACCACTTTTGACGGCATTTGTCAGGATGTAGAGCACATCGGGGCCCGGCGTCAGATTCAGCAGCAGGCCAGCCACGATGAAGAGGCCCAGGTTGTCGATTCCGTTCAGCATGGATGACCTTTTGCTTGCGGCCCTGCCTAGGCCGTGAAGAACTGGCGCATCACCCGAATCGTGTGGTCAATGCCGGCTTCATCGACATCCAGATGCGTGACGAATCGCAGTTGGTACAAGCCGGTGGCCAAAACGCCATGTTCGGCCAGCCAAGCCATCAAGGTGCCCGACTTCTGTCTGGCCTCCCCCAACAGATTGACGAAGAGAATGTTGGTGTGCGGCGCCTCCACCACCACGCCAGGCAGATCTTGCAGGCCATCCGCCAGCCGCTTGGCCAAGGCGTGGTCGTCCGCCAAACGGTCCACATGGTGCGTCAAGGCAAAACTGCCTGCGGCGGCGAGCAGCCCGGACTGGCGCATGCCGCCGCCTGCCATTTTGCGAATGCGCAGGGCGCGCGCCATCAGCTCGCGGCTGCCGCACAGCACCGAACCCACCGGCGCGCCCAAGCCCTTGCTCAAGCACACCGACACGCTGTCAAAACACTGGGCAATACGCCGGGCCTCAGTCTGCGCGTCGGAGCCTGTTTGTGCGGCTTGCGCCACGGCCGCATTGAACAGCCGTGCGCCGTCCAGATGACGAGCCAGCCCACGCTCTCGCGCCAGGTCTGTGGCTTGCTGGAGGTAGTCAAAAGGCAGCAGCTTGCCACCCAGCGTATTTTCCAGCGCCAGCAAACGAGTACGGGCAAAGTGCGGGTCGTCGGGTTTGATGGCAGCTTCAATATCGGCCAGTGCCAGCGAGCCATCCGGCTGATGATTCAGTGGCTGGGGCTGCACGCTGCCCAGCACGGCCGCACCGCCGCCCTCCCAGCGGTAGGCATGGGCCATTTGGCCCACGATGTACTCATCCCCGCGCTGGCAATGCGCCAGCAAAGCGCACAAGTTGCTCTGGGTGCCCGTGGGCACAAACAAGGCTGCCTCGAAGCCAAGCATCGTCGCCAGTTGCGTCTGCAAGGCATTCACACTGGGGTCGTCGCCAAAGACGTCGTCGCCCAGCGGCGCGGCCATCATGGCCTCGCGCATGGCCGGGGTCGGTTGCGTGACGGTGTCGCTTCGCAGGTCCACACGCATGACAGGTAGTTTATTCATCAAATCAGCCTCCAGCCCTTGCCAGTCGTGCGCAAGCAGCTATTTTTTACATAGTTAAATCAGGGACGCGGTGCGAGAAAGTTCTGCAACATCGCGTGGCCGTGCTCGGTCAAAATACTTTCCGGGTGGAACTGCACGCCCTCAATGTCGAGTGAGGTGTGCTTCACGCCCTGAATCTCGCCGTCATCCGTCCACGCCGTGACCTTGAGACACGGCGGGCAGGTTGCCCGGTCAATCGAGAGCGAGTGGTAGCGGTTCACCGTGAACTTCTCGGGCAAGCCCGCAAACACCCCTTCTTGGGTGGTGGTGATGACGCTGGTTTTGCCATGCATCAGCTCTTGGGCCCGCACGATCTGGCCGCCAAAGGCTGCGCCAATCGACTGATGTCCCAGACACACGCCCAGAATCGGCAACTTGCCGGCAAAGTGCTGAATCGTCGCCACCGAGATACCCGCCTCGGCCGGCGAGCAAGGCCCGGGCGAGATCACCAAGCGGTCCAGTTGCCCGGCCTTGAAACGGGCGTCGATGTCAGCCACCGTGATTTCATCGTTGCGAACCACCTCCACCTCGGCTCCCAATTCGCCCAGGTACTGGACGATGTTGTAAGTGAACGAGTCGTAGTTGTCGATCATCAGGAGTTTGATTTTTGCGCTCATGATTTACTCCAGTCCTTCCTCAACCAGCTCCGACGCCCTGAGCAAGGCACGCGCCTTGGCCTCCGTCTCCCTCCACTCCAGTTCGGGCACCGAGTCAGCCACCACCCCAGCGGCCGCCTGCACGTACAGCGTCTGGTCCTTGATGATGCCGGTGCGAATGGCAATCGCCACGTCCATGTCGCCCGCATAACTCAGGTAGCCGCAGGCCCCACCGTACAAGCCCCGCTTGGTGGGCTCCAGCTGGTCGATGATCTCCATGGCGTGCACCTTGGGCGCGCCGGTGAGCGTGCCCGCCGGGAAGGTTGCCTTGAGCACATCCATGCTGGTCATGCCCTCATTGAGCGTGCCTTCAACATTGCTCACGATGTGCATCACATGGCTGTAGCGCTCCACACAAAAAGCCTCGGTCACCTTGACGCTGCCAATCTGGGCGATGCGGCCAATGTCATTGCGCGCAAGGTCAATCAGCATCACGTGTTCAGCGCGTTCTTTGGGGTCGTTCAGCAATTCCGCCTCGGCCGCCTTGTCCAACTCAGGGCTGGCGCCACGGGGGCGTGTACCAGCGAGTGGGCGAATCGTGACCTTTTGCTCGGTCTTGCCGTCCAACGTGATCTGCTCTTGGCGCACCAGAATCTCGGGCGACGCGCCCACCACATGGAAATCACCAAAGTGGTAGTAGTACATATAAGGGCTGGGGTTGAGCGCACGCAGGGCGCGGTACAAACTCAGCGGCGACTCGGTGTAGCGCTTCTTGATGCGTTGCCCCACCTGCACCTGCATGAAGTCACCCCCCGCAATCATCTCCTTGGCACGCTCCACGGCGGCGATGTAGTCTGCCTTGGCAAAGTCGCGCTCGGCTGTGTGGCTGGCTGTCGGTTTGACCACTGGAGCGCTCACCGAGTATTTCAGCTGCTCTTTGAGTTCGCGCAAGCGCTTCTTGGCATTGGCGTAAGCCTCAGGCTGAGCCGGGTCGGCGTAGACCATCAAGTACAGCTTGCCGGACAGGTTGTCGATCACGGCCAATTCTTCGCATTGCAGCAACAAAATGTCCGGGCAACCCAAGGTGTCTGGCGGGCAGGAATTCGCCAGCTTTTTCTCGATGTAGCGCACCGCGTCATAGCCAAAATAGCCCGCCAAGCCGCCACAAAAGCGAGGCATACCGGGGCGCAGGGCCACTTTGAAGCGCTTTTGGTACTCTGCAATGAAGTCCAGCGGGTTCAATGTGGAGGTTTCGGTCACCACGCCATCAGTCACGACATCGGTGCGGGCCTCAGCGCCAAAACCCATGGAGCGCACCAAGGTGCGCGCCGGCAAGCCGATGAAGCTGTACCGGCCAAATCGCTCCCCACCGACCACGGACTCCAGCAAGAAGCTGTAGTTGCCGCCGTCTTTCGAGTGCGCCAGTTTGAGGTACAGCGACAAAGGCGTTTCCAGGTCGGCAAAGGCCTCTGCCATCAGTGGAATGCGGTTGTAGCCTTGAGCACTAAGGCTCTTGAATTCGAGTTCAGAAATCACGAAAAAGGTCTTTCAGATCAAAACCCGTTCTTTGCGCGCAGCCGGGACTTCGGGGCCAGGGCTCATGGAAAGTCGGGAGAGCAGCACGCGGTGCTGCGGTTCATATCAACAGGGATCAGGCGTGAGCCTGTGGCGCTGGCTGGGGACGCCAAAGCCAGGCTCCCCGGTCGCTAAGACCTGTGGTGCGGATGCGGTGTATGAACATGATCGAAGTGTAGCAAAGCTCGCCCGCCTCCAACTGCTTGCGGAATGCTGCATTACCGCTCGAAAACCCTGATGTGTCCGGCGTCAAAGCGGCTGACAATTCAACGTCTAAAAAGTACGGTCGTTCTATTTTACTGGAGTCCCATGAAACTCATCCCCACTTTGCTGGCCGCCGCTTTGGCCACCCTAATCTCAATCAGCAGCATGGCAGCCACCGTGGAGGTCAACGGCGTCAAGCTGGAAGACCGAACCGAGTTAAGTGGCAGCAAACTCCAACTCAATGGCGCGGGAACACGTTACAAAACAATTTTCAAGGTCTACGTTGCGGGTCTTTACCTTGGCAAAGTGGCCAACACGCCCGACGAGGTCATCAACCAGCCAGGGCCCAAGCGCCTGAGCGTCACCATGCTCAGAACTATTGATGCCCGGGAGCTCGGAAAACTGCTTACGCGTGGCATGGAAGACAACATGGAGAAAGCCGCCATGTCCAAACTCATTCCTGGCTTGATCCGGATGGGGGAGATATTTGCATCGCACAAAACGTTGGTCGAGGGCGACAGCTTTTTGATTGATTGGGTGCCCGGAACTGGCACCGTTATCACCGTCAAAGGGGAGGTGCAGGGGGAATCGTTTAAAGAACCCGAGTTTTTCAAAGCCATGATGCTGATCTGGCTGGGCCAGGCTCCAGCAGATCACAAACTCAAGGATGCGCTGCTGGGAATCAAGTAGACTGATTCGGCGTGGCATAACGCGCGCTTGACAGAAACTAGACAGATGGGTCCGCTGACGAAATCGTCGAGCGTGGGTCCGTTTGTCCAGCAGGCCTACAGAACGCGTTCAAAAGCACGGCCTGCAACCACGTTGGAACAGTGGGGTCAAGCCAGCGCCAACTAAAAAAAAAGGAAACGTCGTCATGTTCAATTTCTCCTCCATGAGCATCGCTAAAAAACTGGGGTTCCTGATCGTCAGCGCCTTGGTGGGCATCATCGTCCTTTGTGCGCTATTCCTTTTCTCGGAACGGCGGTTAATCATGGAGGAGCGCCAAAACGGGGTCAAGCAGGCCGTGGAGACGGCCCATGGCTTGGTCTCCCACTTCCATAGCCTCGTGGCCAAAGGCACGATGCCTGAGGGAGATGCCAAGCTAGGCGCCATGGAGGCGCTGAGAAACCTGCGCTACAGTGGCAATGAGTATTTCTGGATCAACGACATGCAACCCAAGATGGTCATGCATCCGATCAAGCCAGAACTGGAGGGCAAGGATCTCACCGAAACAAAGGACACCAACGGGACCCAGCTCTTCGTCTCATTTGTAAAGGTTGTCACAGCCAGCGGCGCTGGCTTTGTGGACTACATGTGGCCCAAACCCGGCAGTGAAAAGCCGGTTCTCAAAGTGTCCTACGTGAAAGGGTTTGCCCCTTGGGGATGGATTATTGGTTCCGGCGTCTACGTGGGCACAGTGGACTCGGTGATTGCCGAACGGCTGATCTATTTTGCAATCAGCGCGCTCGTGCTGGGCGGCATTCTCCTTGGCATCGGCTTGCTGATTTCCCGTGGGATTCTGAAACAACTGGGTTGCGAGCCCGCCGAGGCGGCCGAAATCACGCACCGCATAGCGGACGGAGATCTCTCAGTTGAGGTCACCCTGAAACCGGGGGACGAAAGCAGTCTGCTGCATGCCATCAAATCCATGCGCGATCGGTTTGCCCACATCGTTGGCGAAGTGCGCATTGGGTCCGAAAGTGTGGCCACTGCCAGCGGCGAAATCGCACAGGGCAACAATGACTTGTCCAGCCGAACTGAACAGCAAGCCAGCGCGCTGGAAGCCACCGCGTCGTCCATGGAAGAACTTAGCGCCACGGTCAAGCAAAACGCAGACAACGCCGGCCAGGCCAACCAACTTGCCCAGAGCGCCAGCACCGTGGCCATTCAAGGTGGCCAGGTGGTGAACCAGGTGGTGGAGACCATGAAAGGCATCAACGAGAGCTCGCGCAAGATCTCAGACATCATTCAAGTGATTGATGGCATTGCCTTTCAAACCAACATTCTGGCGCTCAATGCTGCCGTGGAAGCCGCGCGCGCCGGGGAACAGGGCCGCGGGTTTGCGGTCGTGGCCTCTGAGGTGCGCAGTCTGGCCGGGCGATCCGCTGATGCAGCCAAAGAGATCAAGACCCTGATCAACGCCAGCGTGGAGCGGGTTGAGCACGGCAGCGCGCTGGTCGATAAGGCGGGGACGACCATGACCGAAGTCGTCAGCAGCATCCGCCGCGTGACTGACATCATGGGTGAAATCAGCGCCGCCAGTGTGGAACAAAGCACAGGCGTCTCGCAGGTCGGGCTGGCCGTGACTCGCATGGACCAAACCACACAACAAAATGCAGCTTTGGTTGAAGAAATGGCGGCCGCGGCAAGCAGCCTGAGATCGCAAGCCCAGGAACTGGTTCAAACCGTGGCTGTTTTCAAATTAGGCGCCAATGACCATGGTGCGCGCGGCGTCGTGACCACCAGCGCGTCCGTTCGGTCCCACAAACCCAACACCCCGCCCTTCAAGGGAACGGAGCGACGCGCTGCTGGCACCGCTCAAGGCGCGGCGGCACGCGGACACGCCGCCGCCGCACACACGGCCAGACCGGCCGTGAAACCTGCCAGCGCGTCGATTGCCCATAAAGTGGCGCGCCCAGCCCCTGCAGCCAAGCCCACGCCCGCCAATGACAACGACGACTGGGAAAGCTTCTAAATGGCCTGAGCTGCCATGCCCTCCTCAGAGCGTGGCAGTTAGCTGATCCAAAGCGTCGACCAATCCGTCGGCATCCACCTCGCGAACAGATTGACCGTGGTTGTAGCCGTAGGTGACCAACACCACCGGGCAGCCTGCGGCACGGGCGGCTTGGGCGTCGTTGCTGGAGTCACCAATCATCAAGGTGCGTTCGGTGCGGACCCCCAAGGCCTCACAGGTTTTGATCAGCGGCATGGGGTCAGGTTTTTTCTTCTCGAACGCGTCGCCCCCAAAAGTCATTTCAAAAAACCCGTCCAAGCCCTTATGCCTCAGCAGCGTCAAGGCAAATTCAGTTGGTTTGTTAGTCAAACAGGCCAGGCGCAGGCCCTTGGCCTGCAGTTGTTGCAAACCCCGCAGCACACCGGGATAAACCGTTGAGAACTGACCATTGACACGAGCGTAATGACGTTGATAGCTTTCCCACGCGTGTAGATACAAAGACTCCCGCTGGGCAACTCCGTCCTTCGGCGTATCGTTGCCCAGCAAAGCCAGAACACTTTTGATCAGGTGCTCAGATCCTTTCCCCACCAGGCGCTCTACTGTGGCTTGATCAACCTGTTGCGAGGCATACGGGGGCGGCAAGTCACCCAGCATGGCGTTGAGCGCCACACGAAAGTCCCCTAGCGTATCCACCATGGTTCCGTCCAGATCCACAATGACCGCATCAATATTTGACAAATTCAGCACAGACTCACCTCAAAAAAAAAGCGGGCCACCGATTCGGCCCATCAAAGATTGGTGAGTATAGAAAACAACGCGAAGCCAAACGAATTCTGGCACCCAGGGCGCAATGTATCTCACCACTTTAATGGTATCAAAACAATAGCGACCTACGCAAGCTGGGCAAGAGCAAAATGGACATTGTGTTACACAAAAACAAGACAAAATGAGGACATCTGCGCCTGTGAACCCTAAACTGGTTCGGCATGTTTCCATCCACCCCCTCACGGAAAGCCCGTTTTATGTCATGTGCTCTCCTTGCTCGGGATCGGTTTGTGCCGGTCGCGCTGTTACTTCTGCTGGCAGGTTGCAGCGTGATGCGGCCCGACCCGCACCTGGCCGCATTCACCACCCAATTGACTGGCACGAATGAGGTGCCAACGGTCAGCACAGCGGCGACCGGGCGAGTCGATGCCGTCCTGGACAAAAACACGGGGCTGTTTCGCTGGCGGCTTTCCTATGCCGGGCTGAGCGGCCCTGCCACGGCCGCTCACTTCCATGGCCCGGCCCCCATGGGTCGCAATGCCGGGCCCAGTCTGTCGATGAGCATCCCGCTCCAGAATCCCGGTCAAGGGCGCGCCACGCTGAACCCGGCACAGACCGCCGATCTGCTGGCGGGACGCTGGTATGCCAACATTCACACGGCGACCCATCCTGGCGGTGAAATTCGCGGCCAAATGACACTGGTCGACTAGGCCCTCGTGCCGGTCGCCGACCTCGCGATCGTCGTGTTGGCAGGTGCGGGGCTGAGCGCCTGCCGCACCCGGCGGTTTCCACGACAATCCCGCCATGAATGATTTTTATCGCCTTTGGATTCGGCTGGTTCCCGCCTACGCGGCCGGCTACTTCTTGTCTTATGGCCTTCGCAGTGTGAATGCAGTAATCGCGCCTGAGTTGATGCGCGAACTGAACGTGTCAGCCGCCGGCTTGGGCCTGCTGACCTCGGCCTATCTGCTGGCGTTTGGCCTCTTTCAACTGCCGTTGGGCCTGCTGCTGGACCGTTTTGGCCCCCGCCGGGTAGAGGCCGCTTTGCTGCTGGTGGCCGCTGCGGGTTGCGCCCTCTTTGGCCTCGGTCAATCACTGGAATCGCTGGCAGTGGCGCGCGCCTTGATTGGCTTGGGCGTGTCTGCCTGCCTGATGGGCAGTTTCAAGGCCTTCAGCCAATGGTTCCCAGTGCAGCGCTTGCCCGCCCTCACGGCCACCATCATGGTCGCTGGTGGCTTGGGCGCCTTGTCCGCGAGCCTGCCAGTGGCGGCAGCCTTGCCGCTGCTGGGCTGGCGAGGTGTGTTCTTCTTGTGTGCGGGACTGTTGGTGCTCACCGCTGCGATGTTGATGCGCGTGCCGGACCAACCCGTGCACGGCCCCCACGCCACCCTGTCGCAACAAATCAGGTCGCTGGGCGACATTTACACCAGCCGCCAATTCTGGCGGTTCGCGCCTCAGGGCTGCCTGATCGTGGGTGGCTACATGGCCATTCAAGGCTTGTGGGTTGTACCCTGGTTGATGGAGGTGAACGGCGCCAGCCGCACCACCGCCGCTGAAATTTTGTTCATGTTGGGCGTGGCGATGCTGGCTGGCTTCATTTTTGTGGCCACCTGCTCGACGTGGCTGTCGCGCCGGGGCGTGCCGCCCATGGCTTTATTGACCGCCGGCATGGGCCTGGCGTTGCTGGTGGAGCTGTGCCTGGTCATGAACCTGGCGCCACCGGCCCTGCTGTGGCCGCTGCTGGGTATCTCTTTCAGCCTCGGCAATATTGCTTACTCCCAGCTCACCGCCTCCTTTCCGATCAGCATCTCGGGGCGGGTGAACACAGCCCTGAACCTGATGGTGTTCATTGGCGCCTTTGGGCTGCAATGGGGGTTTGGCACCGCCGTGGAAGCCTTTGCCGCCAGCGGCCTGAGCCGTGCCGATGCCTTTCGGACGACGCTAGGCGGTCTGCTGGGGGCTCAGGTGCTGGCGTTTGCCTGGTTCTTAGTCCCTGTGCGGCGACCGTCCGCCCTGGCCAGCGCGACGTGAACGGCGGCCCCGTTCGCTACTTGACCAGTTGATTGAGCTGGATGATGGGCAGGAGAACGGCCAGCACAATCAGCATCACCACCACGCCCATCGCCACAATCAGCAAGGGCTCCAGGATGGTGGCCAGCGACATGGCACGGCGCTGCACATCGGTACTCAGTTGCTTGGCAGCGCGCTGCAGCATCTGTGGCAGTTGCCCGGTTTGCTCGCCCAACCGTGCAAACATGGCCAACAAGCCCGGAAAACGCTTTTTCTGAGCCAGCGCGGAGGCCAGCGGCGCGCCCTCGCGCACCAGCACCAGTGCGTCAAGCGCGTCGGCGCGCATGGCGCGGTTGGACAGGGTTTCCGCGGCGGCCTGTAAGGCCTTCAGAATTGGAACGCCGGCCGCTGCCAGCATGGCCAGCGTGCTGGCAAAGCGCGCCGTGTTGTAGCTGCGTGCCAGCGTGCCCAGCACCGGCAAGGTCAAAAACGCCGCGTCAAACCGTTCCCTGAGCGCAGCCTGGGCCAGGGCCAGCCGGGCTGCAATGCCAGCAGCTATCACGGCCATCAGCATCAGCCAACCGTAGCTGCGCACCAGGTCACTCACACTGATCATGATGACGGTCAGTAAGGGCAGCGCCCGCTTGCTGCCAACAAAGACCTGCGCCACCTGCGGCACGACGTAGGTCACAAGAAAGATCACGATCACGATAGCGACCACCGTCACGATGGCAGGATAGGCTGCGGCGCCAATGAGCTTTGCCTTGAGGGCTTGCTGCTCCTCCAGATCGTCGGCCAAACGCTCCAGCACCAGCCCGAGGTCGCCACCTTGCTCGCCTGCACCAATGACAGCCCCGAAAACAGGGGAAAACTCGCGCGGGTGCTGCGCCAGCGCCTTGGCGAAGGTCGAGCCGCCATTCACCTCGGCGCGCAGGGTCGCCACCAAATGCCGCTGCGCCTCGGTTTCGGCCTCGTCGGAGAGAGAGCTCAAAGCCCGCTCCAGCGGCAGGCCGGCAGACACCAACCCCGCCAACTGACGCGTCCAGATGCTCAAGCCTGACGCGTTGAACGCCCGGCGCCTGAGCCCCTGGCCCGTCGATTGCGCCTCGCCTGCGCTGACCGACTCGACCCGGAGTGGCACGAGCGACTGGCCGCGCAAGGTGCCGCGCGCGGCCTTGGCGGAGTCGGCCTCGATCACGCCCTTGCGGGCGTCGCCGTCGGCCGTGAGGGCTTCAAAGGAGTAAACAGGCACAGCGCTGGGCTTTCCTAGTCGCGGGTCACGCGAATCAACTCTTCGCGCGACGTCACGCCGCTTTGCACCAGGCGCTCTCCGTCTTCGCGCATCAGCGTCATGCCAGCGGCCCGGGCGGCCTGGCGAATGTCGGCCTCGGACGCTTTAGTGTGAATCTGCGCGCGGATGGCGTCATCCGTGATCAGCAACTCGAACACGCCGCTTCGCCCTGAGTAGCCGGTCTGCCCACACTTGTCACAGCCCGTGCCATGGCACTGCGTGCACAACTGGCGCACCAGGCGCTGCGCCAACACGCCCAGCAGCGACGAGCTGAGCAAAAACGGCTCCACGCCCATGTCGGTCAGGCGTGTGACCGCGCTGGTGGCGTCATTGGTATGCAGCGTGGCCAGCACCAAGTGACCGGTGAGCGTGGTTTCGCGCCAGAGTAGCAAGACGTGAACCCCTTGGGTATCGCCATCGGCTGCATCGCCATTTTTGTCCGCATCGCCCAGAGCCTCGTCACCTTGCGCCACGAAGCGTACGCGCCGCGCATTGTTGCTAGGGTTGCTGATGGCGGTTCCAGCCGGCAGGCTGTCCAACGTGGGGCTGTTGGCCGAGAAGCTGTGATAGATCACTTGCTTGCCGCTGGAGCCGCTACCCTTGGTTTCTTCGTAGGCGAGGATGGCATTGCCGCCACTGAGGAAAAGGTTGGGGCGTGAGGCGCCTGGGGAGCCATCGGTGGTCGCGTTGTTGTCGCTGACCTGACCCGGCAAAGGAAAATCAGTGCCCGCCTCAAAATCCGATTTTTTGAGGTAGGTGTACCAAATGTTGGTTCCGGGGCTGACGTTGGCGCCTGAAGCGCCATCGCCCGTGCCTTCTGCCTCACCCAGTTGCAAGCCTTCGGGGTCAGCCTGGAAGGCAACCGCAAAGTGCCCGCTGGATGTGGTGTCCGAGGTGTACTTGACCGAACCGCCCAGCACGTCGTTGTCGGCGTCTTTGCCGCCGTTGGTCAGGCGCTGCGTAGTCCAAGTTTGGCCGCCGTCGCTTGAACGGGCCGTCCAAAGGCAGCTGTAAGGCTGGTCTTTGCCGGTCAGGGGAACCAAGTTGGAGTTGATGCGTTGCGCCGGGCTGCCTTCGCAGTCGGAGCTGGTCCACGACACCAGCGCGTTGGCGCCCTTGCCACCGTTCAGTACGCCTACAGGCGCCACATAGATACTGGGCTTGTAGTGGGTGATGCTAAACGTGCCGGTCTTGCTGCTCACCGGATCGGTGATTGCGAGGGAGGTTCCGCCGTTGTTGGTGACATTGGTCTGGGTCCAGGTAGCGCCGTCGTCGGTGGAGCGGGCGATCCAGATGTCTTGCTTGCCTGCAGGGCCGTCCGCATAGACCACAAGCTGTGCCTTGACGTCGTAAGTGCTCTCACCAAGCGACGACTTGTAGGACTGCCAACCCATCTTGGCCTTGTAGGCATTGTTGGCGGCGGCGGCAGTTGAGACCACCACCTCTGGCTGTAGCTGCATGAGCGTGCCGGCAATGGCTGCCGTGGCCACTGCAACGGCGCTCAGCGCGACAGCCAACTTGCCATGCTTTCTATTGAATTCCATATTAATTCCCCTCTTGTTTTCATTGGATTACCAACACGCAGTAACAACTTTAGGGACATAAGCGGGGTTACCCACTGCTATTTTTCAATGTTGCGGGGGTGTAGATCAACAGAATGAGATCAAAGCGGGCAAGGTGCCGGTTTTGATTTGGATTGGGCTCACCGCCTGGTCTTTTTGTTGGTAAAAAGGAGTGAACGATGAAAAAAACAGCGAAGAATATGACTGCCGTGGCAATTGCGACGACATTGGCATTGAGCGCCGGGCTTGCAAGCACCGCAGCGGTGGCGCAGGACAAGATCCAGGACCAGACCATGGACAAGGACCAGCTCAAAACTCAGGATCAACTGCGCGATCGCGACCAGGACCAAATCTACGGCAGCCAATTGATGACGCAGGCCGAGCGCAATGCCCATCGCGCCAAGTTGCGCATGCTGAAAACTGAGCAAGAGCGTGAGCAATATCGTTTAAAGCATCATGAGCTAATGCAGGAACGCGCTCGCGCCAAGGGCGTCTCGCTTCCCGACGCGCCGATTCTGAAACGCATGGGCGATGGTGTTGGC
The DNA here is from genome assembly GCF_017948265.1 of Rhodoferax sp. PAMC 29310. Taxonomy (NCBI): domain Bacteria; kingdom Pseudomonadati; phylum Pseudomonadota; class Betaproteobacteria; order Burkholderiales; family Comamonadaceae; genus Rhodoferax; species Rhodoferax sp. PAMC 29310. The sequence continues at coordinate 3,761,335 of NZ_CP072852.1, read as the reverse complement.
GCTGGCGGTGCTGGCGGTGCTGGCGGCAAGAAATAGCCTGCCACAGGCTTACCCGACAAGCCGCCGGGCATAGCTGCCATGGCGGCTTTTTTAGCATTCGGGTTGCAGATGCAGAGGCCGCCATTTTTGTGTACCTCTGCCCGCCTTTGTACATGGTTTCGATATCGCTCCCCCTCAACAGTTTGGCCATGCTGGTGCGCAGCGTAAACAGACCGTGAGTACGGGGGCCGTCGGCATACATCTGCTCGCAGGAAACAACGGCTATGTGATCAATCGGCGCGTGGATCATGCGGAAACCCGTCTCTGCAGGTCGCCAAAAAGAACTCTGTGGCGAATGTTGCAATGGCTGCAATCGAAAACACCGCGGCAAGCAGCCTCTGTCGAGATATGAATCATCGGGTTACTTCACAGATAATTGTTGAATGCAAACTCACACGCATGGTCTCTGGTGGCTCAGGCTGGCCACCTTCTCAATCGCTGCCCTGGCAGCGGCCAGTGCCGGCTATTGGACGCTCAAGTGGTCGTCGACCAGCCCGTCGGGGCCGACAACCGAGCTCCAGCAACCCGCCAGCGCACAGGCAGACCCTTTGGTGGTGGCCCGTTTGCTCGGCTCTTCTCAGGTGGTCGCAGGGCCCGGGGCACCTGCCAGTGCTGCCGCGGGCCAACTCAAGCTTTGGGGCGTCGTGGCGGGCAGCTCCAAAGAGCGTGGCTATGCTTTGATTGGGATGGATGACCAGACGCCCAAGCCCTATGCCGTGGGGGAACCGATCAATGACAGCTTGATTCTGCAGTCAGTGGCGCCACGAAGCGCATCTCTTGCAACAGCGCGGGGTGGGCCGGTGACCCAGCTTCTGGAACTACCGCCGCTGAATCCGCCCTGATCGTTGTAACTTTTTTTGGCTGATTCGTTTGATGCATCGCAAGGACATTAGCGCGAATAGTTCACACACTGAGTTGTTTTAACCCAGTGCTTCAACGACATGACCCGTCATCCAGGCGAGTCACACTCGATCAGCGCGCCATTGGCCAGAAACATGCTGGCCCCAGAACACTATGTCAACAACCGACCACACACCATCCATTGACGCCCTTGACAAGCGCCGACATCAGGACCCGCGCCAGCAGGATCTCTTCAATCTGGTTGAACTCCCGCCGCAGTTGGTGGTATCCGGAAAGATGGTGGCCAACGGCTTTCAGGCCGACGACGTCACCCCCGTGGGGGATATGCGGGAAACCTGTCCGCATTGCACGGGCCTGCCTTTGAAGCTGGTGCTGCGGCGCGACAATGTGATCCGCCCTCACCTGTTTTGTCCGCAATGCACCCGGTGTTATGACGCCATCTACCCGGACGGCACCTCTGCGTTGGCGTTTTACGAGATGCCGCCCGAGCTTTGAAGCAGTCGCTTCAGCGCGTGGCCAGTTCGGCGCGCATGGCGTCCACCACGGCCTTGTAGTCCGGCTTGCCAAAAATGGCACTGCCCGCCACAAAGGTGTCGGCACCGGCATCGGCCACGCGGCGAATGTTGTCCACCTTCACACCGCCATCCACCTCCAGGCGAATGTCTTTGCCACTGGCCGTGATGCGCTTGCGCACGTCTTCAATCTTGCGCAGGGCCGAGTCAATGAAGCTCTGGCCGCCAAAACCGGGGTTGACGCTCATGATCAAAATCAGGTCGATGTCCTCAATCACCCAGTCCAGCACGTCCAGCGGCTCGGCAGGGTTGAACACCAGACCGGCCTTGCAGCCCTTGGACTTGATGGCCTGGATGCTGCGGTGCACGTGGCCCGAGGCGTCTGGGTGAAAGCTGATGTAGTCGGCACCGGCATCGGCAAACGCGGCGGCCAGGGCGTCCACGGGCTGAATCATCAAATGCACGTCAATGGGCACGGCCACGCCGGCGGCCGTCTTGGCATGGGGCTTCAAGGCACTGCAAATCATCGGCCCGAAAGTCAGGTTGGGCACATAGTGGTTGTCCATCACATCGAAGTGAATCCAGTCGCTACCGGCGGCGATGACGTTTTTGAGCTCCTCACCCAGACGGGCAAAGTCGGCGGACAAAAGGGAGGGGGCAATGCGAAAGGTCATGGCAATAGGTGGGTTGTGTCAACAAGGAAAGCCGGGGAGGCCAGAAGGGGCACTTCGAAGCGTTATTTTCGCAGGTAGCATTGCGGCATGTCCAAGTACCAATTCCGCGTTGACGTCAGCCCCGCTTACCAGGCCGAACAGTCCGCCCCTGAGCAAGGCATTTACGTCTTCTCCTACACCATCACCATCACCAACACGGGGCAGGTGCCCGCGCAGTTGATCTCGCGCACATGGAACGTGAACGACGCCAACGGCCACACCGAGCGGGTGCGCGGCCTGGGGGTGGTGGGCCAGCAACCCCTGCTCAAGCCCGGCCAGGCGTTTGAATACACCAGCGGCACTCACCTGCGCACCCCCACCGGCACCATGCACGGCAGTTTTTTCTGCGTTGCCGAAGACGGCGAGAAGTTTGACACTGACGTGCCCATGTTTGTGCTGGACGCCCTCAGCGCCAGTGGCGGAACCCGCACCCTGCACTGATCCATGGGCGAGTTTGACCTGATCGAGCGCTTTTTCAAGCGCCCTGCGCGTCAGGCCACGGTGGGCATTGGCGATGACTGCGCCATTCTGCAACCCCGCCCCGGCACCCAGTTGGCCATTTCCAGTGACATGCTGGTCGAAGGCCGTCACTTTCTCAGCACCGTCAACCCCCGCCACCTGGGCCACAAAGCCCTGGCCGTGAACCTGAGTGACCTGGCCGCCTGTGGCGCGAAGCCGCTCGCCTTCACGCTGGCGCTGGCCTTGCCCCGCGCGGACGAAGCCTGGCTGGGCCCGTTCTCTGAAGGCCTGCTGGCTCTTGCCGACGAGCACGGCTGCGAACTGATTGGCGGCGACACCACCCAAGGCCCCCTCAACATTTGCATCACCGTCTTTGGCGAAGTGCCCGTGGTGAACGGGCGCTCGCAAGCGCTGCTGCGCTCCGGCGCCCAAGCCGGGGATGACCTGTACGTGAGCGGCACACTGGGCGATGCCCGCCTGGCGCTAGAGGTCTTTCGCGGCACCGTGTCAGTACCCGCCCCCGTGTTTGACGCGGCCCGCCTGCGGCTGGAAGCCCCCACACCCCGCGTGGCACTGGGCCAGGCGCTGCGTGGCGTGGCCACCAGCGCCATTGACGTGAGCGACGGCCTGCTTGGCGACCTCGGCCATGTACTGAAGCAATCCGGCGTGGGCGCCACCGTGGACGCAGACATTGCTACTGAATTAATAGCTGCTCGCGCCGTATTTACCGGGTCTGAAGCCATAAAGAGCCTTGAAATAGATCAATCCCAGTGGCGTCGCTGGGCCTTGACCGGCGGCGACGACTACGAGTTGCTGTTCACCGCGCCCACCGCTGCACGCGACGCCGTGGCGAGCGCGGCCCGAACCAGCCAGACCCTGATCACCCGCATCGGCCAGATTGACGCCGCACCCGGAGTGAGACTTATTGACCGCAATGGTCAAACCGTCGACAACTGTTTTCTGTCCTTCGACCACTTTTTATGAATCACTGGCTGCCTTGACTCGCCGCGCTGCTGTTATCTATCACAGCGCCGGCGGTGTTGAGCAGCAGCCCCCCAGTCAAGGTCGCCGTCGCTGGCTTTGTGCCGCCGCAACTCATGCAACGGGGCAAGGCCAACAGGGAAGGGAAGGGAAGGGAAGGAAAGGCAAGGTGGTGAGCCGCGACGGGGTTGAAGTGGCGAAAGAACACGAGTCGAGCTATCGGTCTTCAGGATTGCGCCACATGAACGGATCAGTTCATGTCTTGGATTCTGGCGCTCCCATTTTGGGTCGACGAAAGGCGACATCTCGTCCTTTTCAACCCACTATTTTTCTAACGGGCCACCGATAACTAACGCCACAAGGCGTGAACCGCCGAGCTCAACGCCACGACCAAAGGGTCACTGGCAAGGTCTGATGAACTGCAGAAGTAGAGTTGCGCCTCAACGCGTGCATGGCCCCAGACGAACCACTCGTTGCGCTCCACTCCCGGAATCGCTACTTCCTCGCGCAGCAGCGCGCAGGCGGTTCCGGCACGCACAAAGGATTCAAGCGTGCTGGTGTCTTCGCTGCGCATCACCACGTTGGGCTCCAGTCCTTGCTGCTCAAAATGATTTCGCAACAATTGGTGAATATGTGACTCAACAACACCCGACACCCAAGGCAAACTGGCCAGAACCCGCCAGCCGCCACGCTGCATTTCAGAGGCCAGCCGGGAGGGAATTGCGACACGATAGCCTATTGAACGCAGAGCGGTCCACTGCAAATCGCGCGGCGGATTGGCACTGATGATGAAGGCGCCGGTCAGCCCTCCACCACGCACCAAATCAAGCAACTGGCCGACGGGTTTGGTGCGCGTTTGCAGCTCAACCAGCGGCAAGTCTCGCTGCACGGCAACCGACAGCGCACCAGTGCGCAAAAAATCACTGGTTTCGCCAGGCAAGCCGATTTCAATGCGCCCAGTCAACTCACCTTGCATGCCGCGTGCCATGCCCTTTAACTCCGCAGCCGCGGCCAACAGCGTAGCAGCCAGCGCCAGAAGCTTCTCACCGGCACGGGTGAGTGTGATATGCCCACCGCTGCGGTCAAACAGTGCAACACCCAGGCTCGATTCCAGACCCTTAATTTGAGCGGTTACTGCCGGCTGCGTCACGCACAACACGTCCGCCGCCTTGGTCACATTGCCCACACGGGCAACCGTGACAAAAGCGCGAATCTGGTGCAACTCCATCGGCGAACAGGACGCCGTCAGGCGCCGAACAATCGAACCTGCGACGGCTCAATACCCAGACTGACCGCGCCACCGACCGGGAACCGCGTCAACCCCATTTGGTGTGGGTGGTCTGCAGTCAGGTTTTGCTTACCCACCCGCACCCGGTAACGTGTCGACTCACCCAGAAATTCACTGGCTTCTACCGTGCCAGGCATCCAGACAAAGCGTGCATCGCGCGCTGCATCAGCCACTTCCAGTCGCAATGCATGAGGGCGAAAACTGACCTGAATCGACTCTGACTGGGGTGCGTCGCCCGCAATGGGAAGACGAATCTCACCGACGTCTGGCACATCGAGCGTGAGCATGTCGGCACTGCGCGAGCGAACCTTGCCCGTCATCAAATTCATGGTGCCTACAAAATTGGCCACGAACGGGTTGGCGGGATAGTCGTACAAGGTAACCGGGCTGCCCACTTGCTGCACGATGCCTTTGTCCAGGACGGCCATGCGGTCCGCTGTGGTCATGGCCTCTTCCTGGTCGTGCGTGACAAACAGTGTGGTCAAGCCCAGTCGGCGCTGCATCGCCAACAATTCCTGGCGCATCTGAACCCTAAGTGTCTTGTCCAGGTTCGACAGTGGCTCATCGAGCAGCAGCACCTGTGGCTCGATCACGATCGTGCGCGCCAGGGCCACCCGCTGTTGCTGCCCGCCCGAGAGCTGACTCGGTCGGCGCTGTGCGTATTCAGACAAGCTCACTTGCTCCAGAGCCGCCCCCACTTTCGCCTTGATGGTGGCTTTGTCAACCCGACGCTCCACCAAACCAAAGGCCACGTTGTCCCATACTGTGAGGTGCGGCCAAAGGGCGTAACTCTGAAAGACCATGCCGACGTTGCGCTCCCAAGGCGCCTTGCGGCTAACGTCCTTGCCATCTATCAACAATTCCCCATGCTGGTGGCGGTTAAAGCCGGCGATCAGCCGAAGCAAGGTGGATTTTCCGGAGCCCGAGGGCCCCAACAGCGCGAAAAACTCGCCAGGCTCAATATCCAGATTAACGTTTTTCAGAACCTCCGTGCTGCCATAGGACAGGCGGATGTTGCGGCATTGAACAGGTACTTTTTTCATAACGATACTCGGTCAGATCTTGACAGCAAGAAGGGGGTTTGTCGATGGCGCCACAGGCAATGGCGGCAATTCTTCATCGACCACGCGGGTGGCGTTGCGATTGCTCGCGCGCTCGACCACCAAATGCGACAGGTAGGTGCCTAGCGCAACAACCACAATGGCCAGCACCCCCAGAGCCGCTCCTGGGCCACGGCCGGAAATGCTCTGCATATAAAGGTAGATTCCATAACTCATGGGCGCCTGCGATTCAGATGAGGACAGCAAAATCGTGGCAGACAACTCCACAGCTGCCGTGATGAAACTGGTCACAAAACCGGCCAAAATACCACCCGCCATCAGTGGTACAACCACGCGCCTGATGGTTCGCATTTTGGTGGCGCCCAGGCTTTCGGCGGCCTCTTCAAGGGACTCATGCACTTGCTGCAAGGCTGCCACACAAGAGCGCAGCGCGTACGGCAAACGCCGCACCGCATACGCCAACATGATCACAACCCAGGTGCTGGTCAACAGCGTGTCGGTTCCAGGTACGGTGACACCCTTGAAGAAACGAAGATAGCCAATGGCCAGAACAATGCCCGGAACGGCCAGCGAAGCAGTCGCAGCCCAGTCCAGCCACTTGCCCGCTGGCAGTTTGGTGCGAAGGACCAAATAGGCAATCGTCACGCCCAGCACCACATCCAGCCCCGCCGCCAGACCGCAGTACAACAACGTGTTCTTCATCATGCCACCGGCATCCTGGAAAACAGTTTCGTAGTGCGCCAGCGTATAGGCGTCGGGCAACGGCGCAAAACTCCATACCTGTGCAAACGACAACAACAAAACACCGATGTGCGGTGACAGCACCACCAACAGAACCAGAAATATCCAGCCATAGGCAGCCAACGCACCCCAAGGGGTGAGTTCACGCCGGGCAATGCTGGCGCCGCCCTTTTGAATGGTTGAGTAATCCTTGCCTACCAGCACACGGGCCGACATGACCATGGCCGTGATGGAGAACACAATCATGATCACGGCAATGACATAACCCATGGGGTCTTCCAAGCCAACCTGCGTGATGCGCAGATACGCCTGCGGCGCGAGCATATTGGTCTGCCCCAGAACCAGTGGGGTACCCAAATCGTCAAACACTTTGACAAAAACCAGCGATGCGCCGGCGATGAAGCCAGGCATGGCCAGGGGGAAAATCACCCGCCAGAACAGCCGCCAGCCGGTGCACCCCAAGTTGAGTGCGGCTTCTTCCATGGCACCATCGATATTGCGCAGGGCCACTGTCAGGTTCATCAGGATGAACGGGAAGTAGTGGATGGACTCGACAAAAATTACCCCATTGAGTCCCTCCATGATCGGCAAGGAAACACCAAAATACTGGTCGAGCAGCAGGTTGACCGAGCCCGATCGCCCGAAAATCAGTTGCATTGCCGCGGCGCCGACAAAGGGCGGCATGATCAGCGGCAACACGCCCAGCGTCTGAATCAGCAAAGCACCGCGAAACTGAAAGCGCACGGTGAAGTACGCCAGCGGGACGGCAATCATGGCGGCAAAAACCGTGGACAGCGTCGCAACATACAGGCTGTTGAAGAACGATTCCCGCATCAGACTCTGATCGAAGAAGGCGCTGAAGTGCCCAATGGTTGGGCTGCCATCTGAGTCGACAAAGGCGGCAACAAACACCTGCCCGACCGGGAGGATCAGGAACAGCAGTAAAAAGGCCAATACCAGTGCGCCGGCCAGCCAGGCTCCCGGGCGCACGTGGTTAAAGAAGCCCGGGCGCATCCTGGGGGATGCACCCGTGACGGTCACTGAGGACATGGTGCTTCCTGGTTTGGTTAACGCACGCTGGCCAGAGCTTGCTCTGCCAGAGACTTGGCCCGCTCATAGTTTTCGCGAGCATGTGTATTCCAGCGGTCTTCCAGGCCTGTGACCTGCTTGTTGGCAGAGGCATCCTTCTTGTTGGCGGTGAACAAAGCCAGAAAGTCCTTGTCGTCCGCCAGTTTGCTACCAACGACTGGGCTGAATGCGAGGTCGCGGGCCTGCTTGAGTAAGGCCTGTCCGTTGGCGTTGGGTTTCTTCTGCAGCGCTGCGGTCGCTTCGTGTATCGCTTTGGTAGCGGCCTGCAGCTCTTTGTGCCGGAAGGTGATGGTCTGGTCGAATAGAGACGACACGACGTTGTAGCGAGCCTCTGAGAGGTCCGAATTAAAATTCACCTTGGCGCGTTTGGCAATCTCAAAGGGATCTGGATACCCAGCCGGCACCTTGCCGCCCATGGCTGAAGCGGGCAGGATCGGCAGGCGCGAGATTTTTGGATCGAGTAGCAATTGCTGGCCTTCCAACGAGACGCTATAGCTAATGAATTTTTTGGCTTCTTCGGCGTTCTTGCTGCCGTTGATCAAGGCGATATTGGCCGGGACTACTGCGGTGACATCAGGGTAGGCGAACTCCACCGGAAAACCCGAGTACTTGCTGGCCAGACCGAAAAAGTCAATCACCAAACCAACACCAAACTGGCCGTTGTTCACGCCATCGGGTACGCCAAAGCTACGCTCCGTGATGGCGGCACTGTTGCCGCCGATTTGCAACAACTGGTTCCAGCCCTTGTCCCAGCCTTCGCCCTGCAAAAGGGTTTCGACGGTAAGGTGGGTTGTGCCCGAGCGCGACGGTGCGCTCATGGCGGTATGGTTGAAGTAAACCGGCTTCATCAGGTCGGCCCATTGAGCCGGTGCCGGCACCTTGTTGGCTGCAAGGTAGCGCGTGTTCCACATCAAACCATAGCCAGCCAGGGCCTGTCCCAAGTAAAGACCTTGCGGGTTGTTGATGGGGTAGCTACCCACTTTGGCGGGGACTGCCTTGTTGGCTTGATCAGCAATATTGGCCAGCAGGTTCTGCCCAACCAGCACCTCAAAGGCATCGGGCGCCGAGGCCCAGAAAATATCTGGACGCTGGCCGGCCGGCAACTCTCGCACGTAGGCAATACCTTGTGTCGTGCTCTTATTGAGAATTTCCAATTTGATCGACGGGTTCGCCTTTTCGAACGCAGCCTTGTAAATGCCGGTCAACTCCTTGGGAAAGGAGGTGACAACGGTCACGGTGCCGGCGATGGCCGTGCTGGCAAAGCCTGCGGCCAGAGCGATGGATGTGCTCAGCAGGCTGAGTTTGATGTGATTTTTCATGCTTGTCTCCTGTTGTGGTTGATGTCGTGAAATTAAAGCTCAAGGTCCGGGGAAGTGTTCGATCAGTTCGTCAGTCGGTTCGCGATGGAGGTGTGCCGTGTCACCCCAACTCAGAATCGCGAATCCTTGGGCATCGTGGGTAAGCCGATTGATGGCCGCGTTCTCAAGTGACCAGGTTCGAGGGGTATCCATTGGCAGGTTGGACGCGGCGCGATACAGGCAGTCCAGAACACCACCATGGCAAACAATGGCAATGGTGCTGCCCGCGTGAGCCCTTGCCAGGTGACTCATTGCAGAGACGCAGCGGCGGCTGAATGTATTGCGTGTTTCACCCCCGTCAGGACCGAAGTCGGCAACGCGTCGATGCCACTGCGCGCTGGCATCGGGCCATCGCTTGGCCACTTCTTCTCCCGTAAGGCCCTGAAACACGCCGAAGTGCTGTTCACGCAATCCCGTCACCTGCAACGGTGTCATGCGAAGGGCTCGCGCAATCTCGGCTGCGGTTTGGTGAGCCCGCATGAGGTCGCTGGTGTAGATAGCGCTCAACGAGGTATTCGCCAAGGCCACTGCAATCTCCCTGGCCTGTGCAAAACCCCTGTCATTGAGTGCGATGTCTTCTTGGCCCTGATACTGGCGTGTGCGGTTCCAGTCGGTTTCTCCATGGCGAATCGCGACGATGTGGGTGATTGGATTCAATTCGAGCCTCAGTTTTTTTGACCAGGATGACATCATTGCACCGGCAATATCTTTGGTCCAATCATTTGTTGTGATGCGTCCCATCAACGTGCCGGGTTATCCCTTAGCGCAGCTGCTGATTTCGGACATGAAAGATCCCACGGTCTTTTCAAAGGGTTTCTTCAGCCATACGTGGATCAGTACCCTGTGCCGCCCTTTTGCATTGACTTCACCGATTGATCGTCTGCTGACCACGTCGACTCCTGCCTGAAAGTATCAGTTGCATCGCGCAGTCATGTGATCCAAAACCAGGTGCGAACTGGATCCGACATCCAATGGGTGCGCGAGTGCTTGGCCTACGAAGATCCCGGCACCACCATGATTCAAACGCAGGCGTTCAAGGTGGCCGCAAGCCGCACAACAAGCCGGTGCAGTGCCGCTTTCTGTTCGGGCTGCCTGAACGTCGGTTGACGCGGCGTTGCTGCCGCCTGGCGCAATGCCTCAGCCCTTGCGCTTGATGAAAGCCAGCGACAAACAGCCCCCAAAGACGCTCGCCCATTGCCTTGCTCCAGTCGCCCGCCCTGCCCCCAAGATGCTGCTTTTCAACCGGGGAGAGCTGATTGAAACATCCATTGATCTGGCTGGGCCTTTTGGCCGCTCTGGGCAGCGCGGGCCTGCAGGCGGCCGAGGTGAGATTGCGTGTACTCGAAACCACCGACGTGCACATGAACCTGCTCGACTATGACTACTACCAGGACAAGACCACGGACCAATATGGTCTGGCCCGCGCCATCACGCTGATCAAGGCCGCACGGACTGAGGCGACAAACAGCCTGCTGTTTGACAACGGCGACTTGCTGCAGGGCAACCCCCTGGGTGATGTGATGGCCAAGATCCATCCGCTGAAGGCGGGGCAAATTCACCCGGCGTACAAGGTGATGAATCAGCTGGGTTATGACGCGGGCAACCTGGGCAACCACGAGTTCAACTTTGGCCTGCCCTTCTTGCGCCAAAGCATTGCCGGCGCCAATTTTCCTTACGTCAACGCCAACGTGCATGCGGATGACGCCGACAAGGGCAGCGCTCGCGCCAAACACGAGTTCACGCCCTACGTGCTGCTGGACCGTCAGTTAAAGGATGCGCAAGGCAACAGCCACCCGATCAAGGTGGGCGTTATTGGTTTTGTGCCATCGCAAATCATGCAGTGGGACAAGGCCCACCTGGAAGGCAAGGTGGTGACCCGCGACATGGTGGAGGTGGCCACCAACAACTACCGCGCGTTTGGTGGCGGCAACTTCCCGGGACTGACAGCGACCAAAGTCATTTTTGACGCGCCTGAAGAAAACCGCGAAGTGCTGATTCAGTACCTGACCGGGTTTGCCACGCAAGCGGGTCAGCCCGCGCTGAACCCGTCCGCCGACGGCAACTGGCGCCTGCTGCCGGTGCCGGGCATCAAGCTCGGATTTTTGTCGGCCAGCGGCGCCAGCAAGTACGTGAGCCAGCACCCCGGTATTCAGTTGGTCAAGGACAACGGCGACGGGTCTGCGCTGTTTGAATTGACGAAATAGTCCGACCGGGAAAACCAGCATTCATCCGGTGGCCAAACAATCGTGGAGCAGGCCCTGTTCATGACGCCAGCCGGGCCGGCGGGTGGGGCGCCAAGATTGAGGGATCTGCAAAAATCTCGACAGCAAACGACCATGTGGCCTGGGGATCAACATTTTTCGCAGGATGCGAACCGGCCTTCTGACCAGCCTGTTCCTGATAGTTCAAGCGGGGCTGGCGCCAGACACCACTCGTGCCCTCAGCGGCGCCCAGCCCGGATGCACAGGCCAATCTGCTTCCCCGCTTTGAGCGCATCACACCGGCCGACTTACAGCGGGTACAGGGCGCACTCGAACTGGCGGGCGCGCAGGTCACCCGCACACCGGCAACGTCGGCAGCCGATGCGATGGCCGGACGGGACAGCGGGACGGGCTCGACACGGACTTCAGCACTCGACGACCCCAACCGCTTTCTGCTCGCGGTCATGAACGACCCTGCGGCTGAACGGCGCTGGCTCATCGAGGCGGCCAGGGCCCTTCTGCCCTACGTCGAGGCGGAAATACGCGTCCGCTCCCAGCAGTTGAAGCTTGTGTCCATGGCACCTCCGGCGTAGCCACCAGCGCCATTGACGTGAGCGACGGCCTGCTGGGCGACCTGGGCCATGTGTTGAAGCAATCCGGTGTGGGCGCTACCGTGGACGCAGACATTGCTACTGAATTAATAGCTGCTTGCGCAATCTACACAAGGGCTGAAGGCCTAAAACGCAAAGAAATTGAAATCAACCAGTGGCGACGCTGGGCACTGACCGGGGGCGATGACTATGAACTGCTGTTCACCGCGCCGCCCGCTGCACGGGACGCTGTGGCGAGTGCCGCGCGGCACAGCCAGACGCTGATCACCCGCATCGGCCAGATCGACGCAGCCCCCGGCCTACGGCTGGTGGACAGCCGGGGCCAACCCCTGCCCAATGCCTACGCCTCATTCGATCATTTCGCGTGAGCGGCTGGGTGCGGTCTTTAGACCCCTTGCAGTCGATGACTCGGCGCCTTCATAAGTCAAGTACGCGGTTGGACGCGGTCATTGGCGATTTGGAAGTGGATGACTCTTAAGTGCCCCAAGGAGTCAGTGGGCAAGGTGAGGACCGGACGCTCGCGGGTTCGGCCGGACAAGCCAAAGCAGTCATTCAAATTTCGGGATCAAATTTTCCGATTGGCGGTCGGCAGTGCAGCGGAAGCAGTCATTGAGGTTTTTCCCATGGCAGTCTTGTGAAGACTGAACCCGGTCATCCAGCTTCTCGATCTGCCCGCTCCACTGCAGTCATTGATGGTGCCGGTTGGCGACCTGCCGTCCTTATACACCGCCGATCTCCGCTATGCCCGACATCGACGCTCGCTTTAGCGTTCTGCCACTGGTGCCACACCATTCCTCAGAAGATGTAGGGATAGTTGACACATGCATGCATCGCATCGTCGATGCTTTGCGCAAAGACGCTCGTAAGCCCCTGACGTGATTGCATTTTATTAGTTGATTCCCACTGTGGCGCGGATATTGCTCGCCCTTTTGGCGACAGGGGTATGCGGTCGGTTTTCCCATGTATCGCCATCAACCGATGGTCGAGCGAACACCATGGAAGCAACCCAATGCACCCCTTGTTTTCCGTCAACCGGACTCCCTCGACCTTCGGTCGCTTGGCGGCATCATTTCTTTTGGCATACACGTTCGCGCCTTCCGCACATGCTGGGAATTGCGAACGTTCACAAGTTAAAGGATGGCAAGTATGAATTCGATTGCATTTCAAGCCACAAACCGCAGCAACAAGTGGGATCAGCTAAAACACGAAATGCTGGTCAAGAGCAGGCGATCGCGCTCTGTGCAACATGTTCATGAATTACCGTTGTTGCTTCGACACGGCTGCTCTCCTGCAACGCCACACATGGCGCGCGCATTGCATTTGCTGGTGAATTGGTGCGCGGAAGCTAACAAAGTTCGCATGGGCGGACTGGCAAGGCGACTGATCGTTGCACTGTTGGCTGGCGGCGCTGTGTTCTTAACATCGGGGGCAGGCGCGTCCGTTGTTTGGACAACCGCTACTGGTGGCGCCGTTAAAGCGTCGCCCACCGTTGTCAATGGAGTCGCCTATGTCGGTTCGGACGATGGCTCCATTTACTCGCTCAGTGCTGCGACGGGCCAAGTTCTCTGGCAGACTCTCACCGGCGGAGCTGTCAAATCGTCGGCCGCAGTGGACAACGGCTCCGTCTTTTTCGGCTCAGACGACAGCTTCTTGTACTCGCTCAGCGCGACGACAGGTGCGATTTTCTGGAAGACGCTCACCGGTGGAGCGGTCTATTCGTCACCGAGCGTGGTGAGTGGTGTTGTGTACAGCGGCTCTGGCGACGGCGTCATTTCCGCGCTGAATGCAACCACGGGGCAAATTGTCTGGCAGACGCTCACCGGCGCGGCGGTCAACTCATCACCGGCCGTAGTGAATGGCGTCGTTTATGTCGGTTCGGACGACGGCTCCATGTACTCGCTCAGTGCTGCGACGGGCCAAGTTCTCTGGAAAACTCTCTTGGGCGGTGTTGTTGACTCGTCGCCCACCGTGACAAACGGTATTGTGTATGTCGGCTCCGGCGACGGCGTCATTTCCGCGCTGGATGCAACCACGGGGCAATTTATCTGGCGGACGATTACTGGTGCAGCGGTCAACTCATCACCGGCCGTAGTGAACGGTGTCGTTTATATCGGTTCGGACGATGGCTCCATGTACTCGCTTAACGCAGCGACGGGGCAATTTATCTGGGTGACTCTCACTGGCGGAGCCATCGATTCGTCGCCCGCGTTGGCCAATGACGTTGTCTATTTTGGTTCGGATGACAATTATTTTTACTCGCTCGTCGCGACGACAGGAGAGATTCTCTGGAGGTACCAGACTGGTGGAGCCATCAACTCGTCACCCTTCGTGGATAACGGCGTCATCTATGTTGGATCGGACGACAGGTCGGTGTACGCGTTCAATGTTGCTTCTGTCCCCGAACCTAGCACCATTGCTTTGCTCGGCCTCGGCCTAGCAGGCCTCATAGCCTCGCGCCGCCGCAAGCAGCAAATAGCAAGCTGAATCTGCGTTACTGAGGCCCGGCTCGCGCGGACTCCTAAAGTGTGCAAATCGGTGTGGTCTGCCAACCCGCGCTGCACTCGTACCCGGTGGCCCTGTTGGAGCCATTTCAATCAAACTGACTACTTGGGCAGCTCCGCGATGGCAAGGCAGTCGCCTTGACCTGGACTTTGACGGAGATGGTCACCTTTTCAGAAAGAGCGTCTTCTCAGGGGGGACTGGGCACCGTTTCAGACGAACCTGCCATGGCCGATGGTTGCGTAACCAACGACTCTCATTCGGAAATCGAACAACAGCAATTTGACTTCCCTATACCGGCGGTTGGTGTGGGACTGCAACCGCTGCGTACTTGACTTATAAAAGCGCCGAGTGACCGACTGCAATGTGTCTAATGCGGGTATCGGTCTGGAACATCGGTGAAGATCTCGGTGCTGTCAGGAATAGACACATACCTGCCGGTCAGAATTTTCTGTTGGCGGACAGATGGGTGCCCAAAGCCGAATTTCATTTCGGCGAAATGCCTGCCCGATACCGGTCTTAGAACACAACATGGAAAACTCACAGGATTAACTGCGGAGTTCCATATAGCAGCCCTTCAATTCACCTCGACTGAATCATATTGCTGACATTGGCGGCGTAAAGAACGTTGACAGGAGTGCAGCGCGAGCCGACTTCCGATGCGAGCAACGAATTTCTGCCGAGTTCTTCAGAACGGTCATTACATGAGCTGGTCCAGTTTTGGCATTCTCGGGTCCCCGAAACTCGGGACCTGTCGTTCGACTCAGGGTGCCGATCTTATTGGCTGACGGACTCTTGGGTGGCTGATCGAGCAGCACTATGTTCCGGCCAACCCGTTTGGCGGCGTCAAGGTGCGCGGTAGCACCCCCATGGACGAGGGGCGCGTGTTTTCCGAGGGTAAGTGGGCCATTATCCGAGCCGTTACCAACGGGCTGGAGTGGTCCTACGGCTGGAAGCTTGCGGCAGCTCAGCGGCTGCGCTTCGTTCTGGACTTTACTTATGCCACGGGCTTGAGATCCAGTGAGTTCGTGGGGGCCACCCTGGGCCAGATTGAAACGGATACCCAGGGAGACCATTGGCTCAAGCTGGTTAGCAAGGGCAGCAAGGCAGGCAAAGTGGCATTACCTCCGCTGGCCCGGGTGGCGCTGGATCAATACCTGATGCAGCGCGGTATGCCAACCACACCAGCCATGTGGAAGCCGTCCACCCCGCTCATTGCTGACCTGCAGGCCGGGAACGGTCAGACCCGTATCACTTCGACCCGGCTGTGGAACGTCACAAAGCGATTTTTCGTGACAACTGCCGATGCCATTGAGGCCGAGTTGCCGAAGACTGCCGAGAAGCTGCGCCGGGCAAGTCCCCACTGGATGCGACATACGCACGCCACACATGCTTTGGCGCGGGGGGCAGAGCTGACCACGGTGCGTGACAACCTGCGCCACGCATCGGTTTCAACAACTTCGGTATACCTTAATACCGACCAAGCCAAGCGCGCGCGACAAATGAGGGATGCCTTTGTAACTCCCTGAACCATCAAAGGCGTGAGTGAGGTCAGGAAAGGAATATTTCACTCACATTGATCATTGATACACTTATCGTTTGATGATATGCCTTGGCATAGGTTCACAAAGTTCACTGGCCACAAGTTTGGAATATTTGCTTGGCTTGGATGGCAATATTGAAGTCCAAAATGATGCGGGCTACTGGGTCAAGATGGAGGTTGCGAGTGTGCCCGTAACGGCGGAACGACCGCACGGTATCCGATACAGCCTGACGCTGCATGCGCCGGACAGCACCCGGCTCATTGGTTTTGATAATGCCCATGGCGTGAAGCCGGTAGGCTCGCGTTTTAAGCATGCTGGTAAAAGGTTTCCGTACGACCACCGTCATTGACACGCTTTGGACGAGGGGGTGCTGTATGAGTTTGACACTGCTTACCAGTTGGTCAGTGATTTTTATGCTGAAGTAGATCGCGTTTTGAAGGAGATCAGTCCATGAACAAGGTATTGAAGTTCGGTATTGCGCCAGTGCCTGTGCAGCGCGCCCGCACACTGGCAATTGCGGCTGAAACACGCCAACGCGGCAAAGATGAACCCAACGTTTGGTTTCCCACTGTGACCGCCATGGCACGGGTGCTGTCCGATGAGAACATGGCCTTGCTCAAGGTCATTCGTGAGAGTCACCCAGACTCCATGGACGCCTTAGCCAAGGCGGTCGGGAAACATGCGCCCAACGTGTCACGGTCGCTGCACACCATGGCCCAATATGGTTTGGTCAAACTCACCAAGCATGGCCGAACGGTCGTTCCGCAGGCTACCTCCGAGAGGGTTACTGTTGATTTTTCCTGGGGTTGCTGACATTACAACGCTGGATTAAGCGATTTCAGCAAATATCGTGTCCCTCTTTCATGAGGGAAATCCGCTCGTTTTACCTTTTCGAGGGGATGGGCTCATTTAGCCATGAACGCACTCCTTTCCATCTAATAATCGAACGGGCACTCTTCTTTCATTTACATAGGTTTCATCGGTAACCCATTAGGTTCGGTAGCCACAATACGATCTGAGGAAAAGTCGTCATCAGTACCAATGCCACCAGCAGCACTCCAATGAACAACCACGCTTCACGGATCATGCCCTTGAGCGACACGCCAGCCAGCGCGTTGATCACAAACAAAAGCATGCCGAATGGTGGCGTGACCAGCCCAATCATCATATTGACCGCCAGCACCACGCCCAGGTGCACGAGGTCAATACCCAGCAGCTTGGCTGTCGGCAGCAGAATGGGAACCAGCACCAGCAACATGATAGACGTGTCAAGAAAGCATCCGAGTACTAGGAACAGCACATTCACCATCAACAGAAACCCCAGTGGCGACAGGTCCATACCGGTCAACCAAGCGGCCACCAGCCCGGGCACGTTTTCTGCCGTGAATGCATAGTTGATGACAAAGGCCGAGGCAATGATCAGCGTCACCGATGCGCTTGCCTTGGATGACTCGACCAAAATCTCGTAGAACCTTCTCCAGCTCAATGCCTTGTAAACGATGCTGGCCAGGAACAGTGCATAAAGGGCTGCGACCGACGCCGCTTCGGTTGGCGTGAATATGCCTGTGTAAATTCCGCCCAGCAGAACGACAGGCAAAGTCAGTGGGAGAATGCCGCGCAACAAAATGCGGGGATAAGCCCGCAGCGCAATCTTCTCACCACGGGGCAGATTTCGTTTGGCGGCGACGAAATGCACCGCAAGCATCAAGGCCACGGCCATCAGCAACCCGGGGACGACACCACCCAGAAAAAGGGCCCCCACCGATGCGCCGGATACCATGGCGTAGATCACCAGTGGAATGGACGGCGGAATAATGGGACCGATTGTTGATGAGGCCGCCGTCAACGCGCCGGCAAATTCTGCGCTGTAACCGTTTTTCTGCATCATACGGATGCTCACGATGCCCGGCCCTGCCGCGTCTGCAATTGCACTGCCACTCATGCCGGAGAAAATTACGCTGACGATGATGTTGACATGCGCCAGTCCGCCGCGCAGGCGACCGACGATGGCCAGGGCAAAATCAAACAAACGCTCGCTGACTGTGCCGGAATTCATCACTGATGCAGCAAAGATGAAAAGCGGAACGGCCAGCAAAATGTAGCTGTTGTAAAGCCCATTGAGAACTTGCTCGGCCACTAAGCCCAGGTCTTGGCGCTTGAACGCCAGATAGGACACGCCACTGATCAGCATGCCAAAACCGATCGGCAGGCGCAGCACCAGAGTGACGACCAGCATACCCAGTAAAACCATCAACGCCTGACTCATAACTGCTCCTTCCAGTTGCGCCCGAGTAAGCGAACAAACTTGATGACATATTGGATGCCGATGACCGCCACAAACAGCAGGAACGGCGCAAAGACATAGGAAAAGGGAATGTCCAGAACGGGTGTTTTCTCCCGGTACATGAAGCGGATGTAGTCGAATGCTTCGGGCAGCATAAATAGCATGAGGCCAGCCGTCAGGGCCGCACCGATCAGGCCGAATACCCGCTGCCCGGCAGGTGGCAGCGCGGCATAGACCAGGTCCAGCATGACATGCTCTTTTTCCTTCAGGAGTGTGGCAGCGCTCCAGAACACCATCAAGATGTACAGCACGACGATCAACTCGTCCGACCAAGCCAGCGGCTGGTTGAACACAAATCGCATGCCAACCTGCACCACAAATATCAAAAAGAGAAGGGCGAAAACGGCCGCCGCCACACCTTCGGCGATACGCCGTGAACGCTCCAGCATGGTGACTCCTTTATTTGGTCTGATTCACGCGCTCAAGCAGTCCTTTGGGCCAGACCTTAGCGTAGTCCGAGTTCAGGTAAGTTGCCTGAACCGACTTGCGAAACGCATCAACATCGGGTGTAGTCACTTGCAGGCCTTGTTGCCTGAAGAATTCCACCAACTGCGACTCTTCTTTGATGCGGTTTTCATTGTTGTAGCTCGACGCCGCCTGCGCCGCTGCCGTCATCTTCTGCTTTTGTGTCGCATTCATTGAATTCCAGGCTTTGTTGGAAATGGCGATGAAGATGCCGTCCACCAAGTGGCTGGTCATCACGATCTGCTTGGTCACTTCGTAAAACTTGGCGGCGCGCACTGTCGGCAGTGGGTTGTCCTGACCGTCAATGGTGCCGGTCTTCAGACCCAGGTAGACCTCGCCGAAGGCCAGTGGTGTGGGTGTAGCGCCCAGCGCGTCGCCCAGAAATAGCCATTCTTTAGAGCCGGGCATGCGCAGCTTCACGCCTTTCAGGTCGGCGGGGGTCTTGACGGAGCGGACTTCCCTAAGGTTGACCTGGCGAGTGCCGAGGTAGATCGTGGACAGGGGGGTGACATCCATTTTTTCAGCCACCGACTTGAACATTTCAGCGCCAATGGGGCCATTGAAAACCTTTTGCTGGTGCTCCGGATCGCGAATGACATAGCCGGCTGTGAAGATCGAAAACTCTGGCACCAACTTGGCGATGTCGAACGCTGATATCGATGACAACTCCAAATTGCCGCGCGCCATAGCGGCCGGCTCAGTTCCCTGCTTGAAGAGCGAGGCATTCAGGTTAATTTGCACATCAAATTCACCGGGCAAACTTTTTTCCAATTCGTCTTTGAAGACCGTCCACATCTTGGCATGCCAGTCGTCTGGAACGGCGGGCGTTGAGACGCGCAGAACCATTTTGTTCTGGGCGTGGGCTGCCGGCAGGATGGCGCCCATCAGCACAACGGAAGAGGCTGCGACCAGCAATGTGCGGCGAAGTAGGGAATGTTTCATGTTGTCTCCTTTTTGTCTATCGGTTGGCTAACTTATCAAAAAACGTGACCGAAGTCAGGTCGCACTCAGTCGCGATCCGGATTGATGCCAAATGCCAGGATCGTGCGCTCCAGAGACTTGAATTCTTCGGCGCTCAAGGCCACCAGCGGCGCTCGCACGCGCAGCCAAGTTGGATCTCCGCTCAGCATTGCCATGATGCCCTTGAGTGCCGGCATCAGTGAATACGCACCCAGCAAGTCGATCAGCTGAATAACCCGCTCGCGTTCCGACGCCGTAGTTGGCGCGTCAGGCTGAGTCACCAAGCGGCTGACCAAGCGGGGCATGAAGTTGGCCAAGCCGCTGATGGCGCCAGTGCTCCCGCGCCGGCCCATTTCCGGCAGGTCGGGCTCGAAGCCGACGTACACCGTCAGATCTTTCATGAAGGCCTCGGCCAGCCCGACCGAGTGCGCGGTGGTGCAAGCGCTGTCCTTGATGCCCAGGATGGTGTCGGGGTATTGCTGCTTGAGCGCCCGAATGACTTGGTGCGACAGGCCAACGCCTGTCACCTGTGGGATGTGGTACAGGTAAAGCTTGAGCTTGGGCAGATCCTCACCCATGCGGTCAATCACATAGCGATAGCTATCAATGACGCCCTGGTCAGACACGCCCTTGAGGAAAAACGGCGGAAGCATCAGGCAGCCGTGCACGCCGAGTTTCACGGCATGTTGCGTTAATTCCAGCGTTTCTGGCAGCGCAGCGCAACTGGTGGACACCATGATTTGTGAGGCCAGAATGCCGTTTCCAATCAGCTTTTCGATAGCTTCCTTGCGCTCGGTCATGGAAAACGATGGCCCCTCGCCGGTGGTCCCAAACGATGTGACGCCAGGGCATCCACGGGCAAGCAGTGACTTGCAATGGATCGCCAGTCGGGTGTGATCAATGCTCAAGTCCGCATTCAGTGGCGTCAAGAGCGCGGGCCAGATGCCACGAAAGGCAGCCGCTTTGGTGGTGTTCGGGGGTGTCGTCATTCAGGGATCTCCAAAGACCACGGCATAGCGGGCCGCGGCAATCCAAGCACGCGAAGGTGCGCACTTTCAATGTGGTGGGAGAGTCGTTCAAGCACGGCCTGCGCGTCGCGTCGCTTGAGGGACTCGATGAACCAGAGGTGTTCCTCCATCGCTGGAATCAGCACCTGGGGTGACAGGGTGGACCCTTCGAGCTTGATCAAGCGCACCCGCAGGCTATTGATGCGGTACACCTCGGAAATCAGTTCATTGCCGAGTGCGTCGATCATCAGGTCGTGAAGACCCCAGTCCACCGTTGTCGCTTCATTGAGTAGGTCATCGTCAATGTCGCCCTTGCGTGCCCGATGGACGATATCGAGGTGGCTTTTTTCAATGGTGACCAGATCCCGATCGGACACTGTCGTTACAAAGCGCCTGGCAGCCTCGCGTTCCAGCAACTGACGCAATTGAAAGGCGTTGTTGATCAACTTCAGGTCGACATGGGCCACTTGCAGGCCACGTTGTGGCACGGTCTTGAGCAGCCCTTCAGCTTCCAGGCGCGGAATCAGCTCGCGCACGGCACCCAGTGGCATGCCCAGCAACTGCATCAGTTCGCGCTGGGAGATGAATTGGCCGGGGTGGATATTGGCGTCAACAATTTGCTGCTGAAAGCTCGCATAGGCCTGCGTGCGCAAGCTACTGGCAACGACGGGAGGAGTGACGCTCATGCTGGGCAATCTTTCCGGCTCTCGTTCACGGCGCGTCCGTTGAGATGACACCCTTGCGCAGCAGGATGTTGCCGTATTTGCGGGAGTCGCCAGTGCCCAAGATCAGGAAGGCGGACTGTGCATGCTGGTAAAAATCAAACCGCTCCAATGTGGCCGCAGGTGCTTCACCAGCCTGAGCCAGCTCAACCGCAAATTCGGCCACGGGCCCGGGAACGGCGCCCGTGTCACCCACCACCTGCATGGTCCAGGCCGCATGCGACGAAAAGTTGTCCAACGGAAGAACTTGAAGCACCGCATTGAGCGCCTGCGTTGCGCTGACGCCAGCCAGTTGCACCAGCCGTGCCCCCCCTTTGCGGGCCAAATGGGCCGCTGGGAAATTCGCGTCAACGATGGCCACGTCGTCGCCATGACCCATGCTTGCAAGTGCATGAAGCGTATCGGGCGTTAAGAGGAGAGGAACGTTTTTAAGCATTTAAAAGGAGTCGTTGGTTGACCAGGGCGTTGTGTTTTCCAAGTCGGCTTTATTTGCGAAGACCTCGGGATTTCCCGGTGTCAATTACTGACATGTTAGTTGTAGCATTGCTAAACTTTTATTGGGATAAACCCTGAAATGACATTTTTCTTTCCCGCATGCGCTGACAGCGGCCTGCGTCTCGGCTTGGGCGGTGCACCTTTAGGCAATCTGTTTGAAGCCGTTAGTGACGACGAGGCGCGGCACTTGGTAGATGCCGCGTGGCGCAGCGGTTGTCGCAGTTTTGACACCGCCCCACACTACGGTCATGGCCTCTCAGAGCGGCGTCTGGGCGATGCGCTGCGCAGCCAGGGGCGCGATGCGTTTGTGCTGTCCAGCAAGGTGGGCAGGCTGCTCATCCCTGACGCAAGCACCGCGCGTTCGCAGCATGGTTATGTGGACATTCTGCCGTTCCGGCAGACGTGGGACTTCAGCGCAGCCGGCACTCGCCGCAGCGTCGAAGACAGCCTGCAGCGCCTGGGTCTGGCCCAACTCGACGTGGTTTATGTGCATGACCCAGACGCGGCCACGCATGGCGCCAATGCGCCTGGCGTATTGCGCCAGGTGTTGGAAGAAACCCTGCCGGCGCTGGAGCAGCTCAAGCACGAAGGGCTGGTGGGTGCTGTCGGGCTGGGCACCAATGATGTGGCCGTGGTGCTACAGGTGCTGGCCGAAGCCGATCTCGATGTGCTGATGCTGGCTGGTCGCTATAGCCTGCTAGACCATAGTGGGTTGCCAGAACTGCTGCCTGCATGCTTGGCGCGTGGTGTGCATGTGGCGCTGGGCGGCGTGTTCAATTCAGGTATCCTCGCCACAGGAACGCGGGGCGGCGTACCTTCATTTAACTATGCACCAGCGGCCAAACCTTGGCTGCAACGCACGGCACAGATTGAAACTGTGTGTGAGGCGTTTGGCGTTCCGTTGCGTGCTGCCGCACTGCAGTTTGCATTAGCGCATCCGGCGGTTGACATCGTCATGCTGGGCGCGCGCAGGGTCGCAGAATGGGAGGATGCCCAAGCGATGTTGCGCTATCCGGTGACGCCTGAGTTCTGGACGGAGCTCCGGGTACAAGGCTTGATTCCTGTTCATGCGCCCACCCCATGAGTGTCGACGCGCATTTCCATTGTTGGCAGTTGGCACGTGGCGACTACGGCTGGCTGAACTCGTCGCTCACGCCGATTTACCGCGATGTGGCGATCAGCGATTGGCAAGCCCAATCAGCGCCGCATGGCGTGACTGGGGGCGTGCTGGTACAGGCTGCGCCCACCGAGGCTGAGACCGATTTTCTTCTGGCCCAGGCCGACGCCAACCCTTGCGTTCTCGGTGTGGTGGGCTGGACTGACCTGGCCGCCGCCCATGCGCCCGCGCGCATTCAACACTTGGCGCGCCATCCCCGGCTCAAGGGCTTGCGTCCCATGCTTCAGGACATCGACGATGCTGAGTGGATACTGCAGCCCGATCTGGCGCCCGCGTTGAACACCCTGATTGACTGCGACCTGGTGTTTGATGCACTCGTAACCCCCAGGCACTTACCTCACCTGCTGACATTGGCCGCTCGTTATCCCGGTTTGCGCATCGTGGTCGACCATGCCAGCAAGCCCAACATTGCCGGCAACGAATGGCAGCCTTGGGCTGACGACATCGCCCGATTGGCCTCGAAAACAGACGCTTTCTGCAAACTATCCGGGTTGCTGACCGAAGCCGGTCCGACGCCCTCGCCCAGCGTGGTCCACCCTTGGGCCAAGCATGTTTTGCACTGCTTTGGCGCAGACCGCCTGGTGTGGGGCAGCGATTGGCCTGTGCTCGAATTGAGCAGTACCTACGCACAGTGGTGGGCTGCGACAGAGACGCTATTGACCCCTCTAGACAAGCAACCGCAACTCGCCGTCATGGACACCAATGCCCGGCGACTGTACCGGTTACCACCGGCCTCACGGACTTGAGCTACTACTTTCCCCAAATGACAACTGAAAAGGAGACCCACGGATGAAAAATAGATCATTGACGAAATTTGCGAAATCTCGCCAAAACCAGTCTTTCCTTGCCATTCCCTTGAGTGTGGCATCTAGTACCTTGACCGGGGAGGCGCTCCATGCAATGGCTGCCTGACGACGGACTAACAGGAACGCTGCTTGGTCGCGCGTGGATCCCGGGGCCAGTTCCAGGGCCATCGGTCATCGTTTTGCGTGCAGACGGCGTATACGATCTGTCGGAACATTTTTCGACGATGAGTGAGTTGCTTGATGTCCCCGACCCGGTCGCGCAGGTCCGTGCGGCCGCTGGGCGCCGTGTCGGCTCGATCGATCAATTGATGCCAGACGTGAAAGACCAGTCGGACGCGCCTCAGGTTTTGCGCTTGCTGGCCCCCTGCGACTTGCAGGTCATCAAGGCAGCGGGCGTGACCTTTGCTGCCAGCCTCATCGAGCGGGTCATCGAAGAGCAGGCACGTGGCAACGCCGACCAGGCGGCGACCGTCAGGCAGCAGGTTGTGGCGTTGTTAGGGGGCGATCTCAGCACCATCAATCCAGGGTCAGCGCAGGCCGTTCAACTGAAAGCGTTATTGATACAGAAAGGCATGTGGTCGCAATATCTGGAGGTCGGAATTGGCCCTGATGCCGAGGTGTTCACAAAGGCACCGGTACTCTCTAGTGTGGGCAGCGGGGCGCAGGTGGGCATTCATCCCGGCTCGGTTTGGAACAACCCTGAGCCCGAGATCGTCTTGGCCGTGAACAGCCGGGGCGAAGTCGTGGGGGCCAGCCTTGGCAACGACGTGAATCTGCGTGACTTTGAGGGGCGCAGTGCGCTGCTGCTGGGCAAGGCGAAGGACAACAACGCGTCTTGCGCCATCGGACCGTTTATTCGGCTGTTCGACGAAAGCTATGGCATCGACGATGTCCGCCGTTGCACCGTCAGCCTGCAAGTGCGAGGGGTTGACGGGTTTGAGTTACATGGCAGCAGTTCGATGGCGAAGATCAGCCGCGACCCTCTGGACTTGGTCGCGCAGACGCTGGGCGCGCACCATCAGTACCCCGATGGGTTCATGTTGTTCTTGGGAACCATGTTTGCGCCTACACAGGACCGGGGCCAAGCCGGCACCGGTTTCACCCACCATTTGGGTGATGTGGTGCAGATCGCGAGCCCGAAACTCGGGGTGCTGGTCAATGAAGTGAATCACTCAGACCGAGTGACACCGTGGACCTTCGGACTGCGTGCGTTTTTCGCCAACCTAGCGGCTCGTGGGCTCTGACGCGACCAACTCGGAAACAGTTCGGCGCTATCAGCGTCAAAGCTGTTTTATTGATTAACATTTATTCGCACTAGCTAGAGGTGACGCCACGATTCCATTTATCCGCCACCATCCCGACGACGACGTTCTGATCGCTCGAATCCAGCTCGTTGGCGGCACGCAAGTGGAGGAAATTACGGTACGGGGCCTGATTCCACCGGGGCACAAACTCGCAAGACGGGCGCTAGCGGTCGGTGAGCCGGTGCGGCGCTACAACCAAGTCATTGGCTTTGCCAGCAGGCCGATCGCTGCCGGTGAGCATGTGCATACGCACAACTTGAACTTGGGCTGCGACAAAGGCGATTTTTCTCGCGACTATGCCGTTGGCGCCGACGTAAAACCGCCAACCGAGCCGCAGGAAGCGACCTTCCTTGGAATAAGACGAGAAGACGGTCGCGTGGGGACACGCAACTACATCGGCATACTGACCACAGTGAACTGCTCCGCAACGGCGGCACGTTCTATAGCCGATCATTTTTCAAGCCACACCAACCCATTGGCCCTAAAAGACTTCCCAAACGTCGACGGAGTGGTGGCTTTGACACACAGTACCGGTTGTGGAATGGACTCGGAAGGACTGGGGATGAAAATCCTGCAACGCACGCTTGCTGGCTATGCGACGCATGCCAACTTTGCAGCCATTGTGGTGATCGGCTTGGGCTGCGAGGCCAATCAGATCAAGGGCTGGCTGGTGAACAGCGCGCTGAGTGAAGGCCATCGTTTCCGAGTATTCAACATTCAAGACATCGGCGGTACTCGCAAAACGATTGAAAAAGGCGTGGCGCTGATCAACGAGATGCTGCCAAAGGCCAATAACGTGATGCGGGAGCCGTGCAGCGCCGCTCACATCACCCTAGGTCTGCAATGCGGCGGCTCTGAGGGTTACTCCGGCATCAGCGCGAATCCTGCTCTAGGTGCAGCGGTAGACCTACTCGTGGCCCACGGGGGCACCGCCATCCTGAGCGAAACACCAGAGATTTACGGGGCCGAACATTTACTAACCCGCCGTGCGGTGCGCCCCGATATCGCCGAAAAACTGATCGCACGCATCAAGTGGTGGGAGCAATACACCAAAATTAACGAGGGGGAAATGAATAACAACCCCTCGCCTGGTAACAAAGCGGGGGGCTTGACCACAATTCTCGAGAAATCGCTTGGCGCGGTTGCTAAGGGTGGCACCAGCAACCTCGAGGCGGTTTATGAATATGCGGAGTCGGTCAAGGTCCATGGCTTTGTCTATATGGATACACCGGGCTACGACCCTGTCAGCGCCACAGGTCAGGTCGCTGGGGGTGCCAACATAATCTGCTTCACCACCGGACGAGGCTCTGCCTATGGCTGCGCACCGTCACCCTCGCTGAAGCTGGCTACCAACTCGGCGCTGTGGCAACGGCAGGCAGAAGACATAGACATCAATTGCGGTGAAATCATCGACGGTAATGTCTCGATTCAAGAAATGGGGCAGCGGATTTTTCAACAAATTTTGGTTACCGCGTCTGGGGAAAAAAGCAAGAGCGAGCAACATGGCTATGGGCAAAATGAGTTCGTGCCATGGCAGGTTGGTGCGGTCATGTAGTCATGACAATGCCCAGATTGACCGACAACAATTCACGAATGCCCAGCCACGTATCAACAAATTAAAGTGCCAAAGCATGTTTGATGGATTACTTGGGAGAAAGGTTTTCTATTTTTTGACAAGAAGACACAGCGCAACTATCCATCCGAGACTCGGATAGGACATTCAGGTTTTCCGATTTCTCAATGTAATCGATCTGCCGCCGGAACATCGACTCCCAGCCCGCGCGAGATGTCGTCCATCGTCACATCAAAACGCCCATTTGATATAGCCCAACCAGCCGCCGCCGTCCAAACCTGACGCATGACACGCGGCGTCATTGTGGCCAGCAGATGAAGAACTTCGCCTCGAAGGCGTTTGACTGGCACGCCAAGCGCGGCAGAGGCGGTAGCAGTGACAGACAGGGCGATGGTTATGGCTGACCGAGCGTCTGGTTTGCCAACCAAGATCAGCTTGAACCGACTCAACAGTGGCGCCGACAAACCGCGTAGTGAATTGGCTGTGGCGATCCAGATGATGTGACGAGCGTCTACCCGGATTTCAGCGCAGCGGTCCCTGTGTTCTTTGGCCGTGGCGGGTTCTAACAAAGCCAATAATTCGTTCAATGGGTTGCGCTCAGACCCACTGCTTAACGTCGAATTCGACGCCTTGTCGATCTCATCGAGACAGATGACTGGATTGGCGAATTCGCCCTCGGTCAGTAGCTTGAAGACGACGCCGATGGAGCTATTCCCCCAGCTTTTATCAACGCCCGACAACACGTTGCCGATGGCACCAGCCGCTGAATAGCTCACGGTGTGCGTGTCTGTTGCTGGTTGTACTGAAGTTCAATTCAGTCAGTTGTGAGAGCGCACCCTGAGAGACTGACAACGGCGACAAACGATGCAATGGCAAGAATTCTTACGTTCATGATTTGATTTATTCCTTTTAATAAAAATGCCGACAAACCCGCATGTCATTTTGGGCGATTCTAGGCTTCAATCAAGCTGAGAATGCAAATTGGGATCGCATCTCGAATGACCGAAAACGCTGCAGACCTGTCTCAAACTTTTCCGCGGCCAGCGTCAGCAATACGGATGGGATGCCGCCGATTGAGCGACAGCTTTATGGAACCTCGACGGTGAAAATCTTTCTACCGCCCGAAAGCTGCCACCCGGGAGCACCTGCTTCTGGTCGGCTGGAGCCTTCCGCAGTTGTGACCTGTATGTCGGGTAACGCTGCGCAGGAGCCGACCAAAGGCCAATTTCCGCTTTTCCAGACCGAACGACTGGTATTGAGAATTCGGTTCGCCCTGTGGCCGCAATGGGGCAACTGGCTCCAATGTCTGGACATGGTCGTCAAGAGCCAGTGGCCGCACCAAGCCCTATGACCGGTTGCGCCCGCGAAGCAGTCACATGCCATTCTCATCCCCTTGCCCCTGCCCTGCCCCCGGTCCTAAGATGCAGGGTTTTAACGGAGGGATTCTCAATGAAGCATTCTTTGATCGGGCTGGGCTTGGTGGCTGCCTTTGGCAGTGCGGGCCTGCAGGCGGCGGAGGTGAGTTTGCGCATCCTGGAGACCACGGACGTGCACATGAACCTGCTCGACTACGACTACTACCAGGACAAGGCGACCGACCAATACGGACTGGCCCGCGCCATCACGCTGATCAAGGCGGCACGGGCAGAAGCCACCAACAGCCTCTTGTTTGACAACGGCGACTTGCTGCAAGGCACCCCGTTGGGCGATGTAATGGCCAAGATCCACCCCCTGAAGGCAGGCCAGGTACACCCCGCCTATAAGGTGATGAACCAGCTGGGTTACGACGCCGGCAACCTGGGCAACCACGAGTTCAACTTTGGCCTGCCCTTCTTGCGCCAAAGCATTGCCGGGGCCAACTTTCCCTACGTCAGCGCCAATGTGTATGTGGATGACGCCGACAAAGACAGTGCCCGCGCCAAACATGCGTTCACGCCTTACGTGCTGCTGGACCGCCAGTTGAAAGACGCACAGGGCAACAGCCACTCGATCAAGGTCGGAGTGATTGGTTTTGTGCCGCCGCAGATCATGCAGTGGGACAAGGCCCACCTGGAGGGCAAGGTGGTGACCCGCGACATGGTGGAGGTGGCGAAGAAGTACGTGCCTGAAATGCGGGCCAAGGGCGCGCAACTCATCATTGCCATTCCGCACTCTGGTTTCGAGAAAATTCCGGCGGGTGCCCGGGCCGAGAACGGCGTGGCGGGCCTGGCCAACGTGGGAGGTATTGATGCCATTCTGTTTGGCCACTCGCACGCCGAATTTCCCAGCAAAGCCTTTGCCGAGTTCCCCAAAGCCGACGTGGCGCGGGGCACGATCAACGGCGTGGCCGCCGTGATGCCCGGACGCTGGGGCGACCACCTCGGCATCGTGGACTTCACGCTGGACAATAGCAGCGGCCAATGGAAAGTGGTGCAAAGCCAGTCCAGCATTCGCCCCATTTTTGACCGCGCGGCCAAGAAGTCGCTAGCCGCTGCTGACCCCATGGTCGCAGCCACCATTGCCGACGAGCATGCGCAAACCTTGGCCTATGTGCGCAGCCAAGTGGCCGAGAGCAGCGCGCCGATTTACAGCTACTTTGCGCAGGTCAGCGACGACCCCTCGGTGCAAATCGTATCCAACGCCCAAATTGCTTACGTGAAGCGTGCCATGCAGGGCACGGACTATGAAAAGTACCCGGTGCTGTCCGCAGCGGCCCCATTCAAATCCGGCGGGCGCCAAGGCTGGTCTTACTACACCGACATTCCGGCCGGTCCACTGGCCATCAAGAACGTGGCCGACCTCTACATCTACCCCAACACCTTGAAAGCCATGTTGCTCACGGGCGCGGAGTTGAAGGAATGGATTGAGATGTCTGCCGGGCAGTTCAACCGCATCGACCCCAAAGGCGCGCCAGAGCAGCGCCTGATCAACGACGCCTTCCCGTCTTACAACTTCGACACCCTTGACGGGGTGAGCTATGAGCTGGACGTGACGGAGCCGGCCAAGTACACCGAAAAAGGCGTGCTAGCGGTGCCCGCCGCCAACCGGGTCAAGAACCTGATGTTCAACGGCCAACCCATTGACCTGAACGCCAAGTTCATTGTGGCCACCAACAACTACCGCGCGTTTGGCGGCGGCAACTTCCCCGGCTTGACGGCGGCCAAAGTCATTTTTGACGCGCCGGAGGAAAACCGCGAAGTGTTGATTGAGTACCTGACCAGCTTCGCTTCGCAAACGGGGCAAAAGGCACTGAACCCGTCCGCCGACGGCAACTGGCGCCTGTTACCGGTACCCGGTGTCAAGCTCGGGTTTTTGTCGGCCAGCGGCGCCGGCAAGTACGTGGGCCAGCACCCTGGCATTCAACTGGTCAAAGACAACGGCGATGGCTCGGCGCTGTTTGAGCTGACGAAGTAGGCTGACCGGGACCCCCGCATTCACCCGGTGGCCAAACCATCGTGGAGCAGGCCCTGTTGATGACGCCAACCGGGCCGGCGGGTGGGGCGCCAAGCTGGAGATATCTTGCAAGCATCTCGCCCGCCAATGCTTTCACGAAACCCTGCGATAATTTTCCTCACGTCGCACCCGTCCTTGGCCTTCGCCAAGTGCCACTGGTGAATCGCTTCGTCGGCGATACCGATCGACTGGCAAATGTGGAACCGGATCCGTTTTTTTAACAACGCCGACTGAAGTGACACTCTATGCTGCCAACAAAAATTCAACAGGAATCGACCGAGCGTGAACAGACCAATGTCAGCCTGCGCGAGGAACGCACAGAGGCTGATCGGGAGATGACTGCGAACCGACTAGTCACCGAAAAGGATGCTGACGCGGTCCTGGAACACGCCCGGGATAACGCCGACGCTGTGCTGGTCGCGGCCCGCGAAAAGGCAGACAACACGGCGGACGCCACCACTTCGCAGGAAACTCAAGCTGCAATTGCTGAGGATCGGGAGGTCGAAGACTCAACCCTGCGTGATGAAAGGGCCGCAGCCGATAAGGACGTGCGGCGCGAGCGTCAGGTGAGGGCCGGCATCCTGACGCGGCTTTTGCCGCTGGAGCGCGACGCCACCGATCAATACCTGCTCACGGAGCGCGCCCGCTCCGACGACGCACTTGCCACCAGGGACGATTTCCTGGCCATGGTCTCTCATGATTTGCGCGATCTCCTGAACGGCATTGTGGTGAGTTCGCAGCTTCTTGCCCAAAAGCTTGAGAAACACACCGACCGCGACGGGTTGTTGCTTGAAACAACCCGTATCGAGCGCTACGGCGCGCGCATGAACCGCCTGATTGGCGATCTGGTTGATATCGCCAGCATCGATGCCGGAAAACTCGCCATGCAAACGGTTCAGGGCGACGTTGCTTCTCTGGTGGTTGAGGCGGTAGAGGCCCTTCAGATCACCGCATCGGCAAGGGGCGTGTCACTCGCGGTTCGGGAGATTCAACAACCTTGCCTGGCTGAATTCGATCACGATCGGATGCTGCAAGTGCTCGGCAACCTGGTCACCAATTCGATCAAGTTCACGCCCAAGGGCGGCAGTATCCGCGTCCAATGCGAACGCGTCGGAGACTGGCTTGAGTTTTGCGTTGACGACACCGGCGAAGGAATCCCCGCAGCGATGTTGGAGGCCATATTCGAGCGGTTCCGGCAAGTTGGCAAGAATGACCGGCGGGGACTGGGCTTGGGCCTGTACATCTCGCGGTGCATTGTGGAGGCCCATGGGGGCAACATAAGGGCAGAAAGCAGCCCGGGCCAGGGTACGCAGATGCATTTCACCTTACCGCTCAGCGCCAAACACAGTCACTGATGTATTTCCGCTCTGGCGGACGGTCTGTGGTTAGCGATGCGATAACCGGGCTTTAGCGCCGCCCCTGCCCGGGCGACCCCTCGGCAAAGCGCTGCCACACGCGGCGAAAGTCGCACGCCGAGGCGAAACCGCAACGCTCGGCCACTTGCTCCACGGACAGCGGCGGATTCAGCGCCAGCAGGTCTTTAGCGCGGGCAATGCGCAACTGCTGCTGATACGCCAGCACGCCAATGCCGGCGTGCTGCCCAAACAAACGACTCAGGTGGCGGGCACTCACACAGGCCTCTTCAGCCAGATCCGGCAACGTCCAGAGACGAGCCGGGTCACGCGCCAGCGCGTCTTGCGCGCGGTGCACCGCCGGGTGCATGTGGTTGCGGTAGGCCAGCCACGGAGAGGTTTGCGGGTCGTTCGGCCCGCGGCGCTGGTACATGACCAGCCGACGGGCAACGCGGGCCGCTAGTTCGGGCCCGGCGTGTTGCTCAACAAGGTGCAGCGCCAAATCAATGCCGGTGGTGGTGCCTGCGCTGGTGAGCACCCGGCCGTCGTCCACAAAGATACGGTCGGTTTCCACCTGCGCGATGGGGTCGGCGGCTTTCAATGCATCAATCAGGCTGTGGTGGGTGGTGCAGCGCCGCCCCTGCAGGCAGCCGGCTTGCGCCAACAGCAAGGCGCCTGAGCAAATGCTGGCGAGCTGCGTGTCGGCCACCGGGGCGGTGCGCAACCAATTCACCACCTGCCTCGCCTCAGGGGTGGCGTAGTCTGCGGCCTCATTGCTATTTCCCACCACCAGCACCAGACTGCTCGGTGGCAGGGTGGCAGGCAGCGGCGCCAGGCCGCCCAAGGCCACGCCGAGTGAGGTCGCAATATCAGGCTGCGGCCCACAGGGATGCAGCGTGAAGGGCGCGCCCATGTCGCGCGCCATGCGCAGCGCCTCGGCCGGCCCGGCGAAGTCCAGCATCAGCACATTGGGCGTGAGCACCAGCCAGATGTTCAGGTTCATGGGCTGCGCCGCAACCGGTCCAACAGACGCGCTCCAAACAGATTGACCAGCAAGCCGGCCATGAGCAAAGCGCCGCCTGCAAAGTGCACGGGCTGCAGGGCCTCGTCAAACACCAGCCAGCCGGTGGTCAGCCCCACCACGGGCACCAGCAAACTGAACGGCGCCACCCGGTTGGCGGGGTAGCGAGACATCAGCAGCGTCCACAGCCCGTAGCCCAGCAAGGTGGCCGCCCAGGCAAGGTATGCCACCGCCGCAAAAGAGTGCAGGCTGAAGTTGCTCAAGGCGTGGCTGATGGCCTGCGGGCCTTCGATAAAGTAAGACAGTGCCAGAAAAGGCAGAGGGGGCACCAGGCTGGCCCACACCACAAAAGCGAGTTGATTCATGGGCGCATAACGCCCTACGGCCCGCGTCACGATATTGCCGCAGGCCCACATCACTGCGGCGGCCACGGTCAGAAAGAAGCCGCCCAGTGACATGCTCACGCCGTGTGCGCTACCAATCAAAGCCAAGCCAACGGCGGCCAACCCCAAGCCGGCCAACTGGTTGGCGCGCCAGTGCTCCTTGAGCCACAACGCTGCCAGCACCATGGTGAAAAACGCTTGCGATTGCAGCACCAGCGAGGCCAGCCCCGACGGCATCCCCACATGGATGGCGGTGAACAAAAAGGCAAACTGCCCCACGGAGATGGTCAACCCATAAGCCAGGTAAAGCCGAAACGGCACCTTGGGTGGGCGCAGAAAAAGCAGGGCCGGAAACGCCGCCAGCATAAAGCGAAGCGCCCCCAGCAAAAGCGGCGGCACATCGGCCACGCCGGTTTTGATGACGGCAAAGTTCACGCCCCACACACAGATGACCAGCAGCGCCAAACCCACATCGCGTGGGCGCATCGCCTCGCCGCTCATGGCGCCCCGTCTAAGGGGGCGGGCGCACAGCCCTGCGGCTTGAAAACCCGCGTCGTTGATGCCGGGTTTCTCGCCAAGGCATCGGCGGGACGCACGGGGCGGCGCACGAACTCTCCGCCGCAGTTGGGGCACACGCCGTGCAGGCGCTGGGCCACACAGTCGGCGCAGAAAGTGCATTCAAACGAGCAGATCATGGCCAGCGGCGAGGTGGGTGGCAAATCGATGTTGCAGCACTCACAGTTGGGGCGAAGTTGAAGCATGGTTGAGAAATCCGGCTAGGTTCAGGCGGCCAGTGGCGTCAGTTGCGCCAAGCATTGGTCGACGGTGACGATACGCGCAAACCTCTGCGCCAGCACCAGTTCGGTGTGGGCTTTGATCTCGGCGGCCGAATAGCAGCGACCACTGCCGGCATGGGTCATGAGAAAGGTGAGCGTGGCCTCGGTCACGTAGTCCACCGTGTAACCCATGTCGGCCCCCACGCGGTTGGTGGTCTCACAGCATTGCTCGGTTCGGATGCCGCTGATGATGAGGTGGTTAATGCCGCGCCGGCGCAGCCACAGGTCCAACCCGGTGTCAGAAAACGCGTTGTGCGTGTGTTTGTCAAACCGCACATCGGGCGCGCCGGGCAGCCAGTCGAGGGGCTTCACAAAGCCGGACTCCAGCGTGAACGGTCCGCTTTGCCCCACATGAAAGATGTGCACCACCGGCACGCCTTGGGCCCGGCAACCCGCCTCCAAGCGCAGCAAGGCAGACTGAAACGCGGGCACGTCGTCCTCGGTCCAGAACGGCATCTGGGGAAAGGACTCTTGCACGTCAATGACGATGAGGGCAGACTTCAATGGATCTGATTGGGACATTTTTGACTTTCCATGATTGGCAGATGACTAATCCTAGGCTTTGACCGGCAAAGATATAAGCGCCTATTGCGACCAATAGAGGACAAATTACGCCATCAATCTCCAAGCACCTGCCGCACATAAATGGCCAACTCGCGGGCGTGCCGCTCAGCGTCCGGGTCGTCATGGCTTTCCACCGCCTCAATCATGGCCAGATAGTGGGCTGGCAAGGCATTGGCCACAGCGCCGCGCAGCACATGCTCTTTGTACCAACTGAAGGGTTTCACGCTGGCATCGATGTCCAACGCCACGTAAATGCACGCGGTCTGGGTTTGGCCGTGAACATCAGTGACGGCGAGGTAGCTGCGCTCGTAGGCGTGGCCCCGGC
This sequence comes from Rhodoferax sp. PAMC 29310, assembly GCF_017948265.1. NCBI lineage: Bacteria > Pseudomonadati > Pseudomonadota > Betaproteobacteria > Burkholderiales > Comamonadaceae > Rhodoferax > Rhodoferax sp. PAMC 29310. The sequence continues at coordinate 3,726,612 of NZ_CP072852.1, read as the reverse complement.
CCTCATAGCCGTCCAGCACCAGCAAGTCGTCGTCTGACACCCGGTACAGCGCGCCATGCACGGCGGCGTCCGGTTGGGCGCAAAGCTGCACATCACACTTGCCTGAGCCGTCGGCCCGGTTGATCTTGTGAAACGCAAGGCGGTAACCCGCCAGCACGGCCCGGCCCAAAGCCTGAGCATTGGGCACGCGGGCCTGAATGCGCTCAAGCGCCATGTTGGAGCCGTAGGCAAAGTAAAGAGGAGAGGTAGACATGGGCCAAAGGGTAGCGCATACCGCCCCAGCTGTCGTCAGTGGGCTCGGCCTTCATTCAGGGCTCTCCTGTTTTAATGGCGTTTTGTGGTGTTTTATGCCTCTAGCCCCCACCCAATCAGTGCAACCCGCTATCAATGTGATATTCAGCCACCGGTAGCAGCTCAAATTGTCCCAGCGTGTGCGGCTCGCCATTCAGCAGCACGTCCACCCTGTGCGTGCCGGGGTAGTGTTTGCGGGTGCTCATTTCCGCCAGCGACAGGCGTTTGGACAAGTGCACGGTGGCGCCGGGGGCCAATTCCACGGTTTTGAGCTTGAAGACTTTGGGCTTGGGTTGGCCGTTGGCCTTGATGTAGTGCACGCAAAAGACCACCAACACCCGTTGCGCATGGGCGTGTGGGTTGTGCAAGTCAAAGGCCAAGGTCACGCTGGCACCCATGACAGCGGTGCTGGGGGCAATGGGCACATCGCGCAACGCCAGCTGGGCCGCCTGCCCAAAACCCAGCACCTTCAGCGCCCCCGCCTCCCCGCGTTTGACGGCGGAGCGCAGCGCGTGGCCGACGATCCACTGGCGGTTCTCAGAGGCGCCCTTTAACCAGCGCTGGGCAGTTTGGGTCAGCAGATCGGGGTGGTCTTTGCCAATGTCGTTGAGGTTGTTGGCCACCGAGCGACGCACAGACAGCTCGGGGTCGTCCTTGAGCAACCCCAACACCGGCGCGGGGTCTTTTTGAAACGCCCGCAATCGCGGCGCCCAGGGCAGGCGCGGGCGCGTGCCTTCAGACACCAGGCGGCGCACATGATGACTGGGGTCACAGGCCCAATGGCGCAGCCGCGCCAATGTGGCTTCTGGGTGTGCTTGCAAAAACGGGCGAATGCTGAACTCGGCCGTGAAGCGCTGGGTCAAGGCGTGCTGCGCCTGCATGGCCGCTTCAAAGTGTGCCAAGCCATAAGTGGCGACAAACTGGGTGTGGGGCAAAAACAAAAACGACGCCAGACTTTGGCCTGGATCCCGTCCGTGCGGTTGCTCTGCCGAGGCCACGAGGATGGCGGCAGCCTGCTCAAAATCGGCCGGCAAGTGCGCCTGCAAGGCGTGGGCAATGTGCTGGCCGCGCGGCATCAAGGCCAGTGCGTCATAGCCTTGCAGGGCATCTTGCAGAAAGGCGTCCACATCAAAGGCGGGGTGCACCGCCTTCACCATGCGGGCAATGGCTTGCGGCACGTCCGGGCCAAACTGGTTTTTTAGTGCTTCTGCCATGTGCATCCTGCGGGTTGCGATTTATTTTGGGATCGGTTCGGTCTGGTGGAAGCGCTGGCGCGCGCCCCAGCTGGCCACGCCAATGCCCAGCAAAGCCAAAGCCAGCACCGGCAAAGCCAGGCCTGCCACGCCCCAGGCGGCCAGCGTGGCGGCGAATAGCGGCGGCCCCAGCGTGGAACCAAGGTTGCCCATTTGCGCCACCGCGCCGTTGGCACGCGACTGCACCAATGATTCGTGGCTGAGGTAAGGAATAAGCGAAAACGCCGAGCCCCCCGCCAAGCCGGCCAGATACATGAGCAGCAAGGCGGCAGGCGCCTGGTCCAGCCCCAAGGCCGCGCTCGCCCACAAGCCCAAGCCCGCCAGCCCCACGCCGACAAAGGCCAGGCGAACCAGCCACAGCGGCGTGACCCAGGTTTGCGCAAACCAACCGGCCGAAAAGGTGCCGCTGATGCCCATCAAAGGCAACATCACTGCCAGCCAGGGCTTGCCAGCGCCGGCCTGTTGCGGCAAAAAGGTGAGCAAGGCCACGGCCATGCCGGTGTAGCAAAAAAAACAGAGGCCGGGCAACGCGGTTTCCCAGCGGGTGTAAATCTGCACATGGTGGCGAGGCACCGCGTGCCAGCGCGGCCAGTTTCCGGCGCCCATGGTGTCTGGGTCGGCAGGCAACATCGCAGCCGCCCACACCAACATGACAAACATGCCCAGCGCATGCAGACCCAGCAAACCGCTCAAGCCCAACCCGGACAACACCGCCGGCCCGAAAGCGCCGGTCAGGGCAAAGGCCACGCCCACAAAGGTGCTCCACAGCCCCATGGCCACCGAACGCTGGCGCGGGGCACAGCTGACGGCAATCAACGTTGGCGCGGCCACCACCACAGCTAGGTGAGAGACCCCCTCCAACACGCGGGTCACCCAAAGCCAAAGTGGGGGCAGCATGAGCGACTGCAGCGCCGCCAACACGGCGCCCAGCGCAAGCCCGGCCAACAACAAGCGCCGGTAGCCTATGGCATGCGCATACAGCCCCATGGTCACGCCAAACACCAGCCCCGTCAGACCCACTGTGGACAAAATAATGCCCATCTGCGCCGCACTCAGGCCGTACCACTGCTGCAGGGCAACAAAAGCAAACGACAGCTTGGCGAACTGCATGGCCGCCACCACGCCACACAGCCAGAGACAAATAACGCGGGGCCAGTGGGTGGTGGTGGGTATGAGCATGGGGGGACGATGATAGCGAGACATCTGTCGGTCCCTTAGTACCAGACCCCGGGCCAACCTCGTCCCTGCGCTATGCGGTGACGGCGCGGGGGTCACCAAGACTCGGGAAATTGGACTGAAATCTGCCGATTTCACTGGTATCTATTGCGCAGCTAGCTATCAAAGTCGCAGCAAATCAGATCTCAAATGAAGTCAAAATGACTCGCATGCCACGTCAAAAAGCTCGCGGCAGGTGCCAACCGCGTTGGCATATGAATGGGCGCTTGATCGAATCGCAGTAGAGATTCTTGAAGAAACGCATCAGCACTCTTGGCTTTGAGTTTCGCGCTGACTCGCACTGTGTAATCCGGCAGCACCGTGATGAGGCCTTGGTCGTACGCTCGGTCATGCAAGGCCGACAAGCAAAGCCCGTTCTGCGGGTTCAAGCGGTTGTTATGGTCTTCACTCCACGGAACGATGTGGCTGGCGATCAGCAATCGATCATCTTGCAGGCCACTGATGCAACAGGTGGCGTTGTAGCCCACCAAGACGGATTTTCGAAAGCGCTTGATTGACACGAACCTGCACCGTGGCGCTGCGCGTGCGGCCCAACTCGACGGGCGGCAATTCAACCTCCAATTCGTCGGCCAATTCGTCTGCCAAGTCCAGGCCATGACTCGCCGCCAGCCGGTCATGAATCGATGCCGCTTCCACCACGGTGGCGTCCCAGTTGCCCAAGAGTTCTGCCCAGACCGCTTTATCGACTTTGGAGGCACTATCCATTTCCTTGCGCCCGCTGGCAATCACCGCAGGGTCCAGGCTGGCCAAGTTGCAGAGTTTGAGCGCCACTGAATTCGCAGTGCGCCCGATCCAACCCGCCAGTTCTTTGATCAGGGGATTGCGTGCGTGCAGCTGGCCATAGTTCAATTGCAGGTAGATATGCAACCCTGCCAACACCTGTTCGCGGGTCCAGTCATTGCGTGGCTTCTTCTCTTGCGTCATACCGTTTTTCTCCATGAAAAGCAGTATGCCAGGCAGCGCAGTCCAACTACTTTGGCCTAGCCTCGTGCGCGATCTTGCGACGTGATCGCTGATTGAGTCGAAAGGTATCGGCGGGGGGGAGGCAGTCTTCGGGGTTCACGTAGTACACCGTCCAGTCGCCGTAATACTTGCCATCAAACACAACCATATCGTCCAAGAAGCCAATCACTGTTTGGACACAGTCGTCTTCAAAATACGTTTTTTCATCGCCCTTACATTCAAACTCGAGCTTGATCTCATTGGAATACGTGGTGTGGCACCACTCGAGTGGCCCGATGGCGGGGCCATGGAATCCCCAGCCATCCATCGTCTGGTTGGGATCATCCCTGCCGTGGACCAGGCCCAAGTACAAACCGGGCTTGGCGGGGCTTTGCCCGTACTCTGGCATTTTGGGTTTGGCGATTTCCAGTTGAATCATCACGATCTCCTTCAAAAAAGCTTGAGGATATGAAGATCGGATCGTTTTGTGACCCAGGGCTTTGCCTGGGTGACAGGCACTTTTTCGACAACCAGCGCTGCCAAAATGGAGAGTCATTGAAAACCAAGCCAAATCACCATCTAACCCTTTCTCCACTTGGACAAGAAGCTATTACTTCAATAGCAATTGACACACCCATCCGCTCATCCCCCCGGCTCAATGACTGGCTGGCCTAACCGCTGGATAATTGCACCATGCAAGAGATTGAATCCCCCTCGGACGTGGTGCGCTTACCCGGGCCGGTGCGCCCTTCGGCCCGCTTCATGCTGTCGCACCCGGCCCACTTTATTGCGCTGGGCTTTGGCTCGGGCCTGAGTCCGTTTGCCCCCGGCACCTCGGGCACCCTCTGGGCTTGGCTGGCCTTTGTGGTGTTGCAACCCTTCATGACGGACGTGGCCTGGGCGGTGCTGATTGCCGTCTCCCTGCCCATCGGCTGGTGGGCCAGCACGGTGACGGCCAAGCACATGCGGGTGCTGGACCCCAGCAGCGTGGTGTGGGACGAAATTGTGGCTTTCTGGCTGGTGCTGTGGCTGGTGTCCCCCACCGGCTGGCTCGGCCAGTTGATTGCTTTTGCCTTGTTTCGCTACTTTGACGCGGCCAAGCCCGGCCCGGTGCGCTGGGCCGATCAGTTGTTTCACGACGTCTCCCCCGCCACCGACCCTGCCGCCTGGCGCAAAGCCGGCTTTGGCATCATGCTGGACGATCTGGTGGCCGCCGCCTGCGCGCTGCTGGTGGTGGCCTTGTGGCGAACTTGGTGGTGAACTTGGCGGTAAAAAATGCTATCAAATAATGAGCTAACTACGCATTCTGCATTAGCGAAACTGGTCAATTTGCTTCTTAAAAACAGGTACATACTGGCCACGGCAGAGAGCTGCACTGGCGGCATGATTGCGGCCACCTGCACGGATTTGTCAGGCTCTAGCGCCTGGTTTGAACGCGGCTTTGTGACCTACTCCAACGCCGCCAAAACCGAGCTACTGGGCGTGGACCCCGCATTGATTCAAGCCCACGGCGCCGTGAGCGAAGCCGTGGCGCGAGCCATGGTGCTGGGCGCCTTGGCCCACTCCCCGGCGCAAGTGGCGGTTGCCGTCACCGGCGTGGCCGGGCCCACAGGCGGCAGCGCCGACAAGCCGGTGGGCACGGTGTGGTTTGGGCTGGCGGTGCCGGGCCAAGTGGTCACAGAGCGCTGCCTGTTCCTCGGCGACCGGGCCGCCGTGCGGGCCGCCACAGTGCAACACGCGTTGACCCGACTGGCGCAACTGCTGGGCTGAATTCGCTCAAGCCTGAATCAATGCGCTCAAGGGCCGGCGTGGAGCGGGCGCGACAGGCGCCCCGTAACCGACCCGCGCCCACATTTGTACGGTGTGACCCTGCCCGGCGGCGCCCACCATTTGATGTATGTCCGCATAGGGCTGCCTCTGTTCTGCGTATTCCTGCAAGGCCTGCGACAGAGGCTGCATGGACACGCCCTGCACCGTGGCCGCCAACTGCACTCGGGCATAGGCCCGACCGGCATTGACCTGGGTGACTCGGTCATTGCCTTCGGTGTTGATCCACAAAAACGCTGGGGTACTGTCCAATTTTTCATTGAACGCCTTGAGCTGACTGGTGGTGGCGTAGGCGTCAGGCGCAGGGGCGTGGCTGCGGTCGAACAGCCCCAGTCGGTCCAGAACAATCACCATGGGATCGGTGAGCGAGATGCCGTCCCGGTGCTGGGCTATCTCGGACCCACCCACACGCAGGAGCTTCATCGACTCCTCGATCGTGCGTGGCGTGGTCAGCTCAATGCGCCAGGCCTCCTTGGCGACTTCGCGGTGCTTGTTCATGGCATCGGCTTGTTGGTCGCTCACATAACCAAATTGCATCTTCGGAAAGTTGGCAGCATCGGCCATCGCAGACCACGCCTTGGGGGGCAACGGTCGGGCGAGATCGTAGCCATTGCGGTTGGTGTGGCGCTGAAGAATGGCGGCAAACAAAGGGTCTTTGGGCAGACCGCTGTCGGGGCTCAAACGAATGCGTGCGACTGGGCGAGTGTCCAACTCCTGAGGCCCAAATGCGCCTTCAGGGAAGAGCGTGATGTCAGCTCGCAACCCTTGTTCTTTGGCGGCCAGGTCCAGCAACTCCAGAAACGTGCCGTGGCTCATCATGATCTGGCGAAACAGGGGATCGGTCTGCGGCAACAAACGCGTCAAGTCGCAGCGCAAGGTGATTTCATGGGGCGTTCTCAAGTCCACCAGCCAGGATTGGAGGTTATGGGAATGGGGGGCCAGCAGGGCGTAGCTCAGCAGCCAGCGCCGTACATCACCCGCTGGAGACGCATCCGGCCCGGGGCCATTCCAGGCCTGGATGGCCTCGGATGGCATGCCCATGCTGCATCCGCTCAGGCCAAGTGAGCCGGCGGTGCTTGCCACAATGACGCCGCCGCCCACCACCCGCATAAAGCTTCTTCGTTTCATGATGAGGTTTCCTCGCAGGAAGTGAATCGGGTCAGGGCCGCGACATCAGGTGCGTGTTGGGCCTCATGCCCGCAGAATCCGAGGTCGACCAGGGCGGCCAGGGCGGCCAGCGTAGCCGATCTCAGCGGCGTGTGCGGCTCGGCACCAATCAAGGTCACCAACTTGTCGTTGACCAGTGCGTGGTTCACATTCCAAAGGTAGCGCATTTTTAGCAACGCCGCCCAGGTCGGAATCAGCAGCGCGCCAATGCGAATCGCAGGCCACGGCAGGGTCGCTTGCTTCAATACTGCGTCCTGCTCAAGCCAGCCCTGCTGAATGGCAAGAGGTGTCAGCACGGCCCGCCAGTCGTCGGGGTTTAGCTCATGTCCTCGAAAGTGCAGTACCTCAGCGGGCTGACATTCGTTGCGCTGGGCCGCCACTTCAACAAAAGTGCGGGCCAGGTCCGGCAGATAGGCCCAGGCCAGCGTCACCTCTGCGGGGCCCGCGTAGGTGACGCGGCCTTTGCGAAGGTCTTTGACCATGACTGAGTCAAACCAGGTTCCCCGCTCCGCCCCAAAAAAATTACCCGCACGAATCACCACACTGCGCACACCCGAGGCGGCCAAGCGCTCCTCCATGGCCACGCGAATTTGCCCCATGGGCGTGGTCGGCGCTTGAGGGGTGTCTTCCCGAAGCAGGGCGGGCATGTGGGCGCCAAAGTTGTACACATTGCCCGGCAGCATCAAGGTGGCACTCAGGGGGCCAGCAAGCGCGATGGCCGCATCCAGCATCGGCAGCGCCGAGCGGCGCCACGCCGCCACGGTATAGGCGGGGCTGAGGGCATGCACCACCACGGCGGCCCCTTGGGCGGCGTGCGCCAAGGCAGTGTCACTGAGATCCACCGCCAACCAGTCAACCCCTGGCTCTGTGGGCGCCTGACTGCCCGCACGAATTTGCCCCAGCACCCGCCAGCCGGCCTGGACAAACGCCCGGGCACAGGCCTGGCCGAACCGGCCCTTGGCGCCCAGAATGAGAACAGTGGATGACATGAGGTACTCCTTCGAATGACTCGCCAATTGCGATGCCTCATTGTCAAAAGACCTCAACAAATACACAATTGCATAAATATTTATATCAGACATTCACAAATGAATAACGAAATGACGCCACACCATGCTGCACACGTTTGACTGGAATCTGGTGCGGTCTTTTTTGCTGGTGCTCGATCAGGGCAGCCTGCTGGGTGCGGCCCGCGTGTTGGGCAGCAGCCAGCCCACCGTGGGGCGCCACGTGGCCGAGTTGGAGAGCCAACTCGGCGTGGTCTTGTTCGAACGCACCGGCCGTGGCCTGGTGCCCACCACCACCGCGTTGACACTGGCCAAGGCCGCGCGCGAGATGGAGGCCGGCGCGCTTCAACTGCAAACCACCTTGTCGGGCGCGAAATCCAAAACTGCGGGCACGGTGCGCATCACTGCAAGCACACCGGTGGCGGTTCACCTCTTGCCCAAGTTGCTAGCCGATATGCGCCGGCTATTGCCCGATATTCAGGTGGAACTGGTGTCCAGCAACCAGGTCAGCAACCTGCTGCGCCGGGAGGCCGACATTGCCATTCGCATGGTGCGCCCCGACCAATCGTCTTTGATCGCCAAAAAACTGGGCGACGTGGCGTTGGGCGCGTATGCTCATCAGGACTATTTGGCGCGCCGGGGTGTCCTTCGAGAGCCTGCCGATTTGCTCAAGCACGACCTGATTGGCAGCGACACGGACACCGCCATTCTGCAAGGCTTTCAGGCCATGGGACACGCGGCCACCCTCGAAACATTCGCCCTCAGAACGGATGATTTTCTGGTGCAGTGGGCGGCCGTAAAGGCGGGCTTAGGGATTGGTTTTTGCGCTGATTACATTGCCAGCGCGGAGCCCAAGGTGGTCCCGGTTTTGACCCACCAATTGCAAATTCCGCCTTTGCCCATGTGGCTGGCTGTGCACCGGGAAATTCGCACCAACCCGCGGATTCGCGCCGTCTTCGACCACTTGGCAGAGGGCCTGCCTGCCTTGATTGCATGAAGGGCGGGGCCCAAAACACTGAGGGCAACGTTTCGACACCAGGACCACGGCCTTGAAACGAGTCACAATTTCCTACAGACACACTGCTACACAAGGAACGCTCTATGTCATGGTTTGACCAGTTCACCACACGCTATTTTGAAACCACCGGCGCGCGCATTCACGCGCGGGTGTCGCCTGGCACGCCGGATGGTCGGCCGGTGCTGCTACTGTTGCATGGGTTTCCGCAAAGCCACGTCATGTGGCACCGCGTGGCGCAACAACTGCAGCAACATTACTACCTTGTGATGCCCGATTTGCGCGGTTATGGCGACTCTGAAAAAGCGCCTGGTCGGGCCGACCACAGCAACTACAGCAAACGCGCCATGGCGCTGGACATGGTGGAGATCATGGCCATGCTGGGTGTGACTTCGTTTTACGTTTGCGGGCATGACCGGGGTGGGCGGGTGGCCCACCGCCTGGCACTGGACCACCCGCAACGGGTGTTGCAGCTGTGCGTGATTGACATCGCCCCCACGCTGGACATGTATGCTGCCACTGACTTTGAATTTGCCCGCGCCTACGAACACTGGTTCCATCTGATTCAACCCGAGCCATTCCCGGAGACCCTGATTGGCGGCAACCCGCTGGCCTACCTGCACGCCAAGCTGGGGGGCTGGGGCTCTACCAGTCTGGACTACATCGAAGCCTCGGCGCTGGCCGAGTACGAGCGCTGCTTTGTGCAGCCTGAGACGATTCACGCCATGTGCGAGGACTACCGCGCCAGCGCCGGCATTGATCTGGAGCACGACCGCGAAAGCCGCGCCAAAGGCGAAAAAATTGCTTGCGCCACGCTAGTGTTGTGGGGCGAGCGCGGCGTGGTGAACCGGCTGTTTGACCCGGTGACCCTGTGGCAGGCGCAGTGTGAGCAGCGGGTGTCGGGCCAACTGCTACCGGCCGGTCACTTCATTCCCGAAGAGTGGCCTAACCCCACGGCAGGGGCGCTGCTCGACTTCTTTGAGCCCACGGCCTGATCCGACCCGCCGACTTACAGCGCCGTCCAGGCGCCTTGGTTGGCACTGGAGACCACCGTTGCGGCCACAAAGCGCAGGCTTTGCAAGCCGTCATGGGAATTGGGAAAGTAGAGCGACAGCGGGTCCGCCACCTGGCCGGTGCGCCGCGCGATGATGGCGTCGGCGGCGTTGGAATACAGGTTGGCAAACGCCTCGTGAAACCCTTCCGGATGACCGGCCACAATGCGCGAGGCCCGGGCCGACAAGGGCAAGGTGCCCGGTCCATTGGGGGTGCGAACTTGCGCGGGCGCGTCCAGCGGTTTGAATTGCAACACCTGCGGGTGCTCCTGGGTCCACTCCAGCGTGCCCAACTCACCGCTAATGCGAATGCGCAAACTGTTTTCCACACCGGTGGCCGCCTGGGTGATCCAGAAACTGCCGCGCGCGCCATTGCTCATGCGCAACAAGGCGCCGGCATAGTCGTGCGTGACCCGGTCCGGCACGATGCTGCCAATCTCGGCGGCCACTTCGGCCACGTCCAGATCAGTCATAAAGCACAGCAGGTTGTGCGCGTGGGTGCCAATGGCCCCCAACACCAGCGAGGGGCCGCCACGCGCCGGGTCGTCTTTCCACGCACTCTTTGATGGGCCGGCCTTGGCGCGGTTGCCTTGCACATACTCCACCTGCACCAGCCGAATCTCGCCCAGTTGACCGGCCATCACCATGGCCTTGGCCTGGCGCACCATGGGGTAGCCGGTGTAGTTGTGGATCAGGCAAAACACCTGGCCCGTGGCCTGCGCTTTGGCGTGCAACGCCTGGGCTTCTTCCAGCGTGTTGGTCATGGGCTTGTCGCAAATCACGTCCATGCCGCGCTCCAGCGCTTGCATGGCAAACGCGTAGTGGCTGTCGTTGGGCGTCATGATGGCGACCACCTCGGCGCCGTCTGCGCGTTGGGCCTCGGCGTCAATCAGCGCCTGGCCACTGGGGTAGCTGCGTTCCAGCGACACACCGATCTCCTGGCCGCCCAAGCGCGCGCGCTCAGGGTCAGACGACAACGCTGCCGCCACCAGTTCATAGCGGTCGTCGAGGCGCGCGGCTTGGCGGTGCATGGCGCCAATAAAAGAGCCCGGTCCGCCGCCGATGACGGCCAGGCGCAAGCGACGGCCCAGGGGTTTGAATACGGTGGAATCGCTCATGGTGACTTTCTTTCAGGTAACGGGGGCCGGGTTAAACAGCACCAATGCATTGTGCAGTTTCCAGTGTTCGGCCCAGGTCTTTTTGCCGCTGGCCACGGCCAGCATCAGGCGGAACAACTCCCAACCCACGTCTTCAATGCTGGCCTCGCCGCTGGCAATGCGCCCGGCGTTGATGTCCATCAAATCGTGCCAGCGCCGCGCCAGATCGTTGCGAGTGGCGACCTTGATGACCGGCACTTCGGCCAGGCCATAGGGCGTGCCGCGCCCGGTGGTGAAAATGTGCACATTGATGCCAGCCGCCACTTGCAGCGTGCCGCAAATAAAGTCGCTGGCCGGGGTGGCGGCGTAAATCAAACCCTTTTCCCGGACCTTCTCGCCCGGTGACAAGACGCCGCTGATGGGCGCCGTGCCGGACTTGATGATGGAGCCCATGGCTTTTTCAACAATGTTGGACAACCCGCCTGCCTTGTTGCCGGGAGTGGTGTTGGCGCTGCGGTCAACCTGGCCTTTTTGCAAGTAGTTGTCGTACCAGGCCATCTCACGCACCATGGCCTCGGCCACCTCGGGGGTGCTGGCACGGGCAGTGAGCTGGTCAACGCCGTCGCGCACCTCGGTGGTCTCGGAGAACATCACGGTGGCGCCAGCGCGCACCAGCAAGTCGGTGGCAAAGCCCACCGCCGGGTTGGCGGTGACGCCGGAAAAAGCGTCACTGCCGCCACATTGCACCCCCACCACCAATTCGGACGCGGGACAGGTTTCACGGCGACGTTGGTTCAGGCGCTTCAGGTGAACCTCGGCCTGGCGCATGACCGAGTCGATCATGGACATAAAGCCCACATGCGCCTCGTCTTGCAGGCACACCACGTCCAGCGCGGCAGCGGTGGTGTCACCGCGTTGATCAGTAATGGCAATGGTGCCGGGTGGCAGCAGGCGTTCAGGCTGCAGTTTTTCGCAGCCCAGGCTGACGACCATGACCTCGCCGCCAAAGTTGGGGTTCAGGCTGATGTTGCGCAGCGTGCGAATGGGGATGATGGCATCGGGCGCGTCAATGGCCACGCCGCAGCCATAGCTGTGCTCCAGGCCCACCACATCGTCCACTTGCGGGTAGCGCGGCAACAACTCGGCCTTGATGCGCTGCACCGCAAAGTCCACCACCCCGGCCACACATTGCACCGTGGTGGTGATGGCCAGAATATTGCGACTGCCCACCGAGCCGTCGGCGTTGCGGAAGCCCTCAAAGGTGTAACCCTCCAGCGGGGCCATGGCCGCGGGTTTGACCGTGGCCATGGGCAAGCCCGTCAAGGCCCGGGCCTGCGGCATTTGCAGCAGTCGCTCGTGCACCCACGCGCCGGCCGCGATGTCTTTCAGGGCGTGACCAATGACCACGTTGTAGCGCCGCACAGCCTCACCCGCCGCCAGCGCCACCAAGGCCACCTTGTGGCCTTGCGGCACCTTGTCGACCAGCGTGAGTCCGTTGGGGAACACAGTGCCCGCCTGCAAGCCGCCGTCGTTGACGACGATGGCCACGTTGTCGGCCTCGTGCATGCGAATGAACAAGGGGGCGTTGGCAACGGACTCAGTCATGGCAGAAAACTCCGGCAGCAGGCAATGGCATCAGGACAGGGTATACGCCGTTTTCACGGTGGTGAAGAACTCCTGCGCGTACTTGCCCTGCTCGCGCGAGCCGTAGCTGGAGGACTTGCGCCCGCCAAATGGCACGTGGTAGTCGACACCGGCCGTGGGCAGGTTGACCATCACCATGCCGGCTTGACTGTGGCGCTTGAAGTGCGTGGCGTATTTCAGCGAAGTGGTGGCAATGCCCGCTGACAGCCCAAACGGCGTGTTATTGGCCTCGGCCAGCGCTTCCTCGTAACCTTTGACACGGATGATGCTGGCCACCGGGCCAAACACTTCTTCGCGGTTGATCCGCATGGTGGCGGTGGTCTCGGTCAGCAAGGCCGGGGCCATGTAGAAGCCCTCGTTGTCACGCGCCAGACGTTCGCCACCAGCCACCAGCACCGCACCTTCATCCTGACCAATCTGCACGTAAGACAGGTCTTGCTCCAGCTGAGTCAGAGACGACACGGGGCCGATATCAATACCCGCTTGCTGCGCATCACCGACCTTCAAGCTGGCCATGCGCGTTTTCATGGCGTCCAGGAAACGGGGGTAAATGGCATCGGTCACGATGAGTCGGCTGGACGCCGTGCAGCGCTGGCCGGTCGAGAAGAACGCGCTTTGCACGCTGAGCTCCACGGCTTGCGCCAAATCGGCGTCATCCAGAATGACTTGCGGGTTCTTACCGCCCATTTCCAGCTGCACCTTTTTGAGGTTCACGGCGCACTGCTGGGCAATACGCCCGCCCACACCTTGTGAGCCGGTGAAGCTGATGGCGTCCACGCCGGGGTGGTTCACCAGCGGGTCGCCGATGACACTGCCGCGTCCCATGACGAGATTGAAAACACCCGCGGGAATGCCGCTGCGGCTGATGATCTCGGCCAGCGCCCAAGCGCAGCCAGGCACCAGATCAGCGGGTTTGAAGACCACGCAGTTGCCGTAGGCCAGGGCTGGTGCAATCTTCCAGGCCGGAATGGCAATGGGAAAGTTCCACGGCGTGATCAAACCCACCACGCCCATGGGCTCGCGGGTGACTTCAACGCCAATACCGGGGCGCACTGAAGGCAAAGTCTCACCCGCCAAACGCAGGCATTCACCCGCAAAGAACTTGAAAATATTGCCAGCGCGGGCGGCTTCGCCAATGCCTTCTGCGAGGGTCTTGCCTTCTTCACGGGCCAGCAGGGTGCCCAACTCTTCGCGGCGGGCCAGAATCTCGGTGCCAATCTTGTCCAGCGCATCAGACCGGGCCTGAATGCCCGAGACCGACCAAGCGGGGAAAGCGGCACGGGCCGCTTGCACGGCCGAATCCAGGTGTTCGGCGCTGGCCTGAGCGTAATCACCCAGCACGTCGCTCAGGTTGGAGGGGTTGATGTTGGGGCTGTAGCTGGCGCCAGCGACCCAGGTGCCATTGATCAGGTTGTCAAATTTTTGTGTCATGCCGTGTCTTTTCGGTTGTGAAGTTACTGAGGGCCGAGTGCCTTGATCAGCACATCGAGCTGTTCCATCTCTGCGGGTGTGAGGTCGGTCAACGGCGCGCGCACTGGACCGGCCGGGTGCCCCACCAGGGTGGCGCCGGCCTTGATGATGCTCACCCCGTAGCCGGGCACCTTGTTGCGAATCGCCAGGTAAGGCATGAAGAAGTCTTTCAGCAGACGGTGCTGCGTGGCCATGTCATCAACGGCCACGGCTTTGTAAAAGTCCATGGCGGTTTTGGGGATGAAGTTGAACACCGCTGACGAGTAAACCGGTGTTCCCAACGCCTTGTAGGCTGCCGCATAAACCTCGGCGGTGGGCAGTCCACCCAGGTAGGCAAAGCGGTCGCCCATCTTCAGGTAGATGGTGGACATGGCTTCAATGTCGCCCACGCCGTCCTTGAAACCGATCAGGTTGGGGCAGCGGTCGGCCAGAATCGCCAGCGACTCGGCAGTGAGCTTGCAGACATTGCGGTTGTAAACAATCACGCCAAATTTCACGCTTTTGCACACCGCTTCCACATGGGCGATCAGGCCCTCCTGACCGGCTTCGGTCAGGTAGTGGGGCAGCAACAAGACGCCGTGGGCACCGAGGCGCTCGGCTTCTTGCGCGCACTGAATGGCAAAACGGGTCGTGCCGCCCGCGCCGGCAATGATGGGCACTTTTCCACGGCAGGTGTCCACCGCCGTTTTGATGATGGACGGGTACTCATCGCCGGTCAGCGAGAAAAACTCACCCGTGCCACCGGCGGCAAACAGGGCCGAGGCGCCGTACGGGGCCAGCCACTCCAGGCGCTCGGCATAACTTTTGGCGTTGAAGTCGCCCTGGGCGTCAAAGTCGGTCACAGGGAACGACAACAGGCCCTGAGACATGATGGATTTGAGGTCTTGTGGATTCATGATGGGTCTTTCCTGAATAAATGGTTACTTCTGAATTGATAGCTAACTGCGCAGGTATTACCTGCGCTAGAGGCCAATTTGATCTATAAATTTGAGCGCTAAAACCGCGGCTTGATTTGCTGCCAGTCGGGCCGAAACCGCTGCATCTGAACGACGTCATTGCGGGTGCGAATGCGACAGTGCTGGTAGGCGGCGTGCAGCTCGGCCAAGCGGTCCTGGTCGAGCGTCACGCCCAAGCCGGGCTGGTCGGTCAGGTGAACACAGCCACCCGTGATGGGCACCTTGCCGCCCACCAAGACCTCATCGCTCTGCCACGGGTAGTGCGTGTCGCAGGCATAGCTGAGGTGATGCACCGAAGCCGCCAGGTGGGTCATTGCCATCAGGCTAATGCCCAGGTGCGAGTTGGAGTGCATGGACAGTCCCAGCCCAAAGGTGCTGCAGGTGCGTGCCAGCGCCTGGGTGACGCGCAGACCGCCCCAGTAGTGGTGATCTGACAGCAAAATTTGCACGGCATTGAGTTCGATGCTGCGGCGCAGCTCGGCCCAGTTGGTGATGACCATATTGGTGGCCAAGGGCAAACCGGTGGCCTTGTGCAACGCCGCCATGCCCTCCAGCGTGGGGGTGGGGTCTTCGTAGTACTCCAGGCAACCAGCTAGCTTGTCGGCCACACGCAGGCTGGTGGCCATGGACCAATTGCTGTTCGGATCAATGCGAAGCTGGTGCTCGGGAAATTCGGCCTTCAGCGCCAAAATAGCGCCGGCCTCTTCCTCGGGGTCAAACACACCGGCTTTGAGCTTGATGCTTTCGAAACCGTATTGGTCAATCATCTGGCGCGCCTGCTGCACGATCTGCGCAGCATTCACCGCCTCGCCATAGGGGTCGGGCGCGTACTCAGCGTCAACCGAGGCGTCCCACTTGTAAAACAGGTAAGCCGAGTAAGGCACCTTGTCACGCACCGCGCCGCCCAGCAGCTCCACCAGCGGAATGCCCAGCGTGCGGGCTTGCAAGTCCAGAAGCGCCACCTCAAACGCAGAGAACACGCTGTTGATCAAGTTGCTGCCCAGCGAGCCGGGGGCCAGTTCCATCTCCACCTGGCCCGAGTTGGTTTTCGGGGCATGGGCGACCACCCGGGCCCACAGGCCGTTGGTGTCAAATGCCGAAAGACCGATCAGGCTGCCTTGGGTGCGGGTTAACAAATCCAGCACAGGTGCGTCGCCATAGGTTTCACCCAGCCCCACTTCGCCGTTGGCGCCCACCACCTCAATGATGGAGCGCAAACCAAAGGGCTCATGCACGCCAGCGGCGTTGAGCAAGGCCGGGTCCTTGATGGCGATGGGAGTGACGCGGACATCGACAATTTTCATGACAAGCGGTCCTTATTTCAGAAGCAGGTTGGGCAGCCACATGGACAGCGCCGGCACATAGGTCACCGCCATCAAGACCACCAGCAAGGCGCCAAAGAAGGGGTAAAGCGCCTTGATCACAGACTCAATCGGCAGCTTGGCCACAGCAGCGCCCACGAACAACACGCCACCCACGGGCGGTGTGATCAGGCCCATGCCGAGGTTGACCATCATGATCATGCCGAAGTGAACCGGGTCCACGCCAATGGCGGTTACCACTGGCAGCAGAATCGGCGTCATGATCAGAATCAGCGGTGCCATGTCCATCAGCGTGCCCAAAAGCAGCAAGAGCACGTTGATCATCAAGAGCACCACGTACTTGTTGTCTGACACGCTGGTGAACATTTCGGTGATCTGCTGCGGAATCTGCATCAAGGTCATGATGTAGCCAAAACTGGCGGCAAAACCAATCAGGATCATCACAATGGCCAGCGTCTTGACGGTGCGGTGCACCAGCTTGGGCAGCTCATTCCACTTGTAGTCGCGGTAGATGAACAAGGTCACAAAAAAGGCCCAGATCACCGCAATGGCGGCGGATTCGGTGGCGGTGAAGATGCCCGACAGGATGCCGCCCAGAATAATCACCATCGTCATCAAGCCCCACATGGCATCGGCGCAAATGCGTAGCGCTTCACGCATCGGAATGCGTCGCCCTTTTGGGAAGTTTTTCTTTTTGGCTATGAACAGGCACATGATGGCCAGCGTCAGCCCCAGCAACAAGCCCGGCAGAATGCCCGCCAGGAACAAAGCCGCAATGGACACTGAACCACCCGCCGCCAGCGAATAGATCACCGCGTTGTGGCTGGGGGGTATCAGAATGGCCTGCACAGAGCCCGCCACAGTCACCGCCGTCGCGAAGGAGCGTGGGTAGCCTTTCTTCTCCATTTCGGGAATCAAAACCGATCCAATAGAAGCGGTGTCGGCCATGGACGAGCCAGAAATGGCACCGAAGAAGGTGGAGGCCAAAATATTGACCAATGACAAACCGCCACGCACAAACCCTACCAGAACGCTGGCGAAAGCCACCAGTCGGCGGGACATGCCGCCCTCGGCCATGATGGCGCCGGCCAGCACAAAGAAGGGAATGGCCAGCAGGGAGAACTTATTGACACCGGCAGCGATGGCGATCATCACCGCATCCAGCGGAATATCAATCCACCAGGCGCCAATCAAGGCGGACAGGCCCAGCGCGTACGCCACTGGCATACCAATAATCATCAGGCCCAGGAAGGACCCTAACAGTACGAACGCGTCCATCAGAGTTCCCCTAGTTCAAGTTTTTCATGGTCAAAAGTGACCACGGCGCGGTTGCCCTGGTGGCCCAGAAAAATGTGTTCGAGCGTGAATAAAAAGGTCACAGCACCGCCCAGTGGGACGGGCAAATAGGTCGCGCCTACGGGCATCCACGGAATCTCACCAATGTTTTGCCCCCAGGTGCCGATGCACAACTTGGCCCCGTAATAGGTCATGAATGCGGCCACAGCCAGCATCAGAAAGTTCACCAAAACCGCGACACCGCGCCTGATGGCTGCGGGCATGCGGTCTGTCACCATGGCCACCGCAATATGAGAGCCTGCGCGGTACGCAGCGGCGGCTCCAAAAAAGGTGAAAACAACCATCAACAGGATAGAGACCGGCTCAGGCCATTGCGAGCCGGTGCCCAGCACATAGCGGGCAAAAATGCCCCAGGGAATGATGAGAGCCATCACAAAAACCGAGGCACCGGAGATCCAGATGCACGCGAGATACAGCAGGTCACTACAACGCAAAATATTGTTTTTCATATCGTCTTCCAGGCGCAACAAAGCGGGCTGCATCGCGTGGCGACGCAGCCGGCCCTGTCTTTTTCAATTACTTGGTGGCGTCAATGCGCTTCATCAAATCGGCAAACTTGGCGCCGTACTTGGCCCGCACGGGTGCGGTGGCGTCAAAGAAGAGCTTTTGATCGACTTGCACGAACTCAATGCCAGCGGCTTTGAGTTTTTCGGTGTACTCGGCGACGCTCTTGTCCCACAAGACGCGTTGCTCCATTTGAGCCTCACGCGCCACTTTTTTCATCAGCGTTTGGTCAGCTGGGGTCAGCTTGTCCCAGGTGACTTTGGACATGACCAACAGCTCAGGAATGATCAGGTGGTTGGTCTGCGCGTAGTACTTGGTACCGGTTGTGTAGTGGTTGGAGGTGAAGAAGCTCGGCGGGTTGTTCTCGGCGCCATCGATCACACCGGTTTGCAAGGCGCTGAACACCTCGCCATAGGACATGGAAATGCCATTGCCGCCCATGGCATTCATGGTGTCCACAAACAGGGGGTTGCCCATCATGCGGACTTTGATACCGGCCATGTCTGCCGGTGTTTTGACGAGTTTTTTGGTGTACAGACTGCGTGCACCGCCGTCCATCCATCCCAGGGCGACCAGCCGCGCCGGGCTGTTGGTGACCTTCTCCAACAATTCCGCACCAATGGGGCCGTCAATGACGGCGCGCATATGGGCAATATTGCGAAAGACGAAGGGCATGTTGAACACGTCCACATCTGGCGCTACCGGACCGACCACGCCCAGGGAAATGCGGGCGATTTGAATCGCACCAATCTGAACTTGCTCAACGGCTTCTTTTTCCTGGCCAAGCACAGCACCAGGGTACATCTTCATCTTGATGCGGCCATTGGTAGCTGCTTCCAGCTTTTTACCCATGTTCTCGACCGCGACCACGGTGGGGTAGCCCGCCGGGTGCGTATCGGAGGCTTTGAGAACGATGTCCTCGGCTTGCGCGTGAAAGGATGAAGTGAATGCCACAGCAGCGACGGCAGCAGCGATGAAGTTTCTACGGAAGGTCATGGTGGTTGTCTCCTTTATTGACCGGTTAAATAGAACTGACGGGAAAGCGGGAAAAGCAGGGCTCAGCCAAGCCGGCCACGCCAGCATCCAGTGCAAACACCGAGCCATTGAGTCCGGGTTGTGCGCGAGATTCCGAGGCTGGCAGGATGGAAGTCACCAGCAATTGATTCAGGTTTGGCCCACCAAAGGCGCACATGGAGGGCTTGGCGACGGGAACTGCGAGAGAGCGAAGTAACTCGCCTTGTGGCGAAAAACAATGAACGAGACCGGCGTCATTTCCGCAAATCCAATAGCAACCATTGACGTCAACGGCTGCGCCATCGGGGCGGCCCGGCATTTCTGTCATGTCGGCAAACAAACGTCGGTTGGACAGCTCGCCGGCGGGCGCGGCAAAGTCAAAGGTCCAAATTTTTTGCACCGAGGGGTGGGAGTCCGACAAGTAGGCTGTCTTGCCATCCGTACTGAAGGCGATGCCATTGGGTGTGATCAGTCCATCCACCCGTGGCTGCCCCAAACCTGACTCATCCAGACAATACACGGCACCCACCAGCGCGGCCAGGGACATGTCCATGCACATGGTGCTGACCCAAAACCGACCCATTGCGTCACAGCGACCGTCGTTGAAGCGCATATTGGTCTGGGGGTGCTGAATGCTGGCGAGGCAGGACAAGTGCACTTCGGAGGCGGCCAGCAATTGCACGGCGAACACCCCGGTTTCCATGGCCGCCACCAAGCCACCTTTGGCACTCAGCGCGATACAACCGACCCGCTCTGGCAAACGCCAGCTCAGTTGGGTCTTGCTAGCCCAGTCCAGACGCCG
The DNA here is from genome assembly GCF_017948265.1 of Rhodoferax sp. PAMC 29310. Lineage (NCBI taxonomy): Bacteria > Pseudomonadati > Pseudomonadota > Betaproteobacteria > Burkholderiales > Comamonadaceae > Rhodoferax > Rhodoferax sp. PAMC 29310. The sequence goes on along the minus strand of NZ_CP072852.1, from coordinate 3,706,657 downwards.
AATCAGGCGACCTTCAATGTCCACCCAGTACAGTGCTTGCTCTACCACTGACCAGACCGGGCACTCGCCCACCTGATCGCGAGTCTCGGAAATGACGGTGTACTCAGACATCAAAGGGGCCTGCGGTCAGAAACCCACCGCCTTGGTACACGGCGGCCGGATCGGAGAAGTCGGGCGCGGGGGTGCGGGCATAGACGGCTTCCCGGAACCCGTCCGAGCTGTCCTGGGGCACATAGCCCACATGGCGTGCGCCGGCGTTGTCCCACCAGGAAACGGCGTTGTTGGACATGCCAAAAATCACGCTGTGTCCCAGCACTGGCGTGGTCAGGCAAGCGGTGATCAGGCCGTGCAAGTCCCCCGTGCTCAACCAGGTGGCCAACATGCGCCGGTCTTTTGGTTCCGGGAATGACGAGCCAATGCGAACACAGGCAGTCTCAATGCCGTAGCGGTCAAAGTAGAAACGCGACAAGTCCTCGCCAAAGGCCTTGCTGACCCCGTAAAGACTGTCCGGGCGGGGCGGGTCGTTGACGGTGATGGTTTCCGACTGCCGGTAGTAACCGGTGACATGGTTGGAGCTGGCGAACACCACACGCTTCACACCATGTTTGCGTGCCGCCTCATAGAGGTTGAACACCCCCAGAATATTGGCTTGCATGATGGGCGCAAACGCACTCTCCACCGAGACGCCACCCAGATGAACAATGGCATCTACCCCACGCACCATCTCGCTCACGGCGACAGCGTCGGCCAGATCAGCCTGCACCACTTCTTCACCGGCGCGGGCAGGACTCATTTCAGCCCAGTCAGACACGCGAAGCACATCGCAATTGGCGCCCAACAGGTCGCGCAAGACCTGCCCAAGGCCGCCAGCGGCGCCGGTCAACAAAAGCTTGTGGTGGACTTTGATCGTCATTTCTCTACTCTTTTCAAATACTTGTTGGCAAGCGCTGGACAATTCATGCGGGTCGCTTTAAAGTGGCTTCATTGAGACAACCGTTATCAGTTGTCTGACAAGTACAAATTATCAGCACCTCACCTCACCGGGTCAAGAAGTTTTATATGGAATCAGTGAAAACCCCTAGTCATCTTGCCCCCCGGCCCCGGCGTGCACGCGGTCTCGTCCAGGAAATCGTGGAAGGCTTGGAGGCAGACATTCGGAATGGGCACATCCAGCCAGGTGACAAACTGCCGTCCGAAGCGGAAATCATGGGCCGCTTTGATGTCAGCCGTACAGTGGTTCGGGAGGCGATTTCGAAACTGCAGGCCTCAAAAAAGGTGGAAACCCGGCACGGCATTGGCACCTTTGCCCTGCCACCAGCCGACACCAGCAACTTCAAGATTGCCGACGAAGACTTTGCCACCGTGAGCGATGTCATCGCGGTACTGGAGCTGCGCATCAGCCTGGAAGCGGAAGCGGCTGGGTTGGCGGCCCAGCGTCGGACCGAGACGAATTTGAACGCACTCACCGCGGCGCTTGACGCCTTTCTAAACTCCATCAAGCAAGACTCTGATGCGGTGCCGCCTGACTTTCAGTTCCACATGGAAGTGGCCCGCGCCACCCAGAATCAGCACTTTACCGACTTGATGACTTACCTGGGCGCCATGATCATCCCGCGCACGCGGGTGAACACGCCGAGTAGCGCGCCGGAGGGGCGCTACCAGTATCTGCAACGCGTGCATGCTGAGCATGAAAGCATTCTGAATGCCATTCGCAATCAGGATGTGGACGCCGCCCGTGCTGCCATGCGCACCCACTTGGGCAACAGCCGGGAACGCCTGCGCAAGAGCCAAATCCAGCCACAGGAACGCCAGAAATAGCGGCAGATACACAGGGGAGGTGCCAACTTCCACAGTGCACTTTTTTATCTCAACTTGTACGATGTCAGTTATTAAAAGACATCCATTGATCTAATACTCTCATGACCGACACACGCGCCACCCACTCTTTCAGCACTCCCATCATTACGGCCATGCAGGTTATTCCGGTGGCCGGGCACGACAGCATGCTGCTCAACCTGAGCGGCGCCCACGGCCCCTTCTTCACCCGCAACCTGGTCGTGTTAACCGACAGCCTGGGCCACAGCGGTGTGGGCGAAGTTCCGGGCGGTGAAAAAATTCGCCAAACCTTGGAGAGCGCGCGTGACTCGGTTATCGGCCAGCCGCTGGGCCAATGGAACGCCGTGCTGAACAGCCTGCGCACTCGCTTCGCGGATCGTGACAGCGCAGGGCGCGGCAAGCAGACCTTCGACCTGCGGGTGATGATTCACGCGGTCACCGCCGTGGAAAGCGCCCTGCTTGATCTGTTGGGCCAGTTTCTGAATGTGCCGGTGGCGGCGCTGCTGGGCGAGGGCCAGCAGCGCGACCAAGTTGCCCTGCTCGGCTATTTGTTTTACATCGGCGACCGCACCCAAACTGACTTACCTTACGAGACCTGCCCCGACGCCAACAACGACTGGTTTCGCGTTCGGCACGAGAAAGCCATGGATGCCAAAGCCGTGGTTCGCTTGGCCGAGGCCGCCTATGCGCGCTACGGTTTCAAAGACTTCAAACTCAAAGGCGGGGTGCTGCGCGGCGAAGAAGAAATGGAGGCGGTGGACGCCTTGCATACCCGCTTTCCTGATGCCCGCGTCACCCTGGACCCCAATGGCGGCTGGTTGCTGAAAGACGCCGTGCGGCTGTGCCGCGACCACCGCCATGCCTTGGCCTATGCGGAAGACCCGTGCGGGGCAGAAGGCGTGTTCTCAGCCCGCGAAGTGATGGCGGAATTTCGCCGTGAGACGGGCCTGATGACGGCCACGAACATGGTGGCCACCGATTGGCGGGAAATGGCGCACGCGATTCAGCTGCAGTCCGTCGATATACCGCTGGCGGACCCGCATTTTTGGACGATGCAGGGCTCGGTGCGGGTGGCTCAGCTTTGCGAGATGCACGGATTGACTTGGGGCTCTCACTCCAACAACCACTTTGACATTTCGCTGGCCATGTTCACCCATGTGGCAGCCGCCGCGCCGGGCAAGGTCACGGCGATTGACACCCATTGGATTTGGCAAGACGGCCAGCGCCTGACGAAAGAACCGCTGGCCATTGTGGACGGCTGCATCACGGTTCCTACCAAGCCAGGCTTGGGGATTGAGCTGGACATGGCCGAAGTGGCCAAGGCGCACCAGCTTTACCTGCAGCATGGGTTGGGGGCGCGCGATGACGCCGTTGCCATGCAGTACCTGGTGCCCAACTGGCAGTTCAACCCCAAAAGACCTTGCCTGGACCGTTAAGGGCTTAAATAAGAGGTGCGTCCTTGGCCGCCCAAGGGCAGACAGGGACGCGGAGAAGAATCAAGCGCCGCAGCACTTCTTGTACTTTTTGCCACTGCCGCAAGAGCAAGGGTCGTTGCGACCCGGGGTGGCAACCGCGCGAACGGTTTCCACGCGGGGGCCAAAGTTACTCCACATTGCCCGCAGGTCATACACCGCCCAAACGGCATCGGCAAAGGCGTTAAGGCGCTTGACGCTGACGCTGGGGGGTGCCTCGTCGTCAAAGATCGACAGGGTGGGCTCGTCGGTATCGTCTTCGGTCAACGCCACCATGGCCTCCAGCGCGCTGTTCAGCAGCTTGGCCGCTTCCTTGTCGCGTGGGGCGGTCCATTCATCGGGCCAAGCCTCGACCACAAACATGAAGCCCAGCGCCCAGACCTGGCCAAAGGATGGCAAGGCTTCGCCCGCCATTTCAGCGCGCTCTGCTTCTGGCAGGGCGGCTACGGCACCACGCACGTCCATCACCTCAGGGTGGTAAGCGGCGTCATCGTCGAGCGCTTCCACCTCTTGATTGAGGGCGTGGGCGACTTCATTCCAGCGGCGCGTCCAAAGCGAGAAAAATTCTGCTTGCTGTTCCGGGCTGGCAAAAGAGCCTTCGTCTTCGCCGCCCTCCTCGCCAATGGCGAGCAGCACCGGCAGATACTCGGATTGTGGAATTACCCGGCGGCAGCAAATGACAGCGGCCATGAAGCCTTCACAGAACTCCCATTGCGGGGTCTCGTCGTAACGGCTGCGCAGGTCGTCCAAAATGGTGTCAATAGCGTCGAACTCGTCCGGGCTCAAGGGCTCATTGGAAGTGTCGATAAAAGTGTCAGGGGTGATGTCTTGAGTCATGGTCGCATTGGCGTTGGATCGGGAAGACCCCTATTTTGCCTTGCAAGGTTTTGACGTTGGCGCAACACCAGCCGCCCTACACTGAAAACCTGCCGATTCGGCGCTAAAAGGAAGCCATGCTGCACACCCTGAATACGATTTTCCCCGTTCGGTACACGGCCTTCATCCTGAGTGCCCTGGGCTTGCTGATGAGTGCCGCGACGGTGATCACGATGGGCGTGGGCTGGCTGATTCTGCCCATTTTTATGGCACTGGTGGGCGTGGGCCTGTTTGACCTGATCCGGCACAAAAGCTCGATTCTTCGCAACTACCCCATCATTGGACACCTGCGTTACACGATGGAGTTTGTGCGGCCTGAGATTCGCCAGTACTTCATTGTGAGCGACAGCGAGGCCACGCCGTTCTCGCGCGCCCAGCGATCGCTGGTGTACCAGCGCGCCAAAGGTGAGTCGGACAAGCGCCCTTTCGGCACCCAGTTGGAGGTGTACGCAGAAGGGTTTGAGTGGATTAACCACTCCATGGTGCCGACCCGTTTGAGCACCCACGACTTTCGGCTCACGATTGGCGGCGACTGCGCACAGCCCTACGACGCCAGTGTGTTCAACATCTCCGCCATGAGCTTCGGCGCATTGAGCGCCAATGCCATTCTGGCGCTCAATGCGGGCGCCAAGCGCGGCGGCTTTGCACATGACACGGGCGAGGGGTCAATCTCGGTGCACCACCGAGCCCACGGTGGTGACTTGATCTGGGAAATTGGCTCGGGCTACTTTGGTTGCCGCAACGACGACGGAAGTTTTAACGCGGATCGATTTGCCAAGAATGCGGCCGACCCTCAAGTGAAGATGATTGAATTGAAACTAAGTCAGGGCGCCAAACCCGGCCACGGCGGCGTACTGCCCGGCTCCAAGGTGACCCCCGAAATTTCGGAGGCGCGGGGCGTGCCTGTGGGCCAGGACTGCATCTCTCCGTCATCCCACAGCGCGTTCAGCACCCCCGTGGACATGTTGCATTTCATCGCCCGTCTGCGGGAACTCTCTGGCGGCAAGCCCACGGGCTTCAAGCTGTGTATTGGCCATCCGTGGGAGTGGTTTTCCATCGTGAAGGCCATGCTGGCCACGGGCATCACCCCGGACTTCATCGTCGTCGACGGCGCCGAGGGTGGCACAGGCGCTGCGCCGCTGGAGTTCACCAACCATGTAGGAGCGCCCTTGCATGAAGGCCTGCTGCTGGTGCACAACACCTTGCGCGGCGCGGGCTTGCGTGAGCGCATCAAAATTGGGGCCGCAGGCAAGGTGGTGAGCGCTTTCGACATTGCCCGCCTGCTGGCGCTGGGCGCAGACTGGTGCAACAGCGCACGCGGCTTCATGTTTGCGCTGGGCTGCATTCAGGCCCAACATTTCCACACCGGCCATTGCCCCACGGGCTTGACCACGCAAGACCCCTTGCGCCAGCAATCGCTGGTCGTGCCCGACAAAGCGCAGCGCGTGTACAACTTCCACCAACAAACCTTGCACGCACTGCAAGAGTTGGTGCAGGCGGCGGGCTTGCTGCACCCGAAAGACATCACCGCCCACCACATTGTTCGGCGTACCACGGACCGCAAGGTGCAATCACTGGCTCAATTGATTTTGACTCAATTGCCCGACAACGCCCTGCTGTTGGACGATCTGCGGGGATTGCCGCTGATCTACCAACACCACTGGCCGCTGGCCAGCAGTGACAGCTTCACGCTACAACAGTCATAGCGCGCTGCGCTGCCACACCAAGGGTTAGAAGCCGCTTTGCCATGCAAATAACGGCTGCATCCTTGCTGAGCAGGACGGCTTGGTGAGCCACGGCGAGGTCGATGAACTTTTGATCGTCTGCATCCCGGCAGGTGTATGGCGCCTTATCAGCCACGGCCACCAATTTGGCTTGCGCGTCAAAGTGTGCCAACACCCCACTGGCCGTGAGTTGGTAGAGAGCCAGGCGGGCCGCAATCTTGGGGTAGGCCAACACCCGCTCCAACTCGTCGCGCATGGACTGCGTGGCGACCCATTGCAACTCACCCGCGTCCAGCGCCTGCTTCAGGGGCAGGGCCGCCGGGTCGTTGAACACAAACGCGTCCAGGACGATGTTGGTGTCGAGCACGATCATTTGGTGCGCGCCGAGCCCTTCACCATGTCAAAACGGAACATGCGGCACTCAATCGGGCCGTTCCACATGGGCACGCGGCGCGACTCCTTGAGGCGCATCTTGCCCGGCAGCTTCAAGTCGGGCGTCAGCACCCAGGCGGTCCAGTTGGCGTAATTTTTCTTCCAGTGCGCGCTGAGCTGGTTGAAGAAGTCCACGCCTTCGTCCGTCTGCGCCAGCTCGCGAGCGCCAAAACGGGCTTGCTGCTCGACACCGGCCACACCGGCCACGTCAATTCGCTCGCCATAGGGCGGGTTCAGCATCATCACGCCCGGCTCATCGACCGGAGGCATACGCTGCAACGCATCGCCACCACGGAACTCGATCACATCGGCCACGCCAGCCCGTTCGGCGTTGCGCTGGGCAAAGTCCACCATCCGGTGCGAAACGTCACTGCCAAAAATAATGGGTTTTTGGCCGGGCTCCCTCACCACCTCTGCGTCAGCCGCTTCTCTTTTCATCGCATCCCAGTCCGCACGGCGAAAGGGAAGGTATTTCTCAAAGGCGAATCGACGGCGGCTGCCGGCCGCAATGTTGCAGGCAATCTGAGCTGCTTCAATGAGCACCGTGCCGCTGCCGCAGCAGGGGTCGTACAAGGGCAGCAGGTCATCCTCACCCTCGGCCCAGCCGCTGGCGGCAATCATGGCGGCTGCCAGGGTTTCCTTCAAAGGCGCATCACCCTTGTCCTCGCGCCAGCCGCGCTTGAATAGCGGTTCGCCGGAAGTATCCAGGTACAAAGAGCAGCTGTCAGTGGTCAAGTGCACGTAAATGCGGGCATCTGGCCACTGGGTATTCACATCGGGGCGCACGCCATTGGCGGCTACGCGGAAACGGTCACACACGGCATCTTTCACCTTCAGTGCCGCAAAGTTGAGGGAGGTGAGCGGGCTGTGCTGGGCTGTGACTGCGATCTTGATGCTTTCCTTGGGCGTGAACCAGCGCTCCCACTCGACCTCGCTGGCCGCGCGGTACAGGTCCTGCTCGCTGCGGTACTCGGTGTACGACAGCAAGACCAGTACCCGCTGGGCCAGGCGGCTGTAGAGATTGAGCAACATGGCGTGCGACCATGAGGTGCGCACCGCGACGCCGCCGCGCTGCTTGGTTGCGCAGCCCGGGGGCAGGCCGGTTATGCGAAGCACCTCGGGCAGTAATAGGTCTTCAACGCCTGCGGCGCAGGGTAAAAATAATTGCAATTGGTTCACGTCGTTTTCCTATGACAGGTTTATTGTTCTGGGGCGCAAGCGATGCTCCGCTAATCTCCGGTGCCCGTAGGTCTGGTGGGACGGGGCCGGACAGCGATTTACAGGTCTTTTCGCAGCGAGGCGGGGGCAATTCGCAGCCCTTCCCGGTACTTGGCCACGGTGCGGCGAGCGCAATCAATGCCCTGCTCTTTGAGCATCTCGGAGATCTGATTGTCGCTGAGGGGCTTCTTCAGATTTTCGGCACTGATGAACTGCTTGATCAGCGCCCGCACTGCCGTGCTGGAAGCATTGCCCCCACTGTCGGTCCCCAAGCCGGAGCCGAAGAAGAATTTCAACTCAAAAGTGCCGAATGGCGTGGCCATGTATTTGGCAGTGGTCACACGGCTGATGGTGGACTCGTGCAAGCCCAGTTCGTCTGCAATTTCCCGTAGCACAAGCGGGCGCATGGCCAGTTCGCCATGCATGAAAAAGCTCTTTTGGCGCTCCACAATGGCGTTGCTCACCCGCAAAATCGTGTCGAAACGCTGCTGGATATTTTTGATGAACCAGCGCGCTTCCTGCAGACGCTGTTGCAGCGCCGCATAGTTGGACGCCTCGGTGCCGCCACCCCGGTGTTGCTTGAGTGCGTTGGCATAGATGTCATGCACCCGCAGGCGAGGCATCACGTCGGCGTTGAGGCGAACCCTGAACTGCGCCTGCGATCCGTTGCCCACTTGAGTGACGATGACGTCCGGCACCACGATATTGCGCTCTACATCGGCAAACCGGCGTCCGGGTTTGGGCTCCAGATGCCCAATCAGTGCGATCCCCTCACGAATGGCCGCATCCGGCACACCGCACAATTGCACCAAACGCTTGATGTCACGCCGCGCCAAAACATCCATCGGCTGCGCACAGATGCGCAGGGCCACCGCCACCGTTCTCGCCTGGGCCAACTTGATGTCGTCTTGACTCTGCAAAGCTTTCAGTTGAAGCGTCAAACACTCGGCCAAACCCCGTGCACCCACTCCCACAGGCTCCAATGTTTTAAGCAAGGACAGCGCAACGGTGAAGTGGTGCAGCATTTGCTCCCGCTCTTCAAGGTCATCGCCGGTCAAGCCGTCAACCAACTCAGCCAACGCCTCTTCCAGGTAACCGTCGTCGTTCAGCGACTCAATCAGGAAACGCAGGGCGGCGCCATCTTCTTCACTCAGGTGCAAAGCCAGGGCCTGCCGGTGCAAATGGCTTTGCAGCGACTCCTGGCTGCGCGCCAGTTCGGTCACATCGGCATCACTGTCACCATCCAGGTTGTTGCCGTGGGCCTTGGCCTCGCCCCCCCACTCGCCATCATCGGGCGCCATGGAAGCACTGCCGTCGCCGTCCCAGCTCTGCCCGTCGTCTGCCGACAGGGGCGACAATTCGGCATCGGTTTCGCTGCTCACCCGGACTTCCGCAGTGAACTCGGCAGGAGCATGCGCGCCGGCTTCCACATCCAGATCCTCATTGCGGACCGGTGCATCGGCTTGTGCCAGTCCAAATTCTTCGCGTGGCGGCTCTTCTGCGCTCACCTCCAAAAACGGGTTTTCGTCCAGCATTTGCTCGACTTCCTGGCTCATTTCCAGCGTCGACAGCTGCAACAGCCGGATGGACTGCTGCAATTGCGGCGTCAGCGACAGGTGCTGGGAAACACGAAGGGACAGGCCAGGCTTCATCGCCCCCCCCACCGTTCAGGACAGGCCAACGTCCGCGAGGCGGCACGCCTGTGGAAAGCAATCAGTAGGTAAGGAAGGGATAGACAGTGCACCCGGCTCACATTCTGAAATGTTCGCCGAGGTACACCCGGCGAACATTGGCGTCGTTGACGATCTCGGCAGGCTTGCCTTGGGCCAGCACACTGCCGTCACTGATGATGTAGGCGTGGTCGCAAATGCCCAGGGTTTCCCGCACGTTGTGGTCAGTGATGAGCACCCCCAGCCCACGCTCTTTCAGGAAACTGATAATTCGCTGAATCTCGATCACGGCGATGGGATCAATCCCGGCAAAGGGCTCATCCAGAAGAATAAACCGGGGTTGCGTTGCCAAGGCGCGCGCGATCTCGACCCGCCGGCGCTCACCACCAGACAGCGCCAATGCCGCCGAGCCACGCAGATGATCCACCCGCAAGTCTTGCAACAATTCGGTGAGTCGTTTTTCGATTTCCGGCTTGCTCAGCGGTCGACCGGCGTCATCGCGCTGCAACTCCAGCACGGCGCGCACGTTATCTTCCACGTTGAGCTTGCGAAAAATAGAGGCTTCCTGAGGCAAATAGCTCAAGCCCATGCGTGCCCGTCGGTGAATGGGCATGTGGCCCACCGACTGCCCGTCAATGGTGATGTCACCCGCGCTGGCGTGCACCAAGCCCACAATCATGTAGAACGAGGTAGTCTTGCCGGCACCATTGGGGCCCAGCAAACCCACCACTTCACCTTTTCTGACGACCAAGGACACGTCTTTGACCGCTTGACGCCCGCCATAAAACTTCTGCAGATGGCTGACTTCCAGTCGACTTTCGCCGCTGGCCGCCTCCAGGCGAGAAGGTGTCTCGGTGATGGCCTCCGGGGTACTCACTTCTTGTCCGTCCCCATCGTGGTGGTCGAACGAAGTGCGGGCACCAGCGGTGCCAAGGCACCTTTCGGCGTGCCGGAATCCGACTTGGGCGTCAGCATGGCGCGGACCCGCCCGCTTTTTACGCCATCGGTTTTGGTGACGGAGCCGTCGATGGTGAACACGTCTGTGCTGTTGTTGTACTGAATCACGCCGCCGGTGAACTCGTCACTGAGCGTCGCCCCCCGGTAGCGGCGCAGCTTGGCATTGGTCAGGAACTTGACGGTGTCCGCTCGGCTGTCGTACTCAATCGTGTCGCCTTCGCCCTCAATGTATTCGTCAACACCTTCGCGCTTTTGGCGGAAAAAAGCTTGTTTGTTCGGCTCGGAAAGCACCAGACCAAATTGATTGCCCTCGGAATCCTGCTTCACATCAATTTTGGCACCGCGAATCAGAATTGTGCCTTTGGTTAACACCACCCGGCCGGTAAACACACTGGTTTGTCGCTGATCGTCATAGCGCAGCGAATCCGCCTCAATATTCATGGGCTTGTCACGGTCCGCTTTTTCCGCATACGCCTGGCCAGCGCTCAGGGCGAGGCAAACAACCAGAAACAGAGAGGTGAGTGTTATTTTCATAAAGGCATGAATCTTGCTGCAGTGTCAGTTTATGTCATTGTAGCGACCCGTTCGCCCAAGCCAAGCCCCCCCCCGCCTCACGGTGGGTCAATACCAACTTGCGTTACATGAAGCGCCATCGAGGCACGCGTGTGGGTTCAAGGCTAAAAAGAGCTCCGCCCAACGCCCCCATCAGGCATCAGCCGGCGGGACGCACTCATTTGAGGGCCAGCCGGCCTGATGCGACTAGCGTCCGCTGCGAACCTGGGCGACCAGCGACTCCACTACTTGCAAGGCGCGCTCCATGCCCTTGGCCTGTGTGCCATCGGTGTAGAAGCGTCCGGCAACGCCGAGCGCCGGCACGCCCTCAACGCTATAGGCGTTTTGCAACAAGGTCGCCTTCTTGGCCTTGGTGACCACGGAGAATGAGTTGAACTGCTGCGTAAACTTGGCCTTGTCAACACCTTGGGAGACGACCCAAGGCACGATGGCGTCTTCCGTGTCCAATTTTTGGCGCTCGGCGTGAATGGCAGCAAAGACCTTGGAGTTCAGTTTTCCGACCAAACCCATGGCCTCCAGCGCGTAATAAAGACGCTGCTGAGGAATGAAGCTGTCCCGGAAGGCAATTGGCACCTTACGCATCACCACATCAGCGGGCAAACGCTTGACCCACGCCTCCAACGTCGGTTCAAACGCGTTGCAATGCGGGCAGTTGTACCAAAAAAACTCCACTACTTCGATTTTCCCCGCTGGGGCTTCAACCGCAGCGACGGGCTTCACTTCAAGATAATCCTCACCGGCCTGATAAGGCTTGCCTTGTGCAAAAACAAGCGACGGCAAAGCCGACGCACCAGCTACCGCACCACAGGTCAGGGAAAAATCACGACGCTTCATCTTTGAACACTCCAGTTAAATCAGTCGGACTTACGCTGTTGGCATAAGTTCAATAGCAGCGCTCTAGCGCGCCACAGACACCAGCGCTGTCTCCAGGCCAACGGCATCCAGTTTTTCCTTGGACTGGATCGCATCGTCCTTTTTCTCATAGGGCCCAACACGCACCCGGTAGACAGTGCGTCCCGATTGCTCTCGCTCTGAGACCTTGGCTTCAATGCCTCCCAAGGACAGGCGAGCCCGCTGGCTTTCGGCATCTACAGCAGTTCGGAAAGCACCCAGCTGAACAAAATAGTAATAGGGGTCAGCCTTGGCAGCACCCGAGCGCGCCTTGGCGAGGTCACCCAATGGGTCAGCAGAGACGGCGGGCTTGACCTCGGCCGGCTTGGCGTCTGCTGGTTTCACGACAGGGGCTGCGATCTCGGCGGCAGGCGCAGGAGTGACTGAAGAGTCCACGGGTTTTGTCACCGGCTTCACTTGCAACGCGGCATTGGGGTCCCAATCCTTGTTGCGCAGGGTCTCCATGAAGTCTTGCTCGACGGTACGGCTACTGGCCTTGTTCACAAAGGGAACCGGAACTTTGGTGACGTAAACCGCCACGCCCAAAGCGATTCCCAAGCCCACCACCACGCCCAGAATGAAGCCCAATATGGTGCCTCCGCGTTGCTTGTTCATGTGCTGCATCTCGTTTTATGGTTACATTTTTTGCGGGGCACTGACGCCCAGCACGGCGAGGCCATTGTGCAACACCTGCGCGGTAGCCGCGACTAGTGCCAGGCGCGCCAGTTTGACCGCCTCGTCGTCCACCAGAATGCGCTCTGCGTCGTAATAGCTGTGATAACACGCCGCTAGTTCCCGTAAGTAGAAGGTGACATCGTGTGGCGCGAAGCCCTGAGCGGCCATGGTCAACATGTCCGGGTACTTGGCAAGAAGCAGCATCAAAGCCTGCGCCTGAGGACTTTCCAGTGGGGACAGATCGACGCCTGCTAGGCTGGCCGCATCGCCGCCCCAAGCGCTCAGCACCGAACAAATGCGGGCGTGCGCGTATTGCACGTAGTACACCGGATTGTCATTGTTCTTGGCCACCGCCAGATCGACATCAAAGGTGTACTCCGTGTCAGGCTTGCGGCTAAGCAGGAAAAAGCGCACCGCGTCTTTGGAGGTCCATTCAATCAGGTCGCGCAGCGTCACATAGCTGCCTGCCCGTTTGGATATCTTGACCTCTTCGCCACCGCGCACCACCCGCACCATCGTGTGCAACACATAGTCAGGGTAGCCCTCAGGGATGCCAGCACCCGCGGCCTGCAGGCCGGCGCGCACCCGCGCAATGGTGCCGTGGTGGTCGGTGCCCTGGATGTTGATGACCTTGGAATAGCCACGCTCCCACTTGGCGATGTGGTAGGCCACATCGGGCACAAAGTAAGTAAAGGTGCCATCCTGCTTGCGCATGACGCGGTCTTTGTCGTCACCGTAGTCGGTGGAGCGCAGCCACAGCGCGCCGTCTTGCTCGTAGGTTTTGCCATTAGCCACCAGCGTCTCCACCGTCTTGGCCACCCGGCCGCTGGTGTACAGGCTGGATTCCAGGTAGTACTCGTCAAACTTCAGGTTGAAAGCCTGCAAATCCTTGTCCTGCTCATTGCGCAGGTAGGCCACGGCAAACTGTCGAATCGACTCCACATCGTCCACGTGACCGCTGGCGGTGAATTCGCGGTCATCGGCCTTGACTGTCTTCTTGGCCAGAAAGTCATTGGCGATGTCGGCAATGTAGTCGCCGTTGTAAAAGGCCTTGCTGGCGGGGTTGTCAGAATCGGTGGGCCAGCACTCGTCACCGGGTTTGAAGCCTTTGGCGCGCAATTGGGTGCTGTTGGTGAGCGTCTGGATTTGCACGCCCGCATCGTTGTAATAGAACTCACGGTGCACATTCCAGCCCTGCGACTGGAACAAATTGCAGATTGCATCTCCCAAGGCGGCCTGACGGCCATGGCCCACATGCAGCGGACCGGTCGGGTTGGCCGACACAAACTCGACCAGCATGCGCTGACCGTTGGAGCCTTGGTTGCCATAGGAGGTGGTCTGGGACAGCACCTCGCGCACAATTTGTTGCTTGGCCTCGGGCTTGAGCCGGATGTTGATGAAACCGGGGCCGGCAATATCCACCGCATCCACCCAGCGCTGGTAGCAAGGCGTTGCCAACAGGTCAGCGCGCAGGGTCTCGGCCAGTTGGCGAGGATTCAGTTTCAGGGGTTTGGCCAGTTGCATGGCGGCCGTGGTGGCAAAGTCGCCATGGGCGGCCACTTTGGGCGACTCAAAGGCCGCTTTGGCACCCGCGCCAGGGGACAATTTTTCCAGCGCTTGCGCCAGGGCTTCGAGCAATTCAATTTTTACAGACAGCATGCGCCGATTTTACGAGGGCGCGAGTGGCAAAAAAATCCACCTCTTTTTGACCGGGTGCGAAATCTTTTGGCATGATCCCCCCATGATCTCCCGCTCCGACCTGTCTCCTTCGATCTCCTGCGTGATTCCCGCGTTCAATGAAGCGCGTAATCTGGGCAGCGTGGTGCCCCACATCCTGGCCACATTGGCCCGCATGAGTCCCAACCTTGAACTGATTGTGGTGGACGACGGCAGTCGGGACGACACGGCGCAAGTCATACACACCCTGTGTGTCGACCACCCCCAAGTGGTTTACATCAAGCTGTCTCGCAATTTTGGCAAGGAGCCGGCCCTGACGGCGGGCCTGAACGCTACCCGGGGCGACCTTGTGATCCTCATGGACGCGGACGGACAACATCCAGTGGAACTGCTACCCGACATGCTAGCGAAATGGCGCACGGGGGCGGACGTGGTGTATGCGGTGCGTAAAACCCGGGACGACCAATCCACCCTGCAAGCCACGCTGACGGGCTGGTTTTACCGGCTCGTCAACTTGGGCAACCGGGTTCAAATTCCCGCCAATGCGGGCGATTTCAGGCTGATGGACCGCAAAGTGGTGAACGCGCTGAACAGCCTGCCCGAGCGCAACCGCTTCATGAAAGGCTTGTACGCCTGGGTGGGCTTCAACAGCACCGCCATTGACTACGAACCACTGCCACGTGCCGACGGCAAGAGTAACTTTGGCCTGCGCGGCTCACTCTCTCTGGCGCTAACCGGCATTCTGGCCTTCTCGATCGCGCCGCTACGCGCCATGACGGTACTTGGCTTGGCACTGTCGGCCGTGGCGCTCGGCTATGGCACCTGGGTGGTCGCGGAGTACTTCATCTCCGGCATCGAAGTGCCAGGTTACGCCACCATCGTGGTGGGCATGATGTTCTTCAGCGGTATTCAGTTGCTGTCGATTGGCGTGTTGTCGGAATACGTGGGCCGCATCTACGAAGAAGTCAAACAGCGCCCCTCTTACCTGATCAGCGTGCGTGAAGGCGCTGGCCTGCCCGCGCCAATGCCCCCCCCCCCATTCCCCCAAGCCTCCGAGTCGCTGCCGAAAGCCTCGCTGTTGTGAGCGCGTCGACGTTCTGGTTTCTCGCGGTTGGCGGGTCGGCCGCGCTCACCCACATGGGCGTGTTTGCGCTGGTGCAAAGCCACATGCTGCCTGAGCTGGCGAATGCGCTGGGCTTTGTGATTGCCTTCTTTGTGAGCTTCGCTGGCCACCGCCTGTTGAGCTTCAAGGATGCGGGTACCAGCGTGCGTGCCAGCCTGGGCCGTTTCGCCGTCACCGCGCTGGCAGGGTTTGCCAGCAATGAGTTGATCTTTGCGCTGCTCTTGCGCAGCGCGGGACTACCCGCGCTGGTGGCTTTATTTATTGCTCTGGTGTTTGCAGCCGGGCAAACCTTTTTGTTCAGCCGCTACTGGGCTTTTCGCCGCTAAATCAGCGCCGGATTGGTAAAGCACCCAGCCGGCGCCCTCATAGAACAGGGTCCAACCCGGTTGTTTGGCCAAGTCCTGGTCGCCTTTGCGGGACACAAACCAGTTGCCGCTCACCAGTCCCGCTGCCGTCAAGACCTCAGGGGACTGCAAGACCTTGGCCGCCTTCAAATCAAAGTCCGCGCCCTCAAACAGCTCTCGATGCCAGCCGTCTCCCGCTTGGACGCGCACGGTTGGCCAATCAGCCAGTACCACCATGGGGCGACTGGTCTGGGCATAAAACGGCAAGTCATAGGGGTAGGCCCCAGCCACATACACGGTATCGCTCGCCTGGGCCTCACACGCCAACACAGCCGCCACATCTTGCGTTCGGTTCTCACGGGTGACGCTGGGCACACTGGCCATCAGCGCCACGGCAATACCGATGCTCAGCGCACACAAGCCGGCAAAAGCCTTGCCGGCAAAAGCCCGGTGTCCCATGACGCGGTCCCATCCCATGGCGGCCAGCAAGGCCAGCGGGGGCAACACCGGCAAGATGTAGCCCACCAGTTTGGAGTTCGGGATGGAGAAGAAGCCCAGAATCGCAAGCACCCAGGCCCAGCACAGTCGCCATACGTCTTTTGTCAGAGGGGTGCTCCCCGCTTGACGCGACTCGCGCCGTACCTGGTTCAAGGCAAAAAGCACCCAGGGGAAAAACAACAAGGCCAACGCCAACAAGTAGAACCAGATCGGCTGCGGGTTGTTATAAGTGGCGGCGGTGTAGCGGTTGAACTGCTGACCGATGAACATGTAGTTGAACAGCTCGGGGTGCTTCTGCTGCGCCAGCACAAACCAAGGCACGGCAATGGCGGCAAACAAGGCCAAACCACTCACCCAGGGCAGGTAGAGCACTTTTTTGAACTGCCGCGTCCACAGCAACCAGACAAAAATCACCAGGCCAGGCAGCGCAATGCCAATCAAGCCCTTGCTCAGCATGCCGAACGCGCAGGCCACGAAACCCAGCCGCGCCAACATCGCGTTCGGCCGGTCCCCGGCCATGAAGGCAAAAGCAAAGCACCAGATCGCCACGCCAATCCAGGTGGCCACTGCCATGTCATGGTTCACATACTGCCCGCCCACCAAAAAGGCCAGGCTGGTACCCAGCATCACCGCGGCGCGCCGTGCTGTGGACTCTGAGGTCAGGGTGCGGGCCGACAGGTACAAAGCCACCGTCATCAGCGCCACGTGTAGCGCTGGCACCAGGCGCAGGGCAAATTCGTTGACACCGAAGGTGGCCAGCGACATCGCCTCCAGCCAATACACGTAAGGGGGTTTGTGGAAAAACGGCAGGCCGTTCAGGCGTGGCGTAAGCCAATCTCCACTTTGCAGCATCCAGCGGCCAATCTCGCCGTAGCGGCCCTCATCGGGGACGGCTAGCGGCCGCAAAGCGGCCATGACCAGCAGCAAAAGCCAGAGAGCGGCCAGAGTCAGCCAAGATTTTTGTCGTTCAGTCAGGGAGGTATTCACCGCCAAATTTTAGCGGGCGAGCAGCGCGTCCCGGCCCCGCACCACCTCGACCCCCGCCGCATGCAAGGCGACGGGAAAGTCATCGCCATTCAAATAAGCGAACTCCCAGACTCGGGCTGGCCCGATTCCATCCCCGCTCTCAGCGGCCTGCGCCGGGTGGCACATGATGATGCTGCCTGTGGGCGCCTGCGCCAGCCACTGGGTCATGGCTTGACCATAGCTGGCCTGATCGCCCGTGAAATCATAGATGCCTAACAAGGCGCTGGACCCCGCCAATCCTGCGGGAGAAGCTATTCTTTCGAGAGCATCGACGCCCATGACGGCGATCACCCGGGCTTTCATATCGGCCTGCCCCACTGGCGCCCGGGACAGGCGCAAATAGGGCTTGCGCCCGCTGTGTCCTGCATAACGGTCAGTCAAAGCTTGCACCAAGGCTTGGCGAATGCCGTTGAACTGCTGCACATGTTGGTGGCCATCCACGTAATCGGGTGGCGCTTGCCAATGCGCCTCAAACAAATCCAGCTGATGGTCGATCACCGTGCGCGCCACCCGGCGGTCAAATCCACCCAGTGCGGCCTTCAGCATGGCGCGACCCAAGCTTAAGCCGTGCCCCTGCGACAACGAAAATTCACTGGTCCAGTCCAGATGCAGGCCAACGTCAATACGATTCCGCACAGGTTCAAGCAGCGCCACATCTTGCGCCCAGCGCGGCGACAGCACCATGGCACTGGTGGCGCTGATGCGCCCGGCAACCGCCAACTCGGCAATGCCGCGAGACGCGCTGGCGTTGACTGCAAAGTCATCAGCACACAAGATCACGCGCCGCACAGGGGAAGCAGAAAAATTCATCGGGTCGCCTGCCAGTAGCCGGCCTGGCCGTAGTGGTGTTTCAAGTAGTCAATCCACAGCCGAACCCGCAACGGCAAGTGCTTTCGCTGAGGAAATACCGCGTAGATGCCATTGGGAGGCGCCGCATATTCTTCCAGCACGGCCACCAGAGTGCCGGCAGCAATCTCAGCCTCGACTTCCCAGGTGCTGCGCCAAGCAACGCCGTAGCCGGCCAGACACCATTCGTGCAAGACCTGGCCGTCGGAGCAGTCCAGCGGACCGCCAGGTTTGAGGTGAATCAACTCTGGTCCGCCGTTCTTGGGCACCTGAAACGCCCAGCCTCGGGTTTGCGAGGCATCGCTGGATAAGGTCAGGCAATCGTGGCGGGACAACTCTGTGGGGTGAGTGGGCGTGCCATGCTGCTGCAGATACTTGGGCGTGGCCACGCACAGGCGTCGGTTGTCGGCCAGTCGCACGCTGACCATGGACGAGTCAGGCATGTCGCCCACCCTTACGGCGCAGTCAAAACCCTCGCCGGCCACATCCACCACCCGGTCACCCAAGTTCAGAGAGATGGTGACGTCCGCGTGCAATTCCCGAAAGCGCGGCACCAGCGGCGCCACATGGCGCCGTCCGAACCCGGCCGGCGCGGTAATGCGCAAGTGCCCGCTGGCTTTGACGCCGCCAGCCGACACGCTGGCCTCTGCATTGGCCACATCGGCCAACACCCGTTGGCAATCCTCCAAAAACGCACTGCCCTCGTGAGTGAGAGTGATGCGCCGGGTGGTACGCACCAGCAGCTTCACACCCAGTCGAGCCTCCAGCGCATCCAACCGCCGCCCCATGATGGCCGGTGCCACGCCCTCAGCCACTGCAGCCGCAGTCAGACCGCCCCGGGTGGCAACGGAGACAAATGACTCCAATTGTTTGAACTTATCCATGCAAGGAGATTACCTTCATAAAAGTAAATTTTTGGCCGGCATTTGAAATGATTGGGTCGAAAATGACGTCCAGCCGGGACTGCCACGATTGTGCGGTTGACGAAAGGACCAATCGGCGCGCTTGGTCGCTGGTGTCGCGCGGCAAAGCACGTGACGTCCTTGCCACTGAACCCCTCACTGCGGCGCCCTCCATCTCACCCGGTCGCGAAGCCAACCAAGAAGAACATCGGTACGGGCGCCGCTGCCAGCAGTACGACCGCGAGGAAGGCGGGCGGCGGGAACAGTCCACTCATCCCGGCGCACAGGGCGATGCCTCCGCCGCCGCCGACAACTGAATTGCCAGGCAGATTGAGCAAGACCGCCAACCCGATGTGGCGATGACGCAGCAAGAATGGAACCACGCGGCGTGGCGCCCCCTCGACCAGCAGCGCCAGGCGCGCGCTGGCGTCGAGCGGCGCCAACCGAAGCACCAGCCCCTGCGCCCGACTGAATCCACATGCGGCCAAGCCTGCACCAATCGAAGACACTGGGACCAGCCTGCCGACCCCATAGGCCAGCAAGAGCGCTGTGACCATGCCCCCGTAGACCAGCAGCGCCACCCTTGGACCAAAGACCATTAATAAAGCAAAGCCGACCTCTGCCCCAGGCACAAATGGTATTGCCGACGCCAAGACAAACACCAGCATGGCGATCAAGATGAGTTTGTGAACCATGGGCTCGTTGCCAGGCCGGACATCGATGGCGGCAATGTCAAAAAGATGCTGCCCGACGAACCACCCTCCCAATAGCAGCGTGAGGTAAACGGCGATCAGAACAAGCCATCGCCATCGCTTTACAAGCGCCTGCATTGGGCCCTTTCCTGCGAACCATTGCCAATCGGCAAAGCCGCAGCGCCTGGCGGCGCTGTCGTTGCCAGCGCACCAATAAACGCCAGTTTGCGCTCAATATCCCCATACCAGCGCGGCTGGGTCCAATTGATGTGAACGTCGATCTGACCGCCGTCAACGTGTCCCGAAAAATCGAACCGGCCGCGATCCGGGCTTTGCAGGGTGCCTTGAAACTGGATACGGTCCCCTATGCGGCGACTCCAATAGACGCCAGGTTGGTAGCCGCAAGCCACGCAGTTCGTTGACCAGAACTGGCCGCCAGCAAAGTGCAACTCGTCATCAAGATCCCGGTTGTTCTCGGGGCCGATCTTGCCGACGAAGCTCATGCCATCAAGCGGGCCGCGACCGGCTTGCGCCGATGCGGCGGGGTCGCCCGGCTGGCCGGCGCCCTGGGCCGCTGCCAGGTTCGCAAAGATTGCAAACATCAACGCCATGCCAGCCCCGATTCGACGCCATTTAATTGGCATTGAGACCTCCAAGCCTTGTCGTTGTCCAGACCAGCAGAGCAACTCTGTGCACTCTTTGCGCGCCGACGTGGTCTTTTGGGCAGTGGGCAACTCGATCTGCATGCCAATTGATCGACCCTGAATGGGTCCGCACAAGAAGCAAGCTCTGGGGCCTTCGTGGTGGCTACGGCCGCCGAGGACCGCTTCGAGCGGCCGTGGCAACAGACACGCATGACTCCCACTGTTTGTCCTTGTTCAACAGGGAGTTTGGCGTGCCAAAAAACGCATTCCTCAATGCTTTTTGAATTCATCCGTGCCGCTGGTGATCGACCGCGGTCAAACCTTGACACACAAAGACCCTGATCGGACAACGACCAACCCCATCTTAGGCATCAACAACCGGGATGACCCGGCACCAATGAAGGAGGTTGTGTATGGCCTGGACCTTGTTGCTTGTGGCCCCATTGCTGGAAGTCGTTTGGGCCTATTCCATGAAGCTGTCCGAGGGTTTCACGCGCGTGATTCCCATCGATATCACACTTACCACTATAGCGGCAGGTTTTGGACTCCTGTCCGTGGCGATGAAGGCCCCGCCACTGGGCACGGCTTACACCATCTGGAGGGGCATTGGGGCGATTGGCGCCTTCCTGGCGGGCATCGCGGCGCTGGGCGAGCCACTGACCACTACCCGAGCGCTGACCGCCGCTCTTATCGCCTCGTGCCTGATCCTTGTGAGATTTACCAGCGTGGGATAGCGCCTGTCACACCTGCCAGCCAACCCGACCGCGCCAGCGTGATTCCCCCCATCAGAGCAACCATGGCGTAGCGGTTGCCTTAACCAGGGGTCCATTTGCAGGCGTTAAAACTTCAGCCTGGCGAGTAATTCATCGGAAGGCCTAGCGCTGAACTTGCTGACCACGACGATGCTGATGAAGGAGAGGATGAAGCTGGGCAACAACTCATACAGGTAATGACCTTCGACCGCGACGAAGTTCTTGAAGACCACGATCGAAACCGAACCCACCAGGATACCGGCAATGGCACCCGCCTTGGTGGTATCGCGCCACATCAATGACAAGATAACCAGTGGGCCGAAGGCGGCGCCGAAACCACCCCACGCATAGGCCACCATGCTGAGAATATTGCCCTCATCGGTTACCGCGATGACATAGGCAAGAATGGCAAAGCCGACGACTCCGAAACGGCTCACCCAGGCTTTTTTCTCATTCGACATATTTTTGCCAATCGGGGTGTCTTCGGTCAGTGCGGAACTCAACACCAGCAACTGAGAATCAGCCGTCGACATGACCGCAGCGAGCACAGCGGCCAGCACAAAACCACTGAATATCGGGTGAAACAGAACCGTGGACAGCGCGAGAAAGACGCGCTCGCTATTACCGCCTTCACCACTGACCCCGGCCAGGCCGAAGGCCTCGCTATAACCGATTCCAATCAGGCCGATGCAGGTGGAAAAGAACAGCGAAATAATCATCCAGCTCATGCCGATACGCCGCGCAGCGGGAACCGATTCAACGTTTTTAATGCCCACGAAACGGGCCAAAATATGGGGTTGACCGAAGTAACCCAGACCCCAGGCCATCAATGACGCGCCGCTCAAGATGGAGCCGGCCTTCCAGTCGAAGGCCTTCGGGTTGACTGTGCTGATATCGACCGGGTTGCCAGCGATCGCGAAGTACCCCAGCATTGCGGTGAACAGCAGCGCAAGAAACATCAATATGCCCTGGATCAGGTCGGTCCAGCAGACTGCCAGGTAACCACCGAGGAAGGTATAGGAAACCACCACGATGGTGGTGATGATCATCGCGGTTTTCTCGGAGGCATCAAAGGTGTATGCGAACAACAGCGTGCCGCCTTTTAAACCCGAGGCAACGTAGAGCGTGAAGAACAGCATGATGACCACCGCCGCGACGATTTTCAAAATGCCGGATTTATCCTCGAATCTCTCCCCGATATAGGTTGGCAACGTGATCGCATCGAGGTCTTCGGTGAACTGTCTGAGCCTCGCGGCCACCAGTGTCCAGTTAAGGTAGGCACCGATGATCAGGCCCGCGGATATCCACAGCCCCTCGCTTAACCCGCCAACAAATACCGCGCCGGGTAGACCGAGCAACAACCAGCCGCTCATGTCGGACGCGCCGGCGCTGATCGCCGTGGTCGCCGGCCCCAAAGATCGACCGCCAGCAATATAGCCGGCGTTGTCGCTGGTTTTTGACATCGAGTACCAACCGATGCCGAGCATCATTGCCAAGTAAATACCAAATTGCGTGTAAGCAAGAATCATGATTTCTCCTCGTCTTTATAAAACAACCAAACTCGGGACCTTGTTTTTTATGTCTATTTTTCCAAAATAACTTCAGATGAATTCCGTATGAAACTTTCGAATCCAGTCGTTAATTTTTTGCCATTTGGCGCTTCAGGTGGCGAGCTTTGAACATAGGCCAGCCACGGATGGGAATTTGACCCATGGTGAGCAGTTCCGTCGATTCAACACTGGCGAAGACTCCACCGGCCAATACGGCGATACCGACCGAGGCTCCGGCGACTGCAGTAACTTCCTGAATGCAGATCACCTCGCCACTTCCTGAAGACCACATGTTGTGACGCTTCATGCCGCCCGCCCCGAACATGGCTTTTGCTGCAGCCTCTCGGACTTCGGGTTTTGCGATCGAGCCCTTGAACGATTCTTGGCTGTAAGGAGCCCGCGTCAAACAAATACTCATGTCCTGTATCTCCAAGCTGATTGGCTTTGTGCGCGGCCAGGATTTCCCGGCTACTTGGTGCTGTCAGGCAGACAACCCATCCTAGCCACAAAGCCACCATAGGCCGATTGCTGTCAAATAGCAAATTGGATGTCCAAGTCATCCGGGAAATAGCGCTCCAACGCCTTGTTGCTCCCGGCTTTAGGTTCACGTCGAGTTAGCGGCAATTGCGCCACTTGAGTTCAAGTTCTGGACTACAAGTGAAGCCCAGTTCAAGCAGTCCTTGTTCGGCTGGCTTCGCGGGTGCCCAAAATACGAGACCTGCCGTCAAGAGGAAGCCCATGGGCCCGTACCCTCGTAAGCAACCACTTTGCCGCGACCCATTCAAATGAGCGAATGGCGCTTAAGGGTCGACTGGTGAACTACACGAACAGCGACTGACCGGAGCCACAACTCATGCCATTTGGCGACCAGAAAGCGGGCACTCCCTACCGATTCATTTCGCCCGCATTGCGGCTGTAGGACCCCACAACGCTCAAAGACTCAGCTTTTTTTGAAAATAAACACGGCGCCATTGTCTTGGCCGCCATGGTTGTAAGTTTCGGCCTCGTGGCCGCCCCAATGGGAACAATGCCGCCGGGCCCCCCTCCCCCGTCTGGATCGGGAATGACGCCATCTTGGTGGGCATTGCCTTCCTGGGCGAGCCGCGCACCTTCGGCTTAGCCGACTGCCCGCCCAGCGCGCAGCAACTCAATCGCCTCCGGCGCGTATCCCAGCACGGCCAAAAGCTCCGCCGTGTGCTGGCCCAGCGTCGGGGGCGAGTGCCGCACCCCCAGGCGCTGGCCATCCATAGTAAAGGGAAACAATGTAGTTTGGGCCGTCTGGCCAGCACGCTCGCCATCGGGCAAGGTGATGTCGGCCAGGCCACCGGTAGCGATCAGGTGCTCGTCATCAAACAACTCTTCGGGTTTTCGAATCGGGGCAAATGGCAAGTCAGCAGCCTCCAGCCGCTCGGTCAAGTCCTGCGCACTGCGCAGGGCCAGCCGGGTGCGCAACTCGGGCAGCAGGGTGGCGCGCTCGCGCACCCGGTCGTTGTTGCTGGCGTATTTGGGGTTCGTTTTGAGGTCGGGCAGGTCCAACGCGTCACAGAAGGTGAGCCACTGCGCGTCGCTGACCGCGGCCAGAAAAATCTGCTCACCGTCTTTCACGGTGAAAACGTCGTACACCGCCCATGGCGAAATGCGCGCGGGCATGGGCGCGGCGGCCTGGCCGGTCATCGCGTATTGCAGCATGTGCTGGCCCACCAGAAACACATTGTTCTCAAACAAGGCGCTTTGCACCTCCTGACCTTTGCCAGTGATGCCGCGCTGGATAAGGGCACCCAAGGTCCCGATGGCACCAAACATGCCGCCCATGATGTCATTCACACTGGTGCCGGCGCGCAGCGGGTCGCCGGGGCGCCCGGTCATATAGGCCAGCCCTCCCATCATCTGCACCACCTCATCCAGCGCCGTTCGATTTTCGTAGGGGCCGGGCAAAAACCCTTTGTGGCTGACGTAGATCAGCCGCTCATTGACTTTCGACAAGGCGGCATAGTCCAGACCGTACTTGGCCATGGTGCCGGGTTTGAAGTTTTCGGCCACCACATCGGCGCTGGCCGCCAACCGGCGCGCCACCTGGGCTCCTTCAGGCGAATGCAGGTCAATGGCAATGCTTTTCTTGTTGCGATTGAACATAGGGAAGAAGCCGGCACCGGCGCCCAACAAGTGGCGCGTTCGGTCGCCTTGAAGCGGCTCGACCTTGATGACCTCAGCGCCCATGTCGGCCAACACCATGCCGCAAGTGGGGCCCATCACCATGTGGGTGAACTCCACCACCCGCAGGCCGGTGAGGGGCAAGTGCCGTTGGGAAGATGCGGAGGTCGATGTCGTCATGAAATTGGGGTATCCATTGGAGAGGGATGAAGCCGACACAGCGTGCTTTTTAGCATGGCTTTACCAGACTTTACCCCCGGAACCCGGCGTGCTCGTTCAAACCGCGCGGGGCTTGCGATACTCAGGTGCTATTTTTTGAACTGCGCTCATGTCCACTGCCACTGCTTTGCCACCCCCTACGACCACTACCACCCACTTGTTGAGCGTGGTCGTGCCGGTGTTCAATGAAGACGTGGTGTTGCCAATTTTTCATGCCCAGTTGAAACAGGTACTCTCTGCGATAGCCGGTCAGCATGAAATTATTTTTGTGAATGACGGCAGCACAGACCAGACTCAGGCCGTGCTGGACACCTTGCGGGCGAGCGACCCTCAGGTCGCCGTGGCCCGCCTGAGCCGCAACTTTGGCAAAGAGCGCGCGATGACCGCGGGTCTGGAACTGGCACGCGGCGAGGCAGTGATCATCATGGATGTGGACCTGCAAGACCCGCCTGAGTTGATTCCCGACATGCTGACCGCCTGGCGCGGTGGCGCCGATGTGGTCAACATGCATCGCACGCGACGCGACGGCGAAACCATGCTCAAGAAGGCCACTGCGCATTTTTTCTACCGCATCATTAACCGGCTGAGCGAGGTCAGCATTCCCAACGACGTGGGTGATTTCCGCCTGTTCAGCCGCCGCGCGGTGGACGCGCTGAACCGCCTGCCTGAGAGCAATCGCTTCATGAAAGGGCTGTTTGCCTGGATTGGTTTTCACCAGGTCACTCTGGATTACCACCGCAAGGGGCGAGCGGCAGGCGCGAGCAAGTGGCCGTACTGGCGGCTTTGGAACTTTGCCCTTGAGGGTTTGACCTCATTTTCCACGGTGCCTCTGCGGGTGGCCACCTATGTGGGACTTTTCAGCGCCACAGGCGCTTTTACCTATGCCCTGTACTTTTTGGTCAAAACGCGCGTTTGGGGTGATGAGGTGCGGGGGTTTCCCACTTTGATCGAAGTGGTGCTGCTGCTGGGCGGCTTGCAGCTGATGGCCATCGGCATTGTGGGGGAGTATGTGGGGCGCATTTACATGGAATCCAAACGACGCCCCATCTACCTGCTGGACAGCTACGCGCCCCCAAGAAACACACCATCACCCGCGCCATGACGCCCTCGCTTCGTACCCGACTGGGCCAACCCGGCACTGTCGTCTGGACCCTGGCCCTGTTGGTGCTGATCCGCCTGGTCAGCCTTGGCCTGTATCCATTGACCGACAACACCGAGGCACGCTACGCCGAGATTGGGCGAGTGATGGCCCAGCTGGGCGACTGGGTGACACCTTCGTATGACGCCGGCGTGCCCTTCTGGGGCAAGCCGCCGTTGTCGTTTTGGGCCACAGCCAGCAGTTTCCAACTATTGGGGGTGAGCGAGTTTTCGGCGAGACTGCCGCACTTCCTGGCCGCGCTGTGCGTCGCCTGGTTGATGTGGGACTGGGCCCGGCGCGAGTCCCGGTCGGTCGCTCTCACGGCAGTGGCGTTGTTAGGCGGCAGCAGTCTGATGCTGTTGGCCTCTGGCGCAGTGATGACGGACATGATGCTGACCCTGGGCACCACCTTGACCTTGCGGGGCTTTTGGCTGGGCTTGTATGGCGACCTGACCCGCCGCAACACCGAGGGTTGGCTGCTGTTTGTGGGCCTGGCCGCTGGGTTGTTGGCCAAAGGACCACTGATTTTGGTGCTGACCGGCGTGCCGCTGGGGCTTTGGAGTTTGTTCAGCGGGCAATTGGGGCGCGTCTGGCGCGATTTGCCGTGGGTACGCGGCTTGCTTCTGACACTCGCGTTGGCGGCGCCTTGGTACGTGCTGGCCGAGGCGCGTACGCCGGGGTTTCTGGATTATTTTCTGGTGGGCGAGCATTGGCACCGGTTTGTCACACCGGGCTGGAGTGGGGACCGCTACGGCGTGGCCCATTCGGCGGCGCGCGGCAGCATCTGGGTATACGCCATCATCGCTTTGCTGCCCTGGTCCGTATTGCTGCCTCTGGGGGCCTGGCGCCAGCGACGCCGTACCGAAATACCAGGGAGTGAGACAAGACCAACCCCCTCGCCCCAACGCTACCTGCTCGTCTGGACGCTGGCACCATTGGTGTTTTTCACGATGGCCGGGAATATTTTGTGGACCTACGTGTTGCCCGTACTGCCGCCTTTGGCGCTGTTCGCCGCGAACTGGCTTCACGCGCGCTGGCCAGCGGCATCCATCAACCGGATGCTGACCTTGGGCTTGGGCATCAGCACGCTGCTGTTCGCCGCATTGGTAGGCGGGCTGAACACTGCGGCGGCGAAAGACTGGCACACCACGCGCGAGTTAGTCGCGCACCACGCTCAACTGGCGCCAGCCGAGGGGGCGCTGACCTTCTACCCTTCGCGTCCCTATTCGGCGGCGTTCTACAGCCGGGGCCATGTCAGCGAAGTCACCCAGATGACGGCCTTGCGCACCCGCCTGACCGGGCCGCCGGGGATGTGGGCGATGAAACCGGGCGATTGGCAGACTCTGCCCGACGATTTGCGCGCGCGCCTGCATCCACTAGCGCAGCATGGCGAGTACCTGTTGCTCCGTGTGCAGCGCTCAACAACAGTCACGCCATCGTGAATGTGATTTATTACCCGCATAAAGATCATAGATAAACGCATTTATCGGTAATTAATGATCACGCGGGTGAGGAATAAAATAACGGCATGAGCCAAACACCTGACCAAGCCCCCAGCAAAGCCAAAGCGACACGCTTTAGTCCTCCCGTTGCCGTATTGTTTGATGCCTACGGCACCCTGTTTGATGTCTACAGCGTCGGCTTGCTGGCCGAACAATTGTTCCCTGGCCACGGCCAAACCCTGAGTGTCCTGTGGCGCGACAAGCAGATCGAATACACCCGCTTGGTCACCACCAGCAACCACGGCGCGCACTACCAGCCGTTTTGGAATTTGACCCGCTCCGCCTTGGTCTACGCTATCAAAAAAATAGTGGCTCCCGAAGAGAGTACGAAGACTTCCGCTCAATTTGATCAAAATTATGGTGGCCAGGTCGAGAAGCTGATGAACCAGTACCGCCACCTCAGCGCCTTCCCGGAAAACCGCGAAGTACTGCAGGCCCTCAAGGACCGGGGCGTGCGCACCGGCATTCTGAGCAATGGCGACGCGGGCATGCTGAACCTGGCCGTGAAATCCGCTGGGCTGGATGGCTTGCTGGACCATGTGATCAGTGTGGACCCGGTGCGGAAATTCAAAACCCACCCCGACGCCTATGCATTGGGTGCCCAGACCCTGGGCCTGACGCCCGAGCAAATTGGCTTTGTGAGCTGCAACGCCTGGGACGCACTGGGTGCTACCTGGTTTGGCTACCAGACCCTGTGGGTCAATCGCTATCGCCTGCCGTTTGAAGAACTCGGCACCCAGCCCACCCGCACCGGCAGCAGCCTGCGCGACGTGCTGGACTTTTTCCCCACCTCCTCTTGAAAGCTTTCCCCATGACGCATCGCATCACCAAGCACCGACTGCAAGTGGCCATCAACCTGGCCGAATTCATCGATACCCAGGTCTTGCCTGGCACCGGTGTCACGCCGTCCAAGTTCTGGAAGGGCTTTGACGCCCTCGTGGCTGACCTGGCCCCCAAGAACATTGCCCTGTTGGCCGAGCGCGACCGCCTGCAAACCGAACTGGACAGCTGGCACAAAGCCCACCCCGGCCCGGTGCAGGACATGCCCGCCTACCGCGCGTTTCTGGAAAAAATTGGCTACCTCGTGCCCAACCCCAAAAAGGCCAAGATCACCACCCGCAAGGTGGACGCCGAGTTGGCGATTCAAGCGGGCCCCCAGCTCGTGGTGCCGGTGCTGAACGCCCGCTACGCGCTGAACGCGGCCAACGCCCGCTGGGGCAGCCTCTATGACGCGCTGTACGGCACGGACGTGATTGCCGAAACACAAGGCTGCGAAAAAGGCAAGACCTACAACCCCAAGCGTGGCGCCAAGGTCATCGCCTACGCCCGCAATGTGCTGGACCGCACCGCGCCATTGCGCAAAGGCTCTCACCTTGATTCTGTGGGTTACCGCGTGAAAGCGGGCAAGCTGGCCATCAAACTGGCAGACGGCAGCAACACCAGCCTGCAAAACCCCGAGCAGCTCATCGGCTTCCAGGGCGAAGAAAAAGCCCCCTCCTCGGTCTTGTTGCAGCACAACGGCTTGCACCTGGACATCATCATCGACCGCACCACGGCCATTGGCGCCAAGGACCCGGCCGGCGTCTCTGACCTGGTACTGGAAGCAGCTCTTTCCACCATTCTGGACCTCGAAGATTCGGTGACTGTGGTGGACGCCGACGACAAAGTGCTTGCCTACACCAACTGGCTCGGCATTCTGAAAGGCACTCTGACTGAAGAGGTGAGCAAAGGCGGCCAGAGTTTCACCCGCGGGCTGAACCCGGACCGCGTCTACACCGGCGCCAACGGCAAAAAAGTGACCCTGCACGGGCGCTCGCTCATGTTTGTGCGTAACGTCGGCCACCTGATGACCAACCCCGCCATTCTGTACACCGACAAAGCCGGTGCCGAGCGCGAAATCCCGGAAGGCATTCTGGATGCGGTGGTGACCACCACCATCGCCATGCACGACTTGGCCCGCACCAAGAAAGACGCCATCCGCAACTCCCGCAAGGGCTCGGTTTACATCGTCAAACCCAAGATGCACGGCCCGGCTGAGGTGGCGTTCGCTGCGGAGCTGTTCACCCGCGTCGAGAAGATGCTGGGTCTGGAGGACAGCACCGTCAAGCTCGGCATCATGGACGAAGAGCGCCGCACCAGCGTCAACCTGAAAGCCTGTATTGCCGCTGCAGAGAGCCGCGTGGCCTTTATCAACACCGGCTTTCTGGACCGCACGGGCGACGAGATGCACACTACCATGCTGGCCGGCCCCATGATCCGCAAGGGCGACATGAAGTCCAGCGCCTGGATTGCCGCCTACGAGCGCAACAACGTGCTGACTGGCCTGTCCTGCGGCCTGCGCGGCAAGGCCCAAATCGGCAAAGGCATGTGGGCCATGCCCGACCTGATGAAAACCATGCTGGAGCAAAAAATTGCCCACCCCATGGCCGGTGCCAACACCGCCTGGGTGCCCAGTCCCACCGGAGCCACCCTGCACGCCCTGCACTACCACCAGGTGCTGGTGAAAGACGTGCAGAAGGCCATGGAGAAAGTCAACTTCAACAAAGAGCGCGACACCTTGTTAAACGGCTTGCTGACCGTGCCCGTGAC
Organism: Rhodoferax sp. PAMC 29310; assembly: GCF_017948265.1. NCBI lineage: Bacteria > Pseudomonadati > Pseudomonadota > Betaproteobacteria > Burkholderiales > Comamonadaceae > Rhodoferax > Rhodoferax sp. PAMC 29310. Next base: position 3,676,680 of record NZ_CP072852.1, on the reverse strand, counting down.
CGCCACCCCCAACTGGACGGCTGCCGAGAAGCAGCAAGAGCTGGACAACAACGCCCAGGGCATTCTGGGCTACGTGGTGCGCTGGGTGGACCAGGGCGTGGGTTGCTCCAAAGTGCCTGACATCCACAACGTGGGCCTGATGGAAGACCGCGCCACTTTGCGCATCAGCAGCCAGCACATGGCGAACTGGTTGCACCATGGCGTGGTGACCAAAGCCCAAATCACGGAGACCTTTGAGCGCATGGCCGCTGTGGTGGACGGCCAGAACGCCGGCGACCCGCTGCACCAACCCATGGCCGGCCACTTTGACACCTCCATGGCCTACCAGGCCGCGTGCGACCTCGTGTTCAAAGGCATGGAACAGCCCAGCGGCTACACCGAACCTTTGCTGCACGCTTGGCGTTTGAAGGTGAAGGCGGCGGCTTAATCAGCAAGTTCGCTCAGTAGCTATTAAAAAAATAGCTACTCGCGCTCTTTCCATAAGGGCGAGAGGCACATTTTCATCTTAAAGAGCAACGGCACCTTCGGTGCCGTTGCTCTTTATGCGTTGTGGACCATGACGCCATCCCGGGTGGCTGCACCTGCGCGAACCAAGTCGGCAATCAGCTGGGCAATCCACTCGGAGAAATCAAGCGACGGGAAATGGGTGGTGTGAATGAGGCCGAAGTAAGGGGTGGCTTGAGCCCAGGCCAGCAAGGCGCCGTGCTCCAGGCGCTGCACCTCCAGCAACTTGAACTTCAGCAAGACCTTAACCGCGTATTGAATGTGCTTGTCGGGCCTCGTCACAAAACTGTCCAGCCGGGCGCGCGCATTGGCAATCGCAGCACTCACGCCCGAGAACAAAGGGCCATGACCAGGAATCACCCACGCCGGGTCCAACGACTCGATGAGATCAATCGTTGACCCCACTTCGGCAAATGCATCCACCCCTTCCAGCTCCGGAAACACCACGCCAAAGCCCCGCTCCCACAGGGCATCAGCCGACACCAGCACACGGGACTCTGGCTCAAACAGAATAACGGAGTGAGGGTCGTGGCCCGGCGCCGCGTGGATCTGCCACATCTCGTCGCCCAGGCGAAGCTCGGTGCCGGGTTGCAGGGCCGCCGTCATCTGGAACGCCGGGCAGGTCTGGCCCGTGGGTTCATAACTCAGCGCAACGGCGTCCCAACGCTGAACCTCAGGGGCATGGCCAGGCGGAATCAGTGTGCGCAGTGACGGATAGGCGGCTTGCAGAGCGGCGTTGCCACCGCAGTGGTCACTGTGCAAATGCGTGTTGACCAACACATCCAAAGGGCGGTCCTTCAGACTGCATTGAACCAGCGCCAGCGTCTGTGCGGCATGTGCGCAGTAGCCGCTGTCAATGAGCGCCGTACCCGCCGAGCCCTCGATCAAAATATTGTTCGACGACAGCCAGCCCCGCTCAAACACGGTGACGCCATGTGGGAGGGAGGGTCGGTCAGCCATCGGTATGGCCTGGTGCAAGGTCGGTCGGCGAGTTGAATCTCATGGGTATTTCCTTTCAGGCCATTCTCAAGCATCGCGCCCCTGTCTCGCCATAGCGCGCCCTTGCCACGGCCAATCCGTCGTCACACAAGCGACAGGGCTGGCTACACTTTGGGACCGCCCATCGCCACGTAAAAGGAGCCCTGCATGAAGATCACACCACCAACGGACCCCGCGCATTGCCCTTTGTGCGGAAAACCCAATCAATGCGCCATGGAGTTGGAGCGCAGCAGTGGCCAAAAGCAGCCGCCCTGCTGGTGCACACAGGCCGACTTCAGTGCCGACCTGCTGGCGCAGATACCGGCTGAATCAAAGGGCAAGGCCTGCGTCTGCGCTGCCTGCGCCCACGCGGCGACACCATGCTGAAGTGGCTGGACCGCTTTCCATTGGTGTGGTTGGTCTTGCTGGCGCTGTGGATGCTGGTTGCCCCTGTCACCCCGGAGCCCCATTTGATCGAAAAGATGCGCATGTTGAGCGACGGGACGCTGTCGCAGCCCATCGACATCTTTGACTTGCTGATGCACAGCACGCCTGCGGTTCTACTGCTGGTTAGACTCGTGAGATTGAAAAGCAAAACCTAGTTGAGAGCCGACCTCGGCCCTCCCGGTGCCATTGCATCGCAGCAACTCAGGGCTATTTGGGGGTCTCGTCTGGCTTGACGACATCGGGCAAGTCAAAGTCAATCAAGTTGTCGTTTTGAGACGGCGTTTCGTCATTGGCTTTTAGTCCAGTCGGGATGGTGGCTGGCGCTGCATTACCGGCTGCCAGTCCATCGTGACCCGAGTCATCGCCGCCCTCAACATCAGAAAGATCGAGATCCAAGGCCATCATATTTTCAAACTGGGAATCGGAAGGGTCAACCACTGTTTGTTCGACCGTCGAAATTATGCCGCTGTAAAAGGCAGCGGGCTCTCCCAAGTGATCCACCGTGTCGTCATTCAACTGCTGAACCACGGACTGCAATAGCAACAAATCGCGGAAGGCCGCCAGGTCCAAGCTGCTTCGCTCGGCATTTCTCCTGTTTTTCAGCACATAGGTATTAATGCAATCCAGGGCCTCTGGTGTCGCCCAATGCACAGTGATGTCGGCCAATACCGCAGGATAGGCTTCCAGTGATTTGCCTTCTGACTTGAAGCGGGCAAACTCTGGAACAACCGAATTGAATACGCGGTTGAATCCCTCGCGGCTTCGCTGAAACTCAATTTTTTTGCTGAGTGAGTGCTGCAGTCCAAGCAGATCCAGAAAAACATGGGGGTTGGGTACATCACTATCGTGTATCACCTTCTCCAGCACGACCAAAGCCTGATCAGTTTGCCCCAGCGCCACAAAAAACTCGGCCTGCTGGCGCAACTCGGCAATCAGTACGGCATCAAAACTCTCCGACCCGGGCAATACCAAGTCGAGAGGAGCTGCGGCCGAATGGCCTTCGCCGGCCCCCTGAACTTCGCCCGACTGCATGATCCGGTGGAAACGGGACTCTCCCATTTCGACCTCACTGACATCGACGTCTTGGGTTCTGGAGTCATGCCACTGGTTGGAAGGAGGAAACGTCACCGCCTTCTCCAGGCGTGGCTCGACCACTGCCTTGGCAACGGGTGCGGGCACAGGTGGCACCTTGCCACTCGGCGCGACGGCATCAACCGATGAGTCAGACGCCACGACTGACGCCCCCCACCACTCACCATCCTCGTCCTGCGTGCGTCGCTGACGCCCCCACAGCACGGCAATAGCCGCCACGGCCGCCAGAATCAAGGCTGCCAATGCATAAACCAACCACGCCGGGAAGCGCGCTGATTCCGATTGATTCAATCGAGTCCTCAAATCACTCAGATTGCTTTCATTTTTCGCAATCAAGGCCTGCAGGGAATCGACCGTGATCTGCATGTCTTGCACTTTCTTCAGGTCAGGCGACACATAGTCTGCGGCCGCGTCAGGCTGCTCCATCTCAATGAGCGAGATGCGGTCTGAGAACAATTCCAGATTGTCCAGCTTCAGGCGGGACTGACCCGACGGCGTTGACGCACGCTTTGGCGTCACATCACGGGCCAGGACCGCAGCCTGACGCGGCTCTTTGGCAGGCTTCTCTGCCTTCGTTCGCGCCGCCTTTCGAGCGGGGCGTGGAGATCCGTCCGCCGCCGCAGGCAACGGAGCTGGATCGGCAACCACGGGCACAGGCGTCCGCGTGGGGACCAAAATTTGGCCAATCTGAACTGGGACGGTTGGGTCTGCTGCCTTGGGCAGGTCAGCGAGAAGTACGTAGCGCCGTTCAGCCTTCAGGTCGCAACGGGCGCGCAATGTGACGGACACAACCGGTTCGTTGACCAAAGCGGAGGACTGCACACGCACGACGACGGACTGGGGCGAACCCGTTGGCTCGACACGTACGCGAACGGCGGGCTGCCGAACATCCGCGTGGAAGACTTCGGCATCAAAGCACGCAGCCGATGCGTCGTCCTGCTGCTCCACCTGCACGGGAATCGATACGTCCAATGGTCGCCCGATGATCACTGGCCCACGAAGGCTCCCTAGCGTCAGAGCATCGCCAGCAAACGAAACACAAAGTAAAAGCGCCGCAGCCCCGATTGATTTGACTCTATATTGCAAGGTCGCCTTCCTAATTTTTTTCGCATTCTCTCATATCACAACCCAACTCCGGTCAAATCACGGCAAGCGCGCAGCACCCTGAAGCGGGGTGACAGTGACGTCGAATTTCGTCTGCCCTTACCGCCTCGCTCATCACGCAACAAGCTCTCAATAGACACTATCATTGCTGCATAACGATCACCTCGAACCCAAGGAAGCCATGCCGACCTACCATATTGAAATGCTCGAAGGCCGCACGATAGAGCAAAAGAAGAAGCTTGTGGAAGAAATCACCCGCGTCTCCGTCGAAGTATTGGGCGGCAAGCCAGATTCCGTGGATATTCTGATCACTGACGTCAAGCGGGAAAACTGGGCCACCGGGGGTGTGCTCTGGACGGAGCCTCGCACGTAAAAAACCAGCATCGACCCGCCCTATGTGCCAACTTCTTGGAATGAACAGCCGGTTGCCCGCAAGCCTGACCCTGAGTTTCACAGGGTTCTCTCAGAGAGGCGGGGGCACTGACCACCATTCGGATGGCTGGGGTATCGCATTTTTTGAGAGTGACGCGACCACGCCCAACCTGCCGGGAAAGGGCGTTCGGTATTTTGTTGACAAAGAGAGCGCGGCTACCTCTTCCATTGCGAAGATGCTGCGCAGCTACCCGATCAAAAGTCACAACGTCATTGCCCATGTGCGCAAGGCCACTGTTGGCAAGGTGATGCTGGAAAATTGTCACCCTTTTGTGCGGGAGTTGTGGGGCCGCTACTGGGTGTTTGCCCATAACGGGGACCTCAAGGGCTATACCCCGCATCTGCATGGTGCGTTTCGCCCGGTCGGTGATACCGACAGCGAGCAGGCCTTTTGCTGGCTATTGCAAGAATTGGCCAAATCACATGCAGGGGTGCCCTCGATTGAGGAGCTGACCTGCACCCTGAACGAGCTGGCACCGCAGGTTGCCAAATTTGGCACTTTCAATTTTCTGCTGAGCAATGGAGAGGCCTTGTGGGCTCATGCATCTACCAAACTGCATTACGTCTTGCGTCAGCCACCGTTCACGCACGTTCACTTGAAAGACGAAGACGTCAAAGCGGATCTGGCCGCGCTCAATGGCCCTGAAGACCGCCTTGCCATTGTGGTTACTGAGCCACTCACCACCAACGAGCAATGGACGGCGATGGTGCCGGGACAATTGACAGTGTTTGTGGAGGGGACGGTGTCGTCTTGCAATACCTTGACCGCCCCAGCCGGCGCTACAGTGTCGGCTTGAGTGACTGCTCCAATGCATCAATGAACATGGCGGCCACATTGAACCCGGCTTGGTCGAATATCTCCTGAAAGCAGGTCGGACTGGTGACATTGATTTCGGTCAGGCTATCGCCAATCACATCCAGCCCCACCAGCAGCAGCCCCCGCGCATTGAGAACCGGCCCTAATGACTCGGCGATATAACGATCACGTTCGGTCAAAGGCTGGGCCACCCCGATGCCACCGGCAGCCAAGTTGCCACGAACTTCGCCCCCTTGAGGGATACGGGCCAGGCTAAACGGAACAGGCTGCCCCCCAATCACCAGCACGCGCTTGTCACCCTGCTCAATGGCCGGCAAAAACTTCTGGACCATGACTGTCTCAGCCCCCTCTTTGTTGAGGGTTTCCGTGATGCTGCCCAGATTCAATCCATCGGCCTTCACGCGAAAGATACCAGCGCCCCCCATCCCGTCCAGAGGTTTTAGGATGATGTCCTTGTGCTCGGCGTGAAACTCGCGAATGTCTTTCGCTGATCGGGTCACCAATGTAGGCCCAATAAATTCGGGGAACTCCAGAATCGCCAGTTTCTCAGGGTGATCCCTGAGCGCCCGTGGCTTGTTGAAGACCTGCGCACCCTCACGCTCTGCCTGCTCCAACAGGTGGGTGGCGTAGAAATACTCGCTGTCAAAAGGCGGATCTTTGCGCATGATGATGGCATCAAACTCACACAGGTTCCGGCGCTCTGCGCTCTCCACGGTGTACCAATCCACCTTGTCGCCAGTGAGGCGCAGGGCGGTGACTTCTGCTTGCACTCGTGCGCCGGACACCCATGCCATTTGACGTGGCTCACAGGAAAATACGCGGTGACCGCGAGCTTGCGCCTCGCGCATCATTGAAAAGGTGGTGTCCTTGTAGATTTTGAAGGAGGCTAGCGGGTCGGTGACAAAAAGAATGTTCATGAGAAATGCGAGAGAGGGGACTGGTCTAAATTTCGATCTTCGAGCCTAACTCAACCACTGCATTGTTGGGTAGCTTCAAGAAATCAGCCGCACCACTAGCGTTGTGATGCATTTGGGCAAACAGCTTTTCACGCCAACGCGCCATGCCCCGCCCCATGGACGGCACCACGGTGTCACGCGACAAGAAATAGCTGGTACTCATCTCCTCGAGCTCACAGCCGCGACCCTTGATTTGCTGCAACGCTTTGGGCACGTCCGGGTCGTTCTTGAATCCGTAGTGAATTTTGACTTGCCAGCAATCGTGGCCCAAAGCCTCAATTTCCAGTCGCTTGCCCATGCCAATCCAGGGAACCTCATGGTTTTGGACCGTCACGAACAAATTGTTGGCATGCAGCACCTTGTTGTGCTTGAGGTTGTGCAGCAAGGCATTGGGAACGGTTCCGGTCTCGGCAGTCAGAAACACAGCGGTGCCCTCCACCCGCACCGGTGGACTGACGAACACGGCATCCAGAAAACTGGGCAAGTCAATGGCGTCAGCTTTGAGCTTTTCGTTCAACAAGCGTCGGCCCTCTTTCCATGTCAGCATCAAGGTAAAGATCGCGCCGCCAATCATGAGAGGAAACCAACCGCCGTCAAAGAACTTGCGCATGTTGGAGGCGAAAAAGGCCAGATCGACCACAAAGAATAGCGCCGTGGCGCCAATGCAAAGCACCAAGGGGTATTTCCAGCTGTACCGAATCACAAAAAAGGTCAGCACTGTGGTGATCAACATGTCCAGCGTGACCGCAATACCGTAGGCCGACGCCAGATTGCTGGAGGAGCGAAACATCACCACCGCCATCACAATGGCCACGAACAGGCCCCAATTGACAAACGGCATGTAGATCTGGCCGGTGTCCTTGACGCTGGTATGCAGGACTTGCAGACGCGGCAAATACCCCAGTTGAATCACTTGTTTGGTGACGCTGAACGCACCGGAGATAAGGGCTTGCGACGCAATCACGGTGGCCATCGTGGCCAAGCCGACCAGCGGCACCAGCGCCCAGTCGGGCGCCATCATGAAGAATGGATTTTTGACGGCTGCCGGATTTTCCAGCAACAAGGCACCTTGTCCAAAATAGTTGAGCGTCAGACAGGGCATGACCACCGAAAACCAGGCGAGGCGAATCGGCTTCTTGCCGAAGTGACCCATGTCGGCATACAAGGCCTCACCACCCGTGACGCAAAGCACCACCGCACCCAGGATGATGAACGTGATGCCCGGGTTGTGCCACATGAAACCCAGCGCGTAGTGAGGGCTCATGGCCCAAAGAATGGTGGGGTGACCCGCAATTTGAACCACGCCTAGGGCAGCAATGGTGACAAACCAAACGACCGTGATCGGGCCAAAAAACCTGCCAATGTCGGCCGTGCCACGCTTTTGGACGGCAAACAAACCAAACAAAATGACCAGGGTAAGTGGAATCACCGCGCTCTTGAAGGTCGGGGACACCACTTCCAGGCCCTCGACCGCTGAGAGCACCGAGATGGCCGGTGTGATGACCCCATCACCATAAAACAGGCAGGCGCCGAAAATCCCCACTATCAGCAAGACCCGCCTCAACTCGGGCTTGTCTTTGACGGACTGGGAGGCCAGCGCCAGCATGGCTACCAACCCGCCTTCCCCATTGTTATCCGCGCGGAGCACCAAGGTGACGTACTTGAGCGAAATGATGACGGTCAAGGTCCAGAAAAAAATGGACAAAATACCGTAGACGTTATCAGGGGTAAACGGTACATGGCCGGAGCCGAAGACCTCTTTGATCGCGTAGAGAACGCTGGTCCCGATGTCGCCATAGACAACGCCGATGGCACCCAGAGTGAGTGCGGTGAGAGACGATTTTGATGCGGACACAAGTTGACCCCGCACTAATTCCGTCGGGGTTCCATTCCATTGGGGACCGCCATTGTGCGCCTGCGCGGTCGCTCTTTCGGAGACGGTTCTCTAATTCACAAATAATGTTGCAGCGCAGCAACTACACCTCGCTGCAGATCGCCCCGCAAGGGTCTAGGCATAGACCTCTGCGTCGGGGTCGGTTGCTTCCAGTTCATAACTGGCGGCCAGCATGGCAAGGCGCCCGATCACGCCATACATATAGAAGCGATTGGGTGCACTCGCGCCAGGCTTGATGCCGGGTTGGGGCAGATGTGCGCTTTGCTCGAATGCCAAGGGCACAAAACTGGCGCCTGGTGCGTTCAGGTTTTCATCAATCCCACGACCAGCGTGGACCCGGTAAAAACCACCCACCACGTAGCGGTCCATCATGTACACCACGGGCTCCGCCACGGCGTCATTGATACGCTCCTTGGTCAAAACGCCTTCCTGAATCAGGATGTCTTGCGGCAGAGAAACGCCTGGCCGCCCTTTGGCAATTTCCTGAAGACGGGGAAGCAAAGTATCCATGTCCTTGGCATCGCGCACTGTCAGGACGCCCAGCGCGTGATTGCCATCGTCCGCCTTGATCACCACAAACGGTTTTTCCTTGATGCCGTATTCCTTGTATTTGCGACGAATTTTGGCAAGCAAGGCATCCACATGCGTGCGAAGTTGGTCCATCCCGGCAGGCTCAAGTAAGTTGACGTTTTCACACTTGTCAAACATGGGATTGATCAACCACGGGTCGACTCCCAACAACTTGCCCAATCTCTTGGAAACCTCTTCGTAGCACTTAAAATGCTTGCTTTTGCGACGTGTGGCCCAGCCCGCATGAAGCGGTGGCAACTGGTACTGCTCGTAGACCTCTTCCAGAATGCCTGGCACACCTGCACTGAGGTCGTTGTTCAGCAAAATGGTGCAGGGGTCAAAGTCTTTCAAGCCCAGACGGCGCTTGGTGCGAATGACGGGCTCCAGCGTCACGCGCTCACCGGTCGGCAGTTCAATCGTAGTGGGTTTTTTGATGGCCGGATCGATGGAGCCCACGCGAACATTCAACCCCGCCATGTGAAAGATGCGTCGCAACTGTGCCACGTTGGCAAGGTAGGACGTGCTACTGGGCTGATTCTCTGGAATCAGCAGCAGATTGCGCGCTTCAGGGCAAATTTTTTCGATCGAGGCCATGGCCGCCTGAACAGCCAGCGGCAACATCTCGGGGGTCAGGTTTTGCCAGCAGCCGGGAAACAGATTGGTGTCCACGGGCGCCAGTTTGAACCCGGCGTTTCGCACATCCACCGAGCTGTAAAACGGCGGTGTGTGCTCCATCCACTCCAAGCGAAACCAGCGCTCGATGGCGGGAGTGGAGTCCAGCACCCGCTGCTCCAGTTCGTTGATGGGGCCGTTAAGTGCGGTGACAAGATGTGGAACCATGCAGCCCTCTTTCGCAGTATTTGGTATTCGGAATTCTAGGACGTGGCGCCGGTTCTGCCATATTCAAGGTAACACAGACGCTGGCGGCGCAATCAAATTAAGAGCGTCGCGATAATGGCAAGTTCAGCAATAAGTTTTGCGGCTTGAGCCGCAGGCGATTCTGCTCGTCAATGGCCATGGCCAGGTAGACCGGGCGCCCGGCCACCTCTGCCAGCATATCTGCCGGATTGACAAACTCCAGTCGAAACAGGCACATCAGGCGGCGACGCCGCTCGTCTGATACCTCATCGCCTTTGTAAAGGTCATTCAAAATGCCGCTGGCCTGTGCGTCCAGCCCCACATGCCAAACCCAGTGCTCATCGACAATTTCCTTGTCGGTCTGCAGGCGGACCTCCAGGCGTAAAAAGTGGGCAATCCAGCGGGTGAGCACCCGGCAAAGGGCGTCCAGCGCCGGTTGGCCATGATTGAGGCTCACCACCAAGTCAAAACACTCATTGCGCTGCCAATAAGCGGCCGCATTGTCCAGCCCCAAGACATCAAGGTCGACGCTGCGCAAAGGCGCACCGCCCTGTTTGAGCAGTTCGCCCAAACTGCCAAAACCACCGCTGCTGGCATGGCGTTCGACCGTCTCGTCGTCTGCAGCCATGACCGAGCCATCCTCCAGAACGGATACTTTCTGGGTGCGAAACAACATTTCAGCCGCACGGACCTCCATCGCTGACGCTTTGCCGCCCAGCACATGACGCAACAAGATCTGCGTCAGTTGCTGAACCAGAACCGGCGCCACATCAACACCATCCCCCTGGAACAAGGCCATATAGCTGGCTTCCAGCGTGGACCCGGCCAACAGGCGGGCTCGAAAACGCAGCCACACCGCATAGTTGTCAGCCGCGTCACGGTCTTGCAGAGTCGCCAAAGTCGCCTCGGGCACCTCACACCGGGGCGTCTCAAGCAACTGCTCGTGCAGCGCCACCTCGGCGGGACAGGAGTCCAAAATAGGGGCCAGTTCGGGGCGACTCAACAGGTGGCGCAGAAAGTCATCGGTGACAGTCAGATGCCCGTTGGCATCAACTGCCAGCAGCCGATAGCCTGATGTAGGCCAGTAATCAATTTCAGGTGTGACCAACATCAATAACAACCTCTTGAGAAACCACTGATTCGAGGCGCCATCATGTGCGAACCTCGCCTTGACCCAGCACCACGTATTTCAACGAGGTCAGGCCCTCAATGCCCACCGGGCCACGGGCATGGAATTTGTCGGTACTGATGCCGATTTCGGCGCCCAGTCCAAACTCAAAACCGTCGGCAAATCGCGTGCTGGTGTTCACCATGACGCTGGCGGAGTCCACTTCACGCAAAAACCGTTGGGCATGCAGGTGATCCCGCGTGACGATGGCGTCCGTATGGTGGCTGGAGTATCGGTTGATGTGAGCAATGGCCTCATCCACGCCTGCCACCACCTTAATGCTGATGATAGGTGCCAGGTACTCCTCGGACCAGTCTGGCTCGACCGCATCCACAATCAAGCTGGCCCCCGCCCCGCCGCCTTGCGCGGTCTGCACCGACGCGACGACCGGATTGCTGCGCAAAATCTGCGCTGCCAAACCGTCACAGCGCATCTCGACCCCCTTCGCCGCAAACAGTGCGCCCACGCGTGGCAAAAAAGCCTCGGCCACGGGCCGCGCGACCAGCAAGCTCTCTGTGGCGTTGCAAGGGCTGTATTTCTGGGTTTTGGCGTTATCGACCAACATCAAAGCCATGTCCAGGTCACAGCCGTCATCGACATACATGTGGCAATTGCCATCCAGGTGTTTGATGACGGGCACCTTGGAGTCCCGGCTGATGCGCTCAATCAGCCCTTTGCCGCCCCGGGGAATAATCACGTCCACGTACTGGGGCATGGTGATGAGCTGACCCACCACTTCACGATCCGTGGTCTGCACCAGTTGCACCGCGTCTGCCGGCAAGCCGCTGTCCATCAGCGCCAGTTGCACCAGCTTGGCCAGCGCTCTATTGGACTCAATCGCCTCGGAGCCTCCCCGCAAAATGCAGGCATTGCCGCTTTTGATGGACAAACTGGCTGCCTCAATGGTCACGTTGGGGCGACTCTCGAAAATCATGCCAAACACGCCAATTGGCACCCGCATCTGTCCCACGCGAATGCCGCTGGGTTGTTGCTTCATGCCAATGATTTCACCAATCACATCTGCCATGGCGGCCAACTGCTCGCAGCCCAGGGCACAGGTTTCGATCACTTTGGGGGTGAGCTTGAGGCGATCCACCATGGGAGCGGCCAAACCAGCAGTCTGGGCACGTTCAATGTCTTTGGCGTTGTCAACCTGCAGGGCGTCGATGTTCTCGCGCAGTAAATCGGCGAGTTTGCGAAGCGCTCTGTTTTTAGTAGCTGCTTGCGCTTTAGCCATCAGAGCTGAAGCGGCTTTTGCCTGCAAACCCAGCGTCTGGGTGTATTCCGTGATGTTGAGAGCGTCCATCATTTATTCTCGCACGATCAAACTGCACAACGCCCGGAAAATCAATACGTGCGCGAGGTTGGCGGCGACACCACACACTGCGAGCACAGCATCATGGCCAGCCGCTGCAAAGCCTGCCAGTTGTTGGTCGGCCAACCGGGTTGTTTCAAACCTTTGACAATGCCGTCGACCAAGTGGGCGGCTTCCAACAATTGCGCCAGCGCAGCATCACTCAGCCGGGGCAGCACCCGCTCAAACAGGCGCTCCTTCGCGCCCCAGACGCGCTGCTCACGCAAGGCCATGGGCATGGGGCGCCCCTGGCCCAGCGCGTCCTTGACCCGCTTGAGCGCCCGAATGTCTTCACTCAGGGCGTAGTGCACCAGCACTTCGGCCTCGCCTTCGGCCTGCAAGCCATCCAGCATGCGTTGCACCCGAATCGACTGCCCTGCCAACACGGCCTCAGACAACTTGAAGACGTCGTAACGCGCCACGTTGAGCACCGCGCTTTCAATCTGCGCAAAGCTCAGTTCGCCCTGCGGGTGCAGCAAACCCAGCTTTTGAATTTCCTGGTGTGCCGCCAGCAGATTGCCCTCAACCCGGTCGGCAAAAAACTGCAGGGACCGCTGCCCTTCGTCGCCACCCGCCACCCGCTGTCCCTGGGCGGACAAGCGCTGTGCAATCCAGGCCGGCAAGGCGTTGCGCTCGACCGGCTCCACTTGCACGGTCACACCGAAACTCTCCAGCGCGCCAAACCAGGCGCCCGTTTTGGTGGCTTTATCCAACCGGGGCAACATGACCAGCGTCAACGTGGTGTCGTTGTCGCGAGACTGTTGGGCGAGGTGCTGCAGAGCGGCGCTGCCATCCTTGCCGGGCTTGCCGGTCGGAATGCGCAACTCCACGATTTGCTTGTCGGCAAACAGACTCAATGAGCCGCCGGCCGCCAGCACCTCGCTCCAGTCATAGTGAGCGCCAGTCACCGTGTGCGACGTTCGCTCGGTATAGCCCTGTGAGCGAGCAACGACACGGATCGCATCCAAGGCCTCCTGAATCAGCAAGGGCTCGTCACCATGCAGGGTGTAAAGGCTTTTCAGGCCTTTCTGCAGGTGAGCGCCGAGCTGGTTAGGGTTGAGCTGCATATTTCACGGCTGCCAAACGACGCAGCAGTTGCTGAACCAGGTCACTTTGCATATCCCGGTAGAGCAAGCCCTCCTCAGCCTCCTTGGCCAATGACGCGGATTCATTAAAGCTAAGGTCCCGTTTTTGCAGGATTTCAGTGTCAGGCACCAACTCCTCACCCTCGGGCGTGCGAACCCTGAAGCGCAACCGGATGCGCAGCTGAAACTCCCGCACCTGGCCCGAGCTGTTCACGCCTACCACGGTTTTTTCACGCGTCTCTTGCAAAATCTCGAGAATGACATCGGCGTTCTTCAAAGGCTCTTTCAAGGGCAGCACCTTGACGGCCCCTCCAAATGAACGACGCAGCTCAATGACCAATGAGCCACCCGGATTGGGCTGGACCGCGATAGTCTCGAAGTTGTAGCTTTGAGCGCCTCGCAGCTTGAACCCACACCCCACCAAGGCGACCGAGGTCAGACTGACAGCACCCAACAAAGACAGAGCGGAGCGACGTTGCATAGAGACTTTCAAACGACCAAGTTGACCAGACGACCCGGCGCCACAATGACTTTTTTGGGCGCGCCGCCGTCAGACGCCTTCTGGAAAGCCTCGCTGGCAATGGCCGCACGCTCAATCTCGGCCTTGGAGGCGCCGGCCGGCACCACAATGGCGCCACGGAGCTTGCCGTTGATTTGCAGCATGAGTTCGATCTCGTCCTGGACCAAGGCAGCGGGGTCCACCTCAGGCCAGGGCGCGTCAAGCAACTCCCCCAGCGTGCCGGCGTAACCCAGGCCCGCCCACAGACTGTGCGCGATGTGCGGCGTGGCCGGGTAAAGGCAACGCAGCAAAATGCCAAAGCCTTCAATCATGGCCACTTGCGCGCCCTCGGACTCGGTGGCCTTGAAGTCTTCCAGCGCGTTGATCATCTTCATGGCGCCGGATACCACGGTGTTGTATTGCATGCGCTGGTAGTCATAGTCCACCTGCTTGAGCACCGTGTGCATCTCCAGCCGCAAGGCCTTGGCCTCTTTGCTGAATTGAATGTCTTTTAAGGCGTTTGCGCCGACCACACTTGCACAAGCAGCTACAGAATCAATAGCACCGAGCTTGACGCCATAGTTCCAGACCCGGCGCAGGAAACGGTAGGACCCCTCAACAGAGGCATCGTTCCACTCCAACGTAGCCTCGGGTGGTGCGGTGAACATGGTGTACAGCCGCGCGGTGTCGGCGCCGTATTTCTCAATCAAGTCCTGCGGATCGACACCGTTGTTCTTGCTCTTGCTCATGGTGCCGACACCTTCGTAGGTGATCAGTGTGCCCGCCGGCAAATCGCCTTTGGCTTCCTTGAGTTTGGCGCCGGTGACTTTGCCAGCAGCATCGAACATATCTTCCACCTCATGGGGCCAGAAATACTCAATCCCGCCCTTGTCGGCCTTGCGTGAGTAGATATGGTTGAGCACCATGCCTTGCGTCAGCAGCTTGGTGAAGGGCTCGTCAATCTTAACCAAGCCCAAATCCCGCATGACCTTGGTCCAGAACCGCGCATACAGCAGGTGAAGAATGGCGTGCTCAATGCCGCCAATGTACTGATCCATGCCGCTGCCGCCGGTGGCCTTGTCCTGGTCCCGCATCCAGTAATCGGTACCACCCGCCACCATCTGCTCGATGTTCTTGGGATCGCAATAGCGCATGAAATACCATGAACTGTCGACAAAAGTATCCATGGTGTCGGTTTCGCGCCGCGCCGCCACACCACACACAGGGCAAACGACGCCCGCGTGAAAGCCTTCGTGCTTGTGCAGCGGGTTGCCCGAACCATCGGGCACACAGTCTTGCGGCAACACCACCGGCAAGTCTTTTTCCGGCACCGGCACCGCGCCGTGCTCGGGGCAGTGGATGATCGGAATTGGCGTACCCCAGTAGCGCTGGCGACTCACACCCCAATCGCGCAGACGCCAGGTGGTCTTTTTCTCGCCCAGTCCTTTGACCTGCAAGGCATGGCTGACCGCAGCCACCGCGCTTTGGAAGCTCATGCCACTGAAGCTGTCTGAGTTGATGGTGACCCCGCGCTGCTTGTCACCATACCAGTCCTGCCACTGGTCATAGTCATAGGTGAGGCCATCAATCAAAACGACCTCAATGATGTCAATGCCGTACTTTTTGGCAAACACGAAGTCGCGCTCATCATGCGCAGGCACGCCCATGACGGCGCCATCGCCATAACCCATCAGCACGTAATTGCCGACCCAGACTTCAATGGGGTGACCGTTGAGCGGGTGCGTCACGAACAAGCCGGTGGGCATGCCCTCTTTTTCCCGCACGGCAAGTTCCGCCTCGGTGGTGCCGCCTTTTTTACACTCTTCAATGAAGGCGGCCAGAGTGGGGTTGCTTTGTGCCGCATGCGTGGCCAGGGGATGCTCGGGCGCCACGGCGCAAAAGGTGACGCCCATAATGGTGTCCGCCCGGGTGGTGAACACATACATGCGGCCATCACCAATAAGTTGATCGGCATCATCTTTGATATTGTGGGTAAAGGCAAAACGCACGCCTTCACTCTTGCCAATCCAGTTCACCTGCATGAGCTTGACGCGCTCAGGCCAGCCCGGCAAGCCGTTTTTGACGTGGTCCAACAACTCTTCAGCATAGTCAGTGATCTTGAGGTAGTAGCCGGGAATCTCCCGCTTCTCCACTGGGGCGCCGGTGCGCCAGCCTTTGCCGTCAATCACCTGCTCATTGGCCAGCACGGTCTGGTCCACCGGGTCCCAGTTGACGACCTGGGTCTTGCGGTAGGCAATGCCTTTTTCCAGCATTTTCAGGAACAGCCACTGGTTCCACTTGTAATAACTCGGGTCGCAAGTGGCAATCTCCCGGCTCCAGTCAACCGCCAGGCCCATGGCCTGCATTTGCTTGCGCATGTAGGCAATGTTGTCAAACGTCCACTGCGCGGGAGGCACGCCGTTTTTCAGCGCGGCGTTCTCGGCGGGCAGCCCAAACGCGTCCCAGCCCATGGGCATCAGCACGTTGTAGCCCTTCATGCGCAACTGGCGCGTGAGCATGTCGTTGATGGTGTAGTTGCGCACATGGCCCATGTGCAGCTTGCCACTGGGGTAGGGCAGCATGGAGCAGGCGTAGAACTTCTTCTTGGACGTGTCCTCGATCACGCGGTAAGCGTCCGTGGCAGTCCAGTGACTGTGCGCCGATTGCTCGACCTCGAGGTGGTTGTATTTATCTTGCATAAGGGTTCACTCAATCGGCCGACAGACCGCAATCAAGCGATTTTAGGGTTTCGCAACCGTCGCACTGGACGGCGTGGGTTCAGCGACAAAGCCAATCCGGTTCAGACCCGCCTTTTGTGCGGTGCCCATAACCTCAACAATACGGCCGTAGGGCACGGCTGCATCTGCCCGGAGTTGCACTTCCGTATCCGGATTGACTTGAGCCGTCTGGCTCAAGCGGCTGATGAGCGTGTCCAAAGGCATGGGCTGGTCATCCAGATAGACCTGCCCAGTCAAGTCCACCACCAGAGTCACCGCAGTCGGCGCGACAGCCGCCGGCGTCGCGTCTGATTTGGGTAAATTGAGTTTGATCGAGCTGGTCAACAAAGGCGCAGTGATGATGAAGATCACCAACAGCACCAACATGACATCGATCAGCGGGGTCATGTTGATCTCGCTAAGTGGCTGCGGACCTGGCGTTCGTTCTAAGCGACCAAAGGACATGGGGCCAAGATCTCCAATCAGGTCGGCAACGCAGACTGGCTCACAGCCAGCTCGCGCAAATCAAGTGCAAAGCCCTCCAGCTCAGCCTCCAAGCGCCCAATGGCACGCCCCAACACGTTGTAAGCCAACACGGCAGGAATTGCCACGGCCAAGCCTGCCGCCGTCATGATGAGCGACTCTCCCACGGGGCCAGAAATTTTGTCAATCGACACCTGGCCTTCTTGGGCAATGCCAATCAGCGCATGGTAAATGCCCCAAACAGTGCCCAGCAGCCCCACAAATGGTGCCGTAGAGCCCACCGTGGCCAGTAAGACCTGGCCATGCTGCAGTTTGGCCAGTGAAAGATGAAGCGCATCACGCAGCACACGGGTCAACTGCTGTGCCCGGTCACCGGCCGCGGCAAGGGTACCCGGCGCCTCCATCTGGGTTGCCAACACCATCGGCGTGAGCAAGGTTTCCCGATCAAATGCTTGGAATTGCTGCAAGGCCGATTCAACGGACGGCGACTGCCAGAACGCGGCCACACAGCGCAAAACATCCTGACTGGCGCGACGCAGCAACCAGGACTTCCACAAAATTACCACCCAACTGCCAACCGACATGGCCAACAGCAGCAGCACAACTGCCATGCTGACTGCATCGCCTTGGAACAGCAAGTGGGCAAGGTTCATTTCAGATTAAGGACATCGAACATGTCGAACAAACCAGTTTTCTGAACACTCAAAAAACGGGCTGCACGCAGGCTACCCTGTGCGTAAGTCGCTCGACTGGAAGATTTGTGGGTGATCTCAATGCGCTCACCTGTGCCAGCAAACAGCACTGTGTGATCCCCCACGATGTCTCCACCCCGAATGGTCGCAAAACCAATGGAAGATGGATCACGCTCACCGGTGACACCTTCACGGGCATAGACCGCGCAATCCTTCAGATCACGACCCAGCGCATCGGCGATGACTTCCCCCATTTTCAAGGCCGTGCCCGACGGAGCATCCACCTTGTGGCGATGGTGGGCTTCAATGATTTCGATGTCATAGCCTGTCGACAAGGCCTTGGCCGCCATCTGCAGCAGCTTGAGCGTGACGTTGACGCCGACGCTCATATTGGGCGCCATCACAATGGCAATGTCTTTGGCTGCGGCCGAAATTTCAATCTTTTGCGCGTCGGTGAAGCCGGTCGTGCCAATGACCGCATTGACGCCCAACTCGCGGCACACTCGCAAATGCGCCAGCGTCCCCTCAGGGCGGGTGAAGTCAATGAACACATTGGCATTGGAGAGACCCAACGACAGATCGGCCGTAATGGTGACGCCGCTTTGATGCCCGAGAAACGCAGCAGCATCAGCCCCCAGCGCCGAACTACTGGGCACATCCAGTGCGCCCGTCAACAAACAATCGTCAGAAGCCCTGACGGCCTCAATCAGCATCTGGCCCATGCGGCCGGATGCGCCCGCAATGGCAATTCTGTTGGTCATGGTGAATATGCTATGAAGAGGCAAGCCCGGCTTAGCGGCTTGCGGGTTCCAGTGGAGGGTAGCTGGCGGGCAGCGGTGCGAGCGACTTGACATCAACCACCTTGGCAGGCGTTGGCAATTGCTTCAATGCCTCCTCAGACAACTCAAGTACGGGCACTTTGACTGCTTTGCGACCGGAATCCAACAACGCCACGAACTCCGCCTCGGTGGGCAATTCATCCGCCTCGACGCGCTCAAGGACTTCACCTTTAAAAAACACGGTGACCTTGCGGGCTTGCGACTCAATTCCTTGGCGTTTGAAGGTGAAAACATAATCCCAACGATCCACGTGAAAAATGCTGGTCAACAACGGGGTACCCAGAATATTGCGCACATCAATGCGACTCATGCCGAGCTGAAGCGCCGCAGCCTGCTCTTTCGACACGAAGTTGCCCTGCACAATATCAATCTTGTACGGCGTGACAACGCTGGCAATACGGCCACTCGCGGAATTCAAACTGCCACAGGCTGCCAAGCCCGCACTTACCGCCAACAGGAAGGACAAACGGGCAAAGAGTCGTTGAAGATCAGACATGGGTCAAGATGTAGCGATATGATGGATCATTGTACTGGTTGCACCTGAGAGGCATAGCCCATCCCAGGGCAACAAAGAGAAACACCATGACAAACATCGACGAACTCAAAAACACGGGCCTGAAGGCCACTCTGCCCCGGTTGAAAATTCTGGAAATTTTTCAGAAAGGCGGCCAGCGCCACATGACGGCCGAAGACGTGTTTCGCGTCCTACTGGATGATCGCTCCGATGTGGGGCTCGCGACGGTTTACCGTGTATTGGCACAATTCGAGCAGGCGGACATCCTGTCGCGCAGCCACTTTGAAAGCGGCAAGGCGGTCTATGAGTTGAATGAAGGCGAGCACCACGATCACCTGGTTTGCCTGGACTGCGGCAAAGTGGAAGAGTTTTACGATGCGGAGATTGAGAAGCGTCAGAACGCCGTAGCGAAAGCCAAGGGATTCAAGATTGCGGATCACGCCTTGAGTCTGTACGCCCATTGCACCACTGAAAAGTGCCCTCACCGGCCGGTCAACACGCGCCATCAAGCGTCTTAAGCAAGCGTAAAAGCTTACTCGCCGCCGCCCATGGCTTTTTGGTGGCGCTCCACAAACTCCTGGTAGGTGTCGATTCCGCGCAATTGAAGAATGGTGTTGCGCACAGCGGCCTCCACCAAAACCGCGATATTGCGGCCGGCAACCACTTGAATCACGACCTTGCGAACGGGCACACCCAATACATCCTGGGTGAGTGGCTCATAGGGAATGCGCTCGTACTCCCGCTCCATGGTTTCTCGACGTACCAGATGAACGATGATCTTGAGACGCATTTTCCGACGGACGGCGGTCTCACCAAAAATGCCACGAATATCGAGCAAGCCAATGCCGCGCACCTCCAGCAGATTCATTAGCAATTCAGGGCACCGCCCCTCAATCGTGTCTTGATTGATACGAAAGAGGTCGACCGCATCGTCAGCGACCAAGCCATTGCCGCGAGAAATCAACTCCAGCCCCAATTCACTTTTCCCCAGTCCAGACTCGCCCGTAATCAAAACACCCAAGCCAAGAATATCCATGAAGACCCCATGCATCGTGCTGCGGTCCGCAAAATGTTTAGACAGGTAGGCACGTAGCACATCGATCACGAACGCCGATGAGTCGCGGGTGGCAAACATGGGGATTTGGGCCCGCTCGCACATGGAAAGCAGAGCTTCTGGCGCCACTTTTCCATCGGCCAGTACCAAGACTGGCGGCTCCAGCGTCACGATGCGGGAGATTCGCCGGGCACAGTCTTCGGGAGTTGAGTTGGCGAGATAGGCAATCTCTCGCTCACCGAGAATCTGAACGCGGTAGGGATGGATGTAGTTGAGGTAGCCGACCAAGTCGGCTCCAGATGTCGCAGCGCTCACGGCCACTTCATCGAAGCGGCGCTCTGAGGCGCCCAGACCGGCCACCCACTCCCACTTCAATATGGCACGGAACTCCTCAAAGAGGACATCTGCACTGACCACATTGGGCTTCAAATGAACTCCAGTGAATCAGGGCCGAGACAACAGCCTCAGACCGCTTGAGCAGACTGCCAACCGGCAATCAGACTGTGCAACTGGACTGCGTCATCGCTGTTCACCAGTTTTTCGCGCAATACAGCGTCGCTGAGCATCTCAGCTATCTCGGACAGAATCTCCAGATGCTTTTGAGTGGCCGCCTCGGGGACCAGCAGAAATATCAATAAATTGACAGGCTGCTCATCCGGCGCGTCGAAACTAACCGGATGTGCCAGCTGAAAAACGGCCGCCATGGGCGCTTTCAACCCTTTGATCCTGCCGTGGGGAATAGCAACACCATGCCCCAAGCCAGTGGACCCCAAGCGCTCCCGAGAGAAGAGGCTGTCCGTAACGAGGGCACGACTCAGACCATGAAGATTCTCAAACAGCAAGCCAGCCTCTTCAAAAGCTCTCTTTTTGCTAGTGGCATCAACGTGCGCAAGCACTTGATCAGTGGTCAGAATGGAAGCAAGACGGTTCATATATGGTTGGGAATTATGCACCCAAGCATAGACGGACACAAAAAAAGCCGCTCAATTCCTGAGCGGCTGATCCAAATTGGAAATTGGGATGGGTTACATCAGGCGCTTGGGCGCCTCATGATGGTGATCCTGCAGGCGATCCTTGTGGCGCACAACCTGACGGTCCAGTTTGTCCACCAAATCGTCCACGGCAGCGTAAAGATCGGAGTGTGAGCTTTCTGCAAACATGTCAGATCCTTTGACATGGATATTGCACTCGGCACGCTGCCTTCGCTCCTTTTCCTTCTGTTTCTCCACTGTCAGCAACACTTTGACGTCAACAACTTGGTCAAAGTGCCGAATGATCCGATCAAGCTTGGTCGTGACATAACTGCGCAGGGCTGGTGTGACTTCGAGGTGGTGACCGCTGATCGTCAAGTTCATAAATTGCCTCCTAGTGCTTTCGGGGTTGAAAAAGCTGTCGTCCAAATCACTATGCCCCCGATCAACCGTATTTGCAACGCCTTTTTATGACGCAGCGCAGCAAAATTAGCCCTTATTCATTGGGCACAAACGCTTTTTGCGGGGCGCGGTTTTTGTGCTTGCCGGCACCGAGAAAAACCCTGCACAATGTGAGGAATGAGCCTAGAAACCGTCTTGCACGCCAGCCTGCTTCGCCCTCCCCGACCGGCCACAGCGCTGGTGCTCATGGGCGGGGGTGCGCGAACAGCGTACCAAGTCGGTGTGCTTCGGGCATTGGGGGTGATTCTCGGCAAGCGCGCAGCGTCGTTGCCCAACGCCTTTCCCTTTCAAATTCTGGTGGGCACCTCGGCAGGGGCCATCAATGCTGCGTGCCTGGCAGGGTATGCGACGCAGGGTTTGGCCGCTTTTGAGCAACTGGCGCAGTTCTGGTGCGACCTGCGATCATCGGGGGTCTACCAACTCAACGTCTCCCGGTGGACGCGTTTCAACAAATACTTGGCAGCCTGGAGCCTGTCCCGGCACGCGCGAGCCAATGGTGCGATTCTCGATAACAGTCCATTGATGGACACGCTGTGCCGAGCGCTGTCGCTGCCCGGCATTGAGGCGGCGCTGCTTGACCGAACCATTGATGCGCTGGCAATCACTGCCTCAAGCTACACCAGCGGCGTGCACCGCACGTTTTGCCAGACTGCCCAGCCTGACAGCTTTTTGGGTTGGAGCCGACCAGGCCGATGCGCCGAAGCTCAGGTCATTTCGCCCGAGCACCTGATGGCATCCAGCGCCATCCCCTTTCTTTTTCCCTCGACACGCCTCATGGCCGCCGGCCAACCGGAGTTTTTTGGGGACGGCTCCATGCGGCAGGTCTCGCCGTTGTCCCCCGCCATCCACTTGGGCGCGCAGAAGGTGTTCGTGGTGGGCGTCGGTCAACCGGAACGATCAGGATTTTCCGGGCGTGGCTCGCACCCAGCCGCCCATGGTCCGACCCTGGCCAGTATTGCGGGACACACCATGGCCAGCGTGTTTCACGACACCTTGCAAGCTGATGTCGAGCAAACCAATCGGGTGACGAAAACCATCCAGAATCTGCCCAGAAGCACCGCGGACGATCTGCCCTTCAAAAGCATTGACGTCATGCTGATTCAGCCCACACAGTCACTGGATGCTTTGGCGCAAGCCCATCTGGGCGCACTGCCCTTGTCCACCCGACGCGCCTTGGCGGGCCTGGGCGTCTTGCGTGGTGGTGGCGGGACCTTGGCCAGCTACCTGCTATTCGAGCCTGACTTCGTGCAGGCGTTGATCGCCATGGGCGAGAGTGATGCCTACGCTAAAAAAGCTCAGCTTCTCGACTTTTTCAAGTCGCCGGCCTTGGCCGCAGTGCGATAATTTCCCATTCCATTTACCCGGAGACAACGCCTTGGAATCCAGTCCCAGTCGCTAGCTTTCACCCCCCTTCGCTGCATCGGGGTTGAAAGCCGACCCACCCCAAACCACCCGATGCCAGTAACCCAGGGGAGTCCCTCATGCTCAATATTTTCACGCTTGCCAATGGGCGACTGTGCCAGGAAGAAATTGAATCGCTGGAAGAGTTGTCGCGTTTCAAGCCCATCTGGGTAGACCTGGAGTCCCCCACGCTGGAAGAAAAGCGCTGGATCATGCAGTACTACGGGCTGTCCATTCCGGCGGATGCGATGGACGAGGACATTGAGGAATCGGCCCGCTTTTACCGGGAAGAAAACGGCGAACTACATATTCGAAGCGACTTTTTAGTCCCCGATGACGCGCAACCCCACACCGTGCGGGTTGCATTTATTTTGAATCTGGATAACCCTGAACTCAAGAGCAAAGGGGTGCTCTTTTCGATTCACGACGAAGACGTGCCTGTGTTTCGGCTCCTGCGCATGCGGGCGCGCCGGGCGCCGGGTTTCATTGAAGACGCCAAAGAAGTGCTGCTGAAGCTGTTTGACGGCGACGCCGAATACTCTGCAGACACATTGGAAGACATTTACGACGATTTGGAGAAGGTCAGCCGCAAGGTGCTTTCCGGCGACGTGACGGATGCCATGGCCGGCGAGGTTTTGGGGGCCATTGCCAGGCACGAAGACATGAGTGGTCGCATTCGCCGCAACGCGATGGACACCCGCCGTGCCGTCAGCTTCATGATGCGCAGCAAGATACTGAGCAGCGATCAGTTTGAAGATGCGCGCCAGATTCTGCGCGACATTGATTCATTGGACTCACACACCGCGTTTCTTTTTGACAAGATCAACTTCTTGATGGACGCCACAGTGGGTTTTATCAACATCAACCAAAACAAGATCATCAAGATTTTCTCGGTGGCCAGCGTGGCGCTACTACCCCCGACCCTGATTGCCAGTCTGTACGGCATGAACTTCAAATACATGCCGGAACTGGACTGGGCACTGGGCTACCCCTACGCCTTGGCGGTCATGGTCAGCAGTGCCGTGATTCCCATGATCTACTTCCGAAAACGCGGTTGGTTGAAGTAAAAAGAGGCGTTACCGCTTATTCTGCCTGCGATGGCAGCTACTGTAACGATAGCAAATCCATGAGCTGATGGACAATGGCCCGGGCATATGGGCTGGCCACCTCGGCCACAAAGGCGGGGAAATCGACGTGGGCCTGGTCGTCAGCCCGGTCCGAGATGGTGCGCACTGCGGCAAAGGGCACTCCATAGTCCGCGCACACCTGCGCCACCGCAGCACCCTCCATCTCCACCGCCAAGGGCGGCATGCCCGCCACCGTCAGGTCATTCACCAGTTGTAAAGCGGCACTGGCACTGCACACGAATTGGTCTCCGGTGGCGATCATGCCGCTATGAATTTGGGCATTGCCGTAGCGAGCATGGGAGGCGAACTCACCCTCAGCGCCCGTCAGCCCTTGATGAGCTGCTTTTAGAAGCAGAGCACTCAGGGAATCATCACAGGGCCAGTTGGCGCGACCAGACAGCGGTATTTCGTAGCGAGGAAATAAGGGCGACGCGTCCATGTCATGCTGGACAAAGCCCGTGGCAAGCACCACATCGCCCACCTGCACGCCCGGGCCAACCCCACCGGCCACGCCGGTGAACACCACGCGACTCACCCCAAAGGCCTCAATCAGCGTCGTGGCGGTGGTCGCAGCGGCCACTTTGCCCACACGGGACAAGGCCAGCACCACCGGTTGACCTTGACGCTCACCGCGCCAAAACTCGCGGCCCGCACGCACGATGCGAACCGGGTCGACCAGTTGCTCAATCAGCCCATGCTGCTCTTCAGGCAGCGCGCTGAGGATGGCGGTGACACTCAATTATTGGGTGCGAAGTTCACGACGCAGAATTTTGCCCACCGGGGTTTTAGGCAGATCGGCGCGAAACTCGATCACCTTGGGCTGCTTGTAGCCGGTGAGGTTTTTCTTGCAGAAGGCGCGCACTTGCGCTTCAGTCAAAGCGGGGTCTTTCTTGACAATGACCAACTTCACCGCCTCGCCCGTTTTGGCGTCGGGCACACCGACACAGGCGCACTCCATCACCCCCGCCATTTGAGACACGACGTCTTCCAGTTCGGTCGGGTACACATTGAAGCCGCTGACCAGAATCATGTCTTTCTTGCGATCGACGATTTCGAAGAACCCCCGCTCGTCCATCACGCCGATGTCGCCGGTCTTGAAGTAGCCATCGGTAGTCATGACCTTGGCGGTCTCATCAGGACGCTGCCAATAACCGGCCATGACCTGAGGCCCTTTGATGGCGATCTCGCCAGATTGCCCCATGGGCACGTCCTGCCCATCGTCATCCAGCAGCTTCATCGCAGTGTTGGACACTGGCACGCCAATGGTGCCGGTGTAGTCCTTCGAGGTCACCGGGTTGCAACTCGCAATTGGCGCCGTCTCGGACAGGCCATAACCTTCACAAATGGGGCAGCCTGTTTTCTCAAACCACAACTTGGCCACGGCGCTTTGCACCGCGGTACCACCGCCTACCGAAACCTTCAAATGACTCCAGTCCACGGTGTTGAAGTCGGGGTGATTGGCCAAGCCATTGAACAGCGTGTTGACCGCCGGGAAACTGTGAATGCGATGCTTGGCCAGCTCTTTGAGCACGCCCGGGAGGTCACGCGGATTCGGAATCAGGACCAGCTTGCCGCCCGTTCGCATGGACAACATCATGCCGACCGTGAAGGCGAAGATATGGTAGAGCGGCAAGGCGCACACGCTGGTGGGCTGCTCGTTGGCAGGCACCTGCTTCATGACCGGCTCGTTCCAAGCTTCTGCCTGAAGCACATTGGCCAGCACATTGCGGTGCAGCAAAACCGCCCCCTTGGACACGCCCGTGGTGCCACCGGTGTACTGAAGCACGGCCACGTCATCAGGCGTCAGATTCGCCGGCTTCACTGTGCCTCTGCTGCCGCGCGCCACCGCTTCGTTGAAGCGCACCGCGGTCGGCAAGTTGTAGGCCGGCACCATTTTTTTGGCATGGCGCACCACGTAATTGACCAAGGCGCCCTTGAGCAAGCCAAGCTGATCGCCCATGGCGCACAGCACCACATGCTTGACCGGTGTGGCGGCCAGACATTTTTCCAGCGTGGCAGCAAAGTTCTCGATGATGACAATGGCTTTAGAGCCGGAATCTTTGAGCTGGTGCTCCAGCTCACGCGGTGTGTACAAGGGGTTGACGTTCACCACCACGTAGCCCGCCCGCAGAATGGCTGCCACCGCCACCGGGTACTGGGGCACGTTGGGCATCATGATCGCAACGCGGTCGCCCTTTTCCAAGCCCAGGCTTTGCAAATAGACCGCAAAGGCCTGGCTCAGGCTGTCCGTTTGGCCGTAGGTCACCTCTTTGCCCATGAAGCTGTAGGCAGTGCGACTGGAAAACGCTTTGAAACTCTCCTCCATCAGGGCGACCAGGGAGGTGTACTGCGTCATGTCCAGGTCCGCAGGAACACCTTCGGGGTAACTTTTGAGCCAAATGCGATCTGTCATGTCCATGCCTTCATCTACGTATTCAAAGGGCGACATTTTCGCCCCAGACACAGGCGGCCTCGCCTGTGTTTTCCCTAGGAGTTCAGAGAGAGAACCCTCTAAATCACGCCACGAATCACTCGATGGCTTTGCCCATGTCTTCCACCACTTTTTTGGCGTCGCCAAACACCATCATGGTCTTGTCCATGTAGAACAACTCGTTGTCCAGACCCGCGTAGCCCGCAGCCATGCTTCGTTTGTTGACGATGATGGTTTTCGCCTTGTAGGCTTCCAGAATCGGCATGCCGTAAATGGCGCTGCCTTTGACATGCGCCGCAGGGTTCACCACGTCGTTCGCCCCCAAGATGATGGCCACATCGACCTGGCCAAATTCGCCATTGATGTCTTCCATCTCGTGCACCTGGTCGTAAGGCACTTCGGCCTCGGCCAGCAACACATTCATGTGACCCGGCATGCGCCCGGCCACCGGGTGAATCGCGTACTTGACCGTGATGCCCTTCTCGGTGAGCTTGGCAGCCAGCTCCTTGACCGCGTGCTGCGCACGGGCCACGGCCAGACCGTAACCGGGCACGATGACCACGGTTTCGGCATTGCTGAGCACAAAAGCGGCATCGTCAGCGCTGCCGGATTTGACCGGACGCTGAACGGCAGCACCGGCGACCGCCGTAGTGGCCTCGCCGCCAAAACCACCCAAGATCACGTTAAAGAACGAGCGGTTCATGGCCTTGCACATGATGTAGCTCAGAATCGCGCCCGAGCTACCCACCAGTGAGCCGGCCACGATCAGCATGGCATTGTTTAAGCTGAAGCCAATGCCCGCGGCAGCCCAGCCGGAGTAGCTGTTCAGCATGGACACCACCACGGGCATGTCAGCGCCACCAATCGGGATGATGATGAGCACGCCCATCACAAAGGCAATCGCCAGCATGGCAAAAAAGGCGGTCCAGCTCTCGGTGAAGGTGAACATCAAACCCAGACCCAGCATGGCAAGGCCCAGAATCAGGTTGAGCTTGTGTTGCCCGGCAAACTGCACGGGAGCGCCCTGGAACAAGCGGAACTTGTATTTGCCTGAGAGCTTGCCAAACGCAATCACCGAGCCGCTGAAGGTAATGGCACCAATGGCCGCACCCAAGAAGAGCTCCAGGCGATTACCCGTAGGAATGGCGCTGCCCTTGGCGGCAATGCTGAAGGCCCAAGGCTCAGCCACGGCGGCCACGGCAATGAACACCGCTGCCAAACCAATCATGCTGTGCATGAAGGCCACCAGCTCCGGCATCTTGGTCATCTCGACGCGCTTGGCCATGATGGTGCCGGCGGTGCCGCCCACCAGCAGGGCGCCAATCACCCAGGTCATGCCGGCCATGCCGTTTTGGCCCATTTGATCGGCCAATTTGAAGATCAGCGCGGCGGTGGTGACGATGGCCACCGCCATGCCAATCATGCCGAACAAATTGCCCCGAATCGAGGTGGTGGGGTGGCTCAAGCCTTTGAGCGCCTGAATAAAGCAGACGCTGGCAAAAAGGTACAGCAGGGTAACGAGATTCAGGCTCATTGCGCACCCTCCTTCACAGCGACTTTTTTCTCTTTCTTCTTGAACATTTCCAGCATGCGCCGGGTGACCATGAAGCCACCAAACACATTCACCGCCGCCAGCGCCACGGCCAGCACGCCCATGGTTTTGCCGAGCGAGGTTTCGGTCAGCGCAGCCGCCAGCATGGCGCCCACGATGACGATGGCGGAAATCGCATTGGTCACCGCCATCAAAGGCGTGTGCAAGGCGGGGGTGACCGTCCAAACGACGTGGTAACCGACGTAAATCGCCAGCACAAAGATGATCAGGTTAGTGACCGTGGGGGACAAGATATCCATGGTGTGGTTCGCTCCTGGTTGAACTGGCTTATTTGCGTTTGACTTCGCCGCCCTGGGCCATCAGGCAGGCGGCAACGATGTCGTCTTCCATGTCCACATGCAAGGCGCCTTCCTTGTTGATGATCAACTTCAGAAAGTCCAGCACGTTGCGGGCATAGAGGGCGGAGGAGTCTGCCCCCACCAGCGCGGGCAGATTGGTCTCACCGACGATGGTCACACCGTGTTTCAGCACTGTCTTGTCGGCTTCCGACAGCGGGCAATTGCCGCCGACACCGCCCGGGCCTTTGCCAGCCGCGATATCGATGATGACGGAGCCCGGCTTCATGGACTTGACCATCTCCTCAGTCACCAGCACCGGGGCGGGCCGCCCCGGAATGAGCGCTGTGCTGATCACGATGTCGGCCTGCGCCACGCGTTTGGCCACTTCGGCTTTTTGGCGATCGAGCCAGCTTTGCGGCATGGGCTTGGCATAACCGCCCACCCCCACAGCCGCTTCTTTTTCTTCAGGGGTGTCATACGACACATCAATGAACTTGCCGCCCAGCGACTCCACTTGCTCTTTCACGCTGGGGCGCACGTCGGACGCCTCAATCACCGCGCCGAGCCGCTTGGCGGTGGCAATGGCTTGCAGGCCGGCCACCCCCACGCCCAGAATGACCACACGCGCCGCTTTCACGGTGCCGGCAGCCGTCATCAGCATGGGGAAAAAGCGCTGGTATTTGTCCGCCGCCATGATCACGGCCTTGTAGCCGGCAATGTTGGCCTGGCTGGAGAGCACGTCCATGCTCTGCGCCCGCGTGGTGCGGGGCGCGGCTTCCAGCGCAAAGCCGGTGAGCTTGGCGTCGGCCAGGCGTTGCAGGCCGGGCGCATCAAACGGGTTGAGCATGCCGACCAAGGTGGTGCCCGGCTTCATCTGCGTGGCCTCGTCGTCGGACGGGGCCCGCACTTTGAGCACCAGTTCGCAGGCATAGGCGCCTGCCGCATCGGTGATCTCAGCGCCCACAGCGGTGTAGGCCTCGTCCGTCACGCTAGCGGACACTCCGGCACCGGACTGGATACGCAGGGTGTGGCCTTGCGCCTTCAATTTCTTGGCCGTCTCGGGGGTCACGGCAACGCGGGTTTCTCCCACCGTGGTTTCAGTGGGTACGCCAATCAGCATGGAGCGACTCCTCGTCGTTAGGGTTACAGATGTGAGCTAATCGCCGAGCTTACATGAGATTTACGTCAGTTCTCATAGGCTAAAACCCGGCAGACGCACCGGCGAAAAGCCTCGAAAGGCGCGGTCCGCGTCGATAATTCAGCATGAATACACGTTGGACACCAAGCGTTACCGTGGCTGCAATCATCGAGCAGGACGGCAAATTTTTGCTCGTGGAGGAGCACACCATTGAGGGGCTTCGCCTCAACAACCCGGCCGGTCACCTGGACCCTGGCGAAAGCCCGGCCGATGGCTGCGCCCGAGAGGCTTTAGAGGAGACCACCCACTCGTTTCAACCCACGGCACTGGTGGGTGTGTATTTATCCCGCTTTGAGAGGCCCGCCCGGGGCGAGTCGCCGGCGCAGGACATCACCTACGTGCGCTTCGCCTTTTGCGGCACGGTGGGCCCTGCGCAAACCCACCTGGCGCTGGACACCGGCATTGTTCGCACCCTGTGGATGACGCCTGACGAAGTGCGTGCCAGTGCGGGCCGCCACCGCAGCCCGTTGGTGGTGCGCTGCATGGAAGACTACCTGGCGGGGCGCCGCTATGCCCTGGATCTGGTGCACACCGATTCCAGCGTCATCAGCGCGCTTTGAGCGACAACCGGATAATCAGCATCCTATGAGCAAGCAATCTATTGGGCAACGTGTCGTGGTCGGGTTGAGTGGCGGCGTGGACTCGGCGGTGACCGCCTACCTGCTGAAGCAGCAAGGCTACGACGTCATCGGCATCTTCATGAAAAACTGGGAGGACGATGACGACTCCGAGTACTGCGCCTCCAACATCGACTTTGTGGACGCCGCCGCCGTGGCGGACGTGCTGGGCATCGAGATCGAACACGTCAATTTCGCCGCCGAGTACAAAGACCGGGTGTTTGCCGAGTTTCTGCGCGAATACAGCGCTGGGCGCACGCCCAACCCCGACATTTTGTGCAACGCCGAGATCAAGTTCAAAGCCTTTCTGGACCACGCCTTGCGCCTGGGCGCCGAGAAAATTGCCACCGGCCACTACGCCCGTGTACGCCTGAATGATGCCACGCAAAAACACGAGCTGCTCAAAGGCCTGGACCCGTCCAAAGACCAAAGCTACTTTTTGCACCGGCTGAACCAGACGCAACTCTCCAAAACGCTGTTCCCGGTGGGCGAGATGCACAAAACCGAAGTGCGCCGCATTGCGGATGAAATTGGCCTGCCCAACGCCAAAAAGAAAGACTCCACCGGCATTTGCTTCATTGGCGAACGCCCGTTCCGGGACTTTTTGAACCAGTACATTGCCAAAGAGCCGGGACCGATCAAGGACGAAAAAGGCCGCACCATTGGCCAGCACGTGGGCTTGAGCTTCTACACCCTGGGCCAGCGCCAGGGTCTGGGCATTGGTGGCCTCAAGGCCAAAGGTGCGCAAAAAGGCGGGGGCGAGCATGCGCCCTGGTTTGTGGCGCGCAAAGAGATGGAGAAAAACACGCTGTGGGTGGTGCAAGGCCACGAGCACCCGTGGTTGCAGTCGCTTGAACTCAGCGCCCAAGACCTCAGCTGGGCGGCAGGCGTCGCCCCCGCGCCCGGCACCTACACCGCCAAAACTCGCTACCGCCAAGCCGACGCGCCGTGCTCCTTAAGCTTGGGCGAACAAGACGCCACTGCGCACCTGCGCTTCCCGGAGCCGCAATGGGCCGTGACCCCCGGCCAGTCCGCCGTGTTGTACGACGACGACGTGTGCCTGGGCGGCGGGGTGATCACGGGCTAGTGTTGCGAAAAACGCTATTACTTCAATAGCTTCTCCCGCAGGTGGAATAAGCGCTAGAGGCCTATTTCTCTTGTGAAATCAACCCATTCGCGCAAGCATGGTTTCCATGTCTTTGAGCATGCTGTCCAGCTTTTCTTGTTGGGCCTCGTCGGGGTTCAGGCAGTTTTTCAGCTCTTGCTCCATGAAGCAGGCTGTCATGCGCAGGTAGGTGCTGTCCAGGGCTTTGCGCACGGCTGAGAACTGTTGGCCGATTTTGAGGCAGCTTTCGCCCTCTTCCACCATGCGTTGAATGCCGCGGATTTGGCCTTCGGCCCGTCGCAGGCGGTTGAGAACGTCGGTTCTGGCAGAAGCGTTGGTCAGTGCAGTCATTTATTTCTCCTCAACGGGGTCGATTACTTGAGCTTTTGGCCCAGGGCGTCCACCACCTCCACCACCACGGCAATGCCCTGGCCCACGCTTTGGGTCACGGTGCAATAGCTCTCAAACGTGCTCAGCACGCGGTCCAGGTGCTCCAGCGAGGCGGCCGGCACGCCCAAGGTCAGTACGGCCTTGATCTCCAGCACACGCAAGCGACCTTCGGCGTTGCGGCCCACCTGGGCATGCACATCGCAGCTGAGGGGCTCAGGCGCCTGTTTGAATTTGCGCAGGGCAAACAGCAGCGAGTCCGACAGGCAGTTGCCCACGGACGCAGCCAGCAGTTGTACCGGCGACGGGCCCAAGCCGGCGCCCAGCGGGGCGGGTTCATCACCCATGAAGCTGGGCACAGTGCCGCCAAAGTGAATGTCAAACTGGTAGTCCTGTTTTTGCTTTAACTGGACGTGAATAGCGGTGTCGCTCATGAAAATCCTTCAACGGTGAAAAAACCGGTGGACGAAGCCACGGGCGCGGTCATTGTCAGTTGGCGCACCCTATTTTCGACTCTGGCACACCCAGTTTTTTGAGAATGATGCCCAGCGGGCAAAAATTGGTGAAACCCGACTGAAACAGGTTGACGCCCACAAAGGCGGTAAACGCCAGCGCCCATTTGCTGACAAACAGCGGGCTGCCCTCCACGCCGAGCGCGAGGGAAATCATGATGAAGAGGCCGGCAAAAACCAAAATATAGCGTTGAACAGTCATGGGGAGACTCCTGTGGATTGAAGGGAAAAGGGGTGAAGGGATGACTACTTCAAGCGCTCAATGCCGAGCAGCTTGAGCACGTACTTTTCGTAGACGGGCTCGGAGTTGCCGGTTTTGATCTTTCGCATGAAGTACTTTTCAAAGGCAATCTTGGCCAAGTGCACCCACTTGCCTTTTTTGAACCAGTTGACATTGCGCGGCGGGATTTGCGGCAGAGCCACAAAGGCGGCGCCGGTGTCGCCCATGTCAGCGAGGCAAATGGCGTTCCAGGTGCCTTTGGCCTTGGGCTCTTTTCCGGCCAGTTCGTCGGCAATGTTGTGGGCAATGGCGCCCACCATGCTTTCGATCATGTAGACGGTTTTCGGCGTGCCGGTAGGAACGGGCGTCACTTCCACGGGCGGAATGGCCACGCACACGCCGGCTGAGAAGATGTTGCGGTAGGCCTTGCTGCGCTGAAACTCGTCAATCAGCACCATGCCACGCGGGTTGCACAAATTGGGCACGGCCGCCACCGCGTCGACCCCTTTGAAGGCCGGCAGCATCATGGACAGTTTGAAGTTCACTTCATGCTCTTTGTAGGGCTGGCCCAAGTCGTCGAGCTGGGTGACGAACATCTTGCCGTCTTCCACGCGGGTGGTTTTGGCGTTGGTGATCCACTTCATGTCGCGCCCGCGCATTTCGGACTCCAGCATGGACTTGCTGTCGCCCACGCCACCCAAGCCGAGGTGGCCAATGTAAGGCTCGCTGGTAACGTAGGTAATAGGCACTTTGTTGCGCAGCTTGCGCCGGCGCAGGTCGGTGTCCAGAATGAAGGCGAACTCATAGGCAGGGCCAAAGCAGCTGGCACCCGGCATGGCGCCAATCACGAGAGGGCCCGGGTTTTCCAGAAACTTTTCGTAATCGGCAAAAAAGGCCTGTGCGTGGTCCACGCTGCACACCGAGTGGGTGAAGCCTCCACCGCCGGCGTGCACCGGGCCGGCGCTCGGAATTTCGTCAAAAGCGAGTTTGGGGCCGGTGGTGATGATCAGATAGTCGTAGTCCACGGTGTCCCCGCCTTCCACCGTCAGGCGGTTGGCGGCGGCGTCGATCTGGGTCACGGGCTTGCCGATGAAGTCAATGCCTTTTTTCGCCAGGTAGGGTGCGATCTCCAGAGTCACCTCATCACGTTTTCGCCAACCCACGCCGACCCAGGGATTGCTGGGCACAAACTGAAAGTAGCTGGTGGCGTTGATGACGGTCACGCGGTGCGCGTCTTTGTCCAGCAGTTCGCGCAGCTCGTAGGCGGCAGGAACGCCGCCAATACCAGCACCCATGATGACGATGTGGGCCATGATGTGTCTCCTTCAAGGTTGGTTTGCTTCAAGTGGTCAGGTGGGATCAACAGGGATCGAGTTCGCGTCTGCGCGCGATGCCACGCGCTTGTGGAACAAGGCGTAATACAGCACTGGAATGACCACCAGCGTGAGCAGGGTGGAGACCAGAATGCCAAAAATGAGCGTCACGGCCAGGCCGTTGAAGATGGGGTCATCCAGAATAAAGAAGGCGCCAATCATGGCGGCCAGCCCGGTCAACGCAATGGGCTGAGCCCGAACGGCCGCTGACTGCACCACGGCGTCTTTGAAGGCCATGCCCTGGCGAACCTGCAACTCAATAAAGTCGACCAACAAAATGGAGTTGCGCACGATGATGCCGGCCAGTGCAATCATGCCGATCATGGACGTGGCCGTGAACTGCGCACCTGTCAAGGCATGGCCGGGCATGACGCCAATGATGGTCAACGGAATGGGCGCCATGATGACCAGCGGCGTGAGGTAGCTGCGAAACTGCGCCACCACCAGCAGGTAGATCAGGATCAGGCCCACACCGTAGGCGGCGCCCATGTCGCGGAAGGTCTCGAACGTGATTTGCCACTCGCCGTCCCACTTGGTGGCGTACTGGCGGTAGTGATCGGTCGGTTGACGAATCCAGTACTCGCCCATTTCCCCGGTGCCGGGTAAGGCAGCGTCTGCCATCTTGTCGCGAATGGCAAACAGGCCGTACAGGGGCGAGTCCAGCTTGCCGGCCATGTCGCCAAACACATAACTCACGCCCTGCAGGTCTTTGGTGAAGAGTGGTTTGTCAATGACGCCGCGCTCAACCTGCACGAGTTCGGACAAAGGCACCATCTGGCCATTGGCCGCGCGCATGGGCAGTGCCAGCAAGGCATCTAGCCCGAACTGAGAGGACAGTGGCAGTTGCAGGCGAACCGGCACCGGGTATTTGGACTGTCCGTCGTGCAAGTAAGTGGCGTCGGTGCCAGACAGGGCCATGGCCGCCGTCTGGGCTACCGCAGAGACGGGAATGCCCAGCGACTCAGCGCGTTGACGGCGCACCCGCAGGTAGGCGCGGGGAGCGTTTTCTTTGACCGAGGTGTCCACACCCACGATATCGGGGGTTTGTGAAAACGCATTGGCAATGCGACCGGCCAGGACCTGACGGCCGGCTTCATCCGGGCCATAGACCTCGGCCACCAAGGGCGACATGACGGGCGGGCCGGGTGGCACTTCGACCACCTTGATGCGGGCTTGGTGGCGCTCGCCAATTTTCTCTAGCTCAGGCCGCAGGCGCTGGGCGATGACGTGGCTTTTCTCCGAGCGGTGCGCCTTGTCCACGAGGTTCACCTGCAGGTCGCCCTGATCAGGGTCCGCCCGCAGGTAGTACTGGCGCACCAGGCCATTGAAGGTGATGGGTGAGGCTGTGCCGGCGTAGGCCTGCAGGTTCAGCACCTCGGGCTGTTGGGCCAAAAAGGCACCGAGTTCATGCAGAGTGGCGGCCGTGTTTTCAAGCGGCGTGCCAGCGGGCATTTCAACCACCACCTGAAATTCGCTCTTGTTGTCAAAGGGCAACATCTTCATGACGACCCACTGCACAAGGGTCAGCCCGACGGAGAGCATGAGCGCCACGAGAATGCCGAGCAGCAGCAACCAGCGTTTGCGCGCACTGTCCAGAAACGGCGTCAGCACGCGGGTGAACAGGGCTTGCAGCTTGGGGCCCAATCCCTTGGGTGCGGCATGATCTTCACCGGCGTGGCCGTGCGGCTTCATCAGTTTCAGCGCCAACCAGGGGGTGACAGTAAAGGCAATCGCCAGCGACAAGGCCATGCCGAGGCTGGAGTTGATCGGGATCGGGCTCATGTACGGGCCCATCAGCCCGGACACAAAAGCCATGGGCAACAAGGCGGCGATGACCGTCAAGGTGGCCAGGATGGTGGGCCCACCCACCTCATCCACCGCGCGGGGAATGATCTCTTTGAGGGTGGCCTGCGGCGTGAGTTGCTGATGGCGGTGGATGTTCTCCACCACCACAATGGCGTCATCCACCAGGATGCCGATCGAGAAAATGAGCGCAAACAGCGACACCCGATTCAGGGTAAAACCCCAGGACCAAGATGCGAACAAGGTCGCGGTGAGGGTCAAGATAACGGCGGCGCCCACAATCACAGCCTCCCGTCGCCCAAGGGCAAAGCCCACCAAAAGAATCACCGAGCCTGTGGCGAATGCCAGCTTTTGAATCAGCTTGTTGGCTTTTTCCGCGGCGGTTTCGCCGTAGTCGCGGGTGATGGTGGTCTCTATGGACGAGGGAATCACGGTGTTGCTGAGCGTGGCGATGCGGTCTCGCACTGCCCGTGACACATCGACTGCGTTTTCGCCGGGCTTCTTGGTCACGGTGATCGTCACCGCCGGGTACACACTGCCGGCGGGTGCCGACGCTGCGGCTTCATTGCTCACGGTGCCCACGCCCGGCGTGAACCACACGTAGCGCTGGGGCAGTTGAGCGCCCGTTTCGATGCGGGCGACTTCACGCAGGTACACCGGCAAGCCCTGGCTGACGCCGACGACCAAGTCCCCGACATCCTGTTCGGAGCGCAGAAATTCACCCGTCACCACGCTGAGCATTTGGGGCGAGGCGCCACTGGCGTCCAGCACCGAGCCCGAGGGCATGGCGGCATTGGACGCCGCCAAAGCCTGTCGTAGCGCCAGCACATCCACACCTCGTTCGCGCAGACGAACCGGGTCGAGCCACACATACACCGCCCGTCCGGGGCCGCCGATGGTTTGCACCTCGCGGGTGCCGGCCACGGCTTTGAGCTCGCTCTCGACGGCGTGCGCCACGCGCTCTAATTCCGCGCCAGACGCGGCGTCACGACTCCAGAGCGTGACCCCCAGCACCGGCACGTCGTCAATACCCATGGGTTTGACAATGGGGGTCAGGGTGCCCAGCTCACGCGGCAGCCAATCCTGATTGGCATTGAGCACGTCGTACAGGCGCACCAAGGCTTCGGTCCGTGGCACACCAACCTTGAATTGCACAGTCAGCACGGCCATGCCGGGGCGGGCCACCGAGTAGGTGTGTTCGATGCCCGCAATCTGGCTCAAGACCTGCTCGGCCGGGCGGGCCACCATGTTTTGTACATCGACACTGCTGGCTCCAGGGAAGGGAATCAGCACGTTGGCCATGGTGACGTTAATTTGAGGTTCTTCCTCACGCGGCGTCACCATCACGGCGAACAAACCCAGCAGCAAGGCCACAATGGCCAAGAGCGGCGTCAGCGCATTGGACTGAAATGCCGCGGCGATGCGCCCTGACACCCCCAAAGACGTGGTTTCTTTCATAGCCACCTCACTGCGCCGCAGCGGGTTGCGCGCCTGCCAGGCCGGCTTTCACCGGGTCCAGCGCCACGCGGTCGCCTGCGGTTAAACCGGCCAAAACTGCCACGCCTGCCTGCCCTTGGTCAGCGCCCAGTCGAATCGCCTTGAGGACGAATTGGGTGCCTGAGACGACATAGACAGCAGTGAGTTCGCCGCGCCGCAGAATAGCGGCCTGCGGCAGCACCATGCGCTCTTGCTGGCCCGAAGCAAAGCGGACCCGAACCTGCTGGCCCGGCAACAGAGCGCGACCCGCCTCTGGCGACAACTCCAAACGCCACTCAATGGTTTGGGAGACCGGGTCGGCCGTCGGCATACTGCTGAGCGATGCAGGACGAACCCACTGGAGTCCCCCGCTGGCGCCGGGCACGGCCACCTCGATCACCCCAGCAGATCGCGCAGCCGCCGACCGCGATACCGGCACCTGCACCACCACGCGAAGTGGCTCGGGGGCATAAATCGTCAACAGGGGCTTGCCTGGCACCGCCAAGTCGCCCGCCTCAGCCTGCGCCTGCAGCACCCAACCGTCGAACGGCGCGCTCACGCGAGTGAAACCTTGCGCCAAAGCAGACTGTTTGGCGCCCGCACCGGCCTGGTCGCGCCCAGCCTTGGCACTCTTTAATTGTGAGTCAGCTGTATCCAGCGCCGCGGCGCTGACAAAGCCTTTGCTTTGCAAATCGCGAGTACGGTCAAACTGAGACTGAGCATTGCGCAATTCCGCTTGGGCTTGGGCGACCTGGGCTTGACTCCGTTCGACGCCGGTGAGCGCCTCCCGATCGTCAATGGTGGCCAGCAATTGCCCCGCCTTCACCTTGTCGCCCGCTTTTACAAGCATTGAACCGATTCGCCCGCCCGCCTGGGCGGAAATGATGCTTTGTTTAACGGGCTCAATGACACCGTCTAACTCAAAGCCGGAACCGACAGACTGCACTTGCGCCGCGACGGTAGGCACCTGAACACCGCCTTGCGCGGCGGCAACGGATGCAACCAAGGCTCCCAGACAAAGCAAGGCAGCAGGCAAACCTCGCGCCGGCCGCCAGGGTGGGAAGTGATGGAGTGAACGCATAGCCAGTCCTTTTTAATACTGAACCTAGTATATAAACATACCCCCACCAGTACAAGATCCATGATCCATGATCACAGTGTGATTTTTTGGGCAGCCGAACTAGCGCACTGAAAAATTGCGCTGCTACTATCAAGCGCCCATTGCTACAGATCCGGAGCAATGGGTCGATATTTGTACTGACGCCCCGGTTTCTGCTCATTCACATTCGGATCAAACCCATGTTTCACGCCACTCGAAATGCCGACGGGACGATTCAATCCCTGAGCCGACAATCCTCAGCCAACAGCGAGTTTCTGGATGAGCAGGACGCAGAGGTGCGAGTGTTTCTGCACGCACGATCGGTTGAACCGGCACTGGTGTCGCGTCCCGTGTGATCATGTTCCCGTCCGCAGCTGGCCCTTATTCAAAGCTCGCCAGTTGATGCGGGGCGTGATTGCGTCCTTACAAGGAGAGAAGACGTCATGAGTCAAGCCCATCCCTGCGCCCGAACCACCCCTCGCACACGCGCTGAGATAAGGACCTCGCCCGCTGGTGCCAGTGCGCTGGCCGACCGATACAACATCACGCCCGCCACCGCTCGCAAGTGGAAAGAGCGCGAGGATTCAGAGGATCGCTCCCACCGCCCGCGTACGTTGAAGACGACGCTCAGTCCAGCGCAGGAGCAACTTGTTGTCGAGCTTCGGCGCACAGTTCTACTGCCCCTGGACGACCTGCTGGCGATCACCCGCGAGTTCATCAATGCCGCTGTTTCACGCTCAGGCTTGGACCGTTGTTTGCGCCGCCATGGCGTCTCCGATCTGAAAGGCCTGCTGCCACAAGTTGAGGGGGAGCCTGCGCCACTGAAAACCTTCAAGGACTACGAGCCTGGATTCATACACATTGACATCAAGTACCTGCCGCAGATGCCTGATGAGACGAAGAGGCGCTACCTCTTTGTGGCCATTGATCGAGCGACACGGTGGGTCTATTTCCACATTTACAACGACCAGACTG
Organism: Rhodoferax sp. PAMC 29310; assembly: GCF_017948265.1. Lineage (NCBI taxonomy): Bacteria > Pseudomonadati > Pseudomonadota > Betaproteobacteria > Burkholderiales > Comamonadaceae > Rhodoferax > Rhodoferax sp. PAMC 29310. The sequence goes on along the minus strand of NZ_CP072852.1, from coordinate 3,637,576 downwards.
ACGTCAGCAGTACCGATTTTTTGCGTCGACTGAGAAAAGTCGCGCCGATGAAAATTCAAAAGATTCTGACTGACAACGGAAGTCAATTTACCGACCGTTCTACAGCCAAGAGCAAACAAGCCACGGGCAAGCATACGTTCGACATCAGCTGTGCCGAGATGGGTATCGTGCATCGCCTGTCGCCCCCACGCCATCCGCAAACCAATGGCATGGTGGAGCGCTTCAATGGGCGCATCAGCGGCTGAGCTGGAGGCGACTCTGACGCTCTATTTAAAGACCTACAACCACCATATCCCGCAGCGGGCTTTGAAGCACCAAACACCTATTCAAGCTTTGCAGAAATGGCGCGCAGGAAAACCTGATTTGTTTGTCAAGCGAGTTTATGAACAGGCGGGACTTGACACCTAATTGCAATTTCCTTAATCGGATTCACGATCGGGAGCGTCTGCGCGCAAACACCGGCGACGCTAAAGGAAGCCGTTGAGCGAGCGGTTTTGCAGAATCCAGAGATTAAACTCAAGTTCCAAAATCTCGAAGCAAGTCGCAGCGAGCAGGAGGCAGCCAAAGGCGGCTGGCGCCCTCGCGTTGACCTTGAGGCCGCAGTGGGACCAAAGAGTTACTTGACCCCAAGCACTGCGGCGTCGTCTTACAGTGGATCATCTGCCACCATTCAATTGCGCCAAACCCTTTTTGGAGGGTGTAAGAAGTTTTGTGTAAACGGTTATTTGGCAGGAAACTGCTGTCTTGCATGGAGCCGAGATGACCGTAGAGATGAAACCCTTACCCGCCGAGCTGATTGACGCCCTGTTGGCCGACTACAAAAAGCCCGAAGACCTGATTGGCCAGAATGGCCTCTTGACGCAGCTCACCAAAGCCTTGGTCGAGCGAGCTTTGCAAGCCGAATTGACCGGCCACCTGGGTCACGGCAAGAACCAGTTGGTTGCCAATGAAGCGGGCAACACCCGCAACGGGTGCAGCAAGAAAACGCTCAAAGGCGATTTTGGCCAGCTACCCATAGAAATCCCCCGTGACCGCGCCGGCACCTTCGAGCCCCAACTGATTGGCAAACACCAGACCCGCTGGAGCGGCTTTGACGACAAGATACTGTCGCTGTATGCCCGAGGCATGACGGTACGCGAGATTCAAGGCCATCTGCAGGAGATGTACGGCGCCGAAGTGTCTCCTACCCTGATTTCATCCGTGACCGACGCCGTCATGGACGAGGTCAAAGCCTGGCAGTCGCGCCCCTTGGAGGCGCTGTACCCCATCGTCTACATGGACTGCATTCACGTCAAGGTGCGCGACAACGGTACTGTGCGGGTCAAGGCCCTGTACTTGGCCATTGGCGTCAACCTGGACGGCCTCAAAGAGGTACTGGGCCTGTGGATGGCCCAAACCGAAGGGGCCAAGTTCTGGCTGCAGGTGGTGACTGAACTGAAGAATCGGGGCGTGGCTGACATCTTTATCGCCTGCGTAGATGGGCTCAAAGGTTTCCCTGACGCCATTGAGGCAGTCTTCCCCAAGGCGACGGTGCAGCTTTGCATTGTTCACATGGTGCGTCACAGCCTGAACTTCGTGGGGTGGAAACAGCGCAAGGAAGTCGCCGCGGATTTGCGGCTGATTTACGCTGCGCCCACTGAATCCGAAGCTGAGCGACAACTCACGGCATTCGAGGTCAAATGGGACGATTCCTTCGCTCCGATTGGGCGCTCCTGGCGGCGCAACTGGACACACTTGATACCGTTCTTTGAATACCCGCCAGACATCCGAAAAGTGATTTACACGACCAACGCCATTGAGTCCGTGAACATGAGCCTGCGCAAAATAACCAAGACCCGCGGCTCGTTCCCATCTGAGGACGCAGTGTTCAAGCTGTTCTATCTGGCACTGAACAACATCAGCCAGAAATGGACGATGCCGATTCGGGATTGGAAGGCTGCTCTGAACCGCTTTACCATTCAGTTTGACGAGCGCATGCCGCGCGTCTAACTTAACCGCCGTTTACACAAAATTCGGGACACCCTCCCTTTTTGACGGGAACGCAACCAACAATGATGTTCGTCGTCTGGGCCACAACCGCATGGCGGTCTATTACGAGCTGCTCGCCTCGTCCGATGCCATCGCTGAAGATACAGCTCGGGCGTACCTGGACGTTCAGCGCTACCGGGAGTCTCTGGCACTGGCCAAGGACAACTATGCCACCCACGCAGATGTCCATCAAAAAATAGAAAGCCGCGTCAAAGCGGGTGTCGGACGTCGAGTCGATCTGGAACAGGCATCCGGCCGCTTGGCGTTGGCGGAGTCAAACTGGTTGACGGAGGCCAGCAACTTACATGACGTCACGGCACGCTACCAGCGATTGACAGGGGAAATGCCTGCAGAATATCTGCCCCCATCGCCCGTCGTTGATAAATTCCTGCCCACTCGCACCAGCCTGTTAACCGACGCCATTTCTCATAACCCAACGTTTTTGGGCGCAGTGTCGACGATTCGTTCTTACCGGGCGGATGCAGACTTGCGTCGCTCGGCTCTCTCACCCAAGCTCGAACTGCGGGCCAGCCAAAGTATTGAAAACAACCGAAGCGGCGTCACTGGCAGTTATCGGGACAGTGCCATTCAGTTGGTCCTGAATTACAACCTCTACAACGGAGGCGCGGACAGTGAGCGGGTGAATCAATATGTCGCAAAACTGAATGCGGCCTATGACTTGCGTGACAAAGCTTGCCGCGATGTGCGCCAAACGGCACAAATAGCCTACAACGATGTGGGGCGCCTGACACAACAATTGATTTTCCTCGCGCAACACGAGCTGTCCACGGCGAAAGCCCGTGAAGCCTATCGCCAGCAGTTCGACATTGGCCAACGCTCACTCCTTGACTTGCTTGACACTGAAAACGAGCTTTATCAAGCGCGCAGGGCATTAACCAATGCGGAACATGATTTGCGGCTTGCAAAATTTCGGGTGCTGAGTACGTCCGTAACTTTGCTGGGTGCCCTGGAACTGCGCATTCTTGCCGACAGCGCACCGACAGAGAGCGAGGGCCATGCAGAAGACGACGGCCTGATGCGTTGCAGCACGGAGCTGCCAACCATCGTGACACTCGACAAGCCGGCACCTCCGAAGATGGATCCGGCGCCAGCGGTTGCCATTGCGCCCGCCCCAGTTCAACGTGCCCCAGACAACTGCCAAAAACTCACAGCCACTGTGGACGACTGGGTTGACGCATGGAACCGCAAGGACTCATCGGCATATTTGCGCGCCTACAGTGATTCATTTGTACCGGCCTTAGGCATGAGCCGCCCCGCATGGGAAGCATTCCGCAAGAAACGTCTCGATAAGCAAGGCGACTTGACTGCCAAACTCAAAGACATCCGTCCCACGCGCTGTGACAACAACACGGCGGAAGTCACGTTTACGCAAGACTACGGATCGGTGGACTACAACGATAGCGTTCAAAAAACACTGTCATTTGAATTTGTCAACGGAGCATGGCGAATCACGCGTGAAACCGTGACGCAGGGAAGAACCTTCTAATCAAACGAGATTGGCGTCAAGCAACTTGGACGGATGCATGATTGCGGCAGTCCAATGACTCTTTCAAACAAGAAAAACCCCGGTAAGGCCAAGCCTTACCGGGGTTTTTTACTGATTCAATCAAAGGTGCGTTTTAAAAAGGAATGTCATCATCCATGTCGTCAAAACCACTAGCAGGACGGGCTTGCGCCGGCACTTGCCGCACCGCGGGTGCGGCAGCAACCGGTCGCGAGGCTTGCGCTGGCCGAGAATAGCCACCGCCACCGCCTGCATTGCCTCCGCCATAGTCCTCATCACTACCTGACGGCTCACCCATGCCTTCACGACCACCCAACATTTGCATTTCATTGGCCACGATGTCGGTCGCGTATTTCTCAATGCCGTCTTTGTCGGTGTACTTTCGGGTCTTTAAACGTCCCTCGACGTAAACCGGACGACCCTTTTTGAGGTATTGACCTACGATTTCAGCCAGTTTTCCAAAAAAGGTGACGCGGTGCCACTCGGTCTCTTCGACCATGTTGCCGTCTTTGCCTTTGTACTTGCTGCTGGTGGCGATGGTGATATTCGCGACGGGATCTCCACTGGGCAGATACCTGATTTCGGGGTCGCGACCCAAGTTCCCGACCAGAATGACTTTGTTGACTGATGCCATGATTTGATTCTCCTGAATTTGATTGATTATCCTGCGTTTGCCACAAGAGTCGACGCGCGACCTGGCGCCCGCATAGGCCAGGCCAATAGCAACCAAAGTCCCATGGCCACGGCGCATACAGTAAACAGGCCCTGGGGGCCCATGTGTTTGATCAGCCAGCCACCGGCCACGCCCCCTACAAATAAGCCTAGTGATTGCAGCGTGTTGTAGACCCCCATCGCAGCGCCTCGGGCATGGGCAGGTGCCACCCGTGACGCAATGCTGGGCTGACTAGCCTCCAACACGTTGAACCCGCAGAAGAAGACAAACAACAAGATACCAAGGACGCCAACGCTCGGGGCTCCCCTTGATGCCAATAGCAAACCAAACTGTACGGCTGTCGTCAGTCCAATTGCGGTCAAAAAGACCGCGCGGAGGTAGCCCCGTTTCTCCAGCGGAAACAAGGTCATGCCCATCACCAAAAATGAGGCCAAAACGGCAGGCAGGTAGACCCACCAATGATGCTCTCGGGGCAAACCAGCTTCCACCAGCATCGCAGGCACGGCCATCCACATGGCGAGTTGCACCGCGTGCAAGATAAAAACACCAAAATTTAGTCGCAACAGGGCGGGCAGACGCAGAACCTCCAGCAACTGACCGCGAGGCTGGTTTTTATGAATCGCCGGCTCGGATGGCACCCACCAGATCATCACCGCCACGCCCGCGATGGCCAAGCCCCCTGTCAATGCGAACAAACCTCCTAAGCCAACGTGAGCAACCAACAATGGGGCGACTACCAGCGACAGGGCAAACATCAGCCCAATGCTGGCGCCCACCAAGGCCATGGACTTAGTCCGGACTTCGTCACGCGTTTGATCGGCAAGCAGGGCCGTTACTGCAGCGGACACGGCACCCGCCCCTTGCAAGGCCCGGCCAATGGCCAGCCAGGTCAGGCTGGGCGCCCAGGCGGCGACAAAACTGCCAGTCGCAAACACCAAGAGGCCGAACACAATCACCCGCTTGCGCCCCAGACGATCCGAGGCCATTCCGAAGGGAAACTGCAGAACCGCCTGAGTCAGGCCATAAATACCCATGGCGAGGCCAATCAAGGCAGGGTCACCGCCACCGGGGTACCTCGCCGCCTCAATGGCAAAAACGGGCAGGATTAAAAATAATCCCAGCATGCGCAGGGCAAAGATAGTGGCCAGGGAAAAGCTGGACCTGCGCTCAAGCGCTGTCATTGCGCTTGCAGCAACTGTATTTCCACCCTTTGACAAGGGTTCAACGGTAGGCACGAAAGAGGTCTCCCAACTCACAACTTAACAGGGGCGGCTAACTCAAAGCTGAATTGTCCCCCATCTCGTCGCCACGGATCAGTCCCATGCGAGCCAAGTAGCCCGTCTTTCACTATCATGGCAGGTTTACCCGAGCGGCAATCACTTTGAACACCCCCACTGACGGCACCTACCTCGCCCGCGCCTTGCAGCAGCAATCCATCAGCATTCGGGGTGCACGCACTCACAACCTCAAGAACATTGATCTGGATATTCCACGCAATCAGCTGGTGGTCATCACCGGCTTGAGTGGATCGGGCAAGTCCAGTCTGGCGTTTGACACCTTGTACGCTGAAGGGCAGCGGCGGTATGTGGAGAGTCTTTCCACGTACGCCCGCCAGTTTTTGCAGCTGATGGACAAGCCGGACGTGGACTTGATTGAGGGCCTGAGCCCTGCCATCTCCATTGAGCAAAAAGCCACCTCGCACAACCCCCGCTCAACGGTTGGCACAGTGACAGAGATTCATGACTACCTGCGTCTGTTGTTTGCCCGCGCAGGAACACCTTTTTGCCCGGACCATGGCCAGGCGCTTCAGGCGCAAACCGTCAGTCAGATGGTTGACACGGTACTGGCCCTGCCTGAAGACACGCGTCTGATGATTCTGGCGCCCCTGGCTCGGGAGAAAAAAGGCGAGTTTCTGGACGTGTTCGCCAGCATGCAAGCCCAAGGTTACGTGCGCTTTCGGGTCAACGGCCATATTTTTGAGTACGAAGACTTGCCAGCGCTCAAAAAGACCGAAAAGCATGACATTGACGTGGTGATCGACCGCGTCAAAGTTCGGGCAGATACGGACCCCCTGAGCAAAGACCAACTCCGACAACGCCTCGCTGAAAGCTTCGAGGCCGCGCTTCGGGTCGCCAATGGCCGCGCCATTGCCAGCGAGATGACTATCGAAATTGATAGCGACTCCCGCATATCAGACAAGGGTCACAGCCCAAAAGAGCACTTATTTAACGCCAAGTTCTCTTGCCCGGTTTGCAGCTACTCAATCAGCGAGTTGGAGCCTCGCCTGTTTTCGTTCAACTCACCGGTGGGCGCTTGCCCCAGCTGTGACGGCTTGGGGCACCAGGACTTTTTTGACCCGACTCGCGTGGTCGCCTTTCCGTCGCTGAGTTTGGCCAGTGGTGCGATCAAAGGATGGGACCGGCGCAATGGCTATTACTTTGCCCTGCTGGAAAGTTTGGCCAAGCATTACCAGTTTGACATCGAGCAGGCGTTTGAATCGCTCCCCGCTGTGGTGCAGCAAGCGGTGCTACAAGGCTCGGGCGAGGAGGAGATCAAGTTCAGCTACGTGATGGACTCCGGCCTGTCTGAAGGCAAAAAGGTGAGCAAAAAACACCCCTTTGAAGGCATCATCCCGAACATGCAACGGCGCTACAAGGAAACCGACTCCAGCCTGGTGCGAGAAGATTTGTCACGCTATCGCAGCACGCAGGCCTGCACCGAGTGCGGCGGCTCGCGTTTGCGCCGTGAGGCCCGGCACGTCAAGGTGGGAGAAGGCGCGCAAGCCCGCGCCATTTTTGAGCTGAGCCACATCACACTGGCCGAGAGTTTTGACTATTTCAATACCCTGCAAATGAGCGGTGCCAAAGGCGAAATTGCCGCCAAGGTGGTGCGAGAGATCGGCTTGCGCCTGAAGTTTCTGAATGACGTGGGCCTGAACTACTTGAGCCTGGACCGCAGTGCCGAGACGCTCAGCGGCGGCGAGTCTCAACGTATTCGGCTGGCCTCACAAATTGGCTCTGGCCTGACCGGCGTGATGTATGTGCTGGACGAGCCCAGCATTGGCCTGCATCAACGCGACAACGACCGCCTGATCGACACACTGAAGCACCTGCGCGACATTGGCAACAGCGTGCTGGTGGTGGAGCACGACGAAGACATGATTCGCGCCGCTGACCATGTGATCGACATGGGCCCCGGCGCCGGCGTACACGGGGGACGTGTCATGGCCCAAGGCACATTTGCCGAAGTGCAAGCCAACCCCAACTCGCTCACCGGACAGTACCTCGCCCGCACCTTGGAGATTGCGGTTCCCAGCCGACGCACGCCCTGGTTGCCGGTGACGCAAACCGCCCATGCCGACAAATTCAAATCCTCCCGTTTCGCCCCCAGCCCCGCCGCTCAGCGCCGCGCGGCACGAGAGGCCAATCACCTCGCCACGCAGGGCGAATTGCAAGCCCTGCGCGTGATTGGCGCCAGCGGCCACAACCTGCAAGACGTGCATGTCGAGTTTCCGGTGGGCCTGTTCACCTGCGTCACCGGAGTTTCCGGCTCCGGCAAATCGACTCTGGTGAACGACACCTTATATGCCGCCGTGGCACGCACGCTTTACCGCGCGCACGACGAGCCGGCGGAGCACGAAGCCATTGAAGGCATCGAATACTTTGACAAAGTCATCAACGTTGACCAGTCCCCCATCGGCCGAACCCCGCGCTCCAACCCTGCCACCTATACCGGCCTGTTCACCCCGATTCGCGAACTGATGTCCGAGGTGCCCACCGCCCGCGAGCGCGGTTATGGGCCAGGTCGCTTCAGCTTTAACGTGGCCGGCGGACGCTGCGAGGCCTGCCAGGGAGACGGCATGGTGAAGGTGGAGATGCACTTTCTGCCCGATGTTTACGTGCCTTGCGACGTGTGCACCGGCATGCGCTACAACCGGGAGACGCTGGAGGTGCTCTACAAGGGCAAGAACATTGCGCAAATTCTGGAACTCACCGTGGAAGCTGCACACGAATTTTTCAAGGCCGTGCCCACCATCGCCCGCAAGCTGCACACCCTGCTGGATGTGGGCTTGAGCTACATCCGCTTGGGGCAGTCAGCCACAACGCTGTCCGGCGGCGAAGCTCAACGCGTCAAACTGGCGCTAGAACTGTCCAAACGCGACACCGGGCGCACGCTGTACATCCTGGATGAACCCACCACCGGCCTGCACTTTGCCGACATTGATCTGCTGCTGAAAGTCTTGCACCAGCTGAGAGACGCCGGCAACACGATTGTGGTGATCGAGCACAACCTGGACGTCATCAAAACGGCAGACTGGTTGATCGACATGGGCCCCGAAGGCGGTAGTGGGGGCGGCCAAGTGGTGGGTGTGGGCACGCCAGAAGAGTTGGCCGCGAACCCTGCCAGCCACACCGGGCGTTATTTGAAACGACTGCTGTCGTTGTAGCATTCGGCCAGGTGCCCGAGGCCTCAGCCGGCTGGTGCTTACGGAAAAGCACGTCCAACTGTGACGAGGCCGGCGACCGGCTGTGCAGGTAGCCGGGTTGGGCATATTCCACAGGCGAATGCATCGGCGAACTACTATCGGCAACTCGCCGAGAAGACCACAACCGCAGCTTCACTTTAACTAGTCGGCCTCCCCAAAAACCGATCAGAATCAAGGTCACCAGCCCAAAGAATCAACCGTGTTACTGAGCCTGGATTCGGCTAGGGTTGATTTTTTCAATTTTTGGGTCGATCATTAACCTTTATGTCGCTGACCTTGCCGCGTTCGGCTGGAGGGCGAAACCCAGGAGTTTGATGATGTCCAAGGTTCCAACGCCCCGCGCGAAGTTCCCTCCGTCCACCAAAGAGGAAGACGAGCTCGCCGACGGTCCCAAAGGGGAAATCGTCCATCGCCCAGATGGTTTTCACTGGCTCGCACCGGATGGACGGCAAGAGTTTGGTCCATTCGCAACCCGTGCCGAGGCCATAGCCGATCGGGATGAGGTCAACGAAGGAACACCAACCCCAGGTGAATCACTTGAGGAGGCGGAAGACGAATTGGGTCAAGCCTCCTGGATCGACCCGGACACAGGTGAGCTGGCGGAAGGACAGTCCAGGCCGCGCTTGGACGACTGAGGCGAAAGCAGAAGCGGGTGACGATAAGTTGCTAGTTAGCGCCGGGTCAATGCGCCCAGCAAAGCGTCATTCAAGACCGATTGCACATTGACGGCCTTGAACAGTGATTGGCTGTTGACACCCGTATTGATGATCGTCGTGGTCTGAATAAGCTGATCGTTCAAGCTGTTTTGGATGACTGTTGCTCCTGAAAGATTGGCAAGCGACACAGCGTCCACGCTGTTTCCAGCGCCCACTTGAACCAATCGCCCCTCAGACATGGCGGTGGTGACCGCCCTGGCCTGTTCCGCAGAGATCCGGCTCACATCCGGCAGGTTGAACTGGGCGCTGCTGACCAACTCCCCGTTGATTGAGACACTTCGCAGGAAGCCGAATGACACAGTCAAGCCAGCACTGACTTCAAACCCTCCACGCGAGTTTGCCAGCACCAAGAGGTCCACCGGAACCCACCCGGTTGGTGTACCCGTCCAATCGAATTCACCCGGTTCTGCCGCACCGAGGCCAATACCCCCAGCGCCCAACAGCATGGCCAGGCCCAATTGAATCAGCTTGATATTCGCCATATGCATTCACCTGCTCAAAAATCTCCAGGGCCAAGTTTGCTGAATGCCAAACCACTCATGCCGTCCACACCCAGTCCGGCAGACAGCGGTGCCCGAGGAGCCGCTTGCCAATCCACGTGCTGATTAAATTTCGCCTGTTTTTTCTGGTTGTGAATCACAAACAGCAACTGATTGACCCATATCGAAGCAAAGTGCGCTTGAGAAACCGCGCGCGTGCCACTGGAGGGGTCGCCGACGAGAATTCGTCCGTCACGCATGCCCTTGATGACCACGAAATGGTGGTACCCCTTCTCGGCAATCAACACAATCGCGGGCAAGCCCGACTCCAACAGCTTCACCAGCGGCAGCTCAAATCCGTCTGCTTTGAATTGGTGAGCCTCAAGGAAAATTTTCATATCCAGCAAGGAAAATCCTTCCTTGCGTATCTTGACCTGATCACCGCGCGCAAACATCTCATTGAACACGGCTTGCTCGGTCATCGGATAGTTGTAGTGGTAGGTGAGCAAGGTCGCAATCGCTGCCGAACCGCAACTGAAATCGAACTGCTGTCGGGTGGTGGACTTGAAGCACGCCTCTTTCAAACTCGTCACTTTGACAAAGAAGGGACCACTGCCCGTACCGATCAGCTCCATCGCCTGCGCGTGCACCCCGCTGCCCAAAGCGAGAGAAGCGGCCAACGTGAAACTCAACACCGTGTTCATCATCTACTCGTATTGAAGGTTGATGATGGTAGCGCTCTGAATCAACACGTTCGACCCTGAGTTCTGAACCACAGTGGAGAAACCACTGGAGTTGGCAAATGACCCATTAGTGATCAGGTTGCTGCCAGACAGCACGTTGAGCGCTGAATTATTGGCCACCGTGCCACTCAATTGCATGTCGTTTTTCACCACATCAAATCCACCTCGGGCCCCCGCCAACGTCGTCACACTGACGGCCACGCCCCAGGGAGAGGTTTCATCCGCTTGGAGGGCCACCACTGACGTGTCAACAATCGGCTCGATGACTGACGTAGCATCGTCTGTGGCCACTTCATTGGGCCAAGCCCATGTTGACAGGCAAACCATCGCCACTATCACGGAACCACGACCTATCACATTGAATTTCATGTTGTTCTCCTGACTCAACGGGCTGCCGCGCCGGGGGACTCCTGGCGTGGCAGCCCAACTCAGCCTTCTACTTGCCCACGTTGAGGTTGGCTTGCACATTGATACCTTGCTGTATCAAGGAACTCAACCCACTGTTTTGGGCCGTGGTCATGATGCCGGCGGCGGCATTGCCCGCGTTGTTCATGGTGTTGGACATATTGAACATGCCGGCGTCCACCATCACCGTGCCGCCGTTACCGCCTGCCCCGCCTACAGCCCCATTGCCGACGCCGCCTTGGCCGCCTTCACCGATGCCGCCTTGGCCGCCCTGACCACTCTGTGCGCCAACCGCGCCGCTAGCACCTTGGGCAGTACCGCCCGTGGCACTGCCGTTGGAGGCCGTGGTCGAAGCGCCGCCATTGGTCGCAGAACCGTTGGTGGCCTCACCACCCGCGCCGCCCGCACCGCCAGCGTTGCTCGCTGTGCCGCCCGCACCGCCGGTTGCTGTCCCTGCAGCGCCATTGGCAGTCGCGGTACTGGTCGAAGCGCCACCACTGGATGTAGCCGCGCCGCCTGTACCAGCGCCGGCCGTCGAGCTGGCTGTACCGGTGGCAACGCCACTAGAGGTCGTCAAAGCACCTGTCATTCCTGCCCCACCACTGGCCGTGGCCGATCCACTGCCAGCACCGCCGGTTGCGGAGGCTGTTCCTGTGCCCGCAACTGCTGTCGAGGAGGCTGAACCACTACCAGCACCGCCGGTGTTGGTGGCAGTTTGGGTGTTTGCGCCCGTGGTCGACGTGCCCCCAGCCGCACCGGTGGCTGTTCCACCTGCCGTCGTGCTTCCGCCATTGTTGGCATTGCCATTGGGTGGCTCTCCACCAGCGGTTGCGGTGTTTGTCGATGTTGCGCCACCAGCGTTGGTTTTGCTATTGGCATCGGCGCCGCCAGAACCCGCTTTTTGCATGTCAGAGGACGAGCCACCTTTGGCCATGTCCATGGCCTTTGCAGAGCCGCCGGTGGCTGTATCCATTGCCTTGGCGGAGCCGCCGTCCACTGAATCACTGGCTTTTGATGAGCCGCCGTGAGCCATGGCAGACGCTTCTGCAGAGCCCGACTTCGTCATGTCTTTGGCCATCGCGTTGCCGCCCTGGCCATTGCTGGTGGATTCAGAGCCGGAAGCTTTTTGGCTGGTCATGTTCTTGCCGTCACCACCGGTTGCGGTTGCCTCTCCGCCGTTGGCACCTTTGGCTCCTTTGGCGTTGCCGCCATCACCACCATTGCCCGCAGTGGCACTGCCGTTGCGGGCGCTGCCGTTGCTAGCGTCACCAGCCGTTGCGCTGCCATTGCTGGCATTGGCACTGCCACCAGCGCCGCCACTGCCACCACTGCCACCATTGCCGCTGTTGCCGCCGGAGGCATTGCCGCCCACACCTTTGCCGCCATTGCCGCCGCCGGACCCATTGGCGGAACCGCCATTGTTGGTCGCCACATTGCCGATGCCGTAAATGGTGTTGCCGCTAACAGCTCCGCTCAAATGAACTTTTCCGACGACCCGACTGGTGTTGAACGCATTGTCAAAATTGCTCGTCGCCACACCGCCATTGTTGGCGGCCGTACCGTAGTCCTTGGCCTTGGCGTCGCCTTTGTTGTTGCTGTTGGTGTAGGTCTCTGTCTCAGTCTTGGTATTGTTGCTGTCTTTGGTTTTGGTCGTGACAGAGTTGTCGGTTCTGGTGCGCGTGCTGCTATCGTTGGATGAGTTTTGATTCGCCGTCGCGTATTCATTGGCGGCAGCGCCAGTGTTAGCCGACTGATCTGAATTGGCGGTGGCCGTTTGGGTATTGCTGTCGGCCAATTCGGCGTTGTTGGTGGTGGTTGGATTTGCCATAACTTGTCCAGCCAAACCGAAGGCAATTGCGATTGCCGAGGCCAAGTGAGTTTTCTTCATGATCATTCCTTCAAAATAAGTTAGAACAGATTTACGCGGCTCGGCGCACGCAAAACGCCAATCCGGCTAACACATGGCAACTTGTGTGCAAGCTCTGACTGATCTGCTTCAAACCGTTGATTTGATTGATATAAATCTGATTTGACTTGCGAAAAATCCGGCCTTGCCTCCTCGTCAGCCCGGAAAAATCAAATACCGATCTCGCCGTGTCACATCGGTGTGACACCTGCCCAAAAACGCCTTGATGGCACATTTGAGATATCGCAATGATGAAGAAATTTATGCTTTGGAATCAATGTCGTTCAACGACTGGGCAGGAGATGCAGGCTGAACACGGCGCCGTCACAAATTAGTGACATGCTTTGAGAAATGGCGCATCAATGATGACAACTTAGGGGGCAAGAACGACCCTCGAACACGGATGCAATTGAACGTTGACGAGGAGAATCAAGGAAAGGGATCAAGTAGTGACGCCGTGCTTTTCCATCAAACGATAAAGCGTCATGCGGGAGACCCCCAAATCGCGAGCTGCTCGGCTGATGTTGTTGCCGCTGCACTGCAGGGAACCCGAGATCGCATCGCGCTCAGCCCGAATACGTGCGTCTTCCAGCGCCTCACCCGTATGGGCCACCGCGCGATCCGGTAACCCCAGGTCACTTGGCGTAATCAATCGCCCCTCCGACATCACCATGGCACGGCGAATCCGGTTGATAAGTTCGCGGACGTTTCCAGGCCAGTCATAAGCCCGTATCGCGCCCAACGCCCGGTGGCTGAATCCCGTTAGTCGAGGGTTCTTGTCTTCAAAAAAAACCTCAAAGAAATGATTGGCCAGCAACTCAAGATCGTCTTTTCTCTCTCTCAGGGGTGGGGCCAGAAGCGGCAATACGTTGAGCCGGTACAACAAATCCTCCCAAAAATCCCCCAATTTAGTGGCTTGTTCGAGGGCCATATGACCTTGCCCTCGAAAAACGTATCTCTTGCTGAGTGTTTAAATTCACGCAAGGAGAACGGAAATGACGAAGACAGCAAGAGCGCGCTACACGCTCGAATTCAAGCAAGAAGCAGTTCGACTGGTCGAAGGTGGCCAGAGCATTGCAGCCGCGGCACGCACGCTGGGAGTGGTCGACCAGACGTTGTTCAATTGGGTCAAGGCGCAGCGCCAGGGCCAGCTCAAGGGAGCTGACAGCAAGGTATTGGTCAGCGCCGAGCAGATGGAGATCAGCCGGTTGCGGGCCGAGTTGGCGCGTGTGAAGATGGAGCGTGACATTCTGGGAAAAGCGACGGCGTACTTCGCAAAGGGATCGATTTGAAGTACGCCTTCATCCAGCGCCACCGCAGCACATGGCCGATCTCGGTACAGTGCCGCGTACTGGGGGTGAGCATCGCCGGGTACCACGAACACTTTGTGCGACTGGCCAGTCCGGCCCAGCTCCGCCACCTGAGCGATGACGCCTTGCTGGTGCACATCAAGGCCATCCATGCCGAGACGCGAGGCGGCTACGGCTGGCCACGCACCTGGAAGGAGCTGCTTGCCCGTGGCATCCGTGTGGGCAAAGAGCGCGTGCAAAAGCTCATGCAGTTGCACGGCATCCGTGCCAAGGGAAAGCGGCGCTTCAAGGTCACCACCGATAGCAATCACGATCTAGCGATCTCACCCAACCTGCTCAACCGGGAGTTCGATGTGGCAGCACCCGACAAGGTCTGGGTGGGTGACATCACGTACATCGCCACGGACGAAGGCTGGTTGTTTCTGGCCGTGGTGATTGACCTGTTCAGCCGCCAAGTAGTGGGCTGGTCGTTACGAGAGGAAATGACGCGGGACATCGTCATTGATGCGCTGCGCATGGCATGGTTCAAGCGGCATCCGGGCAAGCAGGCTGGCCTGATGTTCCATAGCGACCGCGGCAGTCAGTACGCCAGCAAGGACTTCCGGGAAGTGCTCAAGGAGTACGACATCACCAGTTCAATGAGCCGGCGCGGCAACTGTTGGGACAACGCCTGCAGCGAGACGCTGTTTGGATCATTGAAGGTGGAACGGTTATACGGACAGAAGTTCAAGACTCAGCGGGAGGCAAAGGATGAAACGATTGCTTGGATGCTTTGGTATAACCGGACTCGACTGCATTCGACACTGGCCTACGTCAGCCCGGTGCGGTTCGAGCAAAACTGGCTTGCTAATCAGCCCAAGCAAGCCAACTCATGATCTCGGTTATGGGATACGGATTCCAGGGGCAAGGTCAATATGAGAGGAGGCGATGACCCTGACATCGACCGCAATGCATTGGGACGAACCCACTCTGTTGATGTGGCCCTCTTGCAAGAAGCGCAACAGGTTGGCCTGCAACTCGATTGGCAAATCGCCAATTTCGTCCAAAAACAACGTGCCCCCACCGGCTGACTCAATCAGTCCGCGCTTTTCCCTCGCCGCGCCGGTGAAAGCGCCTCTCTCATAGCCAAACAATTCTGACTGGATCAAGCTGGCCGGGATGGCGCCGCAATTCACCGCAACGAATGGCCCCTTCGCGCGGGACGAGTGGTTGTGCACTGCGCGCGCCGTCAACTCCTTTCCGCTGCCGCTCTCACCTGCAATCAATACCGGGGCGCCAACCTGAGCCACCTTTCGAATTTGATGACGAAGTTGCTGAATCGCCGCACTTTGACCCACAAGTGCCATGTCTTGCCGCTGCGCCGCAGGGCGATGAGACCGACTTCTCAACTCGGCATAACCAAACGCATGGCCCAATGTGTGGTTGAGTCGCTCAGTATCAATCGGCCAGGTATGGAAATCAAAAAAGTGCTGAACGATTAAATCGCGGCAAAGCAAGCGCTTGATGGCGTCCACCGGCAAGACGGCGACCCACTGAGTCGAGGGCTGCGTTTGCAACCATTGGTCCAGGGTGTTCACCTCGGTGTCATCCATCTCCCCCAACAACAACAGCGCAACCGGGGTCGGCTGTGTGTTCAACAGCTTTTGTGCGCCACCCAATTGGTCCGCTAGTCGCAAATCCCACGAAGAACTCAACTCACCAGGCACTTCACATTCCAAAGCTTTTCCCAGCGCGATGATCAACAAGCGTCTCAATGCCATGTGTCAATCCCTAGTGATGACCTCTTCAACAGGTAGCGGGCCTTATGGAACCAGCTTACGCGGCCGGAAATTTTTTGACTTGATTTTTGTCATAGCACTTGCCGCTGCCTGATCGCGCTGGTGTCGTTCTGTCTTGATTTTTCTCAAGTTGACAACCCCGCTCCTCTCCAACACTGGAGAGGAGCAAGCATACCAATCGACAAGCCCAAAATGGCAGCGGTCGGATGGGGAGCATCGGTCACCAAGAAGACGGAGAACAGACCATGGCACACCAGAACACTCTTCCAATGAGCGCTGTGAGTTACGCCCTGTTGCTGCTGAGTGGTGCGGCACAGGCGCAAACCGTCACCCGACCGGGAGACGACATCTCTGCCAGGGTGGAAGCCCTGGAGCGTCAGGTGGAGGAGCAGCGAGCGCTGATCGACAACCTGCGTGGCACTCTTAGCTGGGACCGTTTGGCCACACAACGAGGCACAGGAACTGCGCCGGGTGGGTCGCAAGTGGCTCAGGCGACAACCAATCAAGTCGAACCGGTTGGCAAAGCACCTGAAGCACAGGGTCGCCCGCCCGAGGTCGCACCCATCTTCGAGCAACCCGGTGTGCTGACTCTACCCGGCCATTACGTACTTGAGCCCTCAGTGCAATACGGCTACTCATCGAGCAACCGGGTCGCACTGGTGGGTTACACCATTATCCCGGCGCTCCTGATTGGACTGATTGATGTGAGGGAGGTGAAACGCAACACGCTCACGGGCGCTCTGTCAGCGCGGTTTGGCGTCACGCGGCGCCTTGAGTTGGAGATCCGCGCGCCCTATGTGTACCGGTCTGACTCCACGGTCAGTCGCGAAATCATTGTGGGGACGGCGACTGACCGCGTCTTTTCCTCCAGCGGGATGGCCATGGGAGATTTGGAATTCGGCGCACGCTATCAATTGAATGACGGCGGCGGAGGGTGTCCCGAATTTTGTGTAAACGGCGGTTAAGTTAGACGCGCGGCATGCGCTCGTCAAACTGAATGGTAAAGCGGTTCAGAGCAGCCTTCCAATCCCGAATCGGCATCGTCCATTTCTGGCTGATGTTGTTCAGTGCCAGATAGAACAGCTTGAACACTGCGTCCTCAGATGGGAACGAGCCGCGGGTCTTGGTTATTTTGCGCAGGCTCATGTTCACGGACTCAATGGCGTTGGTCGTGTAAATCACTTTTCGGATGTCTGGCGGGTATTCAAAGAACGGTATCAAGTGTGTCCAGTTGCGCCGCCAGGAGCGCCCAATCGGAGCGAAGGAATCGTCCCATTTGACCTCGAATGCCGTGAGTTGTCGCTCAGCTTCGGATTCAGTGGGCGCAGCGTAAATCAGCCGCAAATCCGCGGCGACTTCCTTGCGCTGTTTCCACCCCACGAAGTTCAGGCTGTGACGCACCATGTGAACAATGCAAAGCTGCACCGTCGCCTTGGGGAAGACTGCCTCAATGGCGTCAGGGAAACCTTTGAGCCCATCTACGCAGGCGATAAAGATGTCAGCCACGCCCCGATTCTTCAGTTCAGTCACCACCTGCAGCCAGAACTTGGCCCCTTCGGTTTGGGCCATCCACAGGCCCAGTACCTCTTTGAGGCCGTCCAGGTTGACGCCAATGGCCAAGTACAGGGCCTTGACCCGCACAGTACCGTTGTCGCGCACCTTGACGTGAATGCAGTCCATGTAGACGATGGGGTACAGCGCCTCCAAGGGGCGCGACTGCCAGGCTTTGACCTCGTCCATGACGGCGTCGGTCACGGATGAAATCAGGGTAGGAGACACTTCGGCGCCGTACATCTCCTGCAGATGGCCTTGAATCTCGCGTACCGTCATGCCTCGGGCATACAGCGACAGTATCTTGTCGTCAAAGCCGCTCCAGCGGGTCTGGTGTTTGCCAATCAGTTGGGGCTCGAAGGTGCCGGCGCGGTCACGGGGGATTTCTATGGGTAGCTGGCCAAAATCGCCTTTGAGCGTTTTCTTGCTGCACCCGTTGCGGGTGTTGCCCGCTTCATTGGCAACCAACTGGTTCTTGCCGTGACCCAGGTGGCCGGTCAATTCGGCTTGCAAAGCTCGCTCGACCAAGGCTTTGGTGAGCTGCGTCAAGAGGCCATTCTGGCCAATCAGGTCTTCGGGCTTTTTGTAGTCGGCCAACAGGGCGTCAATCAGCTCGGCGGGTAAGGGTTTCATCTCTACGGTCATCTCGGCTCCATGCAAGACAGCAGTTTCCTGCCAAATAACCGTTTACACAAAACTTCTTACACCCTCCGGCGGCGTCGACACGCCGTTTTACATCGCCTCCATGCGCTTTAAAACGCGGACCGGCAAAGACCCGTTTGACGTCGTGACCGACTGCCAAACACGCTGTGTGGGCAACACAACGGGCACCGGTTTGCCCTTGGATTTGCCGACCGGGTCGGGCTTTTACTCACTGCAAGCGGGGCTCACTGTCCTCTATCCGTCGGATCCCGCCGTGTTCTTTGGCAGCGTGACCTACACCCACAACTTCGCCCGCGACAATGTCAGTCGCAAGGTCTTGAACGGCGAAGAAGAGTTCTTGGGAACGATCGCGCCCGGTGGTGTGCTCGGCTTCAATTTCGGCATCGGTCTGGCGTTGAATGAGAAGTCGTCATTGAGCCTGGGCTATGACCACAGCTCGGTGGCACGACTTCGCGCCAATGGTCAGGTGGCGACCGGATCAGTTCGAACTCAACTCGCGACCTTGTTGCTGGGGTACTCTTATCGCTTCAACAGCAAGTACTCACTGAGTGTTTCTGTTGGCGCAGGACTCACGGCTGACACGCCGGACGTCACGGTCAGCGTGCGCCTGCCCATGACTTTTTGACATCCGGCCCCATGGAAAAATTGAAAGCCCAGCCTGCAACCCAGGGTCAATCTGATCATCACCTCACGCGCAGGAGATACGCGTTCCGGTTGCCGATTGCTTTGGCCGCACAGATGGAGGCACTGTGTGAAATGCACCGTGAGAAGACCTGCAGCCAACTGATCGGCGACCTGTTGGCTTTGGGAGTGGCAGAGGTCGAGCGCGCCCAAGGCGGCCCAACCGGCGCGCTGCCCACCGCTTTGCCGCACGGCAAGCCTCATATCTACTTGCTGAATGGTCCTTTTGCGGAGTTTCACGGCTTGACTCGCAAGCACCACCTGGCGATGGAGCACGCCATGGACCAGGATGAAGCCGCACCGGCTTTGTTGAACTACCGCCTGGGGGACGACGACTGACTAGCGCGGGTACCGTTCATTGTCCCGGTTTCATGCCTGTTGCTGGGCGGCCCGCAGTGTGTCGCGGGTCCTGATGGCCTCTTGGCGAGCCATCTGAGCAAAGTCCTCGCCCGCCGAGGCATAAATGATCGAGCGGGAGGAGTTGACGATGATGGGCGCACTCGTCTCCAACACCTGCCCTTGGGCATCACGGGTGCCGCGCCATCCGGCTTTCACCGTGGCCACCGCGTCACCCCCCTGTGCACCTACGCCTGGAATCAACAGTGGCAGCGTCGGGGCGACGGCTCGCACCCGTTCAATCTCAGCCGGGTAAGTGGCGCCGACAACGAGCCCCAATTGACCATTGAGGTTCCAGGGACCTTGCGCCAATTGCGCGACATGCTCGTACATCAGCGGTTCGCCTTCGACACTGGCCAAACGCTGGATTTGCAAATCATCACCGCCCGGATTGGACGTGCGGCACAAGAGAAAAGCACCTTTTCCGTGGTACTTCAAGTACGGCTGAACCGAGTCAAACCCCATAAAAGGTGACAGCGTGACTGCATCGGCGCCATAGCGTTCAAATGCCTCAATGGCGTACTGCTCGGCCGTGCTGCCGATGTCCCCCCGCTTGGCATCCAAAATGACCGGCACATGCGGCGCCGTACGCTGCATGTGCGCCATGAGGCGCTCAAGCTGGTTTTCCGCCCGGTGGGCGGCGAAGTAAGCAATCTGAGGCTTGAAGGCCAGCACCAAGTCGGCTGTGGCGTCGACGATGGCGGCACAAAAATTGTAAATGTGACTGGCGTCACCACGCCAACGGCTGGGGAACTTGGCCGGATCGGGGTCCAGGCCGACACACAAGAGAGAGCCGTTTTGGCGCTCGGCGGTGCGCAACTTGTCTAAAAATGTCATGCGCTTATTGTAAGAAGCGTGCATTGAATAAAAAAAGGAGGCCAAGGCCCCCTTTTGGTTGAAAGCCCCGTGGACTTAGCGTTGAGCAGTGGATCGCTCCGCCAAGAAGATCTCGATACGGCGATTCGCAGAGCGACCGGCATCTGAACCATTGTCGGCAATCGGTTCACGTGAACCTCGACCATCAATCTGGATGCGGCGTGAGTCAACCCCGCGCGACGAGAGGTAATCTCGCGCGCTGGCGGCGCGGCTGAAGGACAACGGGTTGTTGATGGAGTCAGACCCGGTGCTGTCCGTGTGCCCCACGATGCGAATTTCGGTGTTTGGCTGGTTGCTCAGGCCTTGGGCAAATTGGTCAAGCACAGGGCGCAAGTTCGACTTGATGTCGGAACGACCGGTGTCGAACGAAATGTCACTGGGAATATTCAGCTTGAGCTGGTTATCCGAAGTCTGCGTGACGCCAACGCCTGTGCCCGCCGTAGCTTGCTCCATGGCGGCCTTTTTCTGAGCCATTTGGTTGGACCAGATGTAGCCACCCAAGGCACCCAAGCCCGCACCGATGGCGGCTGACTTGCCGCTGTCGCCAATGGCCACCCCAGCCAAGCCGCCGACGCCAGCGCCAATGGCAGAACTGCGCTGTGCATCTGTCATGTTTGCACAGCCACTGACAAACACCACGACGGCACTCAGACTAAGGGCGAGAACCCGGGTATGAGTTGAAATTTTATTCATGTTATTTCCTTTTCATTGATTCACTTGATTAACCTTGTGCAGTTTGCAACTTTTTTCAGCGATCAGCAAGTTGACCGCCCTGATATAGAGCCGTCAATCAGGTACTTTGACGCGAAAACCGGTTATTCAGATAGGCGTTGATAGCGCTCGACTCATACATCCACTGACTTTGACCTGTTTCATCCGTGATTTTCAGACAGGGAACCTTGGCCTGCCCCCCTCCCGCCAACAAACTGGCCCTGTGGGGGCCGTCGGGTTGGGCATCGTGTTGTGCCACGTTCAGAGACAAGCGACGCATTTCCTGACGCACTTTGATACAAAAAGGACATGTTCGGTACTGGTAGAGCGCCAGACCTTCACATTGCTGATCCACGCGAGCTTGCTCCGCTGGCGAGCGAACCAGCCCCGTGGGACGGGTCAGGTATTCCCGTAATACCATCACTGGGCCCAGCACCCAACGAAGGGTCTTGAAAAAGGTGCGAATAATGATTTTCAAACCAGAACCTCCGCCGCATCGAAGCGCTTCAACTTGAAGCCACCTGCGGACCCCGCAATCAGATGACCGTTGGCAAGCAGGGTTTTGATGGCCGCTGAGACCGACCCCAAGGGAATACCAATGGTCCGGGCACTCGCCGTTTGTTTGATCAACCGAAACTCTTCCGTATTGAGCGCGGTTTCAAGGTGCTGCAGGAGCTTGGCAGCGTTGCTAGGCAACTTGGCGGCCTCTGGCATGGCCATCAAACGATTCGCGCCGGTACGGCGGTCGCCTAGGCGGCGACGCGCACCCGTCCGGGCGGTGGACTTGGCCACGACATCAGTCGGTGTTTCCGCCACTGGGGCGCTCAAGGCGGGCAGAGTAGAAACCACAGCAGTCCCTTCACCCACGAGGTCTTCGGCAAGAAAATAAATTTTCTTGAGCTCGGCTTCAATGACCCCCATCGATTGCGACAGCCGTGCCACCAGCTTCCAGTTTTCAAACAAGGCGTCATTGCCCAAACCAAAGGGGTTGTGGTCCATGGCGGTGGTCACGCGTTCGGCGTAGCTTTGCGTGGCCTGTTTCAGGTCGGCATCGGCGGCGTAAACGGCCGCGCCCGCCTGCTGTATGGCAGCCAGAGTGGTGCTTGCGAGGGTCATAGAGAGGGCTTTCTTATTAAATTCAATCCAACGAATGCACTTTTACACCTGATCCGGTCGCGCCACCGACAGGGCGAGGCACAGATCAGCCCAAGCGCGGGCTTTGTCCTGCTGAGTGCGCAGCAGGTAAGTTGGGGGGTAACTGACCACCACGGGAATCCCCTGGTACTGGTAAATTTGACCGCGCAGCTTTCCCAACGGCGTTGTGCCGACTTGAGCATCACTTTCGCGAAGCAGCGTTTGGGCGGCCACCCGCCCCATGGCCAAAATAACTTTGGGCTGTGTCAACGCAATTTCACGCTTCAAATAGGACTCGCAAGCGGCCAGGTCCTGGGGTTGCGGCGCACGCGGCAGTGCGGGACGGCATTTAACGACATGCGTCAAGTAGGCCGCCTGCGATGCAGCGACGGGTGCAAGGGCGTCCTGGCGGGTCACACCGACTGCTTTCAGCATGTTGTCCAGCAACAGTCCCACTTGATCCGAAAATGGAAAGCCAGCACGCTCGTCGCCGTCTTCCGGCGGATCGCCCACGACCAGCCAATCGGCCTGAGCAGTCGCCGCCATGGCACTGAAAACCGGCGCTCGCCGGCCCACGCACAGCTTGCAGGCTTGGCAGGCTGAGATGGCCTCGCTCAAGCCGGCCCAATCCGCGTGCGCCATTTCACCCACCACAGCATCGGCGTCAAACACGACCGATCCTGTGTTCTGAGCCGGCCGGGAGACCCCGCCGCGAACGGACAGGGCGTCAACCACCCGATGTTCAATCGCAATCGACGCTTCTGCAGGTATCACCGCGGGCGGCGCGGTGGGTTGCGCCAGCGGGACCGAAGCCGGTGCCGGCGCGGCCTCAACAACCGGCGCGTCGGCTTGAGGCCACCAGACGTGCACGCCCATTTCCTGCAGCATGGCGCGGTGGCGGTCGTCTAGGTCAAGGCTCATGGGGCTGTATTTTCACAGACGTCGGCTCATCACCACCGCGTGCTCGCGCTGGCCATGCCCGTCGGGGTAATAGTTTTTGCGTTGGCCAACGGCCTCAAACCCCTGGCTTTCATAAACATGCATGGCGCGCAAATTGCCCACCCGAACCTCCAGCCAGAGCCATTCGGCACCCTGCCCACGCGCCCACACGGCCATGGCATCCAGCATGACATGTGCCCAGCCTTGGCGCTGGTACGCAGGGGCCACAGTGATGTTCAGAAGATGCACCTCATCGACCCCCTTCATCGCCACAAAGTAGCCCAGCAGAATGTCTCCGCCCATCAGCAACTGGGCTTGATAGCCCGAGGCAAGGGCGTCAGTGAAGTTGGCTCGAACCCAGGGGTGGGCATAGGCTTGTTGCTCCACGGCCAAGACCAGGTCGATGTTGTGGGGCGTCATCGCCTCGAAACAGGCTTCGATGGTGGACTGCACCCCGGTCATGGCCTACGCTGCCGCTTTCTCTGCCATGCGCTCGGCGGTGGTTTTGGCGACCTTGTCGCGAATGTAGAGCGGCAAAGCCTCGTCGGCGGGCAAAGCCCCGCCGGCGGCCAGCAAAGCGGGGGCAAGACGCAACAATGCGCCGGCAGTGGGCAGCGCTGCCACGCGCAGTGCGGCGCTGACAGGCAGGCGATCACCATAGGTGGTGAACACATTGCCAGCCAAGGTGACGTCGTCGTCCGCGTCCAAGTCTTCTGGTCGGATCAGGCCAGGGTCCTTTGTTTGACTCCAGACATCACTCTCAAAAGAGTAGCAAGCCATGTACAACTCGTCCATCCGGGCATCCAGCATGGCTGTCACCTGTCTCGGGCGCGCCGGGTCCACACACTGACACCGGGCGTCTTCCGCCACAGCCAATAACGTGTCCACCGGCAAGACGAGCACTTTAGCGCCGAAAGCCAATCCCTGCGCCACCGAGCAAGCGGTCCGCAGGCCAGTAAAGGAACCCGGCCCACGCCCAAAAACAATGGCATCCAACTGATCAAACCTCAGATCGGCTTGCGCCATGAGCCGCTGAATGACCGGAATCAGGTGGGCCGAGGTCTGTGCCCCGCCCACCGCGGTTTGTTGCCAAACTTGGGCAACTCCGCCGACGGTGCGCTGGGCAGCAATCGACATGACGTCAGTACTCGTATCAAAAGCAAGCAAGTTCAAACGTTGCGCTCCTTATTTGAGGTCACTGGTTTTGGTGAAAATACAGCAAAAATCACCCCTCTGTCCTTGTAGACGCTGCGACAGGCGCTTCTTTTCTGATAGCAGCGGGAACGGCAGAGCGCACGCCAAACAGAATACCCAGCGTGACCAGGGCCAACCCCGCCCAAAGGTTCCAGGACAAAGGCTCACCCAACACCACAACCGCCCCCAGGGCCGACAGGCCGGGTACCAGCGCCGTGATCATCGTGGAGCGCACCGGGCCAAAGTGCTGAATCATCTTGGTGAAGGTAATGCCCGATATGACCACCGAACCCCAGCCCTGGAAAAACACCTGAAACAACACCTCACCCAATGGCGCAGTAAACACCTGCCCACCGGACAGGCCGCTCACAGTCAGGACTGTGTAGATCGGCAGATAAGCCAGGAAAGCAAAGGCCGTGATGGCAATCGTGGCGCGAACGGCGTCCAGCGCATGATGACGCGCCAGCACACTGTAGGTGGCCCAGCACGCCGCCGCGACCATGAAGAACAGGTCACCTTTCCAGACATCGCCGCCCTCAAAGGCCCGCAGCAAGCTCGCACCGCCCACCAGCAAGTCGCCCAGGACGATCAGGACCAGGCCCAGCGCGCGCCACGGCGTAATTCGATCACCCAACAGCAGCGCCGCCAACAACGCAGTCCACAGCGGCAAACTCCCTGGCATCAAGACTGAAGCATGGGCCGCCGGCGCGTACACAAACCCCCGGTAGGCCAGCATGGCGTACAACAGGCCACCGAAAAACCCAACCTTGACCGTCACACTCAACGGCAGAGGCGACAGTCCAAACAACGAGGATTGTCCGCTTCCAATGGCCCTGTCTTGGCGCACACGCCACCAACCCAAGGGGAGCAAAAGCAGGCTCGCGCCCGCGATTCGGCACCAGGCCATGTCCATCGGGGTCAGGGTACCGCCACGTGCGGGATCGGCCGAAGCCCGGGCAATCAAAATGAACGACGTCCAGATTACGACCGTGATCACGGCCGCCGCGATACCAATGGCGCGGGGCGACAGGACGCTATGGGACGCAGAGGGGAGAGGATGCATCCCCTCATTATCCGTGGCTTGATAATTCCAGCATGAACAAACCCACAACCTTGCTGGCCCTGCTCGCAAGTGGCATCTGCAGTCTGTCACTGGCCCAAGCCCTGCCGCCCGAGGTGGACGCGGCCCTGAGCCGGGCCAAAGTCCCGCGCGAGGCCGTGTCGCTGCTGGTGATAGAGGCCGATGGACGCACCGCGCCCCGCCTGAGCCACCGGGCCCTAGTGCCGATGAACCCCGCATCGGTGATGAAACTCGTCACCACCTACGCCGCCCTCGACTTGCTGGGCCCCGCCTACACCTGGCAGACCCCCGTGTACCTGGGCGGCCCGGTTCGAGACGGTACGCTACAAGGCGATCTCTACATTCAAGGCCGGGGTGACCCCAAATTGGTGGCTGAACGCCTGTGGCTGTTGCTGCGCCGGGTGCAAGGATTGGGGATACAAAAAATCGCCGGTGACATCGTGCTGGATCGCAGTGCGTTTGCCATCGACGACACCGACCCCGGCAGCTTTGACGGCGAACCACTGCGGCCCTACAACGCCACCCCTGACGCATTTTTGGTCAACTTCAAGTCCTTGGTCATGACCTTTGTGCCGGACACGGGCAACAACCTGGCCCGAATTCAGTACGAGCCCCCTTTGGGTGGCGTTCAATTACCGGCTTCAGTGCCCTTGAGCGGCGGCGCCTGCAACGACTACCGCGCCACTTTGCAGGGCGACTTCAATGACGCCACGCGGGTCCGGTTTGGCGGCAGCTTCCCGGCCGCCTGCGGCGAACGGGTGTGGCCAGTGGCCTATGTCGACCCGGCCAGCTACAGCGCTCGCGCTGTAGAGGGTCTGTGGCGCGAAATGGGGGGGCAGTTGGTCGGGCGCGTGCGCGACGGCCGCCTGCCAACCGCACCCGGGAAGACACTAAAACCAGTGTTTGAAATGAGCTCACCGTCGCTGGCAGAGGTGGTGCGAGATGTCAACAAGTACAGCAACAACATCATGGCCCAGCACGTGCTGCTGTCCCTGAGCCTGCCTGTTCGCCCTGCCATTGGCGCCAACCCGCTGCCGGAGCAAGCACCTGCCTCGACGCAAGCCTCGCGCGAGGTGTTGCTACGTTGGTGGAAGGACCGCTTCGGGTCGGACGATCTTCCGGTATTGGACAACGGTGCGGGACTGTCACGAGACGGACGCATTTCCGCCCAAGCGCTGGGTCGGCTGCTGCAAACTGCTTATCGCTCCCCATTGATGCCAGAGTTGATGGCCTCACTGCCCATCTCCGGCATTGACGGCACGTTGAAACGCAGCAAGGCGCAGTCCCAAGGCACTGCCCACCTGAAAACCGGCAGCCTGCGCGACGTCACCGCCGTGGCGGGCTATGTCTTGGCCAACAGCGGTAAACGCTATATCATGGTGGCCATGGCCAACCATGCCAACGCAGGCGCCATGCGCCCGGCCTTTGACGCCCTGCAGGATTGGGTTGTGAGGGACAATTGAGGAATTCGGGTTTACCCCAGCCATTCATACCCTCACCCCATGCCCTTGCTTGATCTTTTTGGCTATTTCGCCGCGGTCTTGACCACCGTCAGCTTCATCCCGCAGGTCTGGCACACCTTCCGCACCCGGGATGTACGGGGTATTTCACTGAGCATGTACAGCGTGTTCACATTGGGGGTTGCCTGCTGGCTGGGGTATGGGCTGATGCTGCGCGCCTGGCCCATCGTCGTCGCCAACGTGATCACCCTGATCTTGGCCAGTACGATTTTGGGGATGAAGCTGCGCTACCGCTGAACACCGAGGTGGGTCGGTGCGCTACTCAGAGCAAGATCAGTCCAATTCAAAGGGATCATTCGCCCACATCGTCGTCATGATCGCCCGAGCGCTGACCTCCAATCAGTAAGCTCCCGGAGAACTGGCCATCACTCGCCAGCGATACGTAGATTAGTGCCTAGACTCGGAAGCTAGCGCCAAAGCCAAATCGATGTACTGCGCGACAGGCACTTCCTCAGCGCGACGTTTCACATCAAATTCGCCCGAAAAAGCCTTCTCCTCTAACCATCTCCCCAGGGTGTGGCGCATGAGTTTACGTCGCTGGCTGAAGGCAACTTGCACCAACTCGCTAAGTAGAGCCACGTCCACCGCTGCGGGCGTGGCATGCGGCACCATGCGCACCACGGCGCTGTCCACACGTGGCGGCGGATTGAAACTTTTCGGTGGCACAAACAGCACGTTTTCCATTGCATAGCGCCATTGCAGCATCACACTCAGGCGGCTGTAGTCGGAGGTGCAGGGACGCGCCACCATGCGGTCGATCACTTCCTTTTGCAGCATGAAATGCTGGTCTTCGATCACGTCGACACATCCCAACAAGTGAAACAGAATCGGCGTAGAAATGTTGTAGGGCAGATTGCCAACCACTCTCAGCTTGGGCGTTTCCAAAGATTGCGCCAGCTCAGCAAAGTCAACTTTGAGCACATCGGACTCAATGACCTTGAGCTGGGGATGAGCGCGCAGGCGCACCGCCAGATCGCGGTCCAATTCGATCACGGTGAGTTGCCCCAGTCGCTCCACCAAGGGCTGGGTCAGGGCCGCCAAGCCAGGGCCAATCTCCACCATGAACTGACCGGGTTGGGGGGCGATGGCATCCACAATGCCTTCAATGATGGCGCCATCGGCCAGGAAGTGCTGCCCAAATCGCTTGCGAGGAATGTGTTTCATGGTGCGGTTCAGCGATTGCTTGGCGGCTCTCGCAACTCAACGTAGGCCCGGGCACGCAACCCCTCTGCCCAAGAAGTGAACGCCGGTTCCATTTTTTTGTCACTCAACATGGCGCGTACCGTATCGCGTTGTTCGCGGGGGCTCAGGGCAGCCTTGCGCCGCTCCATCAGCTGAATCAAATGAACACCAAAACGCGACACCAGCGGGTCGCTGACTTGGCCGGGTTCCAGGCGGTTCATGACCTCCTCAAATTCCGGCACAAACATACCGGGGCTGGCCCAACCCAATTCACCGCCCTGCGCGGCGCTGCCGTCTTGGGAGTGTTCCCGGGCCAACGCCGCGAAATCTGCCTTCCCGGCGACCACCGCTCGCTTGAACTCGCTCAATTGTTCGCGCGCCTGCGACTCCGTCAGTTGGGGGTTCAAACGCAGCAAAATGTGGCGTGCCCGGCTCTGGGTCACGGCCATGGTCGGCATGCTGGGGCTGATTTTTTCAACCACTTTAAGGATATGAAAACCCGCCCCGGAGCGAATCAGCGCAGAGACGTCGCCCACCGCCAGGTTGTTGGTGGCTTCCAGGAACAGTTGGGGGTAGCGAATGGCTGTCCGCAAGCCCATTTGGCCGCCTTGACCACTGTCGCTGGCATCAGAAAATTCTTTGACCAAAGCCACGAAGTCTTCCCCCCCACGAGCGCGTGATAGCGCTCGTTGCCCTTTCGCTTGCAAGGCCGCAATCTGCACTGGCGTCGCGTTTTCCGGAACCGCGATCAGGATTTGGGCCAGATTGATTTGCAAGGTTTCGGGATCGAGATTGACGGGTTGCTCTTGCAAGTAGGCCTCAACCTCCAGATCAGACACTTGCACCCGCGATTCCACGTCACGCTGGCGAAGTCGGGACAACATGAGCTGATCTTTCAGCATTCCGCGCATTTGACTTACCGTCACACCATCCGCTGCCAGGCGCTTGTGTAACTCATTGACGTCAACCTTATTTTGAATGGCCACATTCATCTCAGCAAGATCAATGGCAGCCTCATCCACACGAATACCGGTATCGCGAGCTTGTTGAAGCTGCACCCGCTGGTTGATCAGGTTCTCCAGAACCTGGCTGGCCAAGGCTTGGCTGGCTGCCTGGGGTCGCCCCTGCTGACTGGCAAATTGAATCGCTCGTTGCAACTCCCGGCGAACCTCGTTATTTGTAATCGGCTCTGAGTTCACCACAGCCACAATGAAATCAGCCGATTGCTGAACCACGGGCGTTGTCGACTGCAAGGGCTTGGTGGCAGGCTTTAATCCCTGGCCCTGCGCATGCATGGAAACCAAGAGGGCCAAACTGGCAACAGAGAAAGTGACGCGGTGGAGGGTCATGGTGAATTAATCGTAATTGCTGAAGCGACTGGGAGAACTGGATTGTTGCCGCAGTAGCTGGTAATTGGGAATGTGACCTTTCAGGGCACTCAATGGGCTGACACCCAAACGGGTAAAGCCGACAAACTCCAGTTGAAACATGAGTCGCTGTGTGGCAGATGTCGTGCTGGTTTGCAGTCGCTCCAACACCACGCGGCTCAACCAGCAGCCTGCATCGTACTCAAAGCCAATCACGGTATCGACCAGCTTGCGCTCATTGACGCTGTAGTTGAGACGACCCACACTGTACCAACGACCCTCCCCTAGTCCACTACCTCCCGCGCCCTTGGATGGCCCGGCGTCACCCCACGGAGCGCTCAGCGGCCACTGCCAGCCCACGTCTAGTTGTTCACTCACGTTACGCTGATAACGGTAAGCGGCCGTGACGGTGCGGTACGCACCAGGGTTGTATCGCACACCAATGGTCGAACGCTGTGACTCACCTGTCTCCGGACTGACCTGTACGGTCGCGTCGGTTGACCATTTGGGATCCCAGGTGACAGATGCGCCCAGCAGCAGGTCGCTGAATCGACTCGTGACGGCTGTCCCACTTGGCAAGGTCACATTCTGGTCCTGAAAACGCAAGCGTTGCGCAATGCCAAATCGGGCCGCCTCAGCTCCGGTTGCAGGGTCCAGCAAGCGGGTACTGACGCCCAGCGTCAGCAAGTCGCTGTCGGAGATGCGATCGTTGCCCGCAAACGCGTTTTCTGTATAGATAGTTGCAAAATTGAAGTCATTTGCACCGGAGTCGTAGTTGGGCAAGCGGCTTTGATCACGAAAAGGCGTTTTGACATAAAACGCGCGGGGCTCCAGGGTTTGGGTGAACCGGTTGCCGAAGTAACTCGTGTCGCGCTCAAAGACCAACCCGCTATCCAGACTGAAGGCAGGTACCACACGACTGGCTGAATCGGCGCTGTAGTAAGTCGAATCAAACTGGTAACTGGTGGCGTGCAACTGAAGCTTGGGCTTGATGAACCCAGCCGGAAAGAGCCAAGGTCGACTCACCTCCATCAACGAAAAAGCACGTTGACCATTCGGCTGTCCGGTCAAGCTTTGATCGGCCTGAAAACGAGTGAAGTCAGCCGTCACCGAATAGTCAAAACCACTCACATCGTTGCGCGTGTAGCGAGTGGTCAACTGTGGCAGTCGGTCATAAGGCGGGATGATGGTCGTCGCGCCGGTCTGCAGCGTTTGCCATTTCAAGGTACGCACACTGCTGGCGAAATTCCCATTGGTCCAAGAGACGCTGGCGTCATTGATCAGCAGACGTTGGGTCAATGAGTTGCCACTGCGAGTGAAATCGCTCCAATAGTTGTCGTCACTGACCCGATTCAAGTTGACATTCAGCGCCAGCCCTGCATCCGTCAATCGTTCGGTCAGTCCGTTATTGACAGCGCCTTGATGTTGGTAGGACAAGCCCCAGCGGTTGCTGTCACGGAGCAGGTCCGACGGCATAAAGTCATAGCGCACTTGGCCGGCGTAGCTGGGTTCCAGATAACGAAACTCGGTGCCGATGTTGACGCCCCGCTTGCTCATGACCGTGGGCGTGATTGTGGCGTCCCGATTCGGCGCAATGTTCCAGTAGTAGGGCTGCGAGACCTCCAGGCCATTTACGTTGTCGACCCCAATCGATGGCGGAAGCAACCCGGACTTTCGCTTGTCGCTCAAAGGGAAACTGATATAGGGAACCGGCAGTATGGGCACCCCTTTGAAGCTCAGAACCGCACCGGTCGCCGTGCCAACATCTTCCTCGTTGTCGGTGGTGATTGTCGTCGCCCGCAATATCCAGTCGGGCATCCAACTGGGGCCGGATTGACGCCGGCAGGTCGAGTAGCTTGCGTTGTGAATCACCGCACGCTGGTCGTCCACGAAATCAATGCGATCTGCCGCACCGTTGGCGTTGTTCTTCAGCAACTGATACCGCGGTTGGGTAAAGAAGCCTTCATAGGTGTCCAGATTCAGCTCAAGCTCAGGGCCTTCATACACGTTCCCTGCGCGATTGATTCGCACATTGCCGTTGGCTTTGGCTTGGTTGGTGGCCTGATCGTATTCCAGGCGGTCTGCCTGGATGACCATATCACCCCGCCGCACCATCGCGTCTCCCTCTAGTGCCACCTCTTTCTCTGTGGTGCCCTGCAGCCGGTCGGCGGACAAAAATGTCGGCAACGAACCGCGGGACTCCGGCGAGATTTTTTCCTGCAACAGGGGGCTGGTTTTTAGGCTGGTGGGCGGCAACTCCTGCGCTTGGGCCGACGCCCCAACCGCCAATGCGGACGCCATCACCACTGCCGCAGGGCGCAGGGGGCGGGGCAACGGAAGTATTCCTGGCAAAGAGCGTGGCATCAATAAGCGCATCAGCGGGAGAGTAGGGGGCGAAAGGGGTTGAAGGGGTTGAAGGGGCGACAAGACCATCATGGCCAGCTTTGTAGAATGGATTATCCATGAGCCACGCACTTACCCCCGAATCCCCCCAGAACTCAGCGCCCGTCTGGTCAGACGCTCGCCGCGAACTTGATTTCAACCACTGGCTAGCTGCAGTAGCCCCACAACACCTGTTGCGACCAGAAACTGTTCGCCTGGCGTCGGCCGACGCCAGCTTTCGCCGCTATTTCAGGGTCGATACCGCGCAGGACAGTTGCATCATCATGGACGCACCACCATACAAAGAAGACAGCCGCGCCTTTGTCAAAGTCGCGCAATTGATGCAACAAGCGCACATTCGGGCCGCCGAGGTGCTGGCTTGGGACGAAGCCAAGGGTTTCATGCTGCTGACTGACCTCGGAGCCAAGACCATGATGCAAATCATCAACCCGGCCCAACCCGAGGCCAACCAAGCCCTCTATCTGCAGGCGGTGGATACCTTGGTCGAATGGCAACTGGCATCGAAGCCCGATGTATTGCCCCCTTACGACGAAGCTTTGCTGCGCCGCGAGTTGGGCTTGTTTCCGGAGTGGTACATCACCCGGCACCGTGGCATCGATATCGATGCGGCCATGCAATTCACGCTGGACAATACGTTCAAACAAATCATTGCGGCCAACCTGGCTTGGCCCAGCGTCTACGTGCACCGGGACTTCATGCCCCGCAACCTGATGGTCGCTGACGACGGCATCACCACCCGCTTGGGCGTGTTGGACTTTCAGGACGCGGTGTACGGGCCCATCACCTACGACATTGCCAGCCTGATGCGGGACGCCTTTTTGACCTGGGAAGAAGAGTTCTGCCTTGACATCACCATTCGCTATTGGGAAAAAGCCCGCAAAGCCGGCCTGCCGGTGGGGAACGACTTTGGCGAGTTTTACCGCGGCGTGGAGTGGATGGGCTTGCAGCGTCACCTCAAGGTGGCCGGCATTTTTGCCCGCCTCACCTTGCGCGATGGCAAACCACAGTACCTAGCGGACACCCCCCGCTTTATTAACTACCTGCTGTCCACCTGCGCCCGCTACATTGAACTCAAGCCCTTGCTTCGCCTGATTCAGAAGGTGGAAGGCATTGTTGAGCCGAATGTTTTCGGATTTGGCGCGTCAGCAAGATAAAACCGCCTCTAGCGCTCTAGCAGCTTGCACCAGCAGCTATATATTCAATAGCATTAATTTTTTCATCGCCACCGCCCATGCCCCGCTTCTACTGCCCTACCCCGCTGACCTCCGGTGAAACACTGGACTTGCCTGCGGGCGCGGCGCGTCATGTTCAGGTGTTGCGCCTGCAACCCGGCGATGCCATCACGCTGTTCAACGGCGGGCCAGGCATCGCGGGCAATGGCGAGTTTGATGCCACGGTGACCCGAATGGGCCGCAGTGACGTGCAAGTCCAGGTCGGTGCTCACCACCAAGTTGAACGCGAGGCACTGCGGGCCGTTCATCTGGTGGTCGGCATGCCAGCCAACGACCGCATGGACTGGCTGGTGGAGAAAGCCACCGAACTGGGGGTCGCCAGCATCCAGCCCCTAATGACCGAGCGCAGTGTGTTGCGCTTGAGCGGAGAGCGAGCTGACAAAAAGGTGGGCCACTGGCAAAGTGTGGCGGTGGCCGCCTGTGAGCAATGCGGCGGCAACCGGGTGCCCGCTATTTACCCCGTCATGAGTTTGACGGCCTGGCTCAAAGTGCGCGCAGCTTCGCCTCAAGGCCCATCGCTGCTTCTGTCTTTGCGGTCTGGCACACGCGCGTTGCGCAGCATCGAGTTCAGCGATGCGGCAGCGGGTGTGACCTTCCTGTCAGGACCCGAAGGTGGTTTGAGTGCGTCCGAAGAAGAGGCGGCTCTGGCCTGCGGCTTCTCACCCGTCACCTTGGGCCCCCGCGTACTACGCTCTGAAACAGCGGCACTGAGCGCGCTCGCCGCGCTGCTGATCTAGTCTGGTCGCTCAACCTCAACCGGTGGCTTCCGACGCAATGACTCGCGCCACCGGCAACACAATGCGAAACGTTGTCCCACGCCCCGGCGTGCTGTCCAGGGTGACGGTGCCTTGGTGCTTTTTAATGATGCCGTAGGCCAGTGACAGACCCAGTCCGGTTCCCTTGCCCATTGGTTTGGTGGTGAAGAACGGGTCAAATACCCGCGCCTGCACCTCTGGTGGGGTTCCACTTCCGTTGTCGGAAAGCTCCAGCCAAACAGACGCCGCTTCAGTTCCGGTGCGAATCGTGATGGTGCCACGCTCTTCCCCCATGGCGTGCGCCGCATTGACCAGCAGGTTCATGAAGACCTGATTGAGCTGAGTGGGCAAGCACTCGATGTCTGGCAATTGGCCAAACTCACGAACCACATCCGCCTTGTACTTCACCTCACTGGTCACGATGTTGATCGTTGACTCAATCCCCTTGTGCAAATCGGCCCACTGCCATTCCTGGTGGGTGTCGGCGTGCGAGAAATCCTTGAGGTCCTGGACGATTTTCTTCACTCGGGTGATGCCCTCCAGCGATTCGCGCATCAGGTTCGGAATGTCTTCCTTGAGAAAATCAAGATCAATTTCAGCCCGGATACGCCAGGCACTGGCCCTCTGGTCCGGCGTGGCATCTGGGGCGCAAGCCGCCTCACACTCATCCAGCAATCTGAAAATATCTTCCAGATACGACGCCATCGAGCTGATATTGGACGACACATAGCCAATCGGATTGTTGATTTCATGCGCTACCCCGGCCGCAAGCTGGCCAATCGACGCCAGTTTTTCCGACTGAACCAACTGTTGCTGCGCTAGCTGAAGGTCCGCATTCAGCTGCTCCAACGTGGTGTTACGGGCGATGACCGCCTCTTCGGCTTGGGCACGCGCGGTCATATCCGTCCAGATTGTGACAAATCCACCGTCGGGCAAGGGCTCGCCGCGAATATCCAGTACCTGCCCGTTGGGGCGCTTGCGTTCGAAATGGTGCGGCTCCATGCGCTGGGCCAAGGCCAGAATGCGGGCGACGTGCTCTGCTGAATCTCCCGGACCGTAATCGCCGCGCTCTGCATTGAAGGCAATCACCGCACTAAAGTGGGGCAACTTGGGTTCGAACAAATGATCAGGCAAATCCAGCAGCTGCTTGGCTCTTCGATTGACCAACTGAATCTGCAAGTCCTTGTCAACAATACAGATGCCTACCGGAACTTCGTTCATCACCCCCAAAATCGTCTGAAGCACGAACTCAGGCGCGGTCACTTTCAGCGACGAATCAGGAGGAGTGGTTGACATCAAGGATCTTTCTGCGACTGGACTGGACCGTGGCTATTGAACCGCATTTTTTGCGGAATACAAAGCAGGCGGTGCTAGCGGCGCAATAAACCAAACGCCTCAAACTCCCAGCTTCGCATGCCCAACACCAAGGTGTAACCCTCGCGGTCCTCCACTGCCAGCTTCTGGTCGGTCTGGTGTTGTTGCGCAAAGTCCTGCGCCACACGTTGCAAGCGCTCCATGAACATCGGCGCCAGCGTGCGACTCACAGAGCCATGCACCAAGAGCAGGCCCTCGCCCGTGCCATCAAACCCGCCGCCAAAGTAATCCAGCAGTGCATGCTCGCGAAAGTAGTTCATCACCGGGCCATGGGGTCGCCAGCGAAATGTCTTGGACAGCTTCAGGCGGTAGCGGTTCAAGGGGCGCAATTCGATGATGCCAATGCGGTCCAACTGCGCCAGGTACTTCACACACTCGGCCTCCGTCAGCCGGTAGGCGGTGGTGATTTGCTCGGGCGTCCATTGGCTGAGCACGCAAATGGCCACCAATAGCAACTTTTTGTCCGCCACCACCGCACTTTCCTGTGCCTGGGTCATCTCCCTCAACAGCGGCTGCGCGTCGGCCACACGCCGGGCCAACTCGGCAAAGTCCAGCTTCAGCGCCTGGCAAATGGCGTCAATGCGGGACAGCGACATATCACCCTTGGCCAGCATGCGTTTGACGCTCGACTCTGCCATGCCCATGGCTCGCGCCAGATCGGCGTAGGTCATGTGGGCGGCTTTCAACTCCTGCTTCAGCGCGGTGACCAGATCGTGGGTTGTGCTCATGTGGAAGTCTTTCAAAGAATCAAAAAACGATACTTATCTCTTCAATTTTCTCCACTGTATCGAATTTCGACAAAGATCCAGCGACAACCTGCCGACACTGGCTGCCTGTCTGACATTCAATACCCAGGAGCCCACCATGCAACACCTTGCAGATCATCCCGCCCACGCCAGCGTGTCGCCACCCACTCCTCGCAAGGCGTGGGTGGCGATTTGGATCACTTTGCTGTTGTTATGGGTCTTGGCCTTGCTTTGGGGGCCTGATTTGATACAACGCATGGGCATAGACCTCAACGCACATGGCCATGTGAGCCTGTATGAACATGACCATCCGTTCGTCGATGCCCGAACTCTGTGGGGCATGCCCAATGGCATGGACGTGCTCAGCAACACCCCACTGGGGCTGGCAGGTCTCATCGGCCTGCTCACGCTTCGGGGCAAGCCAGTGTCTCGTGCCACGCGAAATGCCATGGCCGTGTTTTTTGCCGGCCTGCTTCTGGCGGGCATGGGCTCCGCGTGGTACCACTGGTTACCCGATGCCAGTGGTCTCGTCGTCGACCGGTTGGGCATGGCCGTGACCTTTGCCGGTGCCATTGCTGTGGCGCTGGCCGAACGCATCGATCAACGCGCCGCTCAGACCTCGCTGGTTGCTATTCTGGCGACCGCTATCGTGTCTGCGGCGCTACCCTTCACCCACGGCAATGTCTTGACCTGGGTCGTGGTGCAGTTTGGAGGCATGGCGCTCATTCTCTGGGCTGCCATGCAAACCCGCCTGGCCGATGCTGTGGGCGTCAACCTTGGGGCATTGATTGCAATTTACGTCCTGGCCAAGCTGTGCGAACTCAACGATGCAACGCTTTTTCACCTCAGTGGCGAATGGATTTCGGGCCACAGTCTGAAGCATGGCGTCGCAGCGTTGGCCGTCTTGCCCGTGATCGTCGCACTGTTGCGGCAGAATGCGCAGGCGCCGCGCCCGCACACTTTCAGTCCCAATGCCCTTTAAACCAACGCCTTAGAGACCTCCTCATGACCCAGCCTGCAGTCGCCGACGATGTGAGCGCTATGCGCAGCCCCCAATCTAGCCCCGCAGCCCACGAGGGCGGGCAATTTGCTCTCTTGCGCCAACGGCGGTTTGCACCGTTCTTCTGGACCCAGTTCATGGGGGCGGCCAACGACAATTTGTTCAAGTTCGCGTTCACCGTGCTGGTCACTTACCAGCTGCAAGTCGCGTGGTTGCCCGCCAGCCTGGCCGGGCTGGTGATTGGCGCCTTGTTCATCTTGCCTTTTTTGCTGTTTTCAGCCACCAGCGGCCAACTGGCCGACAAACTGGACCACCGCAGCATGATGATCTGGCTCAAGTGGGCGGAGTTGGGCGTCATGGCGCTGGCTGCCTGGGGCTTTTTTACACAAAACATCCCTTTGCTACTCGTTTGCATCTTCCTGATGGGCTTGCAATCCACCGTGTTTGGCCCCGTCAAGTTTGCTTACTTGCCGCAGCATCTGGCCGAGCGTGAGTTGACGGGCGGCAATGGCATGGTGGAGATGGGCACCTTTGTCGCCATTCTGATGGGTAATGTGGCCGGCGGCTTGATCATCGCAACCCCTGAGATTGGTGCCGTGCATGTGGGCATTAGTTGCATTGGCCTGGCGCTGATCGGGCGGCTTGCGTCGCACTACATCCCGTCCTCCCCAGCGCAAGACCCCAGCTTGGTCATCAACTGGAATCCCTTTACCGAGACTTGGCGCAATCTGCAACTGGCGCGCCAGACGCCGGTGGTATTTCGCTCGGTGCTGGGCATTAGCTGGATGTGGTTTTTTGGCGCCGTGTTTTTAAGCCTGTTTCCAGCGCTGGCCAAAGACGTGTTGCACGGTGATGAGCAAGTCGCCTCCTTGCTGCTGGTGGTGTTTTCTATCGGCATTGGCACGGGCTCACTCTTGTGCGAGGTGCTGAGCCGGCGCCATGTGGAAATTGGACTAGTGCCACTGGGCGCCATCGGCATGACGGTTTTCTCGGTGGACCTCTACTTTGCCAGTCGTGGCCTGCCCGACGCCAGCGCACTGAGTTTGCAAGCCTTTTTGGCGCAAGCCGCGCACTACCGCGTGTTGGCCGACCTGGCCCTTCTCAGCCTGTTTGCCGGTCTGTACAGCGTGCCCATGTACGCGCTCATCCAAATGCGCAGCCTGCCCACCCACCGGGCACGAATCATCGCGGCCAACAACATTTTGAACGCGCTGTTCATGATCGCCAGCGCCTTGCTGGCGGGAGGCCTGTTGCAGGCGGGCTTCACCATTCCCCAAATCTTCTTGTTCGTCGGTCTGGCCAATGCGGTGGTCGCGTTCTACATCTTCTTGGTGGTGCCAGAGTACCTGTTGCGCTTTGTGGCCTGGATGCTGTCGCGCTGTGTTTACCGCTACAAGGTGCAAGGTGATGAGCACATTCTCACCCAAGGCGCCGCCGTGCTGGTCTGCAACCATGTGAGCTTTGTCGACGCGGTATTGCTCATGGCCGCCAGCCCCCGCCCGATTCGCTTCCTGATGGACCACCGCATCTTCAAAGTACCGGTGTTGGGCTGGTTGTTCAAACTGGCCAAAGCGATTCCCATCGCGCCGCAAAAGGACGACCCTGCGGCTTACGAGGCCGCCTTTGATGCGGCGGCGGCCGTGCTGCGAGATGGAGAGTTGCTCGCCATCTTCCCCGAAGGCGGCATCACCCGCGATGGCACGGTGCAGCCCTTCAAGGGCGGCATCATGAAAGTGCTGGAGCGCGCCACCCAAGATGGCTTGGCTGTGCCCGTGATTCCGATGGCGCTAACGAATTTGTGGGGCTCTTTCTTCAGCCGCGTGGAGGTGGTGGAAGGTGAACCCACGGCCATGAACCACCCGTTCCGGCGGGGGCTGTTCAACCGCGTCGGCCTGAATGTGGGTAGCCCCTTGGCCGCGCCAAGCGTCACGCCCAACAGCTTACGCCAACAGGTCAGCACCTTGCTGGGCGCCTCCCCCGCTTGATGCGCCTCTGCTTGACCGCCCGGCGCAGGGCGGTCAAGACAAGCCATAAAGAATCAAAAATAGATACTTTTATTAGCAAAATCGTGCACCAGATCAATTTTTAGACATCAAACCGGGCCCCGTGCTCCACCATTCGTGCCATGTTCAACTCATTGATGAGGTTCTCCATGGCACACCGCCCCCCTTCTAACTCCGTGACCCGCGACACCCGCGCCTGCCAAATCCAGGTCTGGGCATCCTTTGGCCTTGCTGTGTTTCTTTGCGCCACCGGTTTGGCCTACCTGCCGGGTCAGTCCCTGGACCGTGCCTTCATGGTGATGGGTTATGTGTTTTGCCTCTCCACCGTGTTTGTGCTGTCCAAATCAGTGCGCGATGCCCACCTCGTCACACAAACCGGCGGGGCTGAAACACCCATGTGGCGTCTGGTGGTTTGGGGCGGCTTTGCCGTGGCCATGGGCCTCACGGGCTGGGGACTGGCCCGCATGGAGGTCAATGACACTTACCGCGCCTATTTAGGCGTGAGTTGGCTTTACCTGGTGACCTCCGCTTTTACCTTGGCGAAAACGCTGCGCGATCGCCATGAAGCAGACCTGACAGAGGCCGGCCTGCAAGGCGAGTGGCGAACGCGCCACCCCCATCAACACGCAGGAGAATTGACATGAACCGTTTTTACACTTTGGTGCTGACATTCGGCATGGCTCTGGCCACCCTCAGCAACCCGGCAACAGCGCAAAGTGAGGCGTCTGTCGCGCTCTCCCTCTTGCCGGTGGCCTCGGTGGCGGGCACTGCCTCGGCTGGCGCCGCCGTCATCAGCACCCTGCCGGTGGCACTGGCCCTATCGGGCGCGGTATTGGTGGTGAAGGTCGTTGAGGTGACCGCGCGTAGCACGGTTTATCTGCTGGAACGTGCTTCGGACGGTGCCCGGGTCAGTGTGGAAGTTGTGGGGCGCGCGGCCTCGGCGGTGGCGCTGGGGGTTGGCTCTGCCGTCACCGTCAGCGTGGTCGGCACCGGCGTGCTGCTTTCCACAGCCGGCGAGCTACTGGCCTTTTTGCCCAATGCGTTGGGGCGTGCCTTGCTTCACAACGAACGACTGACCCACTGAGCGGGATCGAACATGAACCCATTTTCAAAAATAGTCGCAGCAGGCGCTTGTTTGTGGATGCTGGCCTGGTTGGCTGGCGCGCTGGTGTTGGCCCCAACCGCCCACGCCGGACGCTCCTGCGAACAGCGACCGCTGGACGCACGGGCGATCGAGCAAGTCATGACACTGGCGCAACAGACCTCAGAGGCACTGGACGCTGAATACACCCGCAGCGGGGCACGCGTGGTGGTGCTGGGCCGGGCGGGTCAAGACTTGTCGAAGTACGGTCTGCGTTATTCGCACCTAGGGTGGGCCTACAAAACTCCGGCCGGCCCCTAGCGGGTGCTACACAAACTCAACGAATGCGGTACGGCCGTGGGGGCCATTTACCGGCAGGGCCTAGGCGAGTTCTTTCTGGACGACCTTTGGCGCCATGAAGCCGCATGGGTGGTGCCCGCCCCCGCCCTGCAGGCGCCGCTCTTGGCCTTGCTGACCGACCCCGCTCGCAGCACCCAAATGCACACCCGCCCCTACAGCATGGTCAGCTACGTCTGGGGGCTGCGCTACCAGCAGTCCAACCAGTGGGCACTGGAAACGCTGGCCGCCGCCGTAGAGCCTGCCGTACAAGGGCGGGAACAGGCCCAAGCCTGGCTGCGCTTCAAGGGCTACCAACCCACCACGCTGCGGCTGGGCCCGTTCACACGCCTCGGCGGGCGTGTGGGTTCGGCCAATATCGCTTTTGATGACCACCCGAATGACAAACGGTTTTCAGACCGCATAGAAACCGTCACGGTGGACTCCGTGTTCGACTGGTTAACACGCTCTGGCATGGCCGGCGCGGCGCAAACCCTGGGGCGTTAGGCCCGCGTGGTGAACGCCTACGCCGGGGCGGTTCATCTGTGATTTATTTCGCACTATTACGCTATTTTTTTGATAGCTACTAAAGCATTGTGGAACAAGGCAATAGGGTGTTTTTTACCTTAGAGGTCTTCTTTATAATCCACGTTATTCGGGCGTGAATATCCACGTCCAAGCCCCTCCAAGGTGGCCCACCCGGTGTCAAGAGGCTACGACCTGTCAGCCCCCCACAGAGAAACGACTGCTTATGTTCAAAGCCCGACTCTTTCGGCTCTCCCTGCGCCAGGTGCTGACGATCCCTTATGTGGTGCTGGTATTGGGCTTGGCGCTGACCGTCGTCTTCCTGTCGTACACCGCAGGCAGCCGTGCCGTGGACACGGTATCGGCCCACCTGCTTGCGAAAACCGTGGATCGCATTGGCCAGGCCGTGGACCGGCACGTGATGGGCTCCGGGGTCGTGCTTGAAGCCGCGTTCCCCGACGGCATGCCCGTGTCGCCCAACATTGAAAAAGAGGTCGAGGAGCTGCGCACCCGCTTCTGGATTGCGACCTCGCTCCATCTTGACCCCAACAACTATGTGTACTACGGCAACCGGTTGGGCCAGGCCATGGGCCTGTTTCGCCACTCGCGAACCGAAGGGGAGATGCGACTCAAACTGAATGCACAAGACCGACGCACTATTTCACGCTTCACGGGCATTCACGGCAAGTTGAGTTTTCAGTCGGTTGAGAAAAAGCTGTTTGACCCTCGGATTCGCCCCTAGTACCGGGCCGGAGAGGATCAAACCACCCCTACCTGGACCTCCGTCTACATCGATTTTGGAACGGAAGACCTGGTCGCCACACGGGCCCGACGGGTGCTAGGACCAGACGGCGAGTTCGAAGGCGTGGTGGCCACAGACGTGTCGCTGCGGGCACTCAACGATTTCGTCACCCGACTGAGGGTGTCTGAGCATGGCATAGCGTTCATTTTTGAACCCAATGGCGACCTGATCGCCTCCTCCGCCAGCCCCAACGTGGCCGCGGCCACGGACGGCAGCAAAGCCCGCGTCAATGCCCTCCAAAGCTCCAACCCACTCATCGGCGCCATTTATGCGCAGATTCAAGCCCGCCAGCAAGACGGCGAGCCGCATCCGGGCGCGCAGTCCTTCAACTTCACGGCGCCTGACGGACAGGTAATTCATGCCGCGTTCGACAACATCACCGACGACGCTGGCCTGAAGTGGTGCACCGTGGTGGCCATGCCGCGCAGCGACTTCATGGCAGGTGTCACCAGCAATCTGGTCCGCACCGCCTTGCTAAGCGCGCTGGCCGCCGTGATAGCCCTCCTGATCGGCCTGCGGGTGCTCAGCTGGGTCAGCGGAGACCTTAAGCGCTTGTCCGAAGCGGCGCTGCGTGTGGGTGAAGGTCAGCTGGACTGGCCGGTGAGCATCAAACGCCCCGACGAGATTGGCCGACTGGCGCAAAGTTTTCAGACTATGCAACGCCGCCTGCAAACAGACAGCCTCACTGACTTGGCCAACCGCGAGGCCTTTGTGCTGCGCCTGCGTCAAAAAATTTCGCAGGCCTCTGCCAGTGCGCAGCCCGGCCGGTTTGCGGTGCTGTTCATCGACCTGAAGCGCTTCAAGCAAATCAACGACCAGTTTGGCCACGATGTGGGCGACCAGGTTTTGATTGAAATTGCCGATCGACTGCGGGCCATGGTTCGGTCCCGCGATCTGGTCGCCCGCTTGTCGGGCGATGAGTTCGTGGTGTTGCTGGATCAAGTGGACAGCCAAGACAGCCTGGATCGGGTGCGCCGTGAAATTCAACTTGCACTGAAGGCGCCGCTAACAGCACTCGGCAATGAGCCCATTCAGAGCACCGATTTTGGAGGCTCCGTGGGCGAGGCACTCTACCCGGACGACGGCAGCGACGCCGAGTCCTTGCTCAAGAAAGCCGACCGCCGCATGTACGGCCAGAAGTTCGCCGACCGGCCGCTGGAGGTTTCAATTCCACATCCACTTCGCCGGGCTTCGGACCTGCGGAGTTGATCGTGCAACCAACTGGCGGCGGGCGGGATTTCAGGCGCGTTCATATGGATGCTTTCCCACCAATTTCCAGCCGCCACGCGGAGAAGGCACCCATGAAGAAAGGGCCGCGTGCTTTTGCGGCATCATCAAAACCATGACTCCTCCCCAGCAACTCACTGTGCATCACATGGACCTGTTTCCCACCCGCGTGTGGACAGTGGATTTGGCACCATTGAACGGCTATTTATCGGATTGGATTGCCGCTATTGAGGCCATGCGCAAGGCTCATCCACAAGCCGCGGGCCGCTCCAACCGGGGCGGCTGGAACAGTGAGGCCACGCTGTTTAACGATGCTCTTTTTGCACCGCTGCAAGACGCTGTGCGCCGCGTGGTTGATTTCGCTTTTGCCGAGATGGGGCCACCCACCTACCCGTACCGACTCCAAGCCTGGGCCAATGTGCACGATGGCGGCGGCTACAACACCTTCCATCATCATGCGGGGGCTTTGCTCAGCGGCTGCTACTACCTGCGTCTGCCCCAAGGCAGCGGAAAACTGACGCTGCGCGACCCCCGGGCCGGCGCCATGCTCTCCCCCTGGCAAGGCAGCCTGCGCCCCAATGCGGGCAGCGAAATCAGCATTGACCCGCAACCGGGCCAATTGGTGCTGTTTCCGAACTGGTTGGAACACGCCACGCAAACCCATGAGGGCGAGACCCCGCGCGTGTCAATCCCCATTAACGCGACCCCTATTTTTGATACCAATTGATACAATCGACCCCTATTTCCTGACACCGTTGGGTCATGCCTGCTAAGCCGTCCGCCGACACCTTTTCAATTTCCCAGAAAGCCCCTTCCCATGCACCAGCCATCAATCACCAAGACGCACCGGTTCACGAAGGGTCACGAACACAACCCCATCGCCGCGCGCATCCCAAGCCGGCTCACACCGCTCGTCATGGCCACAACAGCCGCCTTGCTGGGCTTGGCTGCGGGACAGGCTCAGGCTATTAAATGTGCAACTGTCAGCACAGCCGTCAGCACGACTCAAATCACTGAGAGCTGCTTGATCGTTACTGCTGGCGGCGCCATCGATGTCTTGACTGCCAACGGCGTATCGGTATCAACGAGCGTTGAATTCCCTGTCGCTACTTCCGTCAATAACGCAGGACGA
The DNA here is from genome assembly GCF_017948265.1 of Rhodoferax sp. PAMC 29310. Classification (NCBI taxonomy): domain Bacteria; kingdom Pseudomonadati; phylum Pseudomonadota; class Betaproteobacteria; order Burkholderiales; family Comamonadaceae; genus Rhodoferax; species Rhodoferax sp. PAMC 29310. The sequence goes on along the minus strand of NZ_CP072852.1, from coordinate 3,593,616 downwards.
ATTACAGGAAACACCAGCGCGGTTTATGTGACGGACAACATTGCCACGCACACCACGACGGTGACCAACACCGGCACCATTGCGGGCACGAGCCAATCGGTCAATCGGGCAAGCAGCTTGCATGCAGTGACCGTCTACAACGAATCCGGCGCGCAGTTAGTCGGTGGACTTAACGCAAGTTCCCTGTTGAATTACAACGGCGGAAGCGTCACGATTAAAAGCAATGTCACCCTTTCCGACATCCGCAACACGGGTGGCGTGGCCACAGCCGTACTTAGCGGCAGTTACACCGGCGAAAGCGGCAGCACCTTGCGCGTCGCAATTGCTGGTCCGACGTCCTATAGCTACCTGAGCGCCAACACCACCAACCAGCAGGGTGGAACCCTGGAGGTGGACGTCAAGGCCAACAGCGGCATTGCGAGCGGCAATGAGTTTTATGTGATTCGCGGAACCACTTCACACAGTGGCACATTTAGTGAGATTACGGACAACAGCGCGATGTTCAACTTCACGCAAGCCACCTCATCCCTGGACCCGTCCATCACCGGGCTTGGGATTTACATCAAAGCCGTCCGTGCGTTGACCGCCGAACAAGCATCACGCAATAGCGGCAACTTTCCCGGAGTAGGTGCCGCCCAAGTGCTGGACTCAGGTGCCAGCGGATTAAGCAGTGTGGTGTCCGCTCTGGGGGCGTTGTCTACCGAAAAGGCCGTCTCCAATGCCGTTTCCCAAACCCTGCCATTGCTGACGGGCGGGTCGATGATGGCGGCAAGGTCTGCTCTGGGCGATATCAATGGTGTGGTTCAAAGTCGCATTGAAAACAATCAAGGCTTGGCGTCCGGCGACCCGTTCTTGGGAGACAAACACGTCTGGTTGAAACCCTTTGGCTCTTGGGCCGACCAGGGTGACCAGAATGGCGTAACGGGCTACAAGGCCACTACCACCGGGTTCGTGCTGGGTGTGGATGGGTCCCGGTCAGACAACCTGCGTGTGGGCGGTGCTTTTGCGTATGCCAAAAGCAACATCAATGGCAACTCGGCAACGGCCCCTCAAAGCAATGCCGTGAGCGTCTATCAATTGATTGGCTACGGCAGCTACGGGCTTGACGAGAGAACCGAAGTCAACTTTCAGGGTGACATCGGGGTGAATCGCAACAACGGGCAACGCTACATCGCCCTGACCTCTGCGACTGCCGCGTCCAGTTACGACAGCCTGAGCATGCACATTGGGGGGGGCGTGGCACGGGCCTATCCACTCAGCGAGAAAAGCACGATGACCGGCGGCTTGCGCGCGGACTACACCCGCATCCGCGACAGCGGCTATACCGAAACCGGCGCTGGCGCCTTGAACCTGAATGTCCAAAGCCGCACGACCGAGGCGTTTGTCATTGGCATCGACGGCAAATTGGCGCATTCGCTCAACAGCCAAACCAAGCTCACCACGAATCTCGGCTTGGGTTACGACTTGCTCAATGAGCAAGCGTCCATCACCGCTGCGTTTGCCGGCTCACCCAGCGCAGCCTTCACGACCAACGGGTTGAAGCCATCTCCATGGCTGCTGCGTGCCGGCGTCGGAGTGGTCCACAACACCGCCAGTGGTGTCGAAATCTCAGCCCGTTATGACGCTGAGTACCGCGAGAACTTTCTCAACCAGACGGCCTCTGTGAAGGCCCGCTGGATGTTCTAAGGCGTTGCGCCTTTTCGCCCCGAAAAGCGGCTGGAAGCGTCAAACTTCCAGCCGCTTTGCTTTGAGAGCCCCATGCCGATTCACGTGACCCAACTGACCGCGCCCGAGCTGCTGAGCTACCGCCACAGCTTGCGCCAACCGGCACAAACCGTCCACCTCCGAATCGGACCGCTGGTGACCGGCGTCAACTGGCCCTTGGTTGATCTGTGGCTTGAAAAGCATCTGGGCGTCACCGCCCTCGCCTGCCCGCCGCTGCCGGCGGGTGTGCCTTGCGACGACGAAGCCCTTGTGCCACTGCCCTGGTTCTGGCGAATCTTGCTCACAGCCGCAGCATTCTTGCGCTTTGGTGGGGTGCCTGTTTTTGAGCCGGGGAAGGTGCTCAAGGTGGCGCCCGACCCGTCAACACCACAAGGCTGGCTTGCCGAGGCCGTCATTGCCCAAGTGGACTACATCCCGTCGCAGCACACCGTGCAGGCGTTTGAGGCGGCCGCCATTGTGGTCTGCGGGCTGGCTGCGCGCCCTGGCGACTTCGCGCAGGCCGAATCCTTGTTCCAGCAGTTGGAGGCCAAAGTGGTTGGCCCCATGTGGACGGACAGCCGCAACTCGCATTCGACCATGGGGCTGCTGGAGGCGGCTTATCTTTCCCACATCCCCTGGCGACACCAGGGCAACGGCATTTACCAGCTGGGTTGGGGGGTACGTCAACAAAGGCTGCAGGGTAGCCAGTTGGAGGGCGAATCGCTGATTGGCCAGCACGTCGCGCAAAACAAGAGCGTCACCTGCCATTGGTTGCGCGATGCCGGCCTGCCTGTGCCCGAGCACGTGCTGGTCAACGATGCCGAGGCGGCCCTGCGGGCAGCCCAAGAGTTGGGCGGTGAAGTGGTGATCAAGCCTGCCGTCGGCGTCGGAGGGCAAGGCGTCACCCTTCAACCCCACGGCGATTCCGCCGTACGCGCGGCGTTTTGGACTGCCAGCGAGGTGGGTGGACCAGTGCTGATCGAAAAATGGGCCGCGGGCAGCACCCATTTTGTCCATGTGATTGGCGGGCAGGTTCAACGGGTGATTCGACGTGACGCCGTCGCCGTGCGCGGCGATGGTCATCACAACGTGGCGCAATTGGTCGCGGCAGAAAACAGCCGTCGCCAACTAGCAGTTTTTTGGTGGCTGCCTTTGAACCTTCCAATTGATGCAGAGGCCCTGCAATGCCTGGCCAAAGTGGGCCTGGGCCCTGACAGCATCCCCGGCCTTGGCGTCTGGGCGCCGTTGCGCGAGATTCCGACCAACGCAGATGGCGGACGCGACGAAGACCTCACCCATTTGATCCACCCCGACAACGCTCACATCGCGCTGGCGGCAGTTCGCCGGCTTGGGCTGGTCTCCGCGGGCGTTGACATCCTCTCACCTGACATCAGCCAACGCTGGCATCACAACGGGGCGGTGATCTTGGAAGTCAACCACGCGCCCGATCTGGGACTGTTCCCGTTTGACACCCGCGTAGTGACAGCCATGCTGGCCAAGTGCGGACCAACGCAGGGACGCATACCCGTGGAGGTGATCGTCGGCGATGCCGCTGCGCTTGAGCAAGCCGGCCAACGTCAGCGCCAATGGCTTGCGCGCGGAGTGCCGTGTTTTATCAGTAGCCATGAGTCAACTGAAGGGCCCCACGGGTCCATGCCCATGGCGCTTCAAGGTGCCTTCCTTCGCACGCGGGCTCTGCTCATGGATGCGAGAGTTGGCGCCCTCGTGGTGGTGCTCCACACCGACGAGTGGTGCAGCACCGGCCTGCCGGTGGACCGAATTTCTCGGCTGGATGTCACCGCCGGCCCATTGCGCGACCACCGCACGCTTGAGCCCCTGAGCGCACAGGCCGCCGACAATTTGACAGCGTTGCTGCAAGCGCATCTCACCCACGACACGGCAGGAGACGATCTTGCTTGACGCTCGCCAATCGCTCTCCATCCAGCTCAGCGACTGGCCATCAGACCCGGACTGGTCTCGCATTGATGGCTGGCTGGCGGCCTGGTTGGATCAGCCGCCCCGCGAATGGCCCGGCGTGTCCGAATGCACCCGTCCTGACTTGGCCGACCCTACAGCCGCCAGAATCGGCTGGCGTGTGGCTCTGGCGGCGCAGGCCTTGCTCCTTGCAAGCGGCATCCCCGCCTTTGAGGCCGCAAAAGTGGTCAACGTGCAGGCCGATGCGTTGGATGCCACGCAATGGCACTGCGACTTTTCGCTTCCTCACCTGGGGGGCGTACCGGCTCATGTGACGCTGCTCGCCTATACCACCTGCGTCAAGTGGTTGCACCGGGTGGCCTTGGCCGCGTCGGCAGATGAGTTGATAACGCCCTTTTTTCAGCACCTTGAAACCAAGGTGCTCCCCGTGCTGCTGACGCATGCCATTGCTACACCGTCCACCATGGCGCTGTTACGCGCCGCATGCATCCAGGGGATCCCATGGCATCACGAGGGCCAGGGTGTGTTTCAGCTGGGCTGGGGTCGCCACGGCTTGCACGTTCGGGGCAGCCAATTGGACTCGGACTCCACGCTCGGAATCGATTTTGCCGGCCACAAACTTCTCGCTGCCCAGTGGTTGCGCCGCGCGGGCTTGCCGGCCCCCCAGCAGCAGATGGTGAGCCATATGGCACACGCCATCCAAGCCGCCGTCATGATGGGTTGGCCCGTTGTACTCAAACCGGTTGATCGTGACCGAGGTGAGGGTGTGAGTGTGGACATCAACAATGAGGCAGCGCTCTCCGCAGCATTTGCCCATGCCTCACGCTATTCCCCCCACGTATTGGTAGAAAAGCAGGCACAAGGCGTCTGCCATCGTCTGCTGGTGGTGAGAGGCCAAGTCATTTATGCGGTCAAGCGCCTACCTGTTGCAGTGCAGGGCGACGGTGTCCGAAACGCACGGCAACTTATTGCCGCGACAACCACGCATTGGCGGAGCCAGCCACCGTGGCGTCGGCCACCGCCGTTGCCCGTGGACTCGCTGGCAATGGCATGCCTGCAGCAGGCCGGCTTCTCTCTGGACGCGGTGATTCCCCTGGGCGCATGGGCTCCACTGCGCTTGATCGAGTCCACAGCAGAAGGCGGTCGCGACGAGGATGTGATGCTTCGCCTGCATCCGGACAACATCGACTTGGCCATTCGGGCTGCAGCACTGTTCGGACTGGACATGGCAGGCATTGATCTCATTTCAAACGATGTCAGCGTTCCGTGGCATGCCAATGCGGCGATCGTCAATGAAGTCAATGCATCGCCCACCGTGGGTGCCAGTCAAATGTCGCTGGACACCATGCCGGCCCTTTTGGCGCGGCTAATGACAAATGACGGTCGCGTGCCTATCGACGTGTTTGTCGCCTGCACCGGCTCACTGGCCTGGGCCCAGGCCCGCCAGCAAGAACACGTCAATCAGGGCCTCGCTTGTTACCTGACGACCGAGAAGACGACCTTTGACAGTCAGGGCAACGAAATAGCGCTCACATGCCAAGGCCTTATTCCCCGCTGCCGTGCCTTGTTGCTGGATTCGGCCGTTGGCGCCTTGGTGATTGTGTCCACCCAAGCCGAACTGGACCTCTTGATGCCGCGTCTTGCGCGAAGCCTGTAACAGGGCGGTCAAGCCGGTCAGCGCAGCTCCTCCGTAGACCTGAAGCCCCGGGCGGTCGCGTAACCATCAATTCAGGCGAGTGCTTGCACTATCTTCTTCCAATTTTTCCGGCCAATTCTTCGTACTTCGCCAAGCGCTCGCCGCCCAGCGACACGGCGGTGGCAATGGCTTGAACGGCCTCGTTGGTTTGGCCTTGCTCCCACAGCACTTGGGCCAGGTTATTCCAGGCGTCTGCAAAGGCTGGATCAGTTTGTGTGGCGTGGCGGTAGGCCTTGATGGCTGCGGTCCATTGCTTCTGGGCGTAGGCTGTATTGCCGGCACCCAGCAGGGCCGTGCGGTCTGTCGGCCAAGTCGCCAGTGCAGTGGCATACCCGGTCTGGGCTGCTTTGGGATCCAGGCGCTCCAGCGCTGAAACGGCAGCGCCGTACACCAGCGGGTCGGCGGTGGCGGGCAATTGATCACCCGGCCGGAGCGCCAGCATGGCCCAGTAGCCTGTGCGAGCCCAAGTGCGCTCAAACGCAAACAAAGACATCTCCATGCGCTTGGTCCGTCCCGAATGCAAGAGCAATAGATTGCGTTCTCGGTCATAGCCCATCACCACGGCGTAGTGCCAGACGGGTTTGATTGGCAGCGACAGGTTCTGAAACACCAGCACCGGGCGGCCCGCAGCCACTTCACGCAGCACGTCTTCTACACGGGGAAGCAATGGGTAAGCCAGCAAGCCCTGGCGCCGGGTGGCGGTCATCATTTCCTGCTGCAGCGAGCCTTGGCGGCCGGGCAGGTAAACCTGATCGACCAATTCGGCGGGCAACAGCTGCACACCCGCAGCCCCGGCCACCATGGCCAGGGAGGCAGGTCCGCACTCGTAGTCTTCTTGAGGGAAGAAAGGCACATGGGAGAGTTCAACGCGAGCCGGCAGCTCTCCGGGCCAAGCGGCACCCAATGCAGCCATCTGGGCCGTGGCACAACCGCCCAAAAGAGCGGCGGCCGCCAGCAGCCCGGTCAGGGCGAGGCCGCGTCTGCGGGCTCGCCAGACGCTCATCGAACCGCGCGGGTGAACGGGAAGACCTTGGTAAATCCCAGAACATCGGTCACCAGCAAGACGATGAACACGGTGAACAAAATGCCCAACACGTCGCCGCCGGCCGGAGCCTGATCAATACGGCCCGCTAGTTGAGCGACCTCAGTGTCAGACATGGCGTTCACACGCGCCAGGGCCGCTTGCGGGCTAACACCTTGGGCCTGCATGGCGTCGCGTACATCGGTGCGGGCCAAAAACTGGTCCACTGCGCCACGCGCCGAGCTGCCGGCAGCACTGCTCACCACTTCATCGGTCCCCACGATACTGGCTTGCGCCACCACGGGGAAACCGGCCAAGGTCACGCTGGCGATCAAGGCCGTAGAAAGAAGACGTTGGATTTTGTTCATTATGTATTCCGTTCAGGTGGACCAAGCGGCATCAAAGAAAAATTAAGGCCGGGCAGTCCCATCAATTTGATCGCGCGACTCACCGTTTGTCAACTGCTATCACACCTAAACACATGTAATCTGTATCTAGCGCAATGGTTTTCGGACCATGGCGTGATGCCCTGACTCAATTGCATAACAAATAACCCTCCATCCCATACCAAACAAGCGAAATTCGCTCTCATTTCAGTAGCATTTCACTTTATTCAAACGGCAATTAGCTCAAATAAGTTTGATGGAAAAATTACCTCGGGTTTCTACCAACACCATTTCTAAGTCGCGTGACTCATAATTAGTTCGTCGAACATACTAAATTTATCGAGTTGCATTCATGACGACACGATGATCGCGTGATTTTTCCAAACTAAAGGCCAACAAGCAGAGGCATTGATGGCACTGAAAACCACATTGACCGCATTGACACTGAGCCTCGCCGCGACAGGCGTGTTCGCACAGGCTGTGAGCGTGAGCTGGCCCAACTTTCAGGAAGAGCGCTGGAAGATGGACGAATCCGCTTCGTACGCACCTACCGCACACCCAATGTCACCCAGGACGAAGTTCTTGACATGACCATCGCTGACAAACATCCTGACGGCAAACCCCAGGCGCTCACCCGCTGAGCACTGACGCTGCAACACCATGAAAACCACCGGCGACCAACAACTAGTCAAACGCATCAACCGCAGCGTGTTGCTGCGCCTGCTGCGGGCCCAAAGCGGCCTGTCGCGGGCCCAGCTGGCGCAGGCCAGCGGGCTGACCAAATCAACCGTGAGCCTGCTGGTGCGGGAGTTGATTGACGAAGGCTGGTTGTCAGAAACCAGTGTCACACCGGCCAGCGGCCAGGGGCGGCCCTCGACCCCGCTGCACCTGGACGGCACCACCCGGGGCCTGATTGGTGTGGAAGTGGCGGTAGAGGCGCTGCGCGTGGTGGGCATTTCAATCACCGGCGAGGTGTTCTGGTCCGTGGAAGAACCCTTGGCAGACACCGCGCCAAAGGCCGTTTGCCAGCAAGCCGCACAACTGGTGGCCCAAGCCTGCGCGCAGCTGCCGCAGCGCCAGGTGCGCCTGACCGGCATTGGCATTGGCCTGCCCGGCGCGTTTGATGACGCCACCGGTGTGCTGCGCTTCGCGCCCAACCTGGGTTGGCGCAATGTGGACTTTGTGCCGCTGATAACCCAGGCCCTCAGCCTGGCCGGCGTGCCCGAGGTGGCGGTGCATGTGCAAAACGAAGCCGACACCGCTGCCCTGAGCGAATACGAGTTCTCGCCCGGAGACGCCCAGGACTCGCTGATCTTTGTGAGTTGCGGCGCGGGTGTGGGTGCCGGCATTGTCTTGAATGACCGCCTGTTCACCGGTGCCCAAGGCATGGCGGGTGAGATCGGGCATAGCATTTTGCAAGTGGACGGAATGCGTTGCTCCTGCGGGCGACAAGGCTGTGCGGAAACTTTTTTCGGCGCGCGCGCCTTGGCCCAATTGCCGGACCCCGCGCAAGGCGGGCGTTATCTGGGCGTGGTGCTGCAAAACTTGTGGACGACCTTCAACCCCCGTGTGCTGGTGGTCGGTGGGCCCTCTTGTGAGCGTTACCCGGCCATTTTGCCCGTGGCACAGGCCAGTTTGCAGGCTTACGCCGACAGCGCAGGCATGGTCGCCCCCACGTTGCGACCGGCCCGGTTTGGACTGCTGGCCTCCGCTGTGGGCGCGGCCGCCCTGGTACTGCACCACGAACTGCGCCCCATGCACACGCGCACTCCCCTGCTGGTGGCGTCCACGCCGGACGACACCGAAAACTCTTGAACTCAAACCCTAGGAACTCTCATGTATTTAGGCATTGATATCGGCACCTCGGAAGTCAAAGCGCTTCTGCTCGCGCCCAACCACCAGGTGATTGGCTCGGCCGGTTCCCCCCTTCAGGTGTCCCGCCCCCACCCTGGCCAAAGCGAGCAGGCCCCGGCTGACTGGTGGCAGGCCACGCAACTGGCACTGGCTCAATTGCGCCAAAGCCATCCCGCTGAATTCGCGGCGATACAGGGCATTGGCCTCTCGGGTCAGATGCACGGCGCCGTGTTGCTTGACGCCCAGGACCAGGTCTTGCGTCCCGCCATTTTGTGGAACGACACCCGAAGCGCCACCGAATGCACCGAGATGATGGCCGAGTGCCCGGACCTGACCGCGCTGGCCGGCAGCCTGGCCATGCCCGGCTTCACCTCGCCCAAGTTGCGCTGGGTCGCCCGCCATGAGCCCGAGCTGTTCAAGCGCGTGGCCAAAGTGCTGCTGCCCAAAGACTATGTGCGCCTGATGCTCACCGGCGACTACGTGACCGATTTGTCGGATGCCAGCGGCACCCTCTGGCTGGATGTGCAACAGCGCGCCTGGTCGGACCAACTGCTGGCCCTCACCAACCTCACCACCGCCCACATGCCGCGCCTGGTCGAAGGCAGTGAAGCCGGTGGTCAACTCAAAGCCGACGTGGCCCACGCCTTGGGTCTGCAGCCCGGCATCGTGGTGGCCGGTGGCGCCGGCGACAACGCCGCCAGCGCTGTGGGCATGGGCGCGGTGGACGCGGGCCAGGGCTTTTTGTCCCTGGGCACCAGCGGCGTGCTGTTTGTGGTGACCCCCAGCTACCAGCCCAACGCCGCCAGCGCCACCCATGCCTTTTGCCATGCGCTGCCCAAGCGTTGGCACCAGATGAGCGTGATGTTGTCCGCCGCCAGTTCGCTGCAGTGGGTCACCAGCCTGTTGGGCCAACCTTCTGAAGGGGCCCTGGCCGCTCAAGCCGAGACACTCACCCTGGCGCAACGTGCGGCTGCTCCTGTATTTCTTCCCTACCTGGGCGGCGAGCGCACCCCGCACAACGACGCGCAAGTGCGTGGCAGTTTTCATGGCCTGAGCTTTGACACCGATGCGGCCCGCCTGGGCTACTCGGTCATTGAAGGCGTGACGTTTGGGCTCAAAGATGGCTTGACCGCGCTCAACGCGGCCGGCAGCACCGTGCAACGCCTCTCCCTGGTGGGTGGAGGCAGCCGCAGTGCGCTGTGGGCGCAACAACTGGCCTCGGCCCTGAATGTAGAGGTAGTGACCCATGGCAGCTCGGCCGTGGGCGGCGCTCTGGGCGCAGCGCGTCTGGCGTGGCTGGCGACTGGCGCCACTCAGGACACGGTGTGCCTGAGCCCGGAAGTGGTATCCAACTACCGGCCCGACGCGCTAGAGCAAGACATGCTGGCCAGCCGCTACGCCCGCTTTCGCTCGCTCTACGCCAGCCCCACCGCCGCCTGATCACACCCCTTCAATTGATTTTTCACTGTTTTTGACGAGGAACCCCATGACTTCTTACTTTGCCGACATCCCGCCCATCGCTTTTGAGGGGCCCAACGCCACCAACCCGCTCGCCTTCAAGTGGTACGACAAAAACCGCGTGGTGTTGGGCAAGCCCATGGCCGAGCACCTGCGCTTTGCATCCTGCTACTGGCACAGCTTCTGCTGGAACGGGCTGGACGCTTTTGGCGGCGACACCTTTCAGCGCCCCTGGCACCACATGAGCGACCCCATGGCCGCGGCCAAAGCCAAGGCCGACGTGGCCTTTGAGTTCTTTGCCAAGCTGGGCGCGCCCTACTACTGCTTTCACGACCGCGACGTCGCCCCCGAAGGCGCCACGCCGCGTGACAGCGTGAACCATCTGCATGAAATGGTTGATGTGCTGGGTGCCAAGCAAGAAGCCACGGGCATGAAGCTGTTGTGGGGCACAGCCAACCTGTTCAGCCACCGCCGTTTCATGTCAGGCGCATCCACCAACCCCAACCCGGAAATCTTTGCACTGGGCGCCTTACAAGTGAAAGAAGCGATGGACGCCACCCTCAAGCTCGGCGGTGAAAACTACGTGCTGTGGGGCGGGCGTGAAGGGTATGAGACCCTGCTCAACACCCGCATCGGGCAAGAGCTGGACCAGATGGGCCGCTTCCTGAACATGGTGGTGGAGTACAAACACAAAATCGGTTTCAAAGGCGCCATCCTGTTGGAGCCCAAACCCCGCGAGCCGTCCAAACACCAGTACGACTTTGACACCGCCACCGTCTACGGCTTTCTGTGCCGCTACGGCCTGGAGAAGGAAATCAAGGTCAACATCGAAGCCAACCACGCCACGCTGTCCGGCCACAGCTTCGAGCACGAAATCGCCACTGCCATTGATTTGGGCATCTTCGGCTCCATCGACATGAACCGCGGCGACATGCAGTGCGGCTGGGACACCGACCAGTTCCCCAACAACATCCCGGAAACCGCCCTGGCGTTGTACTTGATTTTGAAAGGCGGCGGCTTCACCACCGGCGGGCTGAACTTTGACTCCAAAGTCCGTCGTCAGTCCATCGACCCGGAGGACTTGTTCCACGGTCACATTGGTGGTATGGACGTCTCTGCCCGCGCGCTCCTGATCGCTGAGAAGATGATTCAGAACGACCAGTTGGCGCAGTTGACAGAAGCCCGTTACGCGGGCTGGGCCACGCCCTTTGGCCAGGATCTGATGAACGGCAAAATGACCCTGGACGCCGTGGCCGCGCACGTGGTGGCCCACAACACGGACAGCCTGCCCGTGTCCGGCCGGCAGGAGCGCCTGGAAAACCTGTTGAACACCTACCTGTAGGCCCTAAATCAAGGCCACACAATGCGAGAATTTTTACCATGAAAAAAGTCAGTTGGGGCGTGCTGAGCACGGCCAAGATAGGGCGAGAGAAAGTCATTCCAGCCCTTCAACAAAGCGAGTTCTGCAGCGTGGATGCCATTGCCTCGCGCGACCTGTCGAACGCCCAAAGCGTGGCTACCAGCTTGGGCATTGGCAAAGCCTATGGGTCGTACGAAGCCTTGCTGGAAGACCCCGGCATTGAGGCCATCTACAACCCGCTGCCCAACGACCTTCATGTGCCACTAACTTTGGCTGCAGCGCGGGCGGGCAAACATGTGCTGTGCGAAAAACCGTTTGCCATGAACGCCAATGAGGCCGCCGCCCTGCGCGAAGTGGCCGGCCAGGTGCACATCATGGAAGCCTTCATGGTGCGCTTTCACCCCCAGTGGCTCAAGGCGCGCGAGATGGTGCGCAACGGCAGCCTGGGTGAGTTACGCACCGTGCAGGCATTTTTCTCCTACTTCAATGTGCAGCAAGACAATATCCGCAACCGGGTCGAGACCGGGGGCGGCGCGTTGTACGACATTGGCTGCTACCCCATCGTGGCCGGGCGCTTTATGTTCGAGGCCGAGCCCGTTCGGGTGATGGCACTGGTGGACCGGGACCCAACGTTCCAGACCGACCGCACGGTCAGCGCCGTGCTCGACTTTGGCAATGGTCGCCGCCTGGACTTCACCGTCTCCACCCAGTCCACACCCTACCAACGTCTCCACTTGGTGGGCACCCGCCAGCGGCTGGAAATCGAAGTCCCGTTCAACGCGCCCGCCAACGGCTCCACACGCCTTTTCACCGACGACGGCGCCTTGCCTGCAGGTTGCAATGCGGTGATCCACACCTTGGCGCCCTGCGATCAATACACCTTGCAAGGCGACGCCTTCGCCCAGGTCATTCGCGGAGAACTGCCGCTGCCCTACGGCCTGGACGACGCCATTCAGAACATGCACGTCATCGACGCCCTGATCCGCTCCGAGCGCAGCGGCCAATGGGAGGTGCCGGGCCAGGCATAAAAACCGGCTGTCGGCCGTGCGGCGGTCAGCCTCGCTCAGTCCTTGAGAACCACGCCCAAAGCCGTCAGCTTCTTGGCATAGGAGTCCCGGCGCTTTGCGGCCTTTGCCGCAGTTTCGATGGCCACTTGAATGGCCACGGGGCCCTTCTTTGCAACCGTTTGGATCAATCCAAACTTGTGAGCCGCATCAGCCTGCGCCCTCCTGAAAGCGGCAACGAGTTCGACATGGGCAAGGGATGGATTCACGAAGGACCTCATTGACTAAAACGCTATTTTCTGAGTTTGTTCCCACCCAGCGCCGTGGAAGACAGATTGACGCCATGGGGCTTCGAGTGATTGGTTTTCAAGGGTGGGCAGGCCATTAATTGGCGCCATTACCCTTCAAGTTTGACGTAGGTGCGAAGCAAAGCGTCTCTCAGTTCGCGAACAGCGGGTTTTGATACATCCACCTTTTGCACCGCCAGGTCGAATGATGAGCCTGGCTTGATGCTGGTTGGCAGTATCTTTTTTGCGGGATTCGCAACGGGGTACGTGCCCTGACCCGGACACATGCGAACGGAAAACCCGAATTTTTCGAGGACGCCTTTCGCATACAACTCCGCCAATTGTTGAAACGACACGAAGGCTGAGCGTTTAACTTCTTTGAACCCTGGCTCACGAACGTCACGAACGATCTCGAATTTACCCAGCGTATCTCGCTGCGTATTGGTAAACGGATGCAGCAGATAAGTCTGACGAACGCCATCCTTTTTGGACACCCGCGTGTGCTCGACGGCGATATCAGTTAACAGCATATTTTTTCCTCTTTTTTTAAGCCAAAGCTCGCCCAGCAGCATCAGCCGCCATCCCCCAAAAGCCCCAGATGATGTTTTTTCAAACCAAGCTACTGAGAAACCGACACTTCTTGAGATGCGAAGCGCTCGACAGGGGCAACCCTCACCCTGAGGGCACGGACTTTAACTGAACGACAGAAATGGCAACTCGTTATTGCAATGTGACAGACCGCTTTGGGTCTAAACCCGCCTGCCCCAATGACAAACCGATTGGCGTCTGGCGTACCTCAGCAGGCCCGCCCCTCCCGGGGGACCTTGGTTCTGCGCTAAAAAACTATTATTTTGATAGCTACTTACGCATACAGGACTAGCGCAAAAGGCATATTTAAACCATACCCAGCCCAAAGCGCCCGGCAGGCGGTGCCCGCTCAGCGGGTGAGGGTGACCTTCTTCAGGTCCGCCGGGGCGTCGGCGTCGAGTTGCATGCGTTCGGCCAGTTCCGCGCAGGCCAGCTGGGCCAGAAAGGCCAGCACGGGGGTGCGGGCCCAGCGCTCGTCCGGCAGTTGCAGCGGCAAGCCTGCCTCGCGGGTGGTGTCGGTGCCAATGGTGATGAAAGGCACGCCGCGCGAGAGCAAGGTGTTGACCACCGCCTGCTTGCTGTCCATGGGCTCGTCTGCGCCAGAGAACAGAACGACCCGGTCTTCGCGGTGAAACATGGCAATGGGCCCGTGCAAAAACTCGGCGGTGGAATAGGCCACTGCCGGCAGGCCGAGGCTTTCTTGCGCTTTCAGGGCGGCGTCCAGCGCGCCCGCGTAGGACGGGCCGCGTGCCAGCCAGGCAACAGTGCGGGCGCCCTGCAAGAAAGTGGCCAGTGTGTCGACCTTGTCGCTGCTCACGATGGCTTCCATGGCTTGCGCGGTTTGCTCAGCGGCTTGTGCCATGGGGTAGCCAGCCAGTGCGGCGGCAGCGAACAACTGGGCGGTGAAACTCTTGGTGGCGGGCACGGCTTTCTCCGGCCCACAGTTCAGGCGAAACACGCCGTCGGCATGCTCCAGGAGCGGAAGTTCCGTGGCGTCCGAGCCGGTCACGCCAATCGCCAGTGCACCACGGGATTTCAGCCAGCGCAGGGCCTCGGACACATCCACGCTGTGGCCGGAGGCTGAAAACGCGTAGGCCACGGTGTCACTCCAGTCGGCCTCGGGCAAGTTCTGGGTGGTGACCCAAGGACGAAACTCGACCGGGTGACGCCCGCTTTTGAGCATCATCAAGTACGAGGCAAAAGTGCAGGCGTTGCCGGAGCTGCCCCGGCCAATGAGTGCCACCTGCGGGCGCGAAGCGGCCTGTGCGCGAAGGGTGGTGGCCTGAGCCTCCCAGTGGGCGGCCTCGCGGCGGAGCATGGCGGGGGTTTCCAGGGCCTCCTGTTTCATAAAACTTTGAATGGTCATGTGGGTTCCTTTCGGGTGGGGCGCAGTTCCCGGGTCTTCCAGTAGAACTCGCAGGGTTGGCCGCCGTGCTGACGCACTTGGAGGGCCTTCAGCAGGCCGGCCTCGTCTTTGAAGAGGGCGGGAATTTGGGTGCCGTAGTGACCGATCAATGCGGCTTTGGCGTCCACATTGACGGGCAGCGCCAGACAGGCCGAGGGCGCACGGTCCAGGCGTTGCAAGGCTTGGCGTGGGTCGTCATGGGTGCCGCTGCCAATGGCGGGGTCAACCACGTAGGGGAAGTCTTCGTAAAAGAGCAGCGACGCCCCTTGCTCGGCCAGGCGCAGCGCCACGCGGGCGACGATGGTGTGGTCCACATGCTGGCCAATGCCCATGGGGCTGACCAGCAGCATGCGACCCAGGTTCAGGCTGAGCCGCCGGAGCACCAGGTACAACTCTTCCACGTGACCCATGTCGTCCACGCGCGGGGCGGACCAACGTTCGTGGGCATGGCGGTAAATGAACTGGTCGGTGGTGGGGCTGCGCCGGTAAATATTGTCCGGAAAACTCAGGTGAACAAAGTCGGTGTTGGAGGCGTGCATGGCCGCCCGGTCTTCCTGGCGACGCAGGCGGGGGTTGACGAAGCCCTTGCGTTGCGGCGTGCGCAACGTGCCGTCACCGTTCTTCACGGCAGGCGGGTTGCCGCAGTAGATGCTGATAACCAACGCGCCAGCCTGGCGGGTGGACAAAAAGTCGAGCAAGCCGCCGCAACTGAGCGCGGCATCATCCAGATGCGGCGACAAAATGACGACGCGCTCAATGTCGTCCCATGGCACGGCCGTGGCCAGTGACGTCGCCTTCATGCGAGCATGGGGAGCAGCGCGCCGTATTGCGCCCGGGCCAACGCCCACAAGGCTTCGGCCTTCGCCGTGGTGCCCACCAGCGGGTTGGCGGCCAGGGCTTTCAAAATGGTGGCCTGGTTGCCGGTGCGGGCGGCTTCGGCCGCCAGGTGCTGGTAGTTTTCCAACTGGTGCAGCAAGCCGGTGTGGTCCAGCGGCACCTCGGGCGCGGCGGAACGCGTCCAGCCCTCAGGACCCAAGTTGCCGCGTGCTTCGACCACGGTGGTGGGGGCAAACAAGGCCGTTGTGCCCTGGTTTTCAA
Organism: Rhodoferax sp. PAMC 29310; assembly: GCF_017948265.1. Lineage (NCBI taxonomy): Bacteria > Pseudomonadati > Pseudomonadota > Betaproteobacteria > Burkholderiales > Comamonadaceae > Rhodoferax > Rhodoferax sp. PAMC 29310. The sequence continues at coordinate 3,577,820 of NZ_CP072852.1, read as the reverse complement.
CGTTCAGCACGAGCGACCCACCTTGCGCCTGTTTCAGGGCCTGGATGACGGTGACGGCCAGGTCACCAAAGCCGGCCGTGCCCCGGTGATGGGTCAGAACCGGGGTGTCCTTGACGGCTTCTTCGCGGAAATGAGCGTAGTAGCTGGGCAGCTTGGCCACGATGGCGTCGCTGCGCGGGCCTTCGCTTTGCGACAGCGCCACAAAGCGTTCGGGCGCCATGTAATACGGCAGGTAGGAGTTGGGCCAGAAGCCGGGGGTTTCCCGCGCCATTTTGAGCGACAACTCAAAACGCAGCCAGTGCTCGGCGTTGAGGCCGGGCGGCGCCTGCAGGGTAGCGGGAAACTCGGTGACGGCTTGGCCGCCAAAGCGCATCTCGCTGTACCAAGTGGCATGGTTCAGGCCGTTGCAACGAAAGTCGACTGCTTGACCGGCATGCCCCAGCGCATGCGCCAAGTCAAGCAGGTCTTCCTCGGACTGATCACACAAGCCCAGCACCCGCACGCCGCCCCGGTTGACCAGGGTTTGGGTGACGATGTTGCTGGGGTTGGTGTAGTTAAGCAGCAGCGCTTGTGGCGCCACTTTTTCCAGCATGTCGGCCACGCGCAAGGCCTCGGGCACCGAGCGCAGGGCAAAGAAGAACCCGCCGGGTCCGACCGTTTCCTGTCCCGGAATACCCAGGCTCAGGGGCAAGGTTTCGTCAATGCGGCGCGCGGCAAATCCGCCCGGTCGGGTGCTGTTCAGCACCGCGTCCGCGCCGCGCACGGCCGCCTCCAGCGTGTCTGCCGTTTCCACCGTGAAGTGGACGCCCGCACTGCGGGCCATGGCCTGGCCCAGACGCCCCACCAGTTCGAGGTGCTCGGCATCGGTATCGTACAAACGCACACGCGTCAGCCCCAGGCTGTCACCCTGGTGAATAAGGGCTTGCAACAGGCCCGGGGTGTAGGCGCTACCGCCGCCCAAAATTACAAATTCTTTGATCAAGTGATTCCTTTCAAGTCTGCCAAGGTGGCGGGGTCATCAACCACACCACCGGCCTGGGTCAAGAGTCGGGCAGCGACCCGGCAGCCATGGCTGAGCGCCGCGTCACCCGTGACGCCTATTACTAGTGAAGCCAACAAACCGGCGCAAAAAGCGTCTCCCGCACCCGTGAAATCCACCGCAGCGACCGGCACCGCGTCCGCACTCACCCAAGCGCCGTCAAGGCGCCCGAAGGCGCCGTCGGGTCCGAGCGTGACAACCACGTTGCGGGCTGCCCCCTGAAGGCGATCCGGCGCCAGTTTGGGGTCGTCAGCCGCAAAAGCAGCCTCTTTGTCGTTGAGGATCAGCAAGTCCCACGGCTGGTCGGTCAGCGTGCTGAGTGCTGCCAGTTCATCCGGGGCCCAACTGCCAGACACACTGATTCGCGCGCCTGTCGCTCGGGCACGGGCCAAGGGCTCGGCCAGATGGCGGGCCTCCAGCAAGCCGGGCACGTGAATCCAACGGGCTTCAGGCAGGTCAGGGCAAAGAGCAAGGGCACCGAAGTCGGCCGCGCTCACGAACGAGCGGTCTTGCAAGCCTGAGAAGACAAGCGACACCGCCGGGTTGGGTTGGGCCGCCCAGTTCAGGGTCGGGATACCGAGTTGTTGGGTTTTGTGGGCGATGGCGCTGTCTGCCAGTCCCTCACCACGGGGGTGCGCCAAAACGACGTCCAGCCCCAAGGCCGCCGCGACTGAAGCCGTGTTCAGCCCGCCGCCCAGTCCCAGCCGAAGGCTGGGGACAAACACTTCCTCTCCGGGCGGAGGCACAACCCCGCCTGGCACAAAGACCTCGAAATACACGAGACCCGCAACACAGAGCTCTACTCTTGGTTTGATGGTCATGCGTTCATCCTAACAGGCCGGTTTTGACACCGGGGTGCGTGCAAACTGACGCCAAAACCAGTACGAGCGCTCCTTCGCACGACTTCCTGGCCTCATTCATTGCGTGTGCCTTCATAGGGAAAAAACGCGGCCACCGGGTCGTGCCGCGCCCACCGGGGGCGCACCACCCATCGCCCAACGGGGGCGTCAATCCGGCGCAAATCAGGCAATCCACACTCGGAGTGCGGGTTAAGCGGCGCCCATGTGGGGTGACATACTGGGGCTTGTGGGGTTGAATTTTCGACCCCACATTTTCAGGAGGTAGTCATGACCACGTTGTCCTCACCGTCCAAGCCCCACGCTTTTTCTTCCACCCTGGCCCAGTTTCAGACGGCGTCAGGGGTGACAGGCCAGTTTTATTCGCTCCCCAGCTTGGCACAGCAGTTTCCGCAGGTCAGCCGGCTGCCGGTCTCTATCCGCATCGTGCTTGAGTCGGTGCTGCGCAACTGTGATGGACTCAAGGTCTGCCCCGAGCATGTGGAAGAACTGGCGCAGTGGAAGCCCCAGGCGCCGCGCACGGCAGAAATTCCGTTTGTGGTCTCGCGCGTGGTGCTGCAGGACTTCACGGGCGTGCCCTTGCTGGCCGACCTGGCGGCGATGCGCAGCACCACCAAGCGGTTGGGGTTTGATCCAAAAAAGATCGAACCACTGGTGCCGGTGGACCTGGTGGTCGACCACTCCATCATGGTGGACTCGTACGGGCAGAAGAATTCGCTCGACATCAACATGAAGCTTGAGTTCCAGCGCAACCAGGAGCGCTACGAGTTCATGAAGTGGGGTATGCAGGCCTTTGACACGTTTAAGGTGGTGCCGCCCGGTTTTGGCATCGTGCACCAGGTGAACCTCGAGTACCTGGCACGCGGCGTGCACAAGACGCCGGATGGTGTTTACTACCCCGACACCCTGGTGGGCACCGACAGCCACACCACCATGATCAATGGCATTGGCGTGGTCGGCTGGGGCGTGGGCGGCATCGAGTCCGAAGCGGCCATGCTCGGCCAGCCGGTGTACATGCTGACCCCCGACGTGGTGGGTATGGAACTGACAGGCCAACTGCGCGAGGGCGTCACCGCCACCGACCTGGTGTTAACCGTGACCGAACTGCTTCGCCAACACAAGGTGGTGGGCAAGTTTGTCGAGTTTTTTGGCGAAGGCACGCGCACGCTCGCACTGCCTGACCGCGCCACCATCGGCAATATGTCGCCCGAATACGGCGCCACCATGGGCTTCTTTCCGGTGGATGAAAAAACCATCGACTACTTTCGCGGCACCGGTCGCACCGAGGAAGAAATTGAAGCCTTTGAGGCTTACTTCAAAGCGCAGGGTCTGTTTGGCATTCCGCGCGCAGGCGACATCGACTATTCGCAGGTGGTCACGCTGGACCTGGGCAGCGTCACGCCCAGCCTGGCCGGCCCCAAGCGCCCGCAGGACCGCATTGAGCTGGGCAAGGTGGCGGGTCAGTTCAGTTCACTGTTCAGCAAACCCAATGCCGAGAGCGGCTTTAACCAGAGCGCCGAACGACTGACGCAGCGCTTTGCGCTGGAATGCAAAACCGACGTCTCGGCCGCACCGCCTGCACCAGCACAGGCACCACAACCCGGTGCCGAGCGCAATGTGGATGAAATGATCAGCAACCGCCCGACGCTGGAAGCCGCCGAGGCCGCTGCGTCAAAGGCCGAGCCGGTGTGTGAGCTGCCCGGCGAGGGCGATGGCTCGGTGAGCGTGGGACATGGCGACGTGCTGATTGCCGCCATCACCAGTTGCACCAACACCTCCAACCCCAGCGTGCTACTCGCCGCCGGCCTGCTGGCGAAAAAGGCGGTTGAGGCGGGTCTGAGTGTTCAGCCGCACATCAAGACCTCGCTGGCGCCGGGCTCGCGCATCGTGACCGCCTACCTGACCGAAACAGGACTGATGCCGTACTTGGAAAAGCTGGGGTTTGCACTGGCCGGCTATGGCTGCACCACCTGCATCGGCAACTCGGGCGATCTCACGACCGAGTTGAACGAGGCCATCAACAACCACGATTTGATCTGCGCCGCGGTGTTGTCGGGCAACCGCAACTTCGAGGCACGTATCCACCCCAACATCAAGGCCAACTTTCTGGCCAGCCCGCCGCTGGTGGTGGCCTACGCGCTTGCCGGCACGGTGCTCAAAGACATCACCACACAGCCGCTGGGTCAGGGAACCGATGGCAAAGACGTGCATCTGGCCGACGTCTGGCCCACCAGCGAGGAAATCCACGCCCTGATGAAGTTCGCCATGAACGGCAAGGCCTTCCGCGAGAACTACGCCAAGGTCAAGACCGAGCCGGGAGAGCGCTGGAGCCAGATTCAGGGCGTCGAGGGCGACACCTACACCTGGCCCACCAGCACCTACATTGCGGAGCCGCCGTTTTTTGCTGATTTTGCTATCAAAGAAGAAGCATCTTCTGAAGGCGGAACAGGGGCTAAAGGCCAAAATGGCAGTAATAAGAGTGCGAACGGATTTGCCGTGCAGGGCGCGCGCATCATGGCGTTGTTTGGTGACTCCATCACCACCGACCACATCTCGCCGGCCGGCGCCATCAAGGAAAGTTCACCCGCCGGCCATTGGCTGCGCGAGCATGGCGTCATGAAGCAAGACTTCAACAGCTACGGCGCGCGGCGCGGCAATCATGACGTGATGGTGCGCGGCACGTTTGCCAATGTGCGCATCAAGAACCTGATGGTGCCACCCACCGCCGACGGCTCGCGCGAGGAAGGCGGTGTGACGCTGTTTCAGAGCGAAGGCCCGCAGCAAGGCAAAAAGATGTCCATTTTCGACGCCGCCATGCAGTACATGAAAGACGGCACGCCCACGGTGGTGCTGGCGGGCGAGGAGTACGGCACGGGGTCGAGCCGCGACTGGGCGGCCAAAGGCACGCTGCTGCTGGGCATCAAGGCCGTGGTGGCGAAGAGTTTTGAGCGCATCCATCGCTCCAACCTGGTTGGCATGGGCGTGCTGCCGCTGCAGTTCAAAGACGGCGACTCCTGGGAAACGCTGGGCCTGGACGGCAGCGAGGTGATCGATGTGCTGCCCGATGCGGCCCTGACGCCGCAAAGCGAAGCCACGCTGGTGATTCACCGAGCGGACGGCACCGAGCAGCGGGTGGTGACCACCCTGCGTATCGACACGCCGATTGAGGTGGACTACTACCGCGCCGGCGGCATCCTGCCATATGTGCTGCGCCAGTTGCTGACAGACACCCCCTAAAGAAAAACGGCCCCGTCGCGAACGCGAACGGGGCCGTTGCCAGGTGAGCGCCTGCCCGTTATGCGGCGACTGCCACCTCCTGCACTGCCTCGGTTGCCAGGGGCGGCACAAGCACCGGCGTGGAGCGAATCAGGTAGTCAAACGCGCTCAGCGCGGCCTTGGCACCGTCGCCGGCGGCAATCACGATTTGCTTGAACGGCACGGTGGTCACGTCGCCCGCGGCAAACACACCGGGCAAAGAGGTTTGGCCACGGGCGTCCACCACGATCTCACCATGCTTGCTGAGTTCCAGCGTGCCTTTGAGCCACTCGGTGTTGGGTACCAGGCCAATCTGGACGAACACGCCTTCCAGTGCCACATGGTGGACCTCGCTGGTGGCGCGGTCCTTGTAGCTCAAGCCATTCACTTTGTGGCCGTCGCCGGTGATCTCCGTGGTTTGCGCGTTGGTGTGAATGGTGACATTGGGCAGGCTTTTGAGCTTGCGAACCAAAACGGCGTCAGCCTTGAGTTGACCGGCAAACTCCACCAGGGTCACGTGCTTGACGAGTCCTGCAAGGTCAATGGCCGCCTCGACGCCCGAGTTGCCCCCACCAATCACCGAGACATCTTTCCCCTTGAACAAGGGGCCGTCGCAATGCGGGCAATAGGCCACGCCTTTGTTGCGGTACTGGTCTTCGCCGGGCACACCCACATTGCGCCAGCGCGCACCGGTTGACAAGATCACGCTGCGGCTTTTGAGCATGCCGCCGTTGGCCAATTGAATCTCGATGAGACCACCGGGTTCTGACGCGGGAATGAGCTTGTCTGCGCGCTGCAGGTTCATGATTTCAACGTCATAGTGCCTGACTTGGGCCTCCAGCGCGGTGGCAAACTTGGGACCATCGGTCTCCAGCACGGAGATGTAGTTCTCAATCGCCATGGTGTCATTGGTCTGGCCACCAAAGCGCTCGGCGGCCACCCCGGTGCGAATGCCTTTGCGTGCCGCGTAGACGGCGGCGGCGGCACCAGCGGGCCCACCACCGACGATCAAAACTTCATACGGCGCCTTGGCGGTCAGTTTTTCGGCATCGCGGTGGGCAGCCCCGGTGTCGAGCTTGGCCACAATTTCCTCCACCAGCATGCGGCCATTTCCAAACAGCGCGCCATTCAGGTAGATGCTGGGGACCGCCATGATTTCACGGGAGGTGACTTCGTCCTGAAACGCGCCGCCCTCGATCACGGTGGTCTTCACCTTGGGGTTAAAGATCGCCATCAGGCTCAGGGCCTGAACCACGTCCGGGCAATTGTGGCAACTCAGGGACATGTAGACCTCAAAATTGAAGTCGCCATCCAGGCCCTTGATGGCCTCAATCACGTCCGGCTCCACCTTGGGCGGGTGACCGCCACTCCACAACAGGGCCAGCACCAGCGAGGTGAATTCATGGCCCAGAGGCAGGCCGGCAAAGCGCAGGCTGGTGTCCGTGCCAGCACGTTTGAGGCTGAATGAGGGCTTGCGAGCGTCTTGACCGTCGTAGGCCACGGAGATTTTGTCGCTGCGCAGGCTTTGAATGGTTTGCAACAGATCGCGCATTTCAACCGAGTTGCTGTCCGCACCGAGGGACGCCACGATCTCGATCGGTAGCGCCACGCGTTCCAGGTAGGCGGCGAGTTGGGATTTGAGTGTGTCGTCGAGCATGGTGATTCCTCTTATTACTATCAACTTGATAGCTGGTTGCGCAGGCTTTACGGGCGCCACAGCCATATTTTGGGTATAAAAAAACCGGACATCCCTGCGCACCTGCACAAGGACACTGTCCGGCGACCTGCGTTACGACCTGTTTCCCGCAAGGAAAACACAGCCCCCTAAGGGGCCAGTCGCTACACGCAGTGGGCGGCCTTGGAGGCCAGCCCTTTAGATCTTGCCGACCAAGTCCAGCGAAGGCGTGAGGGTCTTGGCGCCATCGTTCCACTTGGCAGGGCAGACTTCACCGGGGTGAGCGGCCACGTACTGGGCAGCCTTGAGCTTGCGCAGGGTTTCCTTGACGTCACGGGCGATGGCGTTGTCATGGACTTCCATGGTCACGATCTTGCCTTCGGGGTTGATGATGAAAGTGCCGCGCAGTGCCAGACCTTCTTCTTCGATGTGAACGTCAAAACCGCGGGTCAAGCGGTGTGTTGGGTCACCGATCAAGGGGAACTTGGCCTTGCCAACCGCTGGCGAGGTCTCGTGCCACACTTTGTGGGAGAAGTGGGTGTCGGTCGTCACGATGTAGACCTCAGCACCGGCTTTCTGGAATTCGGCGTAGTTGTCAGCGGCGTCTTCCACTTCTGTGGGGCAGTTGAAGGTGAACGCGGCGGGCATGAAAATGAACACGTTCCACTTGCCTTTGAGGCTTTCGTTGGACACGGTGATGAACTTGCCGTTGTGAAAGGCGTCGTTCTTGAATTCGATGACTGCGGTGTTGATGAGGGACATTTGTTTTATTCCTATTGATTGATGACGTTTGATTGAAAGAACACATCAATCATATTGCACCGCAGCACGGCATTGGGTTGATTCCATTAATAGCCGTTATTTGAATTTTCTATCTCCGTCTTGCCCAAACTGTCACCTGAGTTCTCGACAAGGGCGACCTGACATGCGCCAATGTCGAATGATTTCAAGTTCATCCCAAGAGGCTCCCGTGACCGAAACCACCCACCATCGCATTTGTCCCCTGTGTGAAGCCTGTTGCGGGCTGGAAATCAAAGTGGATGAGGGCAAAGTCATCAGCATCCGGGGCCATGCCCAGGATGTGTTCAGTGCGGGCTATATCTGCCCCAAAGGGGTGGCCCTGAAAGACCTCCACGAAGACCCCGACCGATTGCGCACCCCGTTGATCAAGCGCAACGGCGTGCACGAGCCCGCCACCTGGGATGAGGCGTTTGCGGAGATTGAGCGCCGCCTGCCGCCGCTCTTGGCCGCACACGGACGCGATGCCAGCGCCGTGGTGGTGGGTAACCCGTCCGCCCACAAGATAGGTTTGTTGACCTATTTCGGCAGGCTCGCGCGGGCCTTGGGCACCCGCAACGTGTTTTCGGCCTCCACGCTGGACCAAATGCCCAAGCAGTTGGCCAGCGGCCTGATGTTTGGCCACTGGCTCTCGGTGGCGTTGCCGGATATTGCCCGCACAGACTTGCTGCTGGTGATTGGTGCCAACCCCATGGCCAGCAATGGCAGCATGTGGACCGTGCCCGACTTCAAGAGCAAAGCCAAAGCCTTGCAAGCGCGCGGCGGCCAATTGATCGTGATTGACCCGCGTCGCACAGAAACCGCCGCGCGGGCCGACACCCACCACTTCATTCGTCCCGGCGCAGACGTGTTTTTGCTGGCGGCCATGGTGCACACCTTGTTTGAGGAAGACCGGGTCACGCTGGGCACGGTCAGCGAATGGGTCGTTGGTGTGGACGAGGTGCGCCAAACGGTGGCGCCGTTCACGCCCGAGCTGGCGGCCGCGCGCTGTGGCATGGCCGCGGACACCATTCGCGCGCTGGCGCGTCAACTCGCCAGCACACCGCGTGCAGCGGTGTACGCCCGCATTGGCACTTGCACGCAGGAGTACGGCACCCTGGCCAGTTGGCTGGTGGACGTGCTCAATACCCTGACCGGTCATCTGGACCTGCCCGGCGGCGTGCTGTTTGCAAAATCTGCCGCATTCGCCTCCAACACCGCCGGCAAGCCCGGCATTGGCAAAGGTGTCACGACCGGCCGTCATCAGGCCCGCGTCAGCGGCGCCCCCGAGGTGTACGGCGAGTTGCCCATCACCTGTCTGGCCGAAGAAATCGAGACACCCGGTGACGGCCAGGTGCGCGCCCTGTTCACGGTGGCGACCAACCCGGTGCTGTCTTCTCCCAACGGACCGCGCCTGGCGGCAGCGCTGGACACGCTGGACTTCATGGTCAGCATGGACATTTACCTGAATGAGACCACGCGACACGCGGATGTGATCCTGCCGGGACAGTCGCCGCTGGAAGAGTTTCATTACGACGTGGCGTTTCCCCAGCTGTCATGGCGCAACCACGCGCGCTACAGCCCGGCGGTGCTCACGCCACCCGCCAATCAGCCTGAAGAGTGGCAAACCATTTTGAAGTTGGCGGCGATTGTCAAAGGCCAAGGCGCGCAGCAAGACGCCAATGCCCTGGACGATGCCCAGTTTTCTGAGGACGCAGAGCGCCTGTTTGGCAAGCATGCCGACGCCGTGGTACTTGCCACCCAAGGTTTGAAAGGCCCCCAACGCTCGCTGGACGTCGCGCTGCGAAGCGGGCCTTATGGTGACGGCTTTGGCCAGCGCCCCGACGGGCTGACGTTGGCCAAAGTGATGGCGTCCAACGCCAGCGGCGGCATTGATTTGGGTGAACTGAAGCCCCGCCTGCCCGAAATGCTGCGCACGCCCAGCGGCAAGGTGGAGCTGGCGCCTGCTTCTTTGGTGGCCGACATGCTTCGAGCCGCTGCCGATTTGGCGCGCCCCGCACCTGATTTGGTCATCATCGGCCGGCGCGACGTACGCACCAACAACAGCTGGATGCACAACCTGCCCATATTGGCCAAAGGCCCGTTCCGTTGCACCGCCCTGGTTCACCCCTTGGACGCGCAACGGCTGGGCTTAAAGGATGGCGCACTGGCCCGGATTGCCAGCGGCCCGCGCCACATTGAAGCGCCGGTGCAGATCAGTGAGGAAATGATGCCCGGCGTGGTGAGCCTGCCGCACGGGTGGGGCCACAACCTGCCCGGCGCCCGATTGACGCTGGCAGCAGAGCGCCCCGGAGCCAACCTAAACGCGCTGCTGGATGACCAGTGGCGTGACCCGCTCTCTGGCAATGCCGTGCTGGGCGGCATGGCTATCACCATGGAAGCCCTGGCCTGACGCTTGTTCAGGAGGCTTGTCGCCGGCGAACGCACCCATGGCCGCCGCCGGGCGATCACTCCAGTGGGTTAATCAGCGTTTCGGAGAACAGTGAGGGCCGAAACAAGTGCTCAGCATCGCTGGGGTCCCGACCGGCCCACAAGCCCAGTTCATTGGCGCGCATGGGCTTGGCAAACAGGTAGCCTTGCAGCTCGTCGCACCCCATCTCGACCAGAATGTCGCGTTGTTTTCGAGTTTCAACGCCTTCTGCCACCACCTTGAGCTTGAGCTCATGGGCCATGTCCACGATGGTTTGTGCAATGAACTGCGCATGTTCGCTGACGCCGAGATCTGTGATGAAAGCGCGGTCAATTTTCAACTCGCTCGCCGGAAGCCGCTTCAAAGAGGCCAGACTGGAGTGGCCGGTGCCAAAATCATCAATCGAGACATGGATGCCCAGCTTGCCAAGGCGATCAAATACTTGCATCGTCGCCACCGTGTCCTCCATGGCGATAGATTCCGTGATTTCACAGGTGAACCGAGAGGGTGGTGTTTGCGTGCGTTTCAAAACGTCCATCAGGTGCTGGAAAAAATCGTCCTGCCGCATTTGATGGGCGGAGATATTGACGGCGATTCGCATGCGCAGGCCCTGCCCCCGCCAAATTTGAGCTTGCCGGCAAGCCTCTTCAATCACCCAACGCCCCAGGCTTTGAATCACGCCATAGCGCTCGGCCAGGCCAATGAACCGGTCAGGACTGAGCGTGCCCAGTTGCGGGTGGTGCCAGCGTACCAAGGCCTCAACCGCCGTGATTTGAAGCGTGCGCGCGTCCACCTTGGGCTGGTAGAACAACTCAAGCTGTTGGCGCTCCACCGCACAACGCAAGTCATGAAGCAATCGGGCCGAGTCGCGTCGCCCTTGCGCAGCGGGTTGATCGTATTCGGCAAAACCATTGCCGCCCTGAAGCTTGACGGTGCGCATGGCCAGCGCCGCTTTTTCCACAATATTACGCCGGGAGCCATGGTGGGGGTAGGCTGCCACACCCACCGAGCAGGTCAATCGCACCTCGCCGCCCGCCCTGGCAATCGGCACGGCCAAGGCCGCGCGCAGTTTCATCGCCAGCGCTTTGGCGTCTGTCAGCGACACATCAGCCACCAGGGCAAACTCATTCCCAACCCACCGCGCCACCGCAGCACCGGGCAATAGCGTGGATTGGATGCGCTGCGCCACCTCCTGCAGGACGAGATCGCCGACAGTCCGTCCATAAGCCTCATTCGTGGCGCGAAAGTAATCAATGTCGAGGTAAAGAAGGCACGCCGGTTGGCCGGACGAGTCGCTTCGCCAACATGCTTCGTCCAGATCTCGCTCAAAGCCCCTGGGTGTTCGCATCCCGGTCACCGGATCGTTAGTCTGAAGGTTGACCAATTCTGATGACACCTGATCCAGCTGGACCGCCGTGCGGCTGGCGCGCTGTATCAAGCCCCAGTAAGCCATCGATACCGCAAGCGCAACCAACACACTGACAGCGGTGACAAGCGAAAGCCAAAGGTCGTTTGGGGACATGATGGCGCATTCTGGCACAGTGCCCTGTGCGTCACGATCCGGGAAAACCCAGTCATTGAACGGGGCGAGTGGCGAAACTGGCCATGGTTTCAGAGCGGGATTGTCCCGTTGCCATATTTTATACGCATACTTTAAGATGACAGTCGGCATTAGCCATGCCGGACAGCAGTCGGTACAGTGCGCATTCCCATCAAGAAGTGAGCCCCTCATGAAAAAAATAAACTGGAAGCATCTCCTGGCCTTCACGGGCGTCGTCGTTGGTAGTCTGACAGTCGTATCGGCCAACGCCGAAACCGTGCTGGAGCGAGTTGCGGCGGGTGGCAAGCTCGTGATTGCGCACCGTGAGTCCTCCGTACCCTTTTCGTTTCTTGACGAAAACAAAAAACCGGTGGGCTACGCCATGGACCTTTGCCTCAAGCTGGCAGAGGCTGTGCGGCAGAAGACCAGTGCCAAGAACATGACGATAGAGTTTGTGATGGTGACTTCGGCCAACCGGATTGCCACCATCGCCGATGGCAAAGCCGACCTTGAATGCGGCTCCTCCACCAACAATGCCGAGCGGCGCGAGAAGGTGGCATTCACCATTCCGCATTTCATCACCGGTGCGCGCCTGCTGGTGCGATCCAGCTCCGCGTTTGACCGCCTTGAAGATCTGGAGGGCAAGAAGCTGGTGTCAACCAAAGGGTCCACGCCGTTGAAGGCGGCGGAACAGGCGAACCGGGAACGCCTGCTGCGCGTGACGATACTGGAAGCGCCCGACCACCTCAAAGCGGTTGAGATGGTCGAACAAGGCGAGGCGGATGCCTTTGTGATGGACGACGTGCTGCTCTACGGTTTGGCCGCCGGTCGCGTCAACCCGGACGCTTTGAAAGTCGTCGGCAAATTCCTGACCACCGAGCCCTTGGCCATCATGCTGCCCAAGAACGACCCGGCCTTCAAGAAGCTGGTGGATGACGAGATGCGACGGCTGATTCAGAGCAAAGAAATCTATCCGATCTACGACAAGTGGTTTTTGAAGCCCATTCCGCCAAAGAACACCACGTTAAAGATGCCCGTGAGTTACTTGCTCAAAGACTTCTGGAAATACCCGACCGATCAAGTCCCGTTTTAAGCCAGAAAAAAAACGCAGCAGACCCATCTCATTTGCTACGCTATTTATAGCTTGATCCGCAATATTTACGGTGGACACAGGCACTTTTCGCCTACAACCGCAGTTGATCGCCTAAAACTTCGTCCGCCCCGGCGATCGCTGTGGCACACTTCGCGCCTTTGCAGGCCCGCCCCTGCCCGTCCCCTGGCCTGAGCATAGGCCGCCTGAGAGACCACTTTGTCCACCAACACCACACCATCCCTCACTAATGCAGCCTTAGGGCAGGCAGTCCGTACTTACCTCTGCCAGTGTGGTGGGCCGATTTTTTTCAGAAACAGCACTTGCTTAGCATGTTGTACGCCACTGGGCTACCACCCTGAAAAGGCCCGGCTCTTGCCGTTGAAGCCCGTTGAAAAATCGGATACGTGGACCCTCTGGGACGACGACGGCCCAACCTATCGACGCTGCGCCAACCTGCACACGCCGGCTGCCTGCAACTGGCTGGTGCCGTCCAGCCTGGAACCCAAGCATCAGGGTCTGTGCCGGGCTTGTCGCCTGAACCGCACCATTCCTGATCTCGCTGACCCCAAGCACCTTGACAACGGTGAACTCTGGGGCCGGGTCGAGCTGGCCAAACGGCGCCTGATATCGGCCCTGCTCGTGATGGGCCTGCCCGTGGCCTCGCGCGAAACTGAGGACACCAAGCGCGGTGTAATGTTTGACTTTTTGCGCTCCGAGTCCAAGGGCCCGCACGTCATGACAGGTCACAACGACGGCTTGATCACCCTGAATATTGCCGAGGCTGACCATGCCCACCGCGAGGCCGCGCGCCAGGCCATGAATGAGCCTTATCGCACGTTGGTTGGGCATTTTCGGCACGAAATTGGACATTACTACTGGGACCGTCTGGTCTGGGACACCCCTTGGCTGGAGAAGTTTCGTGCCTTGTTTGGGGACGAAAACCAGGACTACGCCGCAAGCCTGAAAGAGAGCTACGAAAACGGGCCCCGCCCCGACTGGCCGCAGCATTTTGTCAGTGCTTATGCCAGCATTCACCCCTGGGAGGACTGGGCAGAATGCTGGGCGCACTACATGCACATGGTTGATACCGTGGACTCGGCACAAAGCTTTGGCCTGACGATTGACAGCAGCCTGATTGAATTTACCCCGTTCACCGCTGACTGGTTGTACCAGTGCGAGCACCCGGACTCCGAGCGTTTCCTGGCCTTTCTGAATCGCTGGACCCTGCTGACGATGATGCTCAACGGCATGTCACGCGCCATGGGTCAACATGACTTCTACCCCTTTGCCTTGCCCCACGAGGCGGTGACGAAGCTGCATTTCATTCACCTGCTGGTGCTCGCTTCAAGAGAGCCCGCTGATAGTGATCCTGATGGGGGTCCAGCGCCAATAGAGGCAGCGACACCAGACTTCTCACCGATCGCCTCGCAAAGCCAGACGCAAAGCAGCATATCGGCCACCACTCCTCATAAAAATTGACGACATAGTCGTTCCTCGTTGGGGATGGTTGCCGCTGCAGCAACGGATGGGCAACCAAGTTGGACCGTCGCACCCGGTCCGTTAGACTGACCTTCGGGCTGGTCCGTGTGCAAATGTCGCAAGAGGAAGCGAGCCCCCTGCGCCAAGGCCATCAGAAGTTTCTTGGCGTGGCCAGTAGTGCCTTTTTGCGGGCCCTGCTGCTGAGTCTGTGGGCGTCGCGCCGGTTGGTTATGCCAATTGCAGAACTTCAACAAGCAGTTTTGAGCGTCTATGAAAGACTGCCTCAACGAGGCGGGACAACAACACCGGCATCCAGAAGTCAAACTGCTGCGCAGTTTTGTAGCCCGCAAAGACGAGAGTAGCGCCCTTGCCAGCACCTCACCGATGCATGATTCCGCCGGAGCCAACCAGCGCGGGCACCTGAGTCAGAAAACCCGGTATATCGCGACCATGGATTGACGCTTCTTTCTGCGCTGATTTGTGTTTTCCCACAGTGCATCTGGCTCCACTTGAGCTCATTGTTTCTGGCATCCGCAGGCCAGTTCGCCGCAGCCCAAGCCTGACAACATCGGGATTTCCCCTTGAGCAACGCCAATGGCATCCGGTATGCTTGTTGTAAGCAAGGTCCGCGGCGATCCCGCAAACTTTGCCGCATTGTCCGGTTCCTGCGCGGTGATCCGCTGTGTCATGAACCCTGTTCCAACGTATTCCGATGCAAGACACAAACTTGCCAGGAGAGATGCCGATGCCCCAGCATGCCCCCCTACGTCTGCACGTCCCTGAGCCCACCGGGCGACCAGGTCATGACACAGACTTTTCCTACCTCCCCCTGTCCGCTGCAGGCGAGGTACCTCGCCCGCCGGTGGATGTGCAGGCGGCCCAAACCCAAGACCTGACCTTCACGCTGATTCGCGTGCTTGACGAGCACGGCCACGCCGCCGGCCCGTGGGCGCCGCAGCTTAGCAACGATCAGCTTCGCCGGGGTATGCGCGCCATGCTCAAGACCCGCGCGTTTGATGCCCGCATGTTGATTGCGCAGCGGCAAGAAAAGATGTCGTTCTACATGCAGTGCCTGGGTGAAGAAGCCATTGCCTGCGCCCATGCCATGGCCTTGACTGACGGCGACATGTGCTTTCCCACCTACCGCCAGCAAGGCCTGCTGCTGGCGCGCGACGATGTGTCCTTGGTGGAAATGATTTGCCAGCTGTACTCCAACCAGCACGACCCGCTCAAAGGCCGCCAACTCCCCGTCATGTACTCCAGCAAAAAGCAGGGCTTTTTCTCGATCTCTGGCAACCTCGCCACTCAAGTGATTCAGGCGGTGGGTTGGGCCATGGCCTCGGCTATCAAGGGCGACACCAAGGTGGCGTCGAGCTGGATCGGCGACGGCGCGACGGCCGAGGCTGACTTTCACACTGGTCTGACCTTTGCGCATGTGTACCGGGCGCCGGTCATTCTCAATGTGGTGAACAACCAGTGGGCCATTTCCACCTTTCAGGCCATTGCCGGCGGTGAAGGAACCACCTTTGCCGCGCGCGGCGTGGGCAGCGGCATTGCCTCCCTGCGCGTCGATGGCAATGACTTCCTCGCTGCCTACGCCGCCTCTCAATGGGCGCTGGAGCGGGCGCGCAGCAACCTCGGCCCCACCCTGATTGAGTGGGTGACTTACCGCGCCGGGCCGCACTCCACCTCGGACGACCCCAGCAAATACCGCCCGTCCAATGACACGGCCCGTTTTCCGCTGGGTGACCCCATCCTACGCATGAAGCAGCATTTGATTGGCCTGGGCATCTGGTCTGACGCTGAACATGAAGCGACGCAGAAAGAGCTGGAGGCCGAAGTCGCCGCTGCCCAAAAAGAGGCGGAGAAATATGGCTCCATGGCCGACGGCCACATGCGCAGCCCGGCCGAAATGTTTGAAGATGTTTACAAGGAGATGCCAGAACACCTGCGTCGCCAACGCCAGGAACTGGGGATCTAACCATGAACAATCAATATGACAACGCAAATGACAGCGAACGCCGCGAAGGGTCGCCCCGAGCAAGTTCAGCCCCCTCGGGGGGCAGCGCAGTACACGCAGCGACAAGCGTGGGGGCCACATCTTCTATGACCATGATCCAGGCGCTGCGCTCGGCCATGGATGTGATGCTGGAGCGAGACGACAACGTGGTCGTCTATGGCCAGGACGTGGGCTACTTCGGCGGCGTGTTTCGCTGCACCGAGGGCCTGCAAAAGAAGTACGGCAGTTCGCGCGTGTTTGACGCCCCCATCTCTGAAGGCGGCATTGTGGGCACGGCGGTGGGCATGGGGGCTTACGGTTTGCGGCCCGTGGTGGAAATCCAGTTTGCGGATTACTTCTACCCCGCCAGTGACCAGATCGTCTCGGAGGCCGCGCGCCTGCGCTACCGCTCGGCCGGCGACTTCACCTGCCCCATGACGATTCGCATGCCTTGCGGTGGCGGCATTTACGGCGGACAAACCCACAGCCAAAGCCCGGAGGCCATGTTCACCCAGGTGTGTGGCCTGCGCACCGTGATGCCCTCCAACCCATATGACGCCAAGGGCTTGCTGATTGCGTCGATTGAGAATGACGACCCGGTGATTTTTCTGGAGCCAAAACGCTTGTACAACGGCCCGTTTGACGGCCACCATGACAAGCCGGTGGTGCCTTGGTCGAAACACCCCATGGGCATGGTGCCCGAGGGCTACTACACCGTGCCGCTGGACAAAGCCGCCATCACCCGCCCCGGCAAGGCGCTCACCGTGATTGCCTACGGCACCATGGTCTACGTGGCCGAAGCCGCCGCCCAAGAGAGCGGGGTGGACGCCGAGATCATCGACCTGCGCAGCATCTGGCCGCTGGACCTGGAGACCATCGTCGCCTCGGTCAAGAAAACCGGGCGCTGCGTGGTGGTGC
The DNA here is from genome assembly GCF_017948265.1 of Rhodoferax sp. PAMC 29310. NCBI lineage: Bacteria > Pseudomonadati > Pseudomonadota > Betaproteobacteria > Burkholderiales > Comamonadaceae > Rhodoferax > Rhodoferax sp. PAMC 29310. The sequence continues at coordinate 3,560,757 of NZ_CP072852.1, read as the reverse complement.
ACGAAGCCACCCGCACCAGCGGATTTGGCGCGGAACTGATCGCGCTGATTCAGGAACATTGTTTCTACCACCTGGAGGCGCCGATTGAGCGCGTCGCCGGTTGGGACACACCGTATCCCCATGCCCAGGAGTGGGCTTATTTTCCTGGCCCGAAACGGGTCGCAGAAGCGCTCAAACGCACGATGGAGACATGATGGGTATTCACACAATCAAGATGCCAGACATTGGTGAAGGCATTGCCGAGGTGGAGCTGGTCGCCTGGCACGTGAAGGTGGGCGACCTGGTGGCCGAGGATCAAATTCTGGCCGATGTCATGACCGACAAAGCCACGGTCGAAATCCCGTCCTCGGTGGCGGGCAAAGTGCTGTCCTTGGGTGGCACCGTGGGCCAGGTCATGGCCGTGGGCTCGGAGGTGATTCGCATTGAGGTGGAAGGCGCGGGCAATGTGAAAGACAGCGCTGTGGCGCCCTCGCCCGCTGCGGCTGCGGCTGCGGCTGCGGCTCCAGTTGCACAAGCGACGCCAGCTGCGCCCCCCTCGCCACCCGCTCCCACCCGCCGTGAAAATGCGCCGGCCGCTTCGGCGCCGCACGCCCGCCAGTTGGGCGACAAACCCATCGCCTCGCCCGCCGTGCGCCGGCGCGCCTGGGACTTGGGCGTGGAGTTGCAATTTGTGCCGGGCACCGGCACGGCTGGCCGCATCACGCACGACGATTTGGATGCCTTTTCCGCACGAGCTGGCCAGGGCGCGGCCGCCACTCAAGCGGACCAACGCTATGCCGAGCGCAATGACGAACAGGCCGTGCCTGTGATTGGCCTGCGCCGCAAGATTGCGCAGAAGATGCAAGAGTCCAAGCGCCGCATTCCTCACTTTGCTTATGTCGAAGAGGTGGACGTGACCGAGCTGGAAGCCCTTCGCGCCAAGCTCAATGCCCAGCATGGCAAAACGCGTGGCCGCCTGACCATGCTGCCTTTTGTCATGCGCGCCCTGATTCTGGCGGTACGCCAATTTCCGCAAATCAATGCGCGTTACGACGACGAAGCCGCCGTGGCGACGCAATTTGGTGCGGTGCATCTGGGCATCGCCACGCAAAGTGAAGCCGGCTTGATGGTGCCCGTGGTGCGCCACGCCGAGACCCGCGACCTGTGGGCCTGTGCGGCTGAAGTCACGCGTCTGGCTGAAGCCGCCCGCAGCGGCAAGGCCACGCGCGACGAGCTGAGTGGCTCGACCATCACCATCACCAGCCTGGGCGCTTTGGGCGGCATCCTGACCACCCCCGTCATCAACCACCCCGAGGTGGCGATTGTGGGCGTCAACCGCATGGTCGAACGGCCCATGATTCGCAACGGCGCCGTGGTAGCACGGCTGATGATGAACCTCTCATCCAGCTTTGACCACCGCGTGGTGGACGGCCTGCATGCGGCCGAGTTTGTTCAATTGATACGTGGCTATCTGGAGTGTCCGGCCACGCTGTTCGTGATGTAAGGCATGGAAATCCAACCCACCACCCTGCTCATCATTGGCGGCGGGCCTGGCGGCTATGTGGCCGCAATTCGAGCGGCACAACTGGGCATTGCCACCACGCTGGTCGAGGGCGACACGGTGGGCGGCACCTGCCTGAACATTGGCTGCATTCCGTCCAAAGCGCTGATTCACGCGGCCCACGCCTACCACCAGGCGCACCGCTACATGGGCGACCACACCTTGGGCATTCATGTGGAGGCGGCCCGCATTGACGTGGCCCAAACCGTGCGCTGGAAAGACGGTATCGTGGCGCGACTCACGGGCGGCGTCGGTGCCCTTCTCAAGAAGAACGGCGTCAAGGTCGTCAAAGGCTGGGCCCAAGTGGTGGACGGAAAAACGGTGGATGTGCATCTGGACGGCGACAACAGCGAGCCGCTGCGCATTCAGTGCGAGCACCTGCTGCTGGCCACGGGTTCGGTGGAAATGGGTTTGCCTGATATGCCGTTTGGCGAGCGCGTCATCTCATCTACGCAAGCCCTGTCACCCACATCAATCCCACAGCGCATGGTGGTAGTGGGCGGCGGCTACATTGGGCTGGAGCTGGGTACGGTGTACCGCAAGCTCGGCGCTGATGTAACGGTGGTGGAAGCACAAGACCGCGTACTGCCTCAGTACGACGAGGAACTGGTGAAGCCCGTGGCGGCATCTCTGCGCCAGCTGGGCATTCACATGCTGCTGGGCAGCAAGGTGCAAGGCCTGAACGCGACTGGCGATGCCGTGCGCGTGCTGAACGGCACCGGGATGGAGAGCGAGTTGCCCGCCAACCAGGTATTGGTGGCCATTGGCCGCGTGCCACGCACCCACGGCTGGGGTCTGGAAGGCTTGATGCTGGCCATGCAGGGGCGCGCCGTGAAGGTGGACGACCAGTGCCGCACCTCCACGCGCAACGTCTGGGCCATTGGTGACTTGACCGGTGAGCCCATGCTGGCCCACCGCGCCATGGCGCAGGGCTAGATGGTGGCCGAAATCATTGCCGGCCAGCGACATCACTTTGCGCCGAATGCAATTGCTGCCGTGTGCTTCACCGACCCCGAAGTGGTGGTGGCGGGCCTGTCACCCGGGCAAGCCCATCAGGCGGGACTGGAATGCATCACGGCCAGCTTTCCGTTCGCGGCCAATGGTCGCGCCATGACGCTGGAGTCCACCGACGGCTTTGTGCGCGTGGTGGCGCGGCGCAACAACCACCTCATCGTGGGTTGGCAAGCCGTGGGCGCTGGCGTGTCCGAGCTGAGCACCGCGTTCTCGCATTCAATTGAGATGGGCGCCACACTGGAAGACGTGGCCGGCACCATTCACGCCCACCCGACGCTGGGTGAAGCCGTGCAGGAAGCCGCGCTGCGGGCACTGGGCCAGGCTTTGCACATCTGAGTCAGGCCGGAAGCGCCCGCACACCACCCATCAGGCGGTCCAGATCCGCATGCGTAGTGGTGATAGCGGGCGTCACGCGCACACCGTCACCTGCGCTGGGCCCGTCCCGGCGCACGGTGAAAACGTCATGCTGGTCGCGCAGCGTGGCCACGATGGCGTCATTGTCGACCGCGCTGGTTTGGCCCTTGACCCGAAACGAGGTGATACCTGCCACTGAGCGCGGGTCATCCGGTGTCAACACCTCGATGTGCGCCAAGGCGCACACCTGATTCACCCAGTAATTGCGCAGGTGAAGCAAGCGAGCTGCCTTGGCCTGCACGCCAATGCGCTGGTGCAGTTGCAACGCGGCGGGCAGCGTCAACCAGGCCACAAAGTTGGGGGAACCGGTGTGAATGCGTGCGCGTATGTCGCTATCAGTGAAATCCCGATCACCAAAGTATCGATCGATTGAGGTGACGTGCCCGCGCCGGATGTACAAGCAACCGCAACCCAGCGGTGCGCCCAAGATGACTTCCGCGCCCGCAGCCCGTGCCAAATCGGCCAACTCTGCCAACGGCAGCACCAGCCCGGTGCTGTGGCTCAGGTGAGTCAGCAACACCAGTTTCGTGCCGGGGTGGTCGCGCAGCGCGCGGGCATAGGTTTCCATCACCGCGTCACGCGTGGCGGGCTCGGGCAAGCTCAACCGCACTGGTGTCACACCCCGACGCTCGCGCAACCATTCGATAGCGTGGCGCATCGCGGGGTAATCCAGGTCGCAGTACAAAACCGTGTCCCCGCGCTTTAGATGCCGGTAACCACTGATCAGCGCCAGCATGCTTTCTGTGGCGCCTCGGGTGAGCACAACCTCGTCGGGTGCGGAGTCCAGGGCACCCGCAACGCTTTGACGCAGGCCTTCCAACAGCAAGGGGAGATTTTTGTCGAGATAGCCAAGTTTTTCTTCATCGACGAGCAGACAGCCCGCAGACATCTGAAAGACTACTTCGACAACGACAAAACAGGCGGATCAAGTGACGGATCCGAAGGCAAATTAACCCAGGACCAGGCCGCCAGGTTGCGTGCCATTTTGGCCACTTTCGATGTGCCAACTGACCAAACCGCAGTCGAAAAAGTCAAGAGCCTTTTTAGTATTCAGTTCTCCATCTCTGGCATGACGGATTGGCTCAATCGCAACCGCTTCTCCTTCAAGAAAAGCGACCCTGCACCGGCCAAGGCTTGCCCGCTGTCTCAAGCCGAATTCATCGATACATACCACGGCCTCAAAGACGGCTTACCCGAGGGGGAAGTCGTCCTTTTCCTGGATGCCGCACACCCCACCAGGGCCACCAAATTGGGCTAAGGTTGGTCGATCAAAGGCGAGAGAAAGATCATTGCTACAACGGCTGAAAAAAAACGGGTCAACGTGATCGGAACCCTCAATGCACAGACACTCAAACTGGTCACGACATTTGCAGAGACGGTCAATTCAGAAACCTTGACCGAACACTTCGTGCGGCTGCGCCGAAGTTATCCTCGAACCAGGTTTTCCACGCTGCACATCATTCTGGACCAAGGCTCGTATTGCGTCAGCAAGGCCACGCAGATCGTAGCCGCCCGCCTGGGGCATCAAACTGCGTCATCTTCCCCCTTGTTCGCCCAACCTTAACCTGATTGAGCGGACTTGGAAGGTGATGAATGATCAGGTCCGTGACAACGTTTACTTCGCAGATGAAAAGGTCTTTGCCTTGACCATAAGAGACTTTTTCCTCAAACGTTGGAGCAAACTTGCCAAGTCACTCACCACCCGATTTGCCGATAATTTTCAGATCATTCAAAAACCTGCATTTTCATTCGCGATTGTTATAGACGCACGCACCCTTCAACGGTGGAAAGCACATGAGGGCACGACCAAGGGGGATGGCAGACCCTCAGTTGTGCGCGCGATGCCAAACCATACCTTGAGCGCTGATGAGCGAACCGAATTACTGAGCGTGGCCAACGAACCGCGCTTTTGCGCCGTGCCACCGGCACGCATCGTGCCCATGCTGGCCGATGAGGGTGTGTACCTGGCCAGCGAGTCCACGTTTGCACGGGTGTTGCGCGGGCCACGGGCAAACAGCACACCGAGGCCGAGCCAAGGCACCCAAAGCCAGACGCCCGCCGAGCACCCACATCGCCACGACCGCACGCCAGGTCTGGTGTTGGGACATGACCTACTTGCCGGCGACGGTAATTGGCCGCTGGTTTCACCTGTACTTGATTCTGGATCTGTACAGGCGCAAGATCGTGAGCGGGGAGGTGCATGACAGCGACCACTCCGATCATGCGGTTCACCTGGTACGGCGAACGGCATTGGCCGAGGGCATAGCAACCCTGACTGACAAGCCGGTATTGCAAGGCGACAACGGCTCCACGCTCAAGGCCACCACGGTGCTGGCTATGCTCAACTGGTTGGGTGTCAAACCGTCGTGCTCACGCCCAAGGGTGAGTGATGACAACGCCTATGCCGAGTCGCTGTTTCGCACGGCCAAGTACCGACCTGAGTTCCCAGCCAAGGGCTTTGTCGATTTGGAGGCAACACGCACTTGGGCCGCTGGCTTCGTGCATTGGTACAACGTCGAACACCGCCATAGTGGTATTCGCTATGTGTCACCGGCTCAGCGCCATACCGGTCAAGACCATGCCATTCTGGCTGCCCGACATGTGCTGTACAACGAGGCAAAGGAGCGTCATCCAGCGCGCTGGGCACGCCATACCCGCAACTGGAATCTCATTGGCCCAGTCACCCTCAACCCGGAACGTGACTCCGTCATTGCCGAGCACGTTGCGAAAAAGCTTATTCAGTCGTTGGCTGCGTAAATTAGGCGGCAACTACCTTGACGCGCGCCGCATAAGATGCAGAATGCGCCAACCTCCGCTCCAGCATCCATCAACTACTCCTACCCATGAGGTTTCTATGAATCCAATGACCCGACCGATTGCCGCATTTCTTTCTGTATTACTGCTTTCTCTTCCGGTAGCTGCATTGGAGCCACCTTCAGAGAAAGTAATATTGACCATCTCGGGCAAGGTGGGAGAAAAAAATACCCCGAATGCGGCTGTCTTTGACCTGCCCATGCTTGCCAAACTGCCACAGCAAACCTTTACCACCATGACGCCGTGGGACAAGCAACCCATCAAGTTCACCGGACCCTTGTTACGGGATGTTTTGGCGGCAGCCAAGGCCAATGGAGTCACTATCAAGGCAGCGGCTCTTAACGACTACCAAACCAGCATCCCATTTGCCGATGCGCAAAAGTTTGACGTTATTCTGGCCCACGAGATGAATGGGGAGGCCATTCCTGTCAAAACCAAAGGGCCTTTATTCATCGTCTATCCGTATGACACCACGGCGGAGCTTCGCTCAGTGGTGTATTACGAGCGTTCCGCCTGGCAACTCAAGTCGATGACGATTCAATAAACGAGCCATAGTGAGTCATATCAAAAAACTAAGTTACTTGAGTTGGCTGGCCTTGGGTACGGCCATTGTGGCTATTGGCATGGCGGTGTTACTGGTTTTTGAGTGGAATCAAAAACAGGTGATTCAACAAAATGATCGCCTGCATTTAGATTCGGTCATGTCACTCACCTTTCAGTTCGAGCGGGAGTTTTTACGTTTTCGCCAGGTACTTAACAGCGCCGTTACCCACCACACTCCGCCTGACCGAGACACCCTAAGCCTGCGCTACGACCTGCTTTTGAGCCGACTGACTTTGCTCCGAGATAGCCCGAGCATGCTTGAAGTGACCCACCGCCCGGAATACCTGATCGCGTTGCCGGCGCTGGAACGCCTGGCTCTGCGAGCCGACGTCATCTTGGCCAAGACGCCATGGGTGTCAGCGGAATTGGCAAGTTTACTGACAGATTTTAACGCCTTGGGACCTGAGGTACAGGCACTGAGCATGGCTACCAATACTGAGGTTTCATATCGTCTTGAGCGGCAGTCAATAACCGCGCTGGACCAAATCAACCTGATTATTGGCCTCACCGCCTTCCAACTGATTTTTCTTCTGATCGTATCGGCTCTATTGGCCATGCAACATAAGCGCGACCAGCGAGAGCGGCTAGCACTGGAAAAAATAACCATGCAACTGCGCGAGGCGAGTTCGGTGGCCGAGCAGGCCAGCATCGCCAAGTCGGCCTTTCTCTCCACCATGAGCCACGAGATTCGCACCCCCATGAACGGCGTCATCGGCATGATCGACGTGCTGCACCAGACCGGCCTGCAGGGCCGCCAGGTGGAGATGGTCGATCTCATCCGTGAATCGGCGTATTCCCTGCTGGCCATCATCGAAGACATTCTCGACTTCTCCAAGATCGAGGCGGGCAGACTGGAGGTCGAGCACGCGCCGATGCCGGTGGCCGACGTGCTGGAGAAGGCCTGCGGGCTGCTGGACAACCTGGCCGCAAAGAAAGGGGTGGAGCTCACCCTGTTCATCGATACGGCGATTCCCGAAGCCGTCCTGGGCGATGCCCTGCGCCTGCGTCAGGTGCTGGTCAACCTCGTCAGCAACGCCATCAAGTTCTCTAGTGGGCAGCGGCGACCGGGCCGGGTGTCGGTGCGGGCCGTGCTGGCTGGGAGAAACTCGAACCTGGCCAGTCTTGAGCCTGATCAAAAGGTGACGGTGGAGTTTCAGGTGGCCGACAACGGCATCGGCATCGATGAGGAGACCCAGGCGCGGCTCTTCAGCTCCTTCACCCAGGCCGACGCATCCACAACCCGGCGCTTTGGCGGCACCGGGCTGGGGCTGGTCATTTCTCGCCAATTGGTGAATCTCATGGGTGGCGAAATCGCGGTGCAAAGCGCGCTGGGCAAGGGCGCTACCTTTACCGTGCGCCTGCCGTTTGAGCCGCTGCCGGAGCAGCCCATCGCCGCCGGCAAGCGGGTCGATCTCAGTGGGCTTTCCTGCCTGGTGCTGGGCAACACGCAGGAGCTGGGCGAAGATATGGCCACCTATCTGCGCTACGGCGGCGCGCACGTCGAGCGGGCACTGAGCCTGGAGGCAGCCTGCAAACTGATAGGCACGCTGACGCCCGGCCTGTGCTTATTCATCATCGACGCCGGGCACGATACGCCACCGCTCGAGGAATTGCGCGCGGCCTGCCGCGCCCGACTCAGCCTGGACCCGCGTTTCGTGTTGCTTGAGCACGGGCACCATCAGCCCGGCATAGAGCCCCGCTTTGTCGTCATCGGCCGTGGACGGCGTCGGCAGGGCCGCGTCCAAACGGCGGACCTCGTCACCATGGACGGCGATGTCATGAATCGCCAGTCCTTCCTGCGGGCAGTGGCACTCGCCGCCGGGCGGGAGAAGGAGGGACAAGAAGAAGAAACAGAAACGCCACTGCCCGGCAAGGTCGGGGGAAAACCGAAGCTGTTAGCGCAGCCGCCGTCGCGCGCGCAGGCCCTGCAGCAGGGCCGCCTGATCCTGGTAGCCGAAGACAACGAGACCAACCAGAAAGTGATCCTGCTCCAGTTGGGTTTGCTCGGTTACACGGCAGATGTCGCCGGCGACGGCCGCGCGGCGCTGAAGCGCTGGCAGAGCGGCGACTACGCGCTGCTGCTGACCGACCTGCACATGCCGAAAATGGACGGCTATGAGCTCAGCCAGTCCATCCGCAGCGTTGAAGGCGGCAAGCGGCGCATGCCGATCATCGCGCTGACCGCCAACGCCCTAAAGGGCGAGGCCGAGAATTGCCGCGCCGCCGGGATGGACGGCTACCTGAGCAAACCGGCGCATCTCACGGACCTGAGAGCCATGTTGAAAAAATGGATGCCACTGGCTGCCGAATCGATACCAGTAGAGCTTATGTCAGTCGAAACTATGCCAGCCCTTGCAGCGCCAAGCGCACCAACTACTCTGGCGGCTGTGCTATCCGTACCGGTGGACGTGAGCGTGCTCAAGGCGCTGGTGGGCGATGATTCGGCGATGATCAGTGAGCTCCTGCACGACTTTCGGCTCAGCGCGACCGGGATAGCAGCGGAACTGCGCAGCGCCTGCGCGGCGGGTCAGGTAAGGGCTAGCGGCGCTGCGGCCCATAAACTCAAGTCATCGGCCCGCACAGTAGGCGCGCTGGCACTGGCCGAGCTGTGCGAGGCGATGGAACAGGCCGGCAATACCGGCCAGGTCGAAGCATTGACTGTGCTGCTGCCCCGCTTCGAGGCGGAAATGGCCGCTGTGGATGACTATCTGGGTTCGCTGTGAGCGTGGCTTTCGGGGTACGAAAAGATAAATGCAGAAGATCATGGTAAAAAATCTGCAATCAGAATTCTGATGCTCGACGACGAGCCCTTCATGCTCAAGCTGATGTGCCGCTTGCTGGCCAATCTGGGGTTCACCCAGGTGACAAGCTGCGACAATGGGCGCACCGCGCTGGCTTGGCTTGATAGTTCGACCGAACCGCCAGACCTGATCCTGCTGGATCTCAACATGCCCGAGATGGACGGGCTCGAGTTCGTGCGCCACCTGGTCGAACGGCTCTATAGCGGCAGTCTCATCTTGATCAGCGGTGAGGATGAGCGTATGTTGCAGGCAGCCGAAAAGCTGGTGCAGATGCATAACATCTCGGTGCTCGGGTATCTGCGCAAGCTGGTCAAGCCGGAGGCGCTGTACGCACTGCTGGAAAAGTGGACACCTTTCTCACCGCCCCCCCGATGGTGCGGTGAAGAAAGTTTACGGCGCGGACGAGCTGCGTGCCGCCATAGCCAACGGCGAGCTGGTCAATTACTACCAGCCCAAGGTGGTGGTCGCCACAGGTGAGGTCGTGGGCGTGGAGACCCTGGTGCGCTGGCGTCACCCCCAGGACGGAATGGTGTTCCCCGACCAGTTTATTGGCGTGGCGGAAGCGCACGGCCTGATTGACGTCCTGACCCGGGTGGTGCTGACCGGCGCGCTGGCCCAGGCCAAGGTCTGGCAGGACGCGGGATGGGTGTTGCGGGTGGCCGTCAACCTGTCTATGGTCAGCCTGACGTCTCTGGATTTCCCGGATTTCGTTGCCGGGCTCGCGGCCCAGGCAGGCGTGCCGCCGCAGGGGCTGGTGCTGGAAGTGACCGAAAGCCGGTTGATGCAGGATCTGCGCGCCCCACTTGAAATCCTGACCCGGCTGCGCCTGAAGCGCTTTCGGCTCTCGATCGACGATTTTGGCACCGGGCATTCTTCCCTGACCCAGTTGCACGATCTTCCCTTTGACGAACTCAAGATCGACCAGAGCTTCGTACACAGTGCCTGGACCAATGAGACATTGCGGGCGATGTACGACGCCAGTCTGGGTCTGGCAAGACAATTGGGAATTGAAGTCGTGGCCGAAGGGGTCGAAGACCGGGCCGACTGGAATTTCCTGCGCCGCACCGGATGTGATCTGGCTCAGGGCTATTTCATCGCCCGTCCGATGCCGGCTGCCGATTTTCCCGGTTGGATGGAGGACTGGCAGGACAGGGTCAGCAGCGGACTTACCGCTAATGACTAAGATCTCCATCCCGACCATCCTCGTCGCCTCGGACAACACTGTCGGACGTCGTGCGCCATCCACCCTCAACCCGTGCAACAAGGACGAACTCCGGCCAGTCTACGCGCTTTGCCGCTCTGGTCTACGCTCCCCCTGCGGGCGACTTCTGTGCCCCGTCGTCACTATGATTTGAATAGCTATACCCCCATACCAATCAATCGCCAGAGTCTGCTTGAATACATCAAAACAAGCACTGACTCAAACCGCCGGCATCCCCACCAGCGGGATGAACGGTTGCAGAGTAGACAGCGCCCGCTTCAGGCAGGCGGTGCCCGGGTTTTCGACAAACACGCACTGCTTGCCGGTGCGCTTGCAATAGTCTTTCACCCGCCAATAAGCGTTGTGGCTGATGCAGCCGGTCTGGCAGATGACGAGGTCGGCGGCGGCCAGTGTGGCGTCGAGTCGCGCCACGCTTTCTTCGTCGCCGCCATCGTGGTGCAGAAAGCGCCCGCCGGCGCCTTCCACAATGTGCCGGTACAGTGGCACGCTGGCGGGGCGGCCGCCCACACACAACACAGAGCGGTCGTCCAGTCGAACTGGCAACTCCGGCGTTGGGCTGACTTGCGCCGCCTGATGGGACTCCTGGCGGGCGAGTGCTGCGGCTTGTACTTCGAGCTGGCGGGTACGGCGCTCTTTGTCTTGCTGAGCAATCAGCAGCGCGCGCTCCAAGGTGTGAATTTTCTCGGTTTGCTGCTGCGTCACGCGGGCCAGTTCAACACGGCTGCGTAAATCAGGGGCTGTGGCCTCCAACGTCTGCAAGTCCTCGCGTAGCGCCAACTCCAAGGACTGGCGAGCAATCAGCTGCGCCCGCAGCTGCATCACCTGCACTTGCTGCTCGCCCGCGGAACGTGCCTGCTCTTCGGCCAGGCGGGTGCAGCGCTGTTGGGCCTGGGCCAATTCCCGGGCCAACGTGGTGTTTTCGTCCAGTAGGGCTTCAAAGCGTTTCACAGCCACGCGCCGGGCGACGCCCACCTGGTGCTGCATCATGTGCACCTCGGCCAGCACTCGATTCTCCAGCTCCAACGTGCAACGGGCATGGGTCAACGTGGCCCACAAGGCACCGCTGAGTTCCAAGTCAGCCTGCTCTTTCCACCACACAGCCAACGCTTCGGTGGTTTTGCACAAAGCGGACTGGCGCAGCGGCAACACATAACGTTGGTCCAATTCACGCTGCACCGCGTTGGACAAGGGGGAACGCTGCTTGCACTCGGTAATCACGCCACAGTGCAGCTCATAGTCTTGCGCCATCGTTTGCCCGCCCACCACATTGTTCACCAGTAGGCGCAAGTCTCCCATGGGCAGGCAGACGCCAATCATGGGGCAGAAGGCATGGTTCTCAAACTCCCACAGGCGCCGGCGGCGAGAACCCCGGGCATGGGGCGCTGCGGGCATAACAGGGGTGACGGCGGTGTCGCCAGAGCCGGATTCGGCGGCGAACTCAAGGCTTGGGGTGTGGTAACACATGGCAGACCTCCAGGAAGAAGCGGCACCGGGCGAGGAAAAGCACCGGCCGCTTGACGCGGAATTAGCTGGCAAAAGCTGGCTGCGGGAATCGATTCAACAATGTATGAGGCTACCATAATGAGAACGACTCTCATTTGCAATGGCGCAATAATTAACTCAACAAATTTCCGTCCGGCCTCATCCATTCAGCGTGAGCCGCTATTGATTACGCAGCAGTTGGCGGCACCCTTGCTCCAAGGCTGTTACCAATTGGCCGCGCAGGGGGTGAGGGGCGGCCACACTGGGTAGCAGCAGGCTCACGTTGAAAGGGATGGCCACGCTGAGAGGTCGAACCATCAGATTGGGCCCGGCCATGGCCGCTGCGGTGAGCGGGTTGACGATGGCCACACCCAGGCCTTGTTGCACCATGGCGCACACGGCGACGGCACTGGTGGTTTCCAGCCAACCGGTGCGCTGCACGCCGGCGCTGGCAAACATGGCGTCAATGGCGGCGCGGTAGGGGTCGCCCTCGGCCAGGCTCACGAAGCGCTCGTTTGCAAAATCGACGGGCTGCAGAACGGCTTTCTGGCACAACGGGTGCCCGGCGGGCAGCACGGCGACTTCGTTCACTTGCAGCAGCGGCAGCAGTTCAACCCCTGTGGGCGCCTGCGTGGTTTCGCTCAAGCCCACATCAAAACGCTGCTCGCTCAGGGCCTGCTCCAGCCAAGGTGACTCCAGCGGACACACGCTCACCGCCGCGTCGGGCAAGGCCTGGGCAAAGTGCACCAAGGCGCCGGGGACCATCGCATGGGCGAGCGCGGGCAGGCAGGCCAGTTGCAAGCGCCCCGTGGTCAAGGTGCGCAACTCCTGCGCGCGGGTGGCAATGTGCTCCAACCCGACGAACGAGCGCTCCACCTCCTGCATCAACGCCAGCGCGCGCACGGTGGGGCGCAGTCGCCCGCGCAGGCGGTCAAACAAGTCAAAGCCCAGCAACTGCTCCAACCGCGCCAGTTCACGGCTCAACGTGGGCTGGGAGCTGTGGCAGACCTCGGCGGCGCGGCTGAGGTTGCCCTGCACCATGATCGCGCGAAACATGCTGAGCTGGCGGTGGGTGAGCAAAGGTGGGCTGGCGGGGGCGCTGATCATGCGCAAACTATATCCAACCTGAATACATGACACACAAAAATGGCATTGCTTGAATTGATATGTGTGGGCATGATCGACCTATGAACCCCTTCAGCCCCACCACCCTGTCCCAACTCGCCCAACAACACGGTACACCCCTGTGGGTTTACGACGCTGCCGTCATCGAGCGCCAGATCAGCGCCCTGCGCCAGTTTGACGTCGTGCGTTTTGCGCAAAAAGCCAACTCCAACACCCACATCCTGAGGCTCATGCGCGCCCAAGGCGTGAAGGTGGACGCCGTGTCCCTAGGCGAGATCGAGCGCGCACTGGCTGCGGGTTATCTGCCGGGCCTGCACAACGGCCACTACGAGATTGTGTTCACAGCGGACGTGATGGACCGTGCCACACTGGCCCGCGTCACCGAGCTGGGCATTCCCGTGAACTGCGGCTCCATGGACATGTTGGATCAAATCGGCCAGGTCAAGCCCGGCCACCCCGTGTGGCTGCGCATCAACCCCGGCTTTGGCCACGGCCACAGCAACAAAACCAACACCGGTGGCGAGCACAGCAAGCACGGCATCTGGCACACCGACCTGCCCACGGCCTGCACCAAAGTCAGGGCCAATGGCCTGACCCTGCTGGGCCTGCACATGCACATTGGCTCGGGCGTGGATTACTCGCACCTGCAAGAGGTGTGCGGCGCCATGGTGGCGCTGGTCAAAACCGTGGCCACGCTGGGCATGGACCTGCAAGCCATCTCGGCCGGCGGCGGTTTGTCCATTCCTTACCAGGCAGACGAGCCCATTATCGACACCGCGCACTACTTTGCTTTGTGGGACACCGCGCGCCAAGAAGTCGCCACCTTGTTGGGCCACCCCGTGACTTTGGAGTTGGAGCCCGGCCGCTACCTCGTGGCCGAATCCGGCGTGCTGGTAACTGAAGTGCGCGCCACCAAAGACATGGGCAACAACCACTTTGTGATGGTTGACGCCGGCTTTAGCGACCTGATGCGCCCCTCGATGTACGGCAGCTTTCACGGCATGAGCGTCATCACAGCCAGTGGGCAAGACGTCACCGGCGCCTTCAAAGACACCGTGGTCGCCGGTCCGCTGTGCGAGTCGGGGGATGTGTTCACGCAGGGCGAAGGCGGCGTGGTGCTGCAACGCCCGCTGCCTGCGGCGAACGTGGGGGATTTGGTGGTGATTCACGACACCGGTGCTTACGGTGCCTCCATGTCCTCCAACTACAACTCCCGCCCTTTGATTCCCGAGGTGCTGGTCGAGCAGGGCCAGCCCCGTCTGATTCGGCGCAAACAGACCGTGGCCGAGCTGCTGGCGCTGGAAGCGGTTTAAGCGAATTGTGAGACCGTGCGGGATATAATTTGCTATTAAATAAATAGCTACTCCCGCACAGTGGATATGAGAAAACGGCACTTTTCTTATAAATACTACTCAACAAAGCCGGACTGAGCCTCAGGGCCTGCCGGGCTTTGAGATAGGGAACGGCGACACGCCCTTGTTGGCAGCAGGGCGATCCCGTCAATGCTCGCGTCGATGCCAAAAGCAATTGAGAAGCGGCGACAGCGTGGAGCGCTCATAGAACCCCACCGACTCCGGGACGGAATTGAGAATGATGCTCACGCCAGGCCCCAGATGTTAGCGGACCTCTTCGATCAGCCGTGCCCCAATGCCTTGTCGCTGGGCGTTTTCATGGACCACCAAGTCCGACAGGTAGCAACAAAACACAAAATCGATCACGGCTCTTGCAATGCCGACGAGGACGCCGTCGATTCTGGCCGTCAAGACCACATTGGCGTTGCGAAGCATCGCGTCAAGACGGACCAAGTCATCCACGGGCCGGCGCACACCCAGCCCCGACGCCAATAACAAGGTCCGAAATTCCTCGGCGGATACCGTCGTTTCGGCGGCGAAAATTGGCATTGGCGTACTCATACTTATCCTACAGTTTTGGAGCATTTTCACTTACCCGCTCCGGCGCATTTTGGCTAGCGACCAACTGGGTGATGCGGGTCGGAGTCGGCTTTCCTGATCTTGCTGACCCCTTGTCGAATCGGGGGCAGGTCCCGCGTTAGGGGGCCGGACCGCTGTACCACGCGGGAGCGCTCTGGGCCCTGCGCCCGGTCATATATAGTTTTCCGCGTATGTCGGGTACTGTGCTCGGCCAGGAATAGCGGAGAAATATCATGGGTCTTATTCAGGCAGTGGTGGGTTCGATCGGCGGTACGCTTGCTGACCAGTGGAAGGACTTCTACACGGTACCGGGCGGGTTGCCTGCAACGGCGGCGCTGTTCGCCGCGGTGCCGCAAGGCACCAACGCCGGACGCGGCTCGAACACAAAGGGCTCCTCGAACATCATCACCAATGGCTCCAAGATCATCGTCCCCGAGGGCTATGGACTGCTGCTGTTCCAAGATGGCGCGATCACAGGCTTCGCTGCCGAGCCGGGCGGGTACGAATGGCGATCGGACGACCTCAACTCGAAGTCGATTTTCTCGGGCGATGGCCTGGTCGACTCGCTCATCAAGCAGAGCTGGGAGCGCTTCAAGTTTGGCGGCCAGCCGGGTTCGCAACAGGCCGCCTTCTTCGTCTCGTTGAAAGAGCTGCCGGACAACCGCTTCGGTACGCAATCCGAAATCTACTGGGACGACAGCTTGCTGGGCACCCAGGTCGGCGCGGTGACGCGCGGCTCCTACACGATGAAGATCGTCGATCCGATCCTGTTCGTGAAGCACTTCGTGCCGGCCACTTATCTCCAGAGCGGCCAGGTCTTCGACTTCACCGACATGGACAATGCCGCCGCCAGCCAGCTCTTCAACGAAGTGGTGAGTTCGCTCGCGCCGGCCTTCAGCCTGTACACGAACGACCCGGGCAAGGGCAATCGCATCACCAAGCTCCAGCAGGATTCGGTCGGTTTCGCCAAAAGCTTGTCCGACGCGGTGGAGAGCGCCTATCAGTGGAAGTCCGATCGCGGCCTGGCCATCGTCAAAACCGCCATTGTTTCCATTGAATACGACGCGAACACGCGCGAACTCCTCAAGACCGTGCAGCGCGCCGACGCGTTGGCCGGTGCACGCGGCAACTCCAACCTGCAGGCCAGCATTGTTCAGGGCATGCAGTCGGCTGGCGAAAACACCGGCGCGGCGGGCATGATGGGCCTGGGGATGGCATCGGGCATGATGGGCGGTATCGGCAGTTTGCAGCAGCCAGTTGCGCCGGCCACGCCGGCGGCGGACGACCCGATCGCCAAGTTGAAGCGAGCCAAGGAGATGCTCGATCTCGGCCTGATCACGCAGACCGATTACGACGCGGTTAAAGCCAAGGCGCTGGGTCTGTAAGCCGAAAATCGCGGAACAACCATGTCGAGCGCGGACATTCCGTCGTCAACGCCGGGGCGTCCAGCCACCGGCCCGGGGTCGCCACAGGACGTGCCACCGTCACCGGGCCGTTTTGCGATTGACCCGGCCACACTGCCCGAACCGATTCGAGATGAGTTGCAGGCGCCGGACCCGGCCGCCATCAACACGTCTGCCGACGAGCTCAAGGACGGCCTCAACCGCTGCCCAAAATGCGGTGCGACCGACATTCGGCACAAACCCGGCAGCGACCTGCTGATCTGCCTCTACTGCCGCAACGAATGGCATGGCAAGCGGGTCGAAGAGGAGTTCGGACTCGGCGTGGGCATTGACCAGCTCAAGGGCACGGTCATCGCGTCTGGCGCGCGGGACATCGCGGCCGACGCCGCCACCCTGATGAGCTTCAAGTGCACCGGCTGCGGCGCCGAGGTGACGATCAATACGGAAAGCGCCATGACGGCGCGTTGCCATTGGTGTCGCCACGTCTTTGGCGTCAACGAACAGGTGGCAAACGGCGCGGTGCCCGACGCGGTGTTGCCCTTTCATATCAAGAAGGACGATGCGGTCGCGCGCATCCGCCAATTCGTAGGCAAGCGTCGCATGTTTGCGCTGAAGGCCTTCAAGCAACAGTTCATCCCGGAGAACGTGATCAGCGTTTACCTGCCCTACATGATCGTCGATGGCAACACCAGCGTCAGTGTGGCGGGCAAGGCAGAGATCGAGACGCGCCGCTATACGCGGGGCAGCGGCAAAGACAAGACGACCTATTACGACGCCGACGTGTACCAGGTGGAACGGCATGTGGACTTCACCGTGGACGACCTTCCGCTGGAATCCTCCACTGTGCGCGGCAACCTGGACACGCGCGCCAACACCAACAACATCATCAACACGATCCTGCCGTTCGACACAAAGAACGCGGTGAAGTGGAACGCGTCCTACCTGATCGGTGTCTCGTCAGAGAAGCGCGACCAAGACGTGGAGCACTTGCGCCCGCGCCTGGAGGACCAGCTACTGTCGATCGCCCGCGCCCAGGTCGAGTCATCGATGGGCCGCTACGACCGCGGTGTGCGCTGCGAGCAAGAGCGCCTCAGCGTCCACGGCACGCGCTGGGTGTCCATGTACCTGCCGGTGTGGCTCTATTCGTACCACCAACCGGGCCGCAACGGTGGCATGCTGCACTACATTGCGGTGAACGGCCGCACCGGCAAACCATGGGCAGCGTGCCGGTGCAGCAGTGGAAGCTCCTGCTGGCAGCGCTCACCGTCGGCAGCTTCATCGAAGGCCTTGCCCTCTGGTTCTTGGGAGCCTCCTCATGAGTGAAGACAGCGGACTCTGGCTGCTGCTGGCCGGCCCGGCGGGTGCCGCCGGGCTGTACTGGGCCTTGTACCGTTATTACCGCAACACCGATAAATCGCACGCCGTCGAGCACGAAACGGCCGTCGAGGCCCAACCGGTGACCGGCTCGGACCACAAGTTCGACGAGGTGAAGGGCACACGGGAGTCGCGCATCTCTGACGACAACCTGCGTGCGTACCGCAAGCGCGTGAAACGTATCCGGGACGACACCGCCGCCCGCTGAAGGAGACGGAGACGGCGTGGGCCGCTCAAAACGCAGGTTCACGTCGCAGCAAACAAGGGAAACTTTTCAACGTTTCAAGTACTTGCCCGTGGCGGGCGATCAGCTGCACACGCTTGTTGATATCGACAAAGTCGTCGTCTTGGTGCCACTTCGCAACTTGTTTCAAGGACTGCTTTCGCAGCATTCCAGTCCACCCTGCCCCCTCGCACCTCAGCGACACAATCCCCACGACGAACCATCGGGGCTGACTATCATGCAGTTTTACCACCACGGGACACCGACGCATGATTGACCTCTATACCGCGGCAACACCCAACGGCCACAAGGTGTCGATCGCCTTGGAGGAGTTGGGCCTGCCCTACTCCCTGAAGGTGCTGGACTTCAGCCAAGATGAACAAAAGACATCTGCGTTCCTGGCCATCAACCCCAACGGCCGCATTCCCGCCATAGTGGACCGGGACGCGGACGACTTTGCGGTGTTCGAGTCCGGTGCCTGCCTGATTTACCTGGCCGAGAAAACCGGGCAGCTGATGCCCAACGACGCCAAGGGGCGCTCCCGGGTGCTGCAATGGCTGATGTTCCAGATCGGCGGCATCGGCCCGATGATGGGGCAAGCCAATGTCTTCTACCGCTACTTCCCCGAAAAAATTCAGCCCGTGATTGACCGCTATCAGGGTGAGACCCGGCGCTTGTTTGGGGTGCTGGACGGGCAACTCAAAGACAACGAGTATCTGGCGGGTGACTACTCCATTGCCGACATCGCCAACTGGGCCTGGGTACGCACGCACCGCTGGTCGGGCGTGGAACTGGACGGCTTGCCATACCTGAAGCGCTGGCGCGACCAGCTTCGCGCCCGCCCCGCCGTTCAGCGCGGCATTGAGCAACCGGCCGCCAAGGTGGACCTGGCGCGTGATGGCGATGCCGCCGCGCAGCGATTTGCACTGGAAGCCCGGCGCATGGTGGAAATGGGGCAGCCACGCTCCACCGCCACAGCGACATCCACAACCACAACCACCGAAGGACCCTAATCATGAAACTCTTCACCTCCCCCGGCGCGCCCAACCCCCGGCGCGTCGCTATGTTCATGAGCGAGAAAAACATCAGCGGGATTGAGCTGATGCCCGTGGACCTCAACGCGCTGGAACACAAAGCCGCCAGTTTTCGTGCCAAGAGCTCCATGGCGCGGGTGCCCGCGCTGGAGCTGGACGACTGCCGCATGCTGACGGAAACCCGCGCCATCTGCACCTACCTGGAAGGCCTCTACCCCACGCCCAACCTGATGGGTGTGGACGCCGAGGAGCGTGCCTTCATTGAAATGGCAGACCGCCGCGTGGAGTGGTATTTCATGCTGCCCGCCGCCAGTTGTGTGCGCCACACCCATCCGGGCCTGGCGCCGCTGGAGAACCCGCAGTTCCCCGATTTCGGCCAGGCCCAGGCCCCCAAGGTGCTGGAATTTGCCACTTGGCTGGACGGTGAGCTGCAGCGCCAGTCCTGGGTGGCGGGTGAACGCTTCACCGTGGCTGACATCACCGCGTTTTGCACCCTGGAATTCGCCCGACTGATGCGCTTCAAGGCCGACCGGGCAGGTTTGACGGCCCTGCAGGCCTGGCGTGACCGCATGGCGGCGCGGCCCAGCGCGGCGGCCTGAGTTGGAGCCCACCGCGTCCAGGGCAATCTGGGCCTGACATGCGAAGAGAATTGCAAAGAAGGGGGGGTGCCCGTAGTGACCTGCCTTTGAACGCCCGGGAGTACCCCAAGCACTCCCGAACGGCCGCTTGCTTGAATCACGGTCTACGTAGCAGGCACGCAAAAATCATGGACGGTGGTAGTGACTGGCCAGCGGTTGCCAGTCACCTGAAAAGTAGTGGCCTTTATTTGCTGCAGTGCATTGCCGGGTCTTGGTCAGAAAAACCAAGCCTCACAAAGCCACACGACGGTCGTGCAGCCACTGCGTCAGCTCTTTCGGAGCCATGGGGCGGCCATAAAAATAGCCTTGTGCAAGATGGCAACCCATCAAGCGCAGCGTATTGGCCTGAAGCTCAGTTTCCACCCCTTCTGCGATCACTGACAAATTAAGGTTTCTCCCCAATTCAATGACCATGGCAGCAATCGGCCCGCCCAAAATATCTGAACTCAATTCATTCACAAATGCTCGATCTATCTTTAACCGGTCAACCGGTAGTTGGCGCAAACGGCTAAGCGACGAATAACCCGTTCCAAAGTCATCAATGGAAATGCTGACCCCAAGGGCCTTGATTTCTGCAAACCGCCCCAGCATAAACTCCGGGTCCTCCATGGCGACAGACTCAGTGATTTCCAGTTCCAGCATCGCCGCGCTTACCTGGGTGTCGGCAATCGCACTTTCCAGCTTGGTCACAAAATCCGGGCTTCGAAACTGCAGTTGCGACACGTTGACGGACATCCTGAGCTCCGGATAGCCGATGCCCTGCAAACGCAACAACTCATAGCAGGCCACTCTCAACACCCAGTCGCCAAGGGCAATGATCAACCCGGAGGTTTCAGCCAGCGGAATGAACCGGTCTGGAGGGATGTAAATGCCTTCGTCATTGCGCCAACGCAGCAAGGCCTCCATGCCCACCACCTTGCCACCGTCGAGCTCGACTTGAGGTTGATAGACGACAAACAATCGCTCGGCCTCTACAGCCAAACGCAGGCCTTGCAAAAGACGAATTCGCTCTCGAATGGCGGCCCCCATTTCTTGCGTGTAAACCACGCAACTGCCGCGACTGAGTTTTTTGGCCCGCTTCAAGGCAATGTGCGCATTTTGAATAACGTCCAGACCGCCCTCCTTGGCGCCGGACAAATGAACCAGGCCCTAGGTTGCCGTCACCCGCATGGAATTGTTCTGCCCCAGGAACGGAGCGCCCAGCAATGCGAGCAGTTCTTCGGGATTGATAGCTCCGGCAGAGCCCATCAAGCCGAAGGAATCACTGCCAATGCGTGCCAATACCGTGTCCGGACCCAACGACGCGGTCAATCGTTGGGCCACGACTTGCAGCAACCGGTCCCCATGCTGGTGACCCAGCGTATCGTTCACCTCTGAGAAATCATCCAGATCCAAAATGGCAACCACCCCGTCGTCCCCATCGCTTTTGCGAAGGCGCTCTTCGATCAAGTCGATGAACCGGTTCCGGTTGGGCAGGCAGGACAGGCTGTCGTAATAGGCCAGCTTGTCCAAGGCCTGAATTTGTTCATACGTTCTCAGCGCCGCCACAATGGTCAGATACAGTCTGGCACGGGTCAGCTCGGACTTGGTTTTGTAGTCGTTAATGTCGAACTTGTCGATTGACTCGATTTCTGGTGCGTAGCCGGGCTGCCCGGTTCTCAAAATAATACGCAAATCCGTCAGTCGAAGGTCTTGGCGAATTACTTTCACCAGGGCCAATCCAGAGTCTTCGCGTTCCATGACCACGTCCAGCAGGACAACAGCAATATCTTGCTCCCGCCGCAAAATGGCAGTGGCCTCATGAGCGGTGTAGGCATGTAAAAATTCAAGCGGACGCCCCAACAGGGTCAAGCCATTCAGCGCCAAGGTGGTCGCACGGTGAACATCAGGCTCGTCGTCAACGATGAGCAGGCGCCAAACCAGCCCGGACTGGGTCGCGGATAAGTCCGCCTCCTCGACGAATTCGAGAAGGTCCGTATCGTTTGACGGAGAAGCCAGGTCCACAGATGTCATTCAGGAATTGTGCAGTAACTTACTGGGGCTGTCCAAAGCATTTTCCATTGACTTTTAAACGAAAACCAACGGCCCGGGCCCCGACTCAAAGAGCGGAACAGTGTAACTACTGAGCTCCTTGCACCAATACAGAGCATGGACGAATCCATTTCCTGCGAAATTGCGTCGCCTCGCTGGCCGAGCCCGGATTTCCATGTAAGCTGGTCATATGGGTAACGGCAAGGAGACACTATGGACATGAGAATCCGGCGGTTTTAGGCGGTGTTGTGCTTGGCAGTGGCCTTGCCGGCCGCGGCGCAAAAGCCCATTATTAAAATAGCAACCGGGGAGCTTGCACCCTATGCCACGGAGTCCCGCACCGATCAGGGGATCGCGCTGAGCATTGTGCGAAAAGCATTTGAATTGCAGGGCTATACCGTGGAGTACACGTTTATGCCCTGGTCGCGCACTTTGACCGAGGCCAAGATTGGGAAGTGGGATGGCACCGCCTATTGGGGCCGCAAGCCTGAGCACGAGTCCTCCTTTCTCATCAGCGACAACATCCTCACTGAGCAATGGGTATTTGTCTACCGCAATGCCTTGAAATTCAACTGGACCGCCCTGACTGATTTGCGTCCGTACCGGATGGCCTTGATTCAGGACTACACCTACACCCCAGAGATTTGGGCCATGGTCAAGACGGGGGAGCTGACGGTTGAGCGACTGGCCAACGACGAGGCCGCACTCAAAATGCTATTGACAAACCGCATCGACGTCGCTCCGATGGAGCGCAACGTGGCCTGTGACTTGTTGCGTCGCAACTTCAATACTGAGGAGGCCCATCGACTATCCGTGCATCCCAAGCTGATGACCGACAGCTTCACCACCCATTTGATGCTGCCTCGCTCCAACAGCGCCAGTGCGGCGCGAATGGCTGATTTCAACCAAGGCGTGAGCAAGCTTCGAAGTTCAAAAGACTACGCGAATCTTCTGTCTCAGGTCAGTTGCCCGACCGGCTGGGTTGGTGGGAAATAGCCGCTAGCGGGACCACCTGGAGAACTCTGTTGGTTTATTCGAGTTCAGCTTCTACTGGCGCCACCAGCGGTAGCAGCAGAATGAACCGCGTTCCGACCGCGACTTCGCTTTCGACCCGAATGGTTCCACCCAGTACATCGGTCACCAGGTTGTAGACAATATTCAGTCCGAGGCCACTTCCACCCAAACCCAACCGGGTGGTGAAGAACGGATCAAAAATTCGCGTCAGGTTTGCTTGAGGAATTCCAAACCCGTTGTCCCCCACGACCAACTCCACTTGTTCGGGAGACACACGATGCGCCGAAAGAGAAATTTCTCCCTGGGAATTTTCATCAAACGCATGCAAGAGCGCGTTGTGCAGCAGATTACTAAGAACTTGCCCCAGTGCCCCTGGGTAACTATCAAGGAAAACGCCTTCTGGCAGGTCGTCGGTCACCGTCACATGCGCGCGACGAATCGTGGCCCCAATGGTTTGCAGAGTATGGCGAGCCACTTCTTGCAGAGAGAATCGGCGACGCTGCGAGCTAGTTCGATCCACGGCCACTTGCTTGAAGCTTCCAATCAAGGTCGCGGCGGCCTCCAGGTTGCGCATCAGAATGTCGCTGGCTTCGTTGGCGTGCTGGACATAGCTGTTCAAGCCCGAGCGAGTCATGCCGCTTTGCATGGTTCGGGTCAGTTGATGGCTCATGCCTTGCAAAGAACTGGCCACGGTGATGCAAATTCCAATGGGGGTGTTGAGTTCATGGGCAACACCCGCTACCAGGGCGCCCAGTGCGGCCAGACGCTCGGCGCGTTGGATTTCATTTTGTGCAATCTCCAAATTGGCCATCGCATTGAGAAGCTCCTGATTCGCCGTGTTCAGGTCCAGCGTGCGTTCAGCCACACGCTGCTCCAAACCCGCATTGAGGTCGCGAACTTCCTCAATGTGGTGTCCCAGCTTTTGTCGCATCCGATCCATGCCCAGAGCCAGCTCACCCATTTCATCTTCACGCATGGCGATCACCGGCAGAGTCAGCTCACCTTTTGACAGACGATCGGCATCCTGTTGCAAGCGACGCAGCGGGCGCATCAGACGCAACTCAACCAACAACACCAGCAACACAATCGAGGCCACCAGTTGCAAAAGCAACGCACCGCCCACGCCCATTAGGTTTCTCAAAAATTTCTGCTCAACCTGGGCCGTGCTCATCTCAATCGACACCCGGCCAATGACTCGATCCGACCAGACGATCGGACGCTCTTCCCGAACAATCGTGCCGCCTCGGGGGCGCGGATTTTCGACCACCAGAACCGAGCCCAGGGTTGCATCCACAACACTGATCTTGACCACGCTGGGGTTCGTCATGATCGAGCGGACAAAAGAGTTGGCCAGCATGATGTCCATTTGCCACAATGGCAAAGGGATTGTTTTCTCCAACATGCCGACATACTGGCGCAGCAGAGAGGTCACTTGGAGGTCAATCTCGCGCTCGTAACTGTCAACGGCGAGATAGGTCCCGACCACCGCCGCCGGCAGAAGAATGCCCACGGAGATGCCCAGCATGACGGTGCGTTTCAGGGAAAGAGTGCGCCATCTACCCTTGTCCAAGGTGAGTGGCAATGCCTGAAAAAAAGCGCCGAATCGTTTCATGCGTGAGGGGTGCGTCCTGGATCAACTGCCTTATTGAAAAACCCGAAGTCGTCGGGTTTCCCTGATCAATGGCTTCTCCATTATGCGGCCAGCCCTTGTGCAGGGAGCCTAAAAATGATCCCTTGGGCGCGCAATTCAACGCTCAAGGGCGCATGCACCTCGCCTGCGCCGTGAATGACTTGGGCTCCACGTCTCTGCACAACCGCTAACTCACAATCCAAGTCCACCGTGGCCGGTGAACCACAAAAGCCCATGCTCCTTTCCGACTGTGGTGCAAATGGGCATCGCAGGACTTCTGCGGCGCTCACCTCTTCTTGGCCTTGGCTTGGTGGGTCTGGTCGTCAAGACACCCTGCGGCCAGACAGGTAAAACATGGCGCCACGCAGTACACTGCTGCGCCCACCACCCCGACGCCTGCCTTGGCCTGTGGTGCGCCTGTGCTTACCCGCCATCCTTCGCCTTGAGTGGGTTGGCTCTTGACTGCTTTGCATGACTGACGTTGTTGTTCACCCCGATATGCTTTTGGGGTCCCTGCTTCCCGACCTGATCCGGGTGGAGGTGCTGGCCGACCTGCTGGAGGCCACGGGAGAGCGCCTGCCCGATCAGACCGCGCTGATATTTGGCGACCGGCGCCTGAGCTACCGCGAACTGAACCAGGCGGCAGACCGGGTCGCCAGCCAACTGTTGAAAGCCGGCGTTCAGCCCGGCCAAGTAGTGGGTTTGTGCCTGCCACGCGGCATCGAGCTGCTCATCATGCAAGCCGGCATTGCCAAAACGGGCGCCGCCTGGTTGCCGCTGGAGGCCGACACCCCGGTGGACCGTATTGCTGTTTGCCTGGCCGATGCTCAATCACCGGGATTGGTCGGCTGCGCCCAACTGGCGCTTAGTTTTTCAGCCCTGCCCTGCCCGGTCTGGACTGCCGAAGCCCTGCTGGCCCCCACAAAGGACCCACTGCAGCGCCGCACCCACGTGCTGCCCAATCACCCCGCCTATGTGATTTACACCTCAGGCTCTACCGGCAAGCCCAAAGGCATTGCCATCAACCAGGGCAGCATCTGCCACTTTTTGCGCAGTGAAAATGCGCGGCTGGAAGTGAATGATCGCGACCGCGTTTACCAGGGCTTCTCGGTGGCCTTTGACATGTCGTTTGAGGAAATCTGGATCAGCTACCTGGCCGGCGCCACGTTGTGGATTGCGCCCAAAGACGTGGCCTCCGACCCCGAAGCCTTGCCCGTGGCCCTGCAGGCCAACGGCATCACCGTGTTGCACGCCGTGCCCACCTTGCTGGCGCTGTTCACCCAGGAGGTGCCCAGCCTGCGGTTGATCAACCTAGGCGGCGAGATGTGCCCGCCCTCGTTGGTGGCCCGCTGGGCGCGGCCCGGTCGGCAGATGTTCAACACCTACGGCCCCACAGAAACCACGGTGTCCGCGAGCTTGGCCGAGTTGCACGCGGGCGAAGCCGTCACGATTGGCCGGCCCCTGCCCAACTATGGGATGCTGGTGATTGACGCCGAGTCCACGGCTGAATTGACGCTGATGCCCCGAGGCGAGGTGGGCGAGCTGTGCATCACCGGGCCCGGCGTGTCCGACGGCTACCTGGGGCGACCGGACCTGACGGCTGAGAAGTTCCTGCCAAACCCCTGGGCCAGTCAACCGAATCAGGCCCGCCTGTACCGCACCGGCGACCTGGCCCGCATCGACGCCAACGGCCAGGTTCAATGCCTGGGCCGTACCGACGATCAAGTCAAAATTCGCGGATTTAGGGTCGAGTTGGGCGAGATAGAGGCCGTTTTAGCCCAACAAGCCGGCGTGGGAACGGTAGCCGTGGTGTTGCGGCAAGAAGGCGGGCTGGACCAACTGGTGGCGTTTTTGGTGAGCGACGCTGAAGTCACGCTGCAGCCCGGCACACTGCGCGGCGCCTTGAGCCAGGCACTGCCGCCCTATATGGTGCCCGGCTATTTTGAGCTGCTCACGGAGATGCCCCGCCTCACCTCGGGCAAGATCGACCGCAAGGCCCTGAAAGCCTGGCCTTTGGCGCCCCAGGTGCACAACCCCGCCGATGCGGACACGCCCGAAACGCCCGCGGAAGCCGCCTTGTTCGCCGCACTGGCCGCGCTGTTTCCCGGTCAACCTATTCGCCGCAGCGCCGACTTCTTCAGCGATCTGGGCGGGCACTCTTTGTTTGCGGCACGGCTGGCGTCCGCCCTGCGCGCCGACGCCCGCTTTGCCCACGTCACGGTGCGCGACATTTACCAAAACCGCCAGATTGGCCGCATTGCCAGCGCACTGGCCCAAGCGCCCGTGGACACCCCGCCCGTTGACACCACCTGGGAGGTGCCCTCCACTTGGCGGCGCTGGCGCTGCGGCCTCGCCCAGGCGGCGGTCATTCCGGCGCTGGTGGCGTTTCGCATGGGGCAATGGCTGGCGCCGTTCTTCATGTACCACTTTTTCACCGGTGAGCCGGACGACTCGCTGGCCCTGGCCATTGTGGTGGCCACCGCCTCGTTCCTGGTCATGACGTTGCTGGAGTTTGGCCTGGCCATTGCCGGCAAGTGGCTGATTGCCGGGCGGCTCAAGCCGGGGCGCTACCCCCTGTGGGGCATGACCTATTACCGCTGGTGGCTGGCCGACCGGCTGATCGAGGCTGCCCCCACCTACTTGCTCAACGGCTCGTCCTTGTACTGCTGGTGGCTTCGCGCGCTGGGCGCCCGTATTGGGCGTGACGTGGTCATCGGCTCGATCTCTCTGCGTGCGCCTGACCTGCTGACCGTGGGCGACGGCGTGAGCATTGGCAATGCGACCAATTTCGAGAACGCCCGCGTCGAGCACGGCTGGCTACGCCTGGGGGCAATTGAGCTGGGGGCCAACGCCGGCGTAGGTTCGTGCGCAATTCTGGAGGGCAACACCCGCATCGGCGCGGGCGGCCACCTGGAAGGGCAATCGGCCTTGAGCGACGGCGTAAATCTGCCAGAGGGGCGAATTTGGCGCGGCGCGCCAGCACGCGATGCCGGCGCCTTTGACCCAGCCAGCAACCCGCCACGCCCAGCCGTGAGCCGGCGCCGCCTGGCGCTGGAATCGGTTTACTTCCTACTGGGGGCGCTGGCCATCACCACGGTCTTTTTTCTGCCCGTGTTTCCAACCTTTGTGCTGATGGACCTGCTGGACAACACCGAGCTGTACCCCTGGCTGCAAAGTTCGGATGTCAGCTTTCAGCTGGCCAAGTACTTTGTGATGGCCTTCCCCGCGTCAGGCTTGATGATTGTTTGTACAGTGCTGTTGTCTGCTGTCATACGTTGGACTGTCTTGCCACGCATGAAGCCTGGCAGCTGGCCGGTGCACAGCAATTTGTACTGCGCCAAATGGCTGGTCAACCAGATTCAGGAGTCCAGCCTCAGTGTTTTGCACGGCGTGTATGCCACGGTGTACGCGCCATTTTGGTACCGCCTGCTGGGCGCCAAAGTGGGCAAAGGCGCAGAAATTTCGACCGCACAGGGCCTGGTGCCCGACATGCTGACCCTGGGGGACGACACCTTCATCGCCGACGCGGTGATGCTGGGCGACGAAAAAATCGATGGCGGCTGGATGACCATGCAGCCAACCGTGATTTCACGGCGCAGCTTTGTGGGCAACGGGGCCTACATTCCCGACGGCACGGTGCTGCCTGAGAACGTGCTGGTGGGTGTGCATTCCACCGTGCCCGACAACACCGCCATGCACGACGGCGACACCTGGCTGGGCTCGCCGCCCATGAACCTGCCCGCCCGCGAAGTGGTGCGCGGTTTCGCCGAGCACCTGACCTTTCGCCCCTCCCTGTGGCGTCGGCTGGGGCGGGGCTTGGTGGAGGCCGCGCGCATCATCACGCCGCATGCCATTGTGATTGCCGTGGGCTACACCGTGGTGCTGAACCTGATGCCCCTGGCAGGTGACGGCCAGTGGGCCGCAGTGACGGGCTATCTGGCCATGACCGGCCTGCTCTATGGCGTAGGCACCTTTGCCTTTGTTTTGGCGCTGAAATGGCTGCTGCTGGGCCGCTACGGCACCCGAAGTGTGCCGATGTGGACACCCTTTGTGTGGCTGTCCGAGGCGGTGACCAATCTGTACGAGGGCATTGCAGTGCCCAATTTCATGCGCTACCTGCGAGGCACGCCGTGGTTGCCCCTGGCGCTGAACTTGCTGGGCTGCCGCATTGGGCGCGGGGTGTACCTGGACACCACCGACATCACCGAATTTGACTGCGTCACCATCGGCGATCACAGTGAGGTGAACGGGCTGGCCTGTCCGCAGACCCATTTGTTTGAAGACCGCATCATGAAGATTGACCACGTCACCATCGGCAGCCGGGTCTACATGGGGCCGCGCAGTGCCGTGTTGTACAGCGCCGTGGTGGGCGACAACGCCAAGCTCGGCCCACTCACCCTGGTCATGAAGGGCGAGCACATTCCCGCCGCCAGCAGCTGGCTCGGCTGCCCGGCAGCGCCTGCCAGGGTGTGATGCGAACCCCGACTGGACCGGTGCCGGTCGTACAAGTCGACACCGGGTCGCCTTGGTCGGCCCTCGTTCCACGGTCAGAGCCGCTGTTCGTCATCGCCGTGAAAACGCCAGACAACCCGGATCGCACGGTGGCGCGCCAAGCCATCCGCACCTGCCTCACAGGCATTCTGGGCGAGATGTGGGGTTGCGAGCCCGCCGACGTCACGCTGACCCACACGCCGGGCCAGCCTTTGCGAGCGCAGGGCCCGCATTCGCCGGAGTGGGGCTTGTCGGTGAGCCATGAGGCAGGCCTATCGGTGGCGGCCGTGAACCGCTTGGGGCCGGTGGGCGTGGACATCGTCTGCGAGTCACCGGCCTTTGACTGGCACGCCGTCGCGCACGACTACATGGGGCCGGCGATGGCAAGGCAACTCGCGTCACAACCGTTGGTCTCCCAAAACCAGCAGTTCCTGCGCGCCTGGGCTCGCCACGAGGCGGGCCTCAAATGCTTGTCACTGGGTCTGGTGGAATGGAGCCCGGCTTTGCAATCCCGCCTGGCGGCCCTGCAAGTGGTGGACCTCGAGCTGCCTGCGGGCTGGCTGGGCACGATTGTCTGCCCCTGAGCGTCGCGGTCACTGCTTCACGCCACCAAGCACTCCGCTTGTCAGGCGCGTAAGTCAAGTGGGCATTGCTGAGACAGTAGCGAAAGACCGCTACGCGTGCGGAAGCAATGGGATGGACGCTCCCACCCACCGGCATCGCAATGTGCCAAAGTGGAGCTTCGCAGCAACCACTTGAACAGATAGGAGCGTCCACCATGAAGGTTACAACAGTCGGTATTGACCTGGCGAAGAACGTTTTCCAGGTGCATGGCGTTAACGAGTTTGGCGAGCCAGTCATCAAGAAGCAACTTCGCCGCGATCAAGTGGCTGCATTCTTTGTCAATCTGCCGCCGTGTCTGGTTGGCATGGAAGCCTGTGGCAGCGCTCACCACTGGGCGCGCAAGCTGCGCGCTATGGGGCATGACGTTCGGCTGATGTCGCCTCAGTTTGTGAAACCCTATGTCAAGACCAACAAGAACGGTGCGGCCGATGCGCAGGCCATCTGTGAGGCAGTCGCGCGGCCCAACATGCGCTTTGTGCCGATCAAGAACGTGGAGCAGCAAGGTGTTCTCTCGCTGCACAGGGTACGTCAGGGCTTTGTGATCGCCCGCACGGCCCAGTCCAACCAGATCCGCGGACTGCTGTCGGAGTTTGGCCTCATAGTTCCCCAAGGCATCGAGCACATCACCAAGCAGGTGCCAGAACTCATAGAAGACGCCAGTAACGAGCTGCCCGGAGCATTTCGGCTGCTCATATTGCGACTGATTGAGCACTTCAAAGTGCTTGACGCCCAGGTTGACGAGCTGGAGTCGCAAATAGTCAAATGGCACCGCCTGAGTGAAGCCAGCAGCAAGCTGGCCAAGGTGCCTGGTATTGGCCCCATCACCGCCAGTGCACTGGTGGCCTCATTGGGAGATGCAAAGAACTTCGAGAACGGTCGCCAAGTGGCAGCTTGGCTGGGCTTGGTACCCAAGCAGAACTCCAGCGGCGGCAAACAGAACTTGCTCAGCATCAGTAAGCGCGGTGATTCTTACTTGCGCTCTCTGCTGATACACGGCGCGCGCGCGGTCATTTACCGTGCTCCGCAAAAACCCGAAGCCTGCGGCTGGATCAACGGTGTGCTCAGTCGGCGCCACAAGAACGTGGCAACGGTGGCACTGGCCAACAAGAACGCGCGTATTGCGTGGGCCCTACTGGCGCATGACCGAGAGTTTCGATCCGACTACACGACAGTCAGGTCGGCCTGAGCCAAACAGACGACTAGTAAAGCAACAACCAAGCAGGGAGAATAGAACCACCGATTGCTCAAGCGATCATGAAGTGATGGCAAGACAGGTAAGACCGGGGTCGGCAAAACCCGAGAATGTCTAAGCACTCTAGAGTGCGTGGAAGCTATAGTGGAGCCAACCAGCGAATCCCATCAGGGACAGTGACCCAAAGTCACAATGAAAGTCCGAATGTACGGGTGCAATCTATACCATCAAGCCAAAAAAGAATGACCGCTTGGCATTACGGGAGCGTCCATGTACGGTCATACAGGTTGCACCTTCGGATGACTCGTCCCGACCCAAAGCGGTAGGTAATGGCCTTGAACTCGAGGCCGCAAAGCGGTCACTGAGGTTGTGAAAAATGGGATGCAAGCCATGGAGTCGACTATGCGCGCGTTCGAAACCGAACGACGTACCATTAAACATTCATAGGTGTGCCGATCACTTGACAGTCTCTGTACTCGAAGCAGTTTCCGTCATGGACCGCTCGCGACCCCGAACGACAGGCCAGCATTGCGCCCATCATTTTTCTTGTCGCGTGCAGGCATCCCACAAACCCAAATGAAACCCGTCTGTCGTTGTCGATATCTGATTTGTACATCGTGCGGAGATTAACTGTCGCTTCGGTTATTCAGCACAAGGAGGATTGTGCTGTGATGCTCTCTATTGCAGTCTGTCTTTGCCGCCTGGGCGACTTCCTAATGCAATCCTGATGCGACCGGTGGTACGCTGCCGACAGCATGCACCTTTTTGCTGTTTCCACCTTCCGATACCCATCGCTAACGCGCTGGTTTATTGTTGCCTTGTTGCTGACCGGCGCCACGGCCTTTGGCTACGTGGTAGACCATCATGTGTCCCTGACAAGCCAGGCAATGTTGTACGTTCTGGCAGTGGCAATGGCGTCCTACACGCTCGGATGGAAAGAGTCGGCGGTGTGTGCTGTCGGTGCTGTCACCGCATTCAATTTCTTTTTTGTTTCACCGCGGCTTACATTCCAGGTTGACAGTCAAGAGCATCTGATTGCCCTACTCACGATGCTGTTGGTCGCGCTGGTTATCAGCAACTTGGCGGCTAGCCTGAAAAGAGAAACGCAAGCTGCACGACTGAACGCGCAGCGGGCGGGTCAACTACAGATGCTGGCCACGGACCTCGCTGACGCGACAAGCGCAGATGAAATTGCTGGGTTGGGCCAAATCGCCCTTAACTCCGCATTTGGCGGACCTTGCGTACTGGCCTTGCGCAAAGATGCCGATGCCCTGCAGGGTGAGTTCACTTCTTCCATAGTTGATGCCATGCAATGCTGCATCAAGGAGTCAGCAATATTGGGGCCAGGTACCGGGCGTTGGCCGGGACTCGAAGCCTGGTATTTGCCATTGGGAGCGAAAGGGCAGGTCAGTGGCGCGGTTCGTGTTCAGCCCGCATTGGCTGGGGATGCCAGTGGTCGCGAGCACGCCCAGACACTGTGCAGCTTGCTGGGACAGGCCCTTTGGCGTGTGCGACTGATTTCATCGATGTTGGCGGCCGAGCACGAAGCGCAGCGGCAGCAAGTTCAGAGCACTTTCCTGGCAGCCATTTCACACGATTTGCGCACCCCTTTGGCCGCTGTCGTGGGAGCTGCATCCGCATTGCAAACCCAGCGCGACAAACTTAGCAGGGCGGAACAGGACCGGTTGTTGAGCAGCATCATCAGCGAGGCCACCTACCTATCCACCGTGACAGACAACACGCTGCAACTGGTTCGACTGACCCACTCCTCCCAAGTTCTCAGCCGGGATTGGGAATCCATGGAGGAAATAGTGGGCGCGGTACTGGCTCGTGTCCGCCAACGTGACCCCTCGCGACGCATCAAGTCGACAGTCCCGGAGCAATTGCCATTGATCAAGGTGGACCCAGTCCTGCTGGCGCAGTTGGTAGCTAACCTGCTAGACAACGCGCTTAAATACAGCAGCGACGTAATCGAACTGAATGTCAATGTCTGCGACGATGAATTGCGAGTTTGCGTCAAGGACCTCGGGCCGGGAATCCCTGCCGAGCAAGTTGAAACCCTATTCGAACCGTTTTCACACAACGACCATTCCGGGCAACGTGGCGCCGGTCTAGGACTAGCCGTATGCCGCGCCATTGCCGTAGCACATGGTGGCAGCTTGACCTTCAGGCGCCGAAAGGGCGGCGGCAGCAACTTCACGTTGTCACTGCCACTCGACCAGCCGCAACCACCAAGTGAGTACACATGACCCTGCGCGTTCTGGTCGTTGAAGACGACCGTGAGATAAGAGCCTTGATGCAGTCTTCATTGACTGTCGAAGGGTTTGATGTGAGAACGGCAGTGACTGTGAGTGAGGCCAAGGCCCTCTTGCACAACACGCCGCCCGATGTCATGGTGCTGGATTTGGGGCTGCCAGATGGAGACGGCATTGACCTAGTGCACGAAGTGAGAAGACACCATTCGCTGCCCATCCTCGTGGTCTCCGCTCGCCACCAGGAAGCTCAAAAAATACAATTGCTCGATGCGGGTGCGGACGACTACCTGACCAAACCCTTTAGTGTTGCCGAGCTTTTGGCCCGTATTCGTGTCGCGCTACGCCATCGAGGTACCGCGCTGGATGCCGCTATCAAGATCCACGAACTGGACGATTTTCGGGTGGACCTGACGTTGCGCCAGGTGCAACGCGGCGGAGCAACCTTGCACCTCACGCCGACCGAATTCAAACTGCTGGCACGCCTGGTGCGCAGTGCCGGTCGGGTGGTGACCCATCGCCACCTGCTCTCGGACGTGTGGGGGCCTGAATTCACGGAGCACACACACTATTTGCGACTCTACATGGCCCAGTTGCGAGCAAAGATTGAACGCGACCCGGCAGAACCCCGGCACCTCTTGACGGAAATTGGCATCGGGTATCGCTTGGCTGTTTGAAGAAATATCGATCCTTATGCTTTCCTGATGCCATCGCGGCGACAGTGACATCCTGTTCACTGTCATTAAGTTGCAATGAGTATCAAAGACGATCGAGAAAGCATTGCCGGGCTGACCCTTGGCGCCATGGGCGTTGTGTACGGCGACATTGGCACGAGCCCGTTGTACACAATGAGGGAAATCTTCGGTACTGCAACCGCAATCCCGCTGGACGCAGCTCACATCATTGGCTCCGTGTCCGTCATTTTTTGGGGCCTGATGATGGTTGTGACGCTGAAATATGTGTTGCTCGTTTTGCGCGCAGACAATCGCGGCGAAGGCGGCATCATGGCGTTAACTGCACTTGTTGCCAATGCGGCTGGAAAAACACCTCGGCGCCGGCTGATCCTGCTGATGACCGGCGTTTTCGGAGCCGCACTGTTTTACGGGGATACCGTCATCACACCGGCGATTTCCGTACTCAGCGCGGTCGAGGGACTGGAGGTGATCACCCCAGCTTTCAAGCCCTACGTGCTGCCTATTTGCATCGCGGTTCTGATTGGCTTGTTTGCCATGCAGCGGTTTGGCACGGCCACAGTCGGACGGATGTTTGGACCAGTCATTGCGCTGTGGTTCGGCGTTCTAACCGTGACCGGTGTCACGCAAATTCTGCAAGAACCAACCATTCTGGCCGCACTGAACCCCTTGAACGCGTTTCATTTTTTACGCTCACAAGGCTGGCATGTGTTTGTTGCCGTCGGCGCGATTGTGCTGGCCTTCACCGGGGCAGAAGCCCTTTATGCCGATATGGGGCATTTTGGAAAACGACCAATACAGCTCGCCTGGATTGGTCTAGTGTTGCCTGCATTGACCATCAACTACATGGGGCAGGGCGCGTTGCTCCTTCGCGACCCGAGCGCATTGGGAAATCCGTTCTATCGCCTCTTTCCATCGTTTTGGCTCATTCCAGCCGTCGTGCTCGCGACCGTGGCGACTGTGATTGCCTCGCAGGCGGTCATAACAGGCGCCTATTCAATGACCAAGCAGGCGATGCAACTGGGTTTGCTTCCAAGAATGCAGGTCAATTACACCTCGGCCAAGAATGCAGGGCAGATCTATCTGCCGGGGGTGAATTGGCTCTTGTTAGTGGCCGTCATCATTGCTGTACTGGGGTTCGGTAGTTCTTCCGCGTTGGCGGCCGCTTACGGCATGTCAGTGACAGTGACCATGCTCATCACAACGGTCTTGACGTATTTTTTGGTTCGAGACGGCTGGGGTTACCCGCTGCCGCTGGCAATTGTGGCGACTGGCGTCTTCCTGGTTCTGGATGTGCTGCTGGTGATGTCTTGTTCTCTCAAGTTCTTCCAGGGCGGCTGGTTTCCCCTGTTGCTGGGCGTGGCTATTTTCTTTGTCATGGCCACCTGGCACCGGGGTCGTGAACTGCTGATTGACAGTATTCGTCGCGATGATCCAGAGCTTTTGCCGTTCGCCAATCGCTTGTTGGTTGATCGCGTTCATCGGGTTGCAAGAACCGCTGTTTATGCCGTTGCTAATCCAGGCACCGTGCCGCAAGCCCTGATGCACAACCTCAAGCACAACCAGGTACTGCACGAGCGCAATGTGATTCTCACTGTGAAGTTCCACGACGTTCCCTGGATACCGTTTGAAGAACGTGTGAAAGTAATGTCGCTCACGACAGGCTTCTGGACAGTGCAGGTCAACTACGGATTCAAGAACACGCCGGATGTTCCCAAAGCACTTGAACTCTGTTCTTTTAACGGCGCACCCATCAATCTCTTTGAGACTTCCTACTTCCTGAGTCGGGAAATTGTGGTGCCAACCAAAGGGGCCGGAATGAGCCATTGGCGGGAAGTCTGCTTTGCCTTTATGTCTCGGAACGCAGGCAGTGTGTCCAGCTTTTTTCAATTGCCCAATAACTGCGTGATTGAACTCGGCACAAGGGTTCAGATTTAGCGGGCCGGCCATTCCTCCATTGGAAACTACTGTTTGATATCGCACCTGGCTGCTTGGGAAGCATTGCCACCAACACCGTCTTCTCTTGTATGCAGGCGCCTCACCTTTATCGCTTTCACCACCCATCGATCGTTGGAGTAAAAATATGGAATTTGATCCCCTTGAAGTCATAGAGTCCGCCAAGTCGGCAAACGTCACAAAGAGGTTGCCTTGGCTCAATCCCGCGGTGGCCATCACCGTTGCGCTGCTCGCCACCTTTATGGGAATTTGCAAGGTCAAAGATGACAACATTGTGCAAGCGATGCAACAAGCGCAAGCCGATAAACTTGACAATTGGCAGTTCTATCAAGCGCGCAACATACGGGAAGAAATTGCAAAGTCGACACTAGCTCAATTGCGACTTCAAGCATTGGCAGCCCCTGTCAAACTGCAAGTTGCTTTCGATGCACAAATTCGCGCTTACGAAGGGTTGGCGAAGGATCAAAATCAAAAGAAGAATGAATTAAAAGCCCAGGCAGAGAAAGACCAGTCAACTTACGACGCGTTGAATTTCAAGGACGACCAATTTGACCTGTCTGATGCAGCAATTGCCATCGCCATCTCTTTGCTCGCCGTGACGTCGCTAACTCAATTGCCTTGGCTCTTTGTGATGGCACTCTTTCCATCCGGATTCGGTGTACTCATGGGTCTGGCAGGCCTCATCGGTTGGACTATTCACCCGGACGTGCTTATTAAACTATTAAGCTAATTTGGATGAAATAGATATTCAGATGCCGGCCAGCTATCGGCCTGAGCGGAACAGGTCAGCTTCAGCCGCTGATTTTTCGTTGATGGGGCGTATGAGGACGATTCATCAAATAGGTCTGACCGATACCAAAGCAGCATTGCCGATCAATAGGTTGTTGTAGCGAAGGCAGGTCTAGGGTTTTCACTTTGGCAAACTGACTAGCGGCAATGGGTCTATTATTACCTGTCACTCCGACCAAAAGCGGAAGTTGATGGCCGTGAATTTGACGTTTCGAAGCGGACATTGCGTTTGTTGCAGCAGGGACTCTGGCCGTAAAGTCGGCTGTGCGGGCGGAAGCGGTCATACAGGTTGCACCTTCGGATGACTCGTCCCGCTGCGTACTTGACTTATGAAAGCGCCGGGTGAGCGACCGTTTCTGGGTCTTTTTCAAGTCATTCAACCACCGAGCTTGACGACCGACATCAGCCAAGCCTATCGAAGGTGAGGCCACCCGCTAGCCGCTCACCTGAACGCGGATTCGCTGCTGCAAGTAGCAATGACGTACCGCAGAGCCTGAATTCATTGGGGAAACGCCACTCCTGGAAAGAGAGGTGTCATTGCGCGTTGGATGTGAGCTTCAGCTCGCCGCGCGTTGCAAGCGGTCGCGCACGCCGTCCCACGCGGAATCAGGCGGTGGGGTCTCAATCCAGATCAGCTGCACACCGGCATCGTCCATGGCGCGCAAGTCGGCAAACAGCTGGTAGGCGGCCGATGGTGCATCGGTCGGCATGGCTTTTCTCATGACTTTGGCCGACTTGGTTTTGAGAACCCCACGGGAGTAGGTGGCAATAACTGGTTTGTCACTCTGGGCGCCGTCGATGTCAGCGCCCAACAAATCCAAGGCCGACTGCAAGGCCTTGGCGTCCATCAGGCGCACCTTGGCGCGCGGGGCGTAGTGCGACTCCAGCGTGCCTGAGGCCCGAGGCGCGGGGGCCGCCTCGTCGTCCAATGATTCTTTGGTCCGCACTGCCAGGCCGCAAACGGCCTGCACCTGCTCTGGTGTGATGGCGCCGGGGCGCAGCAACACCGGCACACCCCGGGTGCAGTCGATGATGGTGGACTCGATACCCACGGCGCATGGCCCGCCGTCCAGCACGGTCACGGCATCGCCAAACTCACTGTGCACATGCGCTGCCGTGGTGGGGCTGACGCGGCCAAACTGGTTGGCGCTGGGGGCTGCCACGCCCCAAACTACTTGGCCGCCGCTGGCGTCCAGGCAGGCCTTAAGCAAGGCCCGCGCCACGGGGTGCGACGGGCTGCGCAGGCCAATGGAGTTTTGCCCCCCGGCGGACGCCGCCGCCACCCCGTCGCGGCGCGGCAAGATGAGCGTGAGCGGGCCGGGCCAGAAGGCGGCGATCAAGGCGCGAGCAAAGTGGGGCACGTCCCGCGCAAAGTGATCCACCCCCGTGGCGTCCAGCACGTGAACAATCAGCGGATGGTCGGCCGGGCGGCCTTTGGCTTTGAAAATTTGACCCACGGCGTCTGCATTGTCAGCGTCTGCGGCCAAGCCGTACACCGTCTCGGTGGGCAAGCCCAATAGGCTTCCATCCCTTATCAGCGCTGCGCCAGAAGCTATGGATTGCGCAGCAGTTCCATCCAGAATCATGAACTAACCCAACCTCAGAACGGCTCAATGCCAAGGATCTTGGCGGCCGCCAGGGCCGTCGCACGCACCTCGGCCACGGTGGCGCCGGTGATGTTCAGGTGACCCATCTTGCGGCCTTTGCTGGCCTTGAGCTTGCCGTACAACTGCAAATGGGTGCCGGGCAGCGCCAGCACCTGGTCCCACGGCGGTGTGACGTCGTTCACCC
The DNA here is from genome assembly GCF_017948265.1 of Rhodoferax sp. PAMC 29310. Taxonomy (NCBI): domain Bacteria; kingdom Pseudomonadati; phylum Pseudomonadota; class Betaproteobacteria; order Burkholderiales; family Comamonadaceae; genus Rhodoferax; species Rhodoferax sp. PAMC 29310. The sequence goes on along the minus strand of NZ_CP072852.1, from coordinate 3,522,677 downwards.
ACAAGTCACCCAGCAAATTCAGCATGATGGACGGGCTGTGCTGGCGCGGTTGCACCAGTGGCAAGCCGCCCAGCGTGCGCACCTGCAGGTCAAACTGCGACTGGTCGCAGGCGTTGATGCTGTAGTGGCCGCTGTTGTGCGGGCGCGGCGCCATCTCGTTCACCACCAACGAATCGTCGGCCAGCACGAAGAACTCCACGCAAAGCACGCCCACATACTGCAGGCCTTCTGCTATGGATTTAGTAGCTTCTACCGCACGTTCTGCGAGGGCTAAAGGCACATTTCCTTCATAAACCTCGGTCACCGCCAATATGCCTTCGCGGTGCAGGTTGAGCTGCACCGGCAAGTTGACGCAAGTGCCGTCCCAACCGCGCGCCACGATCACCGAACACTCGGCCTTCAGGGGCAGCATTTTTTCCAGCACGCAGGCCACCTGCTTCATGTCCGCCCAAGCGGTCGCCAGTTCTTCACGGGTGGTGACGCGGGCCTGGCCTTTGCCGTCGTAACCCAGGCGCGTGGTTTTCAAAATGCCGGGCAGCAGGTCGTCGGAGATGGCCGCCAACTGCTCGGGCGTTTCCAGCAGGGCGTAGGGCGCGCACGGCACGCCACAGCGCACAAAGTGGGCTTTTTCCTTGGCCCGGTCTTGGGCAATGCCCACTGCCTCGCCGCTGGGTGCCGTGGGCCGGGCGGCGCCCAGCGTCAACAAGGCGGGCGCCGGCACGTTTTCAAACTCGGTGGTGATGGCCGCGCAGCGCTGCATCAGCTGGGCCAGCCCCTGCTCGTCCAGGTAATCCGTCTGGATGTGATAGTGGCTCACCAGCCCGGCGGGGCTGACCACATCGGGGTCCAGCACCACGGTGAAATAACCCATTGCCTGGGCCGCCTGCACAAACATGCGCCCCAACTGACCGCCGCCCATGACACCCAGGGTGGTGGGCCGGCCGCTGGCCATGGTGCCCGGCAGAAGTGTCTGCCCGCTCATAGGACGGGCGGCACGGTCATGCCGCGTGCGACTTCAGTTTGGTGAGCGCGAAACGCATCCAGCTTGGCGCGCAGGGCCGGGTCCTCATTGGCCAGCATCGCCACGGCAAACAGGGCGGCGTTGGCGGCACCGGGGGCACCAATGGCGAAGGTGGCCACGGGAATGCCCTTGGGCATTTGCACAATGCTGTGCAATGAATCAACGCCAGAGAGGTGTTTGGACGCCACCGGCACACCCAGCACGGGCACCGTGGTCTTGGCGGCCAGCATGCCCGGCAGGTGCGCGGCACCGCCGGCACCGGCGATGATGGCCTTCAGGCCCAGGCCCACAGCCGCCTCGGCGTAGGCAAACATGTCGTCGGGCATGCGGTGTGCCGAAACCACGCGGGCGTCGTGCCCGACCTCGAACTGTTGGAGAATGTGGACCGCGTGCTGCATGGTGTCCCAGTCGGAACTGGAGCCCATGACAATGCCGATTTGAATGTTTTTCATGATGTTGAACCCGGTCAGGCCAGTGCGATACGCTCGCAGCCATGGCCCTCTGCCCTGTAACAGGTCAGCATTGAATTTTACTTAACCGCCCCGAGCTACTCAAAATGATGAACGTAACGATAGAAAATTTTGACGACGAAGTCGTGGCCGCCTCCATGCAGGTGCCGGTGCTGGTGGACTTTTGGGCGCCTTGGTGCGGCCCCTGTAAGGTCATTGGTCCCTTGCTGGAAAAGATCGAAACCGCCTATGCCGGACGCTTCAAGCTGGTCAAGATTGACTCGGATGAGCAACAAGAACTCAGCCAGGCCTTTGGCATTCGCAGCATTCCCACTTGCGTGCTGATGTTCCAGGGCAAGCCCGTGGACGGCTTCACCGGCGCGCTGCCCGAAGGCCAGATCAAGGATTTTCTGGACAAACACATGCCTGAAGGCGATGTGCTGGAAGCCGAGGTGACGAGCGTCGAAGTGAACGACGCCCCGCCTGCCGACGACCCGGATACCGTGCGTGAAGCGCTGCACCAGGCCATGTTGCAAGCCCCGCAAGATGAAAGCGCCCGTTTTGACTACATCAAGCTCTTGCTGCAGGAAGGCAAGACGGACGACGCCAAAGTGGCCTTTGCAGCGGTGATTGCGCAAACCAGCATCGTGCGCCGTTATGACTCACTGCAACGCTGGATGAATGCTATTGATTTTGCAGCTACTCACGCAGACGCAGCGGTCGCCATTGCCGAATTTGATGCAAAGATTGCTGCCAACAAGCGGGATTTTGACGCCCGCTTTGCCCGCACTCAAATGCTGATCAGCGAAAAACGCTGGGCGGATGCCATGGACGAATTGCTCGACATTCTGATGCGCGACAAGAGCTGGAGCGACGAACTCGCCCGCAAAACCTACATCGCCATTCTGGACATCATCGAGCCGCCCAAAGTGAAGGTGGCCGACGGCCAGGTTCCGCCCGTGGACCCCACCGTGGCCACCTACCGCCGCCGCCTGAGCAGCGTGGTGCTGAGCTGACCAACGCCATTCAGGTGGCTCAAAAGCGGCGCAGCATGACGGCGCCTTGCCGCATGGGCTTTTTGCTGAAAGACATTGGCGGCTGAATCAGCGGCCGGTTGTGTCCTAATGCAAGGATCGCACGCCCATGAGGTGCATTGAAGCAGCAATGCTGGTCGGTCGCAACCTTCAATGGCTGGAGACTTATGGACGTTCAATCGCTACTCCTGATTTCAGGAGCCCTGGTGGTCATCGCAGTGTGCGTGTTCATGCTGTTCGAACTCAGGGCACGCACTTTGCGCACCCGGGTAGTCGACGTGCAAGGCACGCTGCGTTTTGAAGCGCACACCTTCTCGATAGAGGTCAAGCAGACCGCCAAGCAAATCTTGGTCCACGTGAATGCAGGACATCTCACCCGCCGCCCCTTGTTGGGCGGGTCTGACGAAGTTCAGCAAGGCCCACTGGACGTCACCCTGCCTGCGCCCGGATTAACGATTGCGGTAAAACCCCCTGAGACAACGCCACGCGAGGGGCAAGACCGGCCTCGCGCCACGGGGCTGTATTCCATCACCGTGCGGGCGTCTGATGGACTGATCAACGCCGCGCAGAACCTGCCCGGCGGGTACGAAACCACCCTGGAAATCTCCAATATTCCGGAACCCGTCGCCAAGAGTTTGGGGAATTTTTCGAATCGGTTGCAGATCTGGGCAGACAAGATGGAACACCGTCTTAAAGCCGAACTGGCTCAAAAAGAAGAAGATTCCGCCCGAATAGAAAAAGAAGCAACGCTGCTCGCGCAGAGTGCGGCTGCAGCAGGCCCGCAGAACGGCCAGGAATTGGCCAATGACCAGGTTGCGCGGTGGCGAAAAGTGGCAGGATTCCGAGGCGCCCACAGCGAGGTAAGCATCGCCGCCAATGGCAAGGTGCACTGGTTTATCGACTTGGCCGAAGATGGTCGGGTCACAATACATACCAACAACCGCACCATTCACACCTCGTTGCTGGGTGCCAGTTTTCTTCCTGACAAACTGGATTTGCAGATTCTGGTGCGCGATGACTATTGGACCGAAGAAGACCGGGTCATGACCGGCTTCCGATTGTTTGACGGACTCCCTCCCGATGACCGACGCGTCTGGAAAGATCGACTGGAAACAGCCCGAAACAAACTCGACAAAGCAGCCAACCTGGGTGAAGGCCACCAAAGGTAGGTGAACAAGCTCTGCGACGGCCTTCCGGTTGAAGGGCCATGCAGCGCTCACCCAAGCCGTCAAGCAGTCAATCGCTCCAGAGCTTCCTGGTACTTGGCTGCTGTCTTTGCAATAATTTCATTGGGCACGCGGGGCGCCGGGGGCGACTTGCTCCAGCGCTTGCCGTCCACCTGAGCCTGCTCCAGCCAGTCGCGTACAAACTGTTTGTCGTAACTGGGCGGATTGATACCTTCCTGGTAGCTTTCGGCGGGCCAGAAGCGGGAGGAGTCGGGCGTCAGCACCTCGTCCATCAAAGTCAGCGTGCCATCGGCATCGAGGCCAAATTCAAACTTGGTGTCGGCAATGATGATGCCTTTGGTGGCCGCAATGTCGCTGGCGGCCACATACAAGGCAATGCTGATGTCGCGAATGCGGGTCGCCAGGTCCAGCCCGATCATCTCCACGGTTTGTTCAAACGTGATGTTCTCGTCATGGTCACCCACGGCGGCTTTGGCGGCAGGGGTGTAGATCGGGGCAGGCAGCTTGGAGGCATTCTTCAGCCCCGCGGGCAAGGAGACGCCGCACACCGCCTGATTCTCCTGGTACTCCTGCCAGCCGCTACCGGCGAGATAACCGCGAACCACCGCTTCCACCGGCAGAGGCTTGAGGCGCTTGACCAACATGGAACGGCCCACCACCTGCGGCACTTCGGCGGGAGTCACCACGCTCTCAGGGGCCTCTCCAGTCAGGTGAATTGGGCACAGGTTCAGCCCCTTGGGGCCGAGCTTGTCAAACCAGAACAAGGCCATTTGGGTCAGCAGCGCGCCTTTGCCGGGTATAGGCTCGCCCATGATCACGTCAAACGCGCTCAAGCGGTCGCTGGCCACCATCAGAATACGGTCGTCGCCCACGGCGTAGTTGTCCCGCACCTTGCCGCGAGCCAGCAATGGGAGGGAGGTGAGCGTGGAGGTGTGTAAGGCAGCAGTCATATCAGGGCAATCGGAGCGTGAAGACAGGTTAAAAACAAAAGGCCCGCTGCGGTGCAAACACCGGCAACGGGCCTTGATTATCGCAAGGACGGCGATCAGTTCACGACTTGAGCGAGTTCACCCCGCGCATACTGGCCCGCCACCACGGACAAGCTATTGCCTTTGATCTTGGCGCCCTGGCCTTCGCAGCCGAATTCCATGTAGCGCTGCTTGCAGATGGACTTGGCCGCCTCACGGGCCGGCTTGAGCCATTCGCGGGCGTCAAACTTGTCGGGGTTCTCGGCAAGGAACTGGCGCACCGCCGCGGTCATGGCCAGGCGAATGTCCGTGTCGATGTTGATCTTTCGCACGCCGAACTGGATCGCCTTCTGGATTTCCTCCACTGGCACACCGTAAGTTTCCTTCATGCTGCCACCGTATTGGTTGATGAGGGCCAACAAATCTTGCGGCACGCTGCTGGAGCCGTGCATGACCAGGTGAGTGTTGGGAATACGGCGATGAATTTCCTTGACCCGCTCGATGGCCAGAATGTCGCCTGTGGGCTTGCGGGTGAACTTGTAAGCACCGTGGCTGGTGCCAATGGCGATGGCCAAAGCGTCCAGCTGGGTAAGCTTCACGAATTCAGCCGCCTCTTCGGGGTCGGTCAGCAATTGGTCATGGGTCATGACCGCGTCCGTGCCGTGGCCGTCTTCCTTGTCACCCTGCATGGTTTCCAGGCTGCCCAGGCAACCCAACTCACCCTCAACCGACACGCCGGTAGCGTGGGCCATCTCCACCACCTTGCGGGTGACCTCCACGTTGTAGTCGAAGCTGGCAATGGTTTTGCCGTCGGACTCCAAGCTGCCGTCCATCATGACCGAGCTGAAACCCAGGTTGATGGCGCCTTGGCAGACGGCCGGACTCTGACCGTGGTCTTGGTGCATCACCAGCGGAATATGCGGGAAGGACTCGACCGCCGCCAGAATCAGGTGCTTGATGAAGGCCTCGCCTGCGTATTTGCGGGCGCCCGCGCTGGCTTGCAAAATGACGGGAGCACCCACTTCGTCGGCGGCGCTCATGACGGCTTGCACCTGCTCCAGGTTGTTGACGTTGAAAGCGGGGATGCCGTAGCCGTTGACTGCCGCGTGGTCGAGCAGTTCGCGCATGGAAACGAGAGCCATGATGGGGTCCTTGGGAAGTTGGTAACTGGTTAGTAACTCACCCAATTTTAGCCAGTGCGGCTTGCAACGGGCTGAATCGCGGCGAATTTGACCACTTTTGGGCTCTCGGCACAGCCTCAACCGTTGGCTGAAAAGGCCAAAACATGCGTCGTGAGGCGTAAAAAAGCCCCGCGAACGGGGCTTGAGGTTTTGTCGACCTAGCTGACTCGGCAGATTTTCAGCATATTGGTGCCGCCCGGCGCGCCCATGGGCTCCCCGCAGGTGATGGCATAGACGTCGCCCGTCTGAACAATATTACGTTCCTTGAGGTGGCTTTCTGCCTCGTTCAATGCGGTATCCCGGTCGGCACTGGTGTCCACAAACAAAGGGCGAACATTGCGGTACAGGGCCATTTTGCGCTGCGTTGCCACTTTGGACGTCAGTGCGTAAATAGGCACTTGAATCAGGTGGCGGCTCATCCACAAGGCGGTTGATCCGCTGTCGGTCATGGCCACAATGGCTTTGGCGCCCATGTGGTGCGCGGTGAAAAGCGCACCCATGGCAATGGCCTGATCGATGCGCTTGAAGGCCTTACCACTGAAGTCGTCCTGTATCTCATAGCCGCCATGCACTTCAGCGGCGAGACAGATGTTCGCCATTTCGATCACCGTTTCCAGCGGGTATTTGCCGGAGGCGGTCTCTGCCGACAACATCACGGCATCGGTGCCGTCCAGAACGGCATTGGCCACGTCACTCACCTCGGCGCGAGTAGGCACCGGGTTGGTGATCATGGACTCCATCATCTGGGTGGCAGTGATGACAAAACGGTCATGCTCCCGCGCCAGTTTGATCATCCGCTTTTGCAATGCAGGAACAGCGGCGTTACCCACTTCAACAGCCAAGTCGCCACGGGCGACCATGATGCCGTCGCTGGCCAGCAAAATTTCTTCCAGGCGAGGAATTGCCTCGGCACGTTCGATTTTGGCAATCAGGCCCGGCTTGTGATTGAACTCGGCTGCGGCCACATTGCACAACTGGCGCGCCATTTCCATGTCAGTTGCATTTTTGGGAAAGCTCACGGCCACGTAATCAGCCTGAAAACTCATGGCGGTACGAATATCGTCCATGTCTTTGGCTGTCAACGCAGGCGCCGTCAAGCCCCCACCCTGTTTGTTGATGCCCTTGTTGTTGGACAACTCTCCGCCCAGCTTGACGGTGGTGTGAACCGCTTCGCCCTTGACGGCGTCCACCGTAATCACAATCAGACCGTCATTCAACAACAAGATATCACCGGCCTTGACCTCGCGTGGCAAGGACTTGTAGTCAAGGCCAACCGCGTCAATGTCGCCCAATTCAGTACGGGCCGCATCCAGCACAAACTTCTGACCCGGCTCCAGAAATACCTTGCCCTCCGCAAATTTGCCAACCCGAATTTTGGGTCCCTGCAGGTCGGCCATGATGGCGACTTCCCGGCCCACTCGCTGCGCTACTTCACGGACTTGCCGCGCCCGGTCAATGTGGTCTTGCGCAACGCCGTGGCTGAAGTTCAACCGCACCACGTTGACCCCAGCGCGAATCATCTTCTCCAACAGTGCGGGATCGCTGGAAGCGGGGCCAAGGGTGGCGACGATTTTGGTGGCGCGACGGGGCATGACAGAGTCTCCTTGTAATTGGATTTCCATTCTGGCACGGAAGTGGTTACAAGGCAGCAACAGGTTGATAATGGCCAAACCCCGTTCCATGGAGACAAGTCAGCCTATGCGCCGCCCTTTACGTCACCGCTTGCTGCAGGCTTTGTCGCACCCCCTGCTTTGGGGCATCTGTGCTTTGGTTATCGGACTGCTCCTGACAGTCTCCGCCTACAACACCAATCGCACACGAATTGAAGCGGCGGCCAAGAACACATTCAACGCTGACTTCGACCGCATTCAGGCCTCAATGGCCGAACAATTTCAACAACCTCTTTTGGGCCTGCGAGCGGCCATTGGTCTGCAGGGCAGTATGCGGCGAGAGAATTTCCGTGCCTACGTGGCTGCCCGGGACATGAACAGCGAATTTCCTGGTGTGCGGGGATTCGGTTATGTCGAGCGGGTTTTGCGCAGCGACCTGCAGAAATTTGAGGCGGCAGAGCGTGCGGATCAGGCCCCCAACTTCACCGTTAAAACCGAGGGAAGCGACGAGGAGATGTACATAATCAAGTACATCGAACCGCTGGGCACCAATCTCGCGGCACAAGGCCTCGACGTAGGGGCGGAGGCCGTGCGCCGTGAGGCAGTGGAGCGAGCCATCAGCTCGGGCGTCCCCAGCTTGACCGGCTCCATCACCCTGGTGCAGGATGGTCAGCAAGGCGCCGGGTTTCTCTATCTCATGCCGGTCTATTCCGGCGGAAAAACCCCACCCACAGGCAGAGAGCGACGGGCCGCGTTGACCGGTATTTTCTACTCCCCGCTGGTCGCCAACGAGTTGCTGAAAAAAACTGCCAACGCCACCTACGGTGAAATTGATTTTGAGCTTTACGATGCAATGGGTGGGGACAAACCTAGATTGGTGTTCTCATCACTGACCAAGGTCAACGGTACCAGCGGCCACATCGAGCCGATAGATTTCACATCAAGCCGCGCTTTTCATCAGTCGAGAACCGTCTTCATTGGCGGCAACCCGCTCGTATTGCGTGCCGGCAGCAGCGTCGGGTTTGACGCCAGCATTGACCGAACCACACCCAGACTGGTGGCGACTGTGGGCGCGGGACTGAGCTTAATCCTCGCCTATATGGTCTGGTTGGTTCTCAGGGTCCGGGATCGTGATCGCCGACATGCAAAAGTCTTGACCCGTGACCTGGCGCGGATGGCCCGTGTCATCCACCACACGTCTCACATGATCGCGATTTGCGGGGTGAATCAAAAGATTGAATGGACCAATGCCGCATTCAACCGAGTGTTCGAGCTCAAGGAGGGGCGCTCAACTGGCCTGCCCCTCGAGGACCTCTTCAGCGCACAGTCAGACAACCCGGAGAACCAGACAGCAATGCTGAATGCGCTGGCGAAAAAGACGCGCCTTCGACAGACCCTGTCCAAGACCAATGACAAGGGCGATGTCGTCTGGCTGGACATTGATCTGCAAACCGAGCATGCAAGGGACGGACAGGTTTCCGGCTACGTTGTTGTCGCCAGCGACATTACCCAACAAGTGGCGACGAATCAGCGCTTGGCCCAAGCTCTGCGTGACTCCGAAGCGCTGATGAGTGCCATTGACCAGCATTCACTGGTCTCGATCGCCGACCCGGCTGGAAACATCACCTATGTGAACGACCTCTTCAGCGACGTCAGTGGATACCCAAAGAGCGAGTTGATCGGAAGCAACGATCGAATCGTCAAATCCAATCAACAAGACGAAGAGTTCTGGGCCCGGATGTGGGCCACTATTTCGTCCGGCTACCCATGGCGAGGTGTCGTTTGCAACCAAACCAAGGAGGGCTCCCTCTACTGGGTGGATACGCTCATTGCGCCGTATGTCAATGACAGCGGCCAGATTGACCGATACATCTCGATTCGAACCGACGTGACTGCGGCGGTGCTAGCGCAGCAAGCGCTGGCGAAAGAGCGGGAGCACCTGGAGCGCATCATTACCGGAACCAATGCGGGCACCTGGGCACTCAACGCTCAAACCGAGCAGGTCGAAATCAATGAGCTGTGGGCGAGCATGGTTGGCTACACCAAACAAGAACTGGAGCCTGTCAGTTTGCGAACCTGGCAAGATCTCTGCGAACCCGATGATCTTCAAAAGGCCTCCGCACAGTTGGCGCAGCACCTAAACGGTGAAATCGAGCACTACGACACCGTGCTGCGCATGCGCCACCGCCTAGGGCATTGGGTCTGGATTCAGACCCGGGGCACTGTCAGCTCTCGCACGTCCGACGGCAAGGCGGAGTGGGTTTCGGGCATTCACTTGGATATTTCCCAACAAAAGGAGTACGAAGAAAAGCTGCAACGCACCAATACGGTCATGCAAAGCATTCTAGACAACATCCCCGTTGGCCTGAGTGCTTTTGACGGCGAGTTGAACCTGATTGCAAAGAACCAACTCTTTCAGACCAACCTTGATTTTCCGGATGAACTTTTCCTCCAGGAGGGGACCTCCTTCGAACGAATCATTCGCTTCAACGCGGAACGAGGGGAGTACGGCCCGGGAGACCATGAACAAACCATCCAAACCTTCATTGAGAGAGCCCGCCACCCCGAACTCCATGTCTTTGAACGTGTTCGACCGAGCGGGATGGCCCTTGAAGTTCGGGGCGCGCCCATGCCAGGTGGCGGCTTTGTCACCACCTATGCTGACATCTCCCTGCGCAAACAAGCGGAGGCTGAGATTGCACGAACCACCAACATGCTGCAGTCGGTACTCGACGCCGCCACCGAGGTGGGGGTCATCACGATTGGCCTTGATAACCTGATCACTTTATTCAACAAGGGCGCCGAGCGCATGCTGGGTTATGCGGCCGAGGAGGTTGTGGGTCGTCATACACCGGAACTCATTCATGACCCAGTCGAGGTGGCGAGTCGGGCAACGACGCTGTCATCGCAGTTGGGACGCGCGGTCACCGGCTTTGAAGTCCTGCTTGACCCGGCAGTGCTTGGAAGAAAATTTGAATGGACTTACCAGCGCAAAGACAGAAGCCGATTTCCGGTGGGTCTGGTTGTCACAGAACTGACCGATCCGCAGGGGAAGCGCACGGGCTACCTTGGGGTCAGTCAAGACATCAGCGTCGAGAAAGACTATCAAAACGGGCTGCGCGAGGCAAAGGACACCGCGGAGGCAGCGACCGCCGCCAAGGGCCAGTTTTTGGCCAACATGAGCCACGAAATTCGCACGCCCATGAATGCCATTCTGGGCATGCTCACCCTGCTTCAGCAGACAACGCTGACCGCGCGCCAACTCGATTACGCGTACAAAGCGCACCGCGCGGCAACGTCTTTGTTGGGGCTGCTGAACGACATTCTGGACTTCTCGAAAATTGAAGCCGGAAAAATGGCGCTGGACCTTCAGCCGTTCCGCATTGATCACATGATGCGGGATCTGTCGGTGATTCTCTCCGCCAACGTAGGCAGCAAGTCTGTTGAGATCTTGTTTGACATTGCCCCTGACCTGCCCAAGACACTGGTCGGTGATGCCTTGCGTCTGCAACAGGTACTCATCAACCTGACGGGGAATGCGATCAAATTCACGGAAGCAGGCGAAGTGGTGGTTCAAATCCGGGTGCTGTCGCGCAATGGGGCGGACACCACCCTTCGGATTTCGGTGCGCGACAGCGGCATTGGTATTTCGCCGGAGAATCAAACTCACATTTTTGACGGGTTTTCCCAGGCGGAAGCCTCGACCACCCGGCGGTTTGGCGGCACCGGCCTAGGTCTCTCCATCTCCAAACGGTTTGTCGAGCTCATGGGGGGCTCGCTCTCGCTGGAGAGTGCATTGGGCCAAGGCAGCACTTTTCACTTCACTATCACCCTGAGGGCACTGGCAGATCCGGTAGACGCGGAAAAGGCAGACCGGGACCCAGCGCTTCAACAACTCTCGGTCCTGGTCGTCGACGACAACGCCACCGCTCGAGATGTTCTGCGTGAGATGGCCCAATCTTGGGGCTGGACAGTGGACGCGGCGGAAAGCGGCGCCAGCGCCCTTCAGATGATTGACGACCGAGATCGCGCCAGCCAACCGCCTTACCAGGTCATTTTTGTAGACTGGATGATGCCGGAGATGGATGGCTGGCAAACCATTCAGCAGGTACGACAAAAGTCCACTGGGGCCGATGCGCCCGTCATCATCATGGTGACGGCACATGGGCGCGAAATGCTGTCCCATCACAGCAAGGACGAGCAGGCGCGCTTGAACGCGTTTCTGGTCAAACCCGTGACCGCCTCCATGTTGTTTGATGCGGTGGCTGAAGCCAAGTCCGGGCGCAGCAATCTGCGAACCCGGGCCCGGTCCGGATCCCCTGCCGACCGGGAAAAACGCCTCAAAGGGCTGCGCCTTCTGGTGGTTGAAGACAACGTGATCAATCAACAAGTCGCCCAGGAACTGTTGAGCGCTGAGGGTGCCTCGGTTGAACTCGCATCAAACGGCCAACTGGGCGTTGATGCCGTGCGCGAAGCGAGCACACCGTTTGATGCGGTTCTCATGGATTTGCAGATGCCTGTCATGGATGGCTACGCCGCAGCTCGGGCAATTCGCGCAGAACTGGGGCTTGCCGAGTTGCCAGTGATTGCCCTGACCGCCAACGCCATGTCGTCCGACCGGGAGGCGTGCCTTGCCGCCGGAATGAATGACCATATTGGCAAGCCAATCGATCTACAAGTCCTTGTGAAAGTGCTGCTGCAATACACCCGCCCTTCAGCGGGCAGTTCGCCATCCAGCACTCAAGCGCTCCCCCGTCCCGCTGCAATGTCAGCCCCGGAAAGCCCACATCCCCAGTCCCCAATGGATGTGAGTGGCGCGCTGGCGCGCCTCAGTGGCAATACATTCCTTTACCTCAAAGTGTTGCAGTCCTACCTAGTGGATTTGGCCGGCCAACCGGAGCAGTTGAAGTCTCTGCTTGCCAAAGGAGATCTCGTCGCCGCACGCCGGTTGATGCACACATTCAAGGGGCTTTCAGCCACGATCGGAGCCAATGGAATGTCCGCCACGGCCAAGGCGATGGAAAATGCGCTTCAGGACGCCGACAGCCCGCCCTCCCCGGCCATGCTGGCTGAATTCCGAGATGCGGCGGATGACACGGGACGCATTGTGAATGAGGTGGCACAGCGCCTTGTGGCGCCAATTGCATCAGTACCGGATGCTGCCGCCCCATTCAATCAAGCTCAGTTCACGGCGGATTTAATGGCCCTGCACACTCTTCTCATGCATTCCGACATGCAGGCCCTGGAAGCTCATGCACAGCTCCGCAAAGTGCATGCGGGGGGCCCCAGTGAATTACAAGCCCTGAACGAGGCGATGGAAACGCTGGATTTTGAGAAAAGTATGGTGGAATGTACTAATTTGATTCAGAACCTTTGTCCGATTCCCTGACCATGATTGACAGAACCAGCCAAATTGACACCCTATTGGGCGCCGACACGGGCAAACCAAAGTTGCTGGTGGTGGACGACCAGGCCATCAATATTCAAGTCATTCACCAGATTTTCGCGTCGGATTGTCAGGTGTTCATGGCGACCAACGGCCCCCAGGCCTTGGCCATCTGCAAAGACAATCCTCCCGACCTGGTGTTGCTGGACATCGTGATGCCCGGCATTGACGGGCTGGAGGTCTGTGCCAAGCTTCAGGCGGACGAGGCCACCCGCAATATTCCGGTTATTTTTGTGACCGCTCACTCTGACCCGGCCCAGGAAACGGAAGGGCTTTTGGCAGGGGCCGTTGACTTTATTTCCAAGCCAGTCAATCCGGCGGTGGTTCGTGCGCGGGTCCAAACACATCTGACTTTGAAGTTCCAGTCCGACTTGCTTCGCCAGCTTGTGTTTCTTGACGGGCTAACCGGGGTTTATAACCGCCGCCACTTTGACCAACAGTTGGACAAGGAATGGGGCAGAGCAACACGCAATGAATCTGCTCTGAGTGTGATCCTGATCGATGTGGACAACTTCAAGCGCTACAACGATCGCTATGGGCATCAGTCCGGCGATGATTGCCTGAAGAGCATAGCGAAGACGTTGAAAAAGGCCATGAGACGCTCGGCAGACATGGTGGCGAGGTATGGCGGCGAAGAGTTTGTCTGCATCCTGCCAGACACCTCTTTTCAGGAGGCCATGTTTTTGGCCCAGCACCTGGAGGGACAGATTCGGGCATTGGAGATCCCCCATGAGGACTCGGATATCAGCCCTTGGGTCACCATCAGCCTAGGTGTATCGGCCCGAGTTGAGTCCGATGACATTGGTCTCACGACGGCCACCGACCAGGCTGAATTGGTGTCGCGGGCCGACGCTCGCTTGTACCGGGCCAAAAGCAGTGGGCGCGGCCAAGCCTGCTGCGATTAAGCGCTTTCTCAGCGCAAAGCCGCCTCGATTCTGGCCTGCAATGCCTCCAACTTGGGCGGCTTCACGATGTAACCCAAAATACCCAGCGGCAAGGCCGCCGTCAGCGTTTCCTTGCTGGTATCGGCGCTCATGAAAATCACCTTGCTGGCGCTGATAGTCGCATTGGGCAATGCCCGGAGCTGCTTGACAAACTCAAGGCCGTTCATAGGTGTCATATGAACATCAGTCAAAATGAGATCGGGCTGCAATTTGCTGGCCGATAAAAGGGCCCCCGTTCCATCATCGCTTTCGTGAATGTCTTGAATTCCGAGTTGCCTCAATCCGTTCACGATCAGGCTGCGCATCAAACGGTCATCGTCAACAATCAGGATTCGGGCTTTGGTGAGGTTCATGTCGTTCAACAGTAAGTAGTCGTAGGGGCCGCCAGGGCGGCTTCTGGTGATTCTAGGTGGGCAAAGGCGACGTGGCCAAATAGGTCTGAATCTCACCATGCAGGACAAGCAGCCTTGGCGCCAACTCGGCAAAGGCGGGCGTCAAGGCATCGAGTGCCCCACTTTGTCCGATGCGCTCCACGCTTGCAATTTCTTCGGTGAGCGAGTCCACACAAAACACGGGCGCGAACCCTTTGATGACATGAAGAACTCGGCCGGCGGCGACCGCATCACCGGTCTCGATATGCCGCAGGATCGCGTCAACATCGCCCCGCAAACTTTGCTCGACCAGCTGCAGCAAACCACGAGTTGCCGTTTCGCCCCCCGTAAAGCCCGTTGCACGAGCGACTTCCAGATAGACCATCGGGGTACAGTGGTCCTTGGGTAAATCATTGATCGTCATGACAGGCCCACTCCTAAAATTCAATGAATCTAGCCGAGCGATAAATCCTACCCCAAGTCACCATGAAAAAACTCACCATTCTGCTGGTCGAAGATCACCCCATCAATCAAATGATTGCCAACATGCTCTTGGAAGAAAAAGGGCATTCGGTGGTCATTGCGGCTGACGGAGAAGCTGCTGTGGCGCAGTTCCCAACAATCGCTTGGGATCTGGTGTTGATGGACATTCAAATGCCGGTGATAGACGGACTGGAGGCCACTCGGGTGATCAGAACCATGGAGCAGGCCGGCCAACACACCCCCATCGTCGCCATGACCGCCAGCACAGATGATGCCGAGCGCCAGAATTGCCTGAACGCCGGCATGGACGAACACTTGTCCAAGCCGATCAGTGCAGCCGCAATCGATCAGCTATTGGCGCGCTTGGACAGTATCTCGAATGCGGGCAAGGTTTTGCCTTCCAGCACCTCCAGAAACGCACCGCCGCCGGTGGAGATGTAACCCACCTGTTTTTCAATGCCGTATTTGGCAATGGCGGCCAGAGTGTCGCCGCCACCGGCGATCGAGAAGGCGCTGGAATCGGCAATGGCTTGGGCAATGACTTTGGTGCCATTCTCAAACGCAGCGAACTCGAACACGCCCACAGGGCCATTCCAAACGATCGTGCCAGCGGCTTTGAGTTGCTCCGCCAAGGCGGCAGCGGTTTGGGGGCCGATGTCCAGAATCAAGTCATCATCGGCAACATCGGTCGCGGCCTTCACGGTGGCGACGGCGTCTGCGGCGAATGTTTTGGCGGTGACCACATCGGTCGGAATGGGCACTGCGGCACCGCGGGCCTTCATGGCGTCGATCACGGCACGGGCGTCGGCCAGCAAATCAGGCTCGGCCAGGCTTTTGCCAATGTTCAGGCCTGCGGCCAGCATAAAGGTGTTGGCAATGCCGCCGCCCACAATGAGTTGGTCGACTTTGTCGGCCAGGGCGCGAAGAATGGTGAGCTTGGTGGAGACTTTGGAGCCTGCCACGATGGCCACCAGTGGGCGCTTGGGCTTGGCCAGGGCCAGACTGATGGCGTCCATCTCAGCAGCCAGCAAGGGGCCTGCACAGGCCACGGGGGCAAACTGGGCAATGCCGTAGGTGGAAGCCTCGGCGCGGTGGGCGGTGCCAAAGGCGTCGTGCACAAAAATGTCGCACAAGGCGGCCATCTTGCGGGCCAACTCTTCGTTGTTCTTTTTCTCACCCTTGTTCACGCGGCAGTTCTCCAGCATGACCAATTGCCCGGGCTGCACGGTCACACCGTTGACCCAGTCGGCCACCACCGGCACGTCGCGCCCGAGAAGCTCCGCCATGCGCGCGGCCACAGGCGCCAGCGAGTCCGAGGGTTTGAACTCACCTTCGGTGGGGCGACCCAGGTGGGAAGTGACCATGACGGCCGCACCGGCGTCCAGCGCCATCTGAATGCAGGGGATGGAGGCCCGAATGCGGGTGTCTTCCGTGATCTGGCCCGCATCGTTTTGCGGCACATTCAGGTCAGCACGGATAAAAACACGTTTACCGGCTACTTGGCCCTGCCCGCACAGTTCAGAAAAGCGAATGACGTTCATGAAAACCCCTGATGGAAGTGAAAAGACTCCCGGGATTGTAGGAGCGCCTATACGCGCTGAGTTACCAACCAAGACCCAAATGAAGCGTCAGGTAAACAACCATGCCCACGACGATGGTGCCCAGCACGGCTTGTCCTGCGCCTTTGCGCCAGAAATACCAGCCAGCGCCAGCGGCCACCGAAAACAGCCGCGCGTCTTGCCAAGTGGTGATGAGGTGGCCTTGCGTCATCACCATCTCCGGCACGATCACCGCCGACAGCGCCGCGATAGGTGCATATTGCAGGCCACGCTGCGCCCAGTGTGGCAGTCGCCAGGGCTTGCTGGACAAGAAGAAGAACGATCGGGTCAGCACGGTGACGGCCGTGAGCGCCACGATGGTGATCAGCGTCCAGAGATCGGTTTCCCCGGTCATGTTGCCTCCTGCCTGACCCGGCCTGACTCTTCCAGAATCAGGCACAGAGCGACTGCTGCCGCAATGGCGACCAGCACATTCAACTTGAACGGCAGCGCAAACGCAGCCACCGCCGCGGCACCCGCCACACCCGCCGAGACCACTCGCAAGCGACTGGAGGCCAGGGAACAAAGAATGCCCAACAGCGCCAGAATGCCGGCAAAGCTCAAGCCCCAAGGAGTGGGAATGAAGTTGGCCAGCACCACGCCAAGCACACTGCACCCCACCCAGGCAGTCCAGTTCACGATCGAGTTGCCCGCCAAATAGGCCTGATGCCCCAGCCGCTGGGCATCGTCGGCCTCATGGCTCGGGAAACGTTTGGTGAACATGACATAGGTCAGGTCGGTGGTCAGATAGCCGGTCACCAAGCGCTCCCACAAGGGCAAATGCATCACATAGGCGCGCATGTGCGCACTGAACACCACAAAACGAAGGTTGACACACATACCGGTGGCGAGAATCACCCACATGGGCGCGCCCGCCATCAGCAAGGGAATCGCCGCTAGCTGCGAACTGCCCGCAAACACCATCACGCCCATGAGCAAGGACTCTGTCAAGCTCATGCCGGACTTCATCATGGCCACGCCCATCATCAGGCCCCAAGCGGCAAGTCCTGGCGCCACCGACAGCGAGTCACGCATGCCACGGGCAAACTCCGGGTGTTGGTAATTGATGCGCTTGAAGAACACTAATTGGCCCGCGGCTCAAACACTTGCCCGGCCTGTACGTCAAAGCCACGCAGAAAGTCCGCCACACCGAGTCGTTTACCGCCAGGGCGCTGTAAGGCCGTTAAAACTACTATCGAATTCATAGCTGCTACTGTAATTCCATCGGGGGCTACAGCCATAACTTGTCCAAAATCGACATCCCCGGGAGGTCGGCCGGGCTCAACCTGTGCCGACCAGACTTTGAGGGGCTCTCCGTTCAGCGTGGCGCAGGCGGCTGGAAACGGGTTGAAGGCGCGCACTCGGCGCACAATCACGTCGGCTGACTGCGTCCAGTCGACCGCGGCTTCGGACTTGTCAATTTTGTGAGCATAAGTCACGCCAACCTCGTCCTGCTTGACGGGTACCAAGGCGCCGCGCTCGGCCAGCGCCAAAGCGTCCACCATCAGGCGCCCACCCAACTCGGCAAGCGTGTCGTGCAGCGTGGCGGTGGTGTCGGCAGCGTTAATGGGCACAGCGGCCACCAACAACATGTCGCCCGTATCCAGGCCGGCATCCATTTGCATGATGGTGATGCCGGTTTGCGCGTCACCCGCCTCGATGGCGCGGTGAATCGGCGCGGCGCCGCGCCACCGGGGCAGCAGAGAGCCATGAATATTGAAGCAACCCAACCGTGGCAGGTCAAGCACCCACTGGGGCAGGATCAATCCGTAGGCGGCAACCACCATCGCATCGGCCTTGGCAGCCAGCATGTCTTCACGGGCTGCAATCGCATCATCGGCAAACTTGCCGTCCAGGCGCAGACTTCTGGGCTGCGCGACCTGAATGGCATGATCGAGTGCAAACTGCTTGACGGCCGAGGCCTGCAACTTCAAGCCGCGACCGGCGGGGCGGTCTGGCTGGCTGAGCACCAACGCAATTTCATGGCCAGCAGCGTGTAACTGGGCTAACGCGACCCGGGCAAATTCTGGCGTACCGGCAAAGATCAGCCTCAAGCGCGCTCCTCGCGCAGGACTTTGAGCATTTTCTTTTTGATTCGGTCCCGCTTCATAGGAGACAGATACTCGACGAATACCTTGCCCATGAGGTGGTCCATTTCATGCTGAATACAGACGGCAAGCAAGCCGTCGGCCTCGACAATCCGGGTTTTGCCGTCACCATCCATCGCGCTGACCTTGACTTCATCAAAGCGCTTCACGCCGTCATAGATACCGGGAACCGACAGGCAACCCTCTTCGTTCAGGTGCGTCGCCTCGCTGGTCCAGACCAACTCGGGGTTGATCAACACCAGAGGCTCGTCCCGCTCTTCAGACACGTCAATCACAATGAGTCGTTCGTGCACATCGACCTGTGTTGCCGCCAGCCCGATGCCTTTGGCGTCGTACATGGTGTCGAGCATATCGGCAATTAAGGCCCTCACGCGCGTGTCAACGGCAGCGACGGGGCTGGCAACGGTGTGCAACTTGGGATCAGGAAAGCAAAGAATGGGTAATAACGCCATGATTTTTCGGGAAGTGGGGGGCCCAATGCTGACTGTCAGTCAATCACGAGCGCCGCAAAGGTTCTAATATGTCTCTATTTTCGCCACTTTTAGGCCAAGCCGTGGCGGGTGCGGACAGAAAGCGTTGCCGAATCAAGGGCTTGAGCGCAAAATCGTGCGTGAATTGTCAAGAATTTATCGTCGCGGCTCGCCCTCAGGCCGTTCACCAAACCGATTAAAACGCATTTGAAATGCAACAAGATATGACACAACTCATGATGGCCAAGTCCAAGGCAGCCATGGCCGCAGCGGCCCTACTCTCTGGCGCCATGGTGCTGCCTTTCTCGGTGTCTGCCCAGGATTTTCCCATCACGGCGGGTCAAAAGGCAACTGCCGCCCAAGTCGCAGAGACTGGTGTGCCCCTGAGCGAAATCAGTGCCAACGCGCCGGATGAGTACACCGTGAAACGGGGTGACACCTTGTGGTCTATTTCCGGGCTTTTTTTGAAGCGCCCCTGGCGCTGGCCTGAGCTATGGGGCATGAACCTGCAGGACATCAAAAACCCGCACCTGATCTACCCTGGGCAAAAACTGTATTTGGATCGAAAAGATGGTCGTGCCAGCTTGCGTACCCGGCAGTCCGCCAATGGCGAGATCCCGACGGACACTATTCGTCTGTCGCCACGGACCCGCTACGAAAGCCTCGCCAACGACGCGTTGCCCACACTGAACAGTCAGTACATTGAGGCGTTTCTGGCTGAGCCGGTGATCGTGGACGAAAACGGACTTAACTCGGCGCCCCGCATTGTGGCGGCCCAAGAAGGCCGGGTGCTTCTGACCCAGGGCGATCGTGCTTATGCACGCGGCCCGTCTGACGCCACATTGGTCGACGACACCACGAAAAAACAAAAGACATACCGCATATTTCGCAATGCCACCCCTTTGAAAGATCCAGTGACAGGCGAGGTTCTTGGCTATGAAGCCCAGTATGTCGGCAAAGCGCTCCTCGCACGCGGCGAATCCACGCTGGAGTCCGTGGACAAAGAGGGCAAAGTCCGTATCGACATCGTGCCAGCGACGATCGACATCATTGCCGCCAAAGAGGAAATGCGGGTGGGAGATCGCCTGCTGCCTGAGCCCGAGCTACAGTTGCTGAGCTATGTCCCGCGCGCGCCGGAGGGCAAGGTGGATGGCCGCATTGTCTCGGTGTATGGAAGTGCCGTTGCCAATGCTGCACAAAACCAGGTGGTCGTGGTCAACCTGGGAACCCGGGATGGCATCGAAAGTGGCCATGTCATGGCCATCATGAAGGACGGTGCCCGCCTGATTGACAAAACGGATCCCGCGCGCACGGCGCTGAAGTTGCCTGATGAGCGCAATGGTTTGCTCATGGTCTTTCGCCCCTTCGAGAAACTGTCTTACGCGCTGGTTCTGGATATCACTGACGGCGTGAAAATTGGGGATCGCCTGACCGATCCGCGCTAGGCCGCTGTGGATCGCGACGAACTCGGTGGATGGCTTCGGCTGTCGCTGACTCGAGGGGTCGGCAACGATAGTGCCCGCAAACTGCTGGCGGCATTTGGCTTGCCTGCGTCCATCTTTGGCCAGCCCTTGGCAGCCCTGCAGCAGGCCGTCAGCACCGCGCAGTCCAACGCGCTGCGCGAAGAACCGGTTGAACTGGCTCCCCTGCTGGAGACGACCTGGACTTGGCTGAATGACCGCAGCCGAGGCGCCCCCAGGCGGCAAATCGTCGTGCTGGGGGATTCAGACTACCCGCCGTCGTTGCTGACGATGGAAGACCCGCCGCTGATGCTGTATTTGCTGGGGGCGGGATTTTTTGGGTCAAATAGTGCCCTACCCGAAGAGGGACCTGCACAAGCCACTACAAAATCAATAGCAAACATGCTATCAGACCGCGCCTTGCTCAGCTTGGCCATGGTGGGCAGTCGAAATCCCACCCCGCAAGGGGCGGCCAATGCCCGGCAGTTCGCCAAGGCTTTTGCTCAGGCAGGGTTGACTGTGGTGTCGGGCTTGGCCTTGGGCATTGACGGCGCTGCCCACGAAGGCGCTCTTGACGGTCACGCCTCGAACAGCCCTGACCTGGCGACGGTCGCAGTTGTCGGCACCGGTCTGGACCGGGTCTACCCCAAAGCCCACCGTGACCTGGCCCATCGGATTGCCCAACACGGGGTGTTGCTGAGTGAATACCCACTGGGAACGCCGCCACTGACCGCGAATTTCCCCAAGCGCAATCGACTGATCGCCGGGCTTTCGCAAGGCACACTGGTCGTTGAGGCGGCCATGAAGTCCGGTTCACTGATCACGGCGCGATTGACCGTGGAGCAAGGCAAAGAGGTCTTCGCCATCCCGGGCTCTATTCACTCCACCCAATCACGGGGGTGTCACTCGCTGATCAAGCAAGGGGCCAAACTGGTTGAATCCGCGATGGATGTGCTGGAGGAGATGAAACTGGACCCTAGTCAGGGGACAAACCGGCCTCGACAGGCCGACGACGATGACACAGACATTGACGCCCCTTCGGGCACAAACACACCCCTTTTGAAGGGCCTTGGATTTGACCCAGTCAGTTTGGACGCTTTGCAGGCAAGAACCGGCCTGGACACCGCCAGCCTTCAGGCTGAATTGATGACATTGGAGCTAGATGGCTTGGTCACCCGACTGCCGGGCGGACTGTTTCAGCGCCTGATCACGGCTTAACGCCGGAAATGCACCGCAAATCCGACCCAAGGCACAGTTAGCTGCATTTGGATCTCGATTCGCGCTATATTGGCTCCATGTTTGAAGTGCTTGTTTTCGTATTTGAAAATTACTGGCGCGGGGATGCCTGCCCCGAGTTGGCGCATCTGGAGCGCAAACTGAATACGGTTGGATTCGACTCCGAGGAGATACAAGATGCCTTGGTGTGGCTGAAGGAGCTCAACTTGGCAGCTAGCGGACGTCAACAACCCGCGAATTCAAGCCGAGATGAGCCCGTCTCTGCGACCGCGGTGAGCCCTCATTTTTTCAACCAGTCACCCAACACCATGCGGGTGTATTCTGCCGCTGAGCAGTTGCGTTTGAGTACCGAGTCCCTGGGTTTCATTACCTTCCTGGAAAACTCGAAAGTTCTGACACCGCATATGCGGGAAATTGTGATTGATCGAGCGATGGCCGCCAGCGCAGAGCATGTTCCGCTCGACGACCTCAAGATCATCGTTCTCATGATTTTTTGGAGTCTAGGCAAAGAACCTGACGCACTGGTTCTAGACGAACTGTGCGAATCTGGCGTCGAGCGCGTTGCGCACTAGCGCCAACTCGTTTAGCTGAGCAATCGCTCTGGATTTGCTTCCAATTTGACCAGTGCATCGCGGGTCGCCCGCACTGTCAGGGTTTCCTCTTCCTGCGGCAGCAACAGCCCAGCCTGCAGGTAAGCGGCCAGACGGCCGGCCTGAATCAAATAACTGCGCCCATCAGTAGAGGCCAATAACTGCAAGTGCTTGCGCTCACTGCGCCAAAGAAGCTGCACCTGAATCACACGGTCGTTGTGGTCCAGGGTGAACCAGGAACCCAATTGCAATTCGTTCGCCCACGCCATCATGGCCGCATTGGGTAGCGACCCCCCGCTGGACACGACCACGATGGTGGAAGCGTCAATGCCCAACATCAATTCAATGCTTTCAGCGTCCAGTGGCAGGTCACCCATGCCATCCTCGCTGACAAAATCCTCAAGTCGCTCCAAGCGCTCTGCCATCGCATTGATCTGCTCGGCGGGGATGGCCTGCGTCTTGGACATGAAGGCATCGGCCAGCGTGTCACTCACCACCTTGATGTGCCCGTCCTGCGCCGACGGCGCCAAACCCAGCATGCCCATTCCCGAGCGAAGCTTTTGCAATAATTTTGGCAAGTCTTGAATCACTCGCGCACGGTCGGCCCGGTTGGGCTTGGCGCTGGCGGCCCAAACCAGGTCCGTCGCCAATTTTTTCAGCTCCAGTGTCTCAGCATGTCGCGGGCCCTTGCGCACGGCCGACACTGCCAGTACTTCTGCCCAGATCTTGAACAAAAATTGCCGAATCTCGTCTCGAACAGGCATGTCCTTGAGCATGTTGCGCATCTCAATCGTGTACTGAATCGCCAACGTTTCTTTTTGCTCGACCTGTTGGGCGACACTCACCACTTTTTTGGTTGCGTCAGAGCCTATTAAAAATTTTGACAAAAACTTTTGAAACTCATCGTATACCAGCTGATAGACGCGCTTTCCGGTTTCAGGGTACTGCTCAATTACTTGAACCACACGCTTGATTTCGGCCTGCAGGACGCTGCTATTGACACTGTTGTCGTCAAAACCCATGACACAGGAGCCCATGCGATCGATCAATTGCCGGGCTGGATGATTCAAGGTGCTAAAGAAGTCAGGCTCTGCCAGTGCGACACGTAGCACCGGCATTTGAAGACGCGCAAACCAGACCCTGACACCAGGCGGAATTCGATCTTCCTGAAGAATGGCTTGAAACATCAGTGCCACGATTTCAATAATGGCTTTTTCGTTCTTTGTTTCAGCTTTGCGTTTTAGCTCATTAGTGGTGCGCCGCAACTCAACCGCAACCTGGGCGACCCCGGCAGGACTGAAGTCCTCCATGACAGTGTCCCCACCGGCGTATTCCACCGCTGGTCTTGGCTGGTAGGCTATCGCCGCCGCCAGGGCCGGCGACGGCAGCGCTTGAACTTCGGTGTCAAAGTTTGCATCCGCCGACCCCACCAACAAGCGCTTCAGTTGACCCATCACACCCAGCGCGCGACTGCGGGCTCGAGCCAACGGCGTGCTGGAGGTCATCATGCGTGTCTCGTCCGACGCACCGCCGTAACCAGAGGATGGCCGACCGCCTCTCTGGGGACCTGATTCGGAGGCTGGCTGGGCCGACACACTGTCACTACCCGAAAAGCCCGCACTCGTTGCGGGCGGCGTCGCAGAGGCTCTTTCATTGCCCCAACCCAAACGCCCTCCAAAAGCGTTTGAGCGAGGGGCCGACAGCTCACCCATTCGCGATGGCAGTGGCGCCATGGGTGAATTCGACCCAGTGGAATTGCCAGGTTGCTGGCGATTGCTGCCACCCTGGACGCCGGGTTGGTTAAAGCCGCCATTTTCCGAGTTTGGCGACAATGGGGCCGACTCTGAAGTCGGCCCCACCGAAGTGGGTCGCAGCGGCGCTGATGCAGATACACGCTTGACTCGTGTCTCCGCCTCGATGATCGGCATCACCCCTTGCTCAATCAAAAACTGATTACTTAGGACGTAGACCTGCTTCAGGCACTCCACCAGCAATTTATGAGCCACGTCATTTACAACTGCCCAACCCTCGCGTGGCAAGCCAGCCATGCTCCATTGCTCAATCACTGCAAGCAACAATGTGTCTGGGCGTAGGACGTCATGAACGGCTAGCTCTGACGAGTTCTCCAGGTACTTGACCCGCACACCAAGATCACTGACATCCTTGCTGGAACGCTCCATCAAACCCTGCACCAGTCGGGAAACCAGAATCCTGTTTTCAACCACCTCGGTGCCAATCAACTCAAACTCCTCGCCGGGCTCCTTCTTTGGGGCGGCAACGACAGGCTGCAACGACTGTTGCCACGCAGCTTCAACCCGCTCTTTCCAGGCGTTCCGTTCGCGTTGAAACACAGTCCAAGCATCCCTGCGAAGCTGCATTTCCCGCGATGGGACCGCTTCGCTCATGGCAGCAACGAGGCGCTCATCAATGGCGACAATCAATGCAGGCAGTACTTTCCTCGCCTCAGCAATCAGGCGATTGCGCACCTCTCGTGCCAAACGAACTCGCTGAACAGTAGAAATTGGGGACGCCATGAGTCAAATTCTAGGAGACTTCCCGCCAGCCGTCACGCGCCGGCACGGAGTAAGAAATCAAACCGTCGCGCCAGCGTTCGGGTCGTTGGGATCTTCGTCTTTCCTGGGCGTGTTTTTAATCAGGTCTTCGCGTTGAATTCCCAACCACATGGCTACGGCAGCAGCGACAAAAACCGACGAATAAATGCCAAACAGAATTCCGATAGTCAACGCCAAGGCGAAATAGTGCAAGGTGGCGCCACCAAAGAGCAACATCGACAGGACCATCAATTGCGTCGATCCGTGGGTGATGATGGTTCGACTTATGGTCGAAGTGATTGCGCTGTTGATTACTTCCTCGCTATTCATCTTGCGATAACGACGGAAATTTTCACGAATACGGTCAAAAATAACAACCGACTCGTTCACTGAATAGCCAAGCACCGCCAGCACGGCAGCCAACACCGGCAGTGAAAACTCCCATTGGAAGAACGCAAAAAAACCGAGGATGATGATGACGTCGTGCAAGTTGGCGATGATCGCGGCCACCGCAAACTTCCACTCAAATCGAATGGCCAAGTAGAGCATGATGCCGATAATCACAAAGGCCAGCGCTTTGAGACCGTCAATCGCGAGTTCATCACCCACCTGAGGCCCCACAAACTCACTTCGCCGCATGGAAACACCGGCGTCGTCCGCCTTGAGGGCCGCCAAAACCGTCACGCTTTGCTGCGCGGAGCTGACGCCTTTTTGCACCGGCAGCCGAATCAGAACGTCACTGGCGGTACCGAAGTTCTGAACCTGAACGTCCTGCAGCCCCAACTTGGAAATCACACTGCGAACGCTGTTCAAATCAGCAGGTTGTGAGTAACTCACCTCCATCAACGTCCCGCCTGTGAACTCCACGGAAAGGTGTAACCCACGCGAAAACAAGAAAAACACTGCGGCCAGAAACGTGATGAACGAGACAGCATTGAGGACCAGTGCATGCCGCATGAACGGAATGTCACGTTTAATTCTAAAAAATTCCATCTTGAACCTCTTAGTTTGACTCGAGTTGAGTCGAAGACTCCGGGCGCCAAATCGTTCCGATTGACACACTTTTCAGTTTTTTCTTGCGGCCATACCAGGCGTTGACCAAGCCTCGGGAGAAGAAGACGCTGGAGAACATGCTGGTCAAAATGCCCAACACGTGAACCACCGCAAATCCACGCACGGGACCGGAGCCAAACGCCAGCAATGCCATGCCCGCGATCAATGTGGTGACGTTGGAATCCAAAATGGTGGCCCAAGCCCGGTCGTAGCCCGTATTGATCGCGGCCTGAGGTGACGCACCTGAGCGCAACTCCTCACGAACCCGCTCATTGATGAGTACGTTGGCGTCAATCGCCATACCTAACACCAGCGCCATCGCGGCCATTCCCGGCAGCGTCAGTGTGGCCTGCAGCATGGAAAGAATCGCGACCAGCAACAACAAATTGAAGCCAAGCGCAATGCTTGAAAACACGCCAAACAGCATGTAGTACAGGCACATGAACACCGCGACGGCCACAAAGCCCCAAGTCACGCTGTCAAAGCCTTTGGCAATATTTTCAGCACCCAAGCTTGGGCCAATGGTGGTCTCTTCGATGATCTCCATGGGCGCGGCAAGTGAGCCGGCACGCAGAAGCAGCGCTGTATCCGTGGCTTCCACCGAGGTCATGCTGCCGGAAATCTGTACTCGGCCCCCACTGATCTCAGAACGGATCACCGGTGCGGTCACTACCTCACCCTTGCCTTTTTCAAACAACAAAATCGCCATGCGTTTGCCAATGCTCTCCCGAGTGACATCTCGGAAGATGCGGGCACCCTTGGCATCCAAGGTCAAATTGACCACGGCTTCGCTGGTCTGACTGTCAAAACCAGGCTGCGCATCAGTCAGGTTCTCACCGGTCAAAATGACTTGCTTCTTGACGATGACGACCTGCCCCCGACGCTCCAGAAAGCGCTCGGAGCCGAACGGAACGGGGCCAGTGCCACTTTCAGCGGCGCGGGCTTCGCTGCTTTCATCAACCATGCGGACTTCCAGCGTGGCGGTGCGACCCAAAATATCCTTGGCCTTGGCGGTGTCTTGCACGCCAGGCAGTTGAACCACGATCCGGTCCAGCCCTTGCTGCTGGATCACCGGCTCGGCGACGCCCAGCTCGTTGATCCGGTTGTGAAGCGTGGTGATGTTTTGCTTGAGGGACTGATCTTGTACCCGACGAGCGGCTTCCGGCTTGATAGAGGCCGTCAGCTTGAACTCGGAGCCGTCTGCGGAATCCACGGTTTGCAAGTCAGCAAACTGGTCCTGAATCAGGTTTTTGGCTGCATCCCGGGTAGCCACGTCACGAAACCGGATTTCGATCAGTTGGCCTTCGCGGTTGATACCGCTGTGACGCACGTTCTTTTCACGCAACGTAGTGCGAATATCACCCGCGAGGGACTCAGCCTTTTTGGTCAGCGCGGCCTGCATGTCCACTTGCAACATGAAGTGAACGCCACCGCGCAAATCCAAGCCCAAGTACATGGGAAAGGCATGCAAAGCAGTCAACCAGGTGGGGGAACGAGACAGGAGGTTCAACGCCACCACGTAGCCTGAACTTTCAGCATCCGGGTTCAACGCTTTCTGAAGCGCATCTTTGGCTTTCAGCTGCGTATCAGTAGTGTCAAAGCGGGCTTTGATGGAAGTACCATCCAGTGCGACCAGGTCAGAGTTGATGCCCGCAGACACCAAGGCTTCCTGCACTCGCACCAAAGTGGAACCGTCCACTTTGGTTGTGACTTTGGCAGATGACACCTGAACTGCAGGCGACTCCCCGAAAAAATTGGGAAGTGTGTAAACGACACCGATGACCATCGCGACCACGATGACCGCGTACTTCCATATTGGATAACGATTCATGATCGCGCTTCTACCTAGTCTTGAAGGGTTGACGAATTACTTGATGCTGCCTTTTGGCAAAACTTGCACCACAGCACTGCGCTGCATCTGAACCTCTACGCCTGCAGCGACTTCCAGAGTGATGTTGCCTTCGCCCAGCTTGGTGACCTTGCCCAGCATGCCGCCGCCAGTCACGATCTCGTCGCCTTTCGCCAATGCGTCAATCATGGCGCGGTGCTCTTTCTGCTTTTTCATTTGGGGGCGAATCATCACGAAATACAGCACCACAAACATCAAAATTAGTGGCAGCATGCTCATGAGCGAAGACTGCAGGCCACCACCGGCTTCAGCAGCGGCAGGGGCGGTTTGGGCAAAGGCGGAAGAAATAAACACGGCTAACTCCAGAATAATGAATCAGGAAAACAAGGCACAGCGCCTGTCCCTCACGCCAAGGCGCAAGAAACAGGCAACTCGTCATTGTATGCGGGGCCCCATTGGGCCCTGTCCGTCGAACTTAAGCGGCTTTGTCAGCGACCAAAGGGCGACGAAACTGGGCCAGTTTGGCCTCCCAATTCTGGCGTGCCGCCTTCAGATGGCGTGCTTTGACATGACCGAAACCCCTGATTTGCTCAGGGATACGGGCCACATCCAGCGCATTTTGATAGCGCACAGCGGCTTGCGCTGACGGCACTGACAAGGCCAGGGCAGCGACCACCTCGTCCATGCTGGTTCGGTACTCGGCAATCAAGGCGCGTTCCTGAATCCGTTCCTCGGATTTCCCAAATACGTCCCAGGTCGTGCCGCGCAAGCCCTTGAGGCGGGCCAACACTTTGAACCCAGTCAACATGACGGGGCCGAACTTTTGCTTTTGCAACTCTCCCTTGTCGTTTTTCTTGGCCAGCAAGGGCGGGGCCAAGTGATAGTTCAGCTTGTAATCGCCTTCAAACGACGCGGCAACCCTGTCGTGGAATGCCCGGTCGGTGTGCAAACGGGCCACCTCGTACTCGTCCTTGTACGCCATGAGCTTGAACAGGTAACGCGCCACGGCCTCCGTCAAAGCCAATCGCTTGTCGCCGGCAGCCTGGTCAGCCGCGCGCACTTTTTGCACAAAATCTTGGTAGGTCTGAGCGTAGGCGGCATTTTGGTAAGCCGTCAGAAACTCGACTCGCTTGGCCACCATCTCGTCCAAAGAGGTGCGCCTGGTAAATGCTACGACCTGACCGGGATTCAGGATCTTGTCGAAGGCAGTTGCGTCATGGGCCGCACGACGTCCCCACTCGAAGGCAGCCTTGTTCTGGTCCACCGCGACGGCGTTCAGTTCGATGGCGCGCTGCAATGACACATGCGACAGCGGAATCCATCCTTTTTGCCAGGCGTAACCCAGCATCATGGGGTTGGTGTAAATGCTGTCCCCCATTAGCTGGTTGGCAGCCGCGTCGGCGTTGAACACGCCCACACCGTCAAGACCCACGGCCTTCACAACATCGCTGACACAGGCGTCGGCCGGGTTTTCCCAGTTGGCATTGGTCACAAATGCTGCTGTGGGAATCGCATGGGAGTTGAGCGCCACGTGAGTGCGCCCTGCCCGCATGCGCATCGCCGTTTCCTTGCCGGCAACCACAATGGGGTCGCAGCCAATGATCAGGTCGGCGGCTGCCATGCTGACGCGGGTGGTTCGAATGGCGTCCTGACCCTCAGCAATCAACACATGACTCCAGGTTGCGCCACCTTTTTGCGCCAAGCCCCCCGCGTCTTGAGTGACAACACCTTTGCCCTCCAAGTGAGCGGCCACACCCAATAGCTGACCAATCGTGATTACCCCTGTGCCGCCCACGCCAGCCACAATGATTCCCCACACCGCGCCGTCGACGGAGCCTGGGCTGGGGATTTGGGGCAGGGGCAACTGCCCCAGTTCAAACGGCGATACACCCTTGCCTTTGGCCTTTTTCTTCAACGTACCGCCTTCGACGGTGACGAAACTGGGGCAAAACCCCTTGGTGCAGGAGTAATCCTTGTTGCAAGTGCTCTGGTTGATGGTGCGCTTGCGGCCAAACTCGGTTTCCAGCGGCTCCACGCTCAGGCAGTTGCTTTGCACGCCGCAATCGCCACAACCTTCACAGACCAACTCATTGATCAACACGCGCTTGGCGGGGTCTACCAGGCTGCCCCGCTTGCGGCGGCGGCGTTTCTCGGTCGCGCAAGTCTGGTCGTAAATGATGACCGTCGTTCCCTTGATCTCGCGGAATTCGCGCTGAACCCGGTCCAGCTCGTCCCGGTGCTCAATGGCAATACCTTCGGGCAGGCCCTTGATGCCGGCGTATTTTTCGGGTTCATCTGTGACGACTATGATTTTGATAGCGCCCTCCGCCCGCATTGATTGGGCGATCTGCACAACAGAGTGACCTTCTGGCCGCTCTCCGACCTGCTGCCCACCCGTCATGGCAACGGCATCGTTGTAGAGAATTTTGTAGGTGATGTTGACGCCAGCGGCGATGCTCTGGCGAACGGCCAGCAAGCCGCTGTGAAAGTAAGTGCCGTCGCCCAGGTTGGCGAAGATGTGCTGGTCGTGGCTGAATGGCTGTTGCCCCACCCAAGGCACGCCCTCGCCGCCCATTTGGGTGAAGCCCTCGGTCGCGCGATCCATCCAGATGGTCATGAAGTGGCAGCCAATGCCGGCCATGGCCCGCGAGCCGTCTGGCACCTTGGTGGAGGTGTTGTGCGGGCAACCCGAACAAAACCAGGGTTGCCGATCAGCCTTCAGCTCAATGACCGACATGGCGCGCTCTTTGGCGTCCAGAATCGCCAGCTGTGTGTCGATGCGGGCACTGATCGCGTCGGGAATACCCAGTTTTTTAAGCCGCTGCGCAATGGCGCGGGCGATGAGCGCAGGGGATAAATCCGCATTGGCGCGCAAGAGCGTGTTCGCCGTCGGATTCGAGTTGGACCACTCCCCCCCACTGAATTCACCCTCGCCTTCGTTGAACTTGCCCAGCACATTGGGGCGCACATCCGCGCGCCAGTTGTACAACTCCTCCTTGAGCTGGTACTCAATGACCTGGCGCTTTTCTTCAATGACCAAAATCTCTTGCAAGCCTGTCGCAAACTCGCGAGTCAACTGCGCCTCCAGCGGCCACACCACCCCCACCTTGTGCAGGCGCACGCCCACTTGCTGGCAGGTGGCGTCGTCCAGCCCCAGATCCATCAGCGCTTGACGCGTGTCGTTGTAGGCTTTGCCGCTGGCAATCAAGCCCAGGCGGTCATTCGGGCCTTCGATGACGCTGTAGTTCAGGCGGTTGGCACGGATATACGCCAGAGCCGCATACCACTTGTAGTGAAACAGTCGAGCCTCTTGCTCCAGCGCGTGGTCTGGCCAGCGAATGTGCAGGCCGCCCGGCGGCATCTCAAAGTCAGTGGGAATCTTGATTTGCACCCGGTTCGGGTCAATCATCACCGTCGCGCTGGACTCGACGATTTCCTGAATCGTCTTCATTCCGGACCAAACGCCCGAAAAACGACTCAGTGCAAACGCGTGAATGCCCAGGTCCAATATTTCCTGCACGGTGGCAGGGAAAAACACCGGGGAACCGCAGGCTTTGAAAATATGGTCGCTCTGGTGCGCGGCGGTTGAGCTTTTGGAGATGTGGTCATCCCCCGCTACGGCAATCACACCGCCCCACTCGGTGGTGCCCGCCATGTTGGCGTGTTTGAACACATCGCTGCAACGGTCCACCCCCGGGCCCTTGCCGTACCAGATGCCAAACACCCCATCAAACTTGTTGCTCCCTGGCGGTGCAAATCCCAGTTGCTGAGTGCCCCAGATTGCCGTGGCGGCCAACTCTTCGTTCACACCAGGTTGAAAAATGATGTTCTGGGTTTTCAGGTATTTCTCTGCCTTGACCAGGGCTTGGTCATAGCCACCCAAGGGAGAACCCCGGTAACCGCTGACAAATCCGGCCGTGTTCTTGCCGATTTGCTGATCACGCACCCGTTGCAACATGGGCAACTTGACCAGGGCCTGCACCCCACTCATGAAGGCCAGTCCGTGGTCGAGGGCGTATTTGTCGTCAAGCGTCACGGTTTCAAGCGATTTGCGAATGTGATCGGGCAGGGGTGCATTCATGGTGTGAGTCTCCGGGTGCAGGTGAAATACCGGGTGAAGCGCCTTGTGGGCGTCGAGTTTTCTAAGGCGCCAATGAGTCTATGGCCGCCTCATTGTGAGTCCGAAAGTGTAGGCCCGTCACACTGATATGTCTTTGCGTTCTTTGCTCGAATCAGGCTACCATTTGAAAGAATCTTGCTTAAAAAGTCTACGAAATGAACATACTCGACAAATTTGACTGGGCGATTCTGATTGAATTGCAAATTGAAGGGCGCCTGAGCAATGCCGACCTGAGCGCACGAGTGGGTCTGAGCGCCGCCCCCTGTTGGCGACGGGTTCGGCGTTTGGAGGAGGCCGGGTTTATCAAGGGTTATCGGGCAGAAATTGATCGTCACAAAATTGGATTGGGCGTGTTGGCGTTTGTGCGACTGGACGCCGACAGCAACTCGGGCGACGTGCTAAGAAGTCTGGAGGAAGCCATCCGTGCCATTCCCGAGATCGTGAGCTGCCACTACATCAGCGGCACGGGTACTTTTGAGTTGCAAGTGGTCAGCCGCGACCTCAACAGCTTCAGCCAGTTTGCCCGCGAGGTGTTGATCAACCTGCCCCATGTAAAAGACCTCCACACCAGCTTCTCTCTGGGTGAAGTCAAGGCCAGTAGCGTCCTGCCACTCGGCCCCATGGCGTCCTGAGGGCGCATTTTGTTGGGTCTCGGGGTTACGCCCCGTAACACCCAGGTACGCAAATGACAAATATAGGGGTAAGTCCCAGTCTATACATGCATCAGAGTACTATTTTTACCAATTTCAGTACCAACCGCGAAAGAGAGGATCAGTAACCTTCAAGGTGTCAATGCTGGGAACGCAATCCCGCACTGAACGTCGCACCCTAAATATCCATCAAGGAGACAATCGATGAAATCGAAAATGAAACTTTCCCTGGCAGCCTCACTGGTTCTGGCCCTCTGCGGCACAGCCCAAGCAGCGACTGAACTCGTCATCGCCACCGTCAACAACGGTCACATGGTCGAAATGCAGAAACTCAGCAGCAACTTTGAAAAAGCCAACCCCGACATCACGCTCAAGTGGGTTACGCTGGAAGAAGGTGTTCTGCGCCAGCGCGTCACCACCGACATTGCCACCAAAGGCGGCCAATTCGACATCATGACCATCGGCATGTACGAAGCGCCGATCTGGGGCAAAAAAGGTTGGCTGAAAGAAATCAAAGGCGATGCCGCCTATGACATCGACGACATCTTGCCCGCCATGCGCAATGGCCTAAGCGTAGACGGCAAAATGTACGCTGCCCCCTTCTACGGCGAGAGCTCCATGCTCATGTACCGCAAAGACTTGACCGACAAGGCCGGCATCACCATCCCAGAGCGTCCTACCTGGACCCAGGTGCGTGACGCAGCCGCCAAGATCCACGATCCAAAGAACGGCGTGTACGGCATCTGCCTGCGCGGCAAGCCAGGCTGGGGCGACAACATGGCCTTCGTCACAACCATGGCCAACGCCTTCGGCGGACAGCTGTTCGACATGAAGTGGAAGCCACAGTTCGACAGCAAGCCTTGGCACGACGCCGTCACGTTCTACGTTGACATGCTGACCAAGTACGGCCCACCCGGCTCTGCTGCCAACAGCTTCAACGAAATCCTGGCCCTGACCAATACGGGCAAGTGCGGTATGTGGGTGGACGCAACGATCGCAGCATCTTTCGTGAGCGACCCCAAGCAATCCAAAGTGGCCGACCAGATGGCCTTTGCACAAGCGCCTACCCAGGTGACCGCCAAGGGTTCCAACTGGTTGTGGGCATGGGCTTTGGCCGTGCCATCGGGCTCCAAGAAAGTGGACGCTGCACAGAAGTTCGTGACTTGGGCAACTTCCAAGGATTACATCGAGCTGGTGGCAAAAACCAATGGCTGGGCCGCTGTGCCCACCGGTACGCGCAAGTCGACCTACGCAAACCCTGAGTTTGTGAAGGCCGCCCGCTTCGCTCCGGCCGAGAAGATGGCCATCGATTCGGCCAACCCGAACGACGCCACCTTGCCTAAGAGCCCCTATGTCGGCGTGCAGTTCGCTGCCATCCCTGAGTTCCAGGCGATCGGTACCGAAGTGGGCCAGCAGTTGAGCGCAGCGCTGGCAGGCCAGAAGACGGTTGATGAAGCGTTGAAGGCAGCCCAGGTGGCCGCCGAGCGTCAGATGAAGAAGGCGGGCTACTACAAGTAAGCAGCCCGGGCACCAACACTGGTGCCAGATAGGCACCCAGACTTCGCACCGCGCGGAGTCTGGGCCCCACACGCTCAACCAAACCCGTTCTAGGCCTGTGTTGAGCGGCTAATTCGCCGGAGCGCGCAGCGCGCACTCCCTATTCTTCGGGATCGTTTCGAGAACTCCCCATGAACCGCACACTCCCCCGATTGCTGATGGCCCCGGCCGTGAGCACGCTCTACCTCTGGATGATCGTGCCGCTGGTGATGACCATCTATTTCTCCCTTATCCAGTTCAACCTGCTGAACCCGGACCAATCCGCCTTCATTGGCCTGGAGAACTACGAATACTTCGTGACCGACCCGTCTTTCGGGGCGGCCATCATGAATACTTTGCTGCTGCTGGGCAGCGTCATCGGCATTACCGTGGTCTTCGGTGTGCTCATCGCCTTGCTGATCAACGAGCCGCTGGCCGGTCGCGGCCTGGTGCGCATTCTGCTGATCTCGCCCTTCTTCGTCATGCCCACGGTCAACGCCTTGCTGTGGAAGAACATGATGATGAACCCCATTTACGGGGTGTTGGCGCAGGTCTGGATTTTCTTCGGCGCCACCCCAATTGACTGGCTGACTGAGGTGCCGCTGTTCTCCATCATTCTGATGGTGTCCTGGCAATGGTTGCCCTTTGCCACACTGATTTTCATGACGGCGCTGCAAAGCATGGACCGCGAACAGTTGGAGGCCTCGCGCATGGACGGCGCCAACTTCTTCCAACAGTTCCGCTACCTCTACGTCCCCCACCTGGGCCGCTCGGTGGCCGTTGTGGTGAT
Organism: Rhodoferax sp. PAMC 29310; assembly: GCF_017948265.1. Classification (NCBI taxonomy): domain Bacteria; kingdom Pseudomonadati; phylum Pseudomonadota; class Betaproteobacteria; order Burkholderiales; family Comamonadaceae; genus Rhodoferax; species Rhodoferax sp. PAMC 29310. The sequence goes on along the minus strand of NZ_CP072852.1, from coordinate 3,487,971 downwards.
GATCGAACTCATCTTCTTGCTCAGTGTATTTGCCGAGATTTACACCACCACCGGGGGTGGCCCGGGCGATGCGAGCACCAACATCGCTTACCTGATCTTTAAACAGGCCCTGCTGAATTTCGATGCAGGCGTGGCCTCGGCCGGCGCACTGTTCGCGGTCGTACTCGCCAACATCGTGGGGATTTTCATGATCCGCATGGTCGGCAAAAACCTGGACAAGTGAGGAACCCCCATGGCACGTCAATCTACCTACACACCGGACTACGCCGTTCGCACCGTGGCCGCCTGGGGCGTCGCGCTCCTGCTTTTCTTCCCGCTCGGTTGGCTCATCCTGACCTCGTTCAAGACCGAGCTGCAAGCCATTGCGGTGCCGCCCAAGTTGTTCTTCAGCCCCACGCTGGAGAATTTTCACGAAGTCAATGAGCGCAGTGACTACCTGCGGTACGCATGGAACTCGGTGCTGACCAGCGTGGTCTCCACCGTCATCGGACTGATGATCGCCGCCCCGGCCGCCTACGCCATGGCGTTCTTCAAGGGCAAGCACGACAAAGACATCCTGATGTGGATGCTGTCGACCAAAATGATGCCCGCCGTGGGTGCGCTGGTGCCGGTTTATGTGCTGGCCCAAAAGAGCCACCTGCTGGACAACCCCATTGCCTTGATCATCGTGTTCACCCTGTCCAACCTGCCCATCATGGTCTGGATGCTGTATTCGCAGTTCAAAGAGATCCCCCGCGAGATTCTGGAAGCCGCACGCATGGACGGCGCCACACTCTGGCAGGAAGCGCGCCTGGTGCTGTTGCCACTGGCCATGGGCAGCTTGGCCTCCACCGGACTCTTGACCCTGGTGCTCTCCTGGAACGAGGCGTTCTGGAGCCTGAACCTGACGGCCGCCAACGGTGGCACGCTGGCCACGCTGATTGCCGGTTACTCCAGCCCTGAAGGCCTGTTCTGGTCCAAGCTGTCTGCCGCTTCATTCCTGGCCATCGCACCCATCGTGGTCTTCGGATGGTTCAGCCAGAAGCAACTGGTGCAGGGACTGACCTTTGGCGCCGTGAAGTAATTGCCCTACACCTGCCGCGCGTGGCGCGGCAGCCTCGAATCAGACATCGCTGCTGTTGCGGCGTATTGCTAAACAAACCTTATTGAGACTGAAACCATGTCATACCTTCAACTCCAAGGCATCGAAAAGTTCTTCGGTGATCACCGCGCCATCAAAGGCATCGATCTGGAAATCAAACCCGGCGAGTTCATTGTTTTTGTGGGCCCATCGGGCTGCGGCAAGTCCACGCTGCTTCGCCTGATCGCGGGCCTGGAACACATCGACGGTGGCAAGCTAACCCTGGAAGGGCGCGACATCACGCACATGCCATCCTCCAAGCGCGATCTGGCCATGGTGTTCCAGAGCTATGCGCTGTATCCGCACATGAGCGTGGCCGACAACATGAGCTTTGCGCTCAAACTCGCGGGTGCGCCCAAGGCCGAAATCGACGACAAGGTGAAGAAAGCTGCCGAAATCCTCGATCTCACGAAATATCTGGAGCGCACACCCAAGGACTTGTCGGGCGGCCAGCGTCAGCGCGTGGCCATTGGCCGGGCCATCGTGCGCGCGCCCAAGGTGTTTCTGTTTGACGAGCCTCTGTCCAACCTGGACGCAGCCCTTCGCGGCCAGACCCGTATCGAAATCGCCAAACTGCACCGCGATCTGGGCGCCACCACCGTGTACGTGACCCACGACCAGGTCGAGGCTATGACCCTGGCCGACCGCGTGGTGGTGCTGCGCGACGGCTTGATCGAGCAAGTGGGAACCCCACTGGAGCTGTATGACCGCCCGGCCAATCAGTTTGTGGCCCAGTTCATTGGCACGCCGCAAATGAACATGGTGCCCGTCGCCGACATTCCCGCCCTGGAAGCCGTGTGCGGCCTCAAAGTGGAAGCTGGCGGTTTTGTGGGCCTGCGCCCGGAGCACATCACCCTGTGCGCTCCCGATCAAGGGCTGCTGCAAGGCAAGGTTCAGTTGGTGGAAGCGCTGGGCGCAGAAACCTTGGTCTATGTCGGCACGCCCAAGGGGGGGCAACTGGTGTCTCGCCTCACAGAGCGGTGCAACCTGCATCCGGGCGACATCGTGGGGGTTCAAATTGACGCCGACGCGGCACACCTGTTTGACGCCAAAGGCCGCATCACCCGCACAGGTATGACCCGCAAAGCGGTGAGCCCTTAACCCTGATTGAAGAGACCCCATTTGCCATGTCCTTATCTGCCGCTTCTTCGACACCGCCCCTGACCCTGCTCCACCTGGGTTTGGGCTCTTTTCACCGCGCCCATCAGGCGGTCTACCTGCATGAACTGCAGCAAACGGGGGATCGTCGATGGGCCTTGGCGGGTGGCAACATCCGCGCCGACATGGCCGAGACCGTGGCGGCCTTGATCGAGCAGGATGGGGCGTACACGCTGGAGACCATCACGTCACAGGGAAAGCATGTCTACACGCGAATCACGTCGCTCCAAACTGTGGTTCCGTACGAGCCCAGTCTGAAAGGGCTGATCAGCATTGGCGCTGATGCGAACACCCGCATCATCTCCTTCACGGTGACTGAAGCAGGTTATTACCTGGACGACAAGAATCAGCTTGATCTGTCGTTCCCCGACCTCAGCGCTGACCTGGATGCGGCCCGCCAAGGACAAGTCGGCTCTACCATCTATGGTGCATTGACCGCGATTTTGCGTGCCCGCATGCACGCCAATGCGGGGCCAGTCACGCTGCTCAATTGCGACAACTTGCGCCACAACGGCGACCGCTCGCGCGGCGGCTTGTTGCAGTACATCACATTGTTAGGCGACGCCGCATTGCTGGATTGGGTCAAGTCCCACACCAGCAGTCCCAATGCCATGGTCGACCGTATCACCCCACGCCCCACCCAGGCCGTGCGGGACCGGGTGCTGGCCGCCACCGGCGTGGACGACCCGGCCGCGCTGATGGGAGAGAGCTTCATTCAATGGGTCATCGAAGACAACTTCATCGCCGGACGCCCCGCGTGGGAGACGGTTGGGGTGGAGATGGTCAAGGCCGTTCAGCCCTACGAAGAAGCCAAAATTCGAGTCCTCAACGCGACCCACAGTGGCATCGCCTGGGCGGGAACGCTGGTTGGCTATGAATTTATCCACGAGGGAACCCTTGATCCGATGATTCGCCAATTGGCCTTCGACTACGTGACGGACGATGTCATGCCCGTGCTGGACACGCCCGAGCATCCCTGCCCCCTTGACCTCGCCGCCTACCGTGACGTGGTGCTGGACCGATTCAGCAACCCAGCCATCCTGGACACCAACCAGCGCGTGGTGATGGACGGTTTCAGCAAGATTCCCGGTTTTATTGCCCCCACCATTCGAGAGCGTCTGGCCCGTGGCGAGTCGATTGCCAGCGTGGCCATACTGCCCGCGCTTTTCTTGGCTTACCTGCAACGCTGGCACGCGGGCTTGATTCCGTACACCTACCAAGACCAGGCCATGGACCCAGCCGTCGGCCACGCCATTTGTGAAGCGCCTGATCCGGTAGCCGCCCTGTGCGCCGACGCTTCTCTTTGGGGCGAATTGGCCGGCGACACCCGCTTGCTGGCATCGATTCGAACCGCTTTCTCACAAGTCACTCAATTAACCCAACGCACTACGCCATGAATACGCTCCTTCTTCCCCGCCTGAAAGACAAACATGCTGTGCTGACCGGCGCAGCAGGAGGGATTGGACTCGCCGTCACGGCTGCATTTCTGAGCCATGGCGCCCATTGCACCGTCGCAGACCGAGGCGAGCAGCCAACGCCTGAGCTCGCCACGTTGATGGCCGCCCACCCCGACACGCTTCAGTATGTGGCAACCGATGTCACTCAACTGGAAGAAGTCGACGCGCTGATCAAAGCGGCTCAACGTCGGTTTGGCCCCATCACCACACTCTTCAACAACGCTGCGGTGTTTGACATGGCACCGCTGCTTGACAGCGATGAGGCCATGTATAACAAGCTGTTCTCGGTGAATGTCAAAGGCGCTTTCTTTGTCATGCAGAAGGTGCTGGCCCAGATGGTGGACAACCAGGTCAAAGGGTCGGTCATCAACATGGCCTCCCAGGCCGGGCGCCGGGGCGAGGCTTTGGTCTCGCACTACTGCGCCAGCAAGGCGGCCATCATCAGCTACACCCAAAGTGCGGCACTCGCCATGGCGCCGCAAGGCATTCGGGTCAACGGCATTGCGCCCGGCGTGATCGACACGCCCATGTGGCAGCATGTCGACGCCCTGTTCGCCCGCCATGAAAATCTGCCCTTGGGCGAAAAAAAGAAACGCGTGGGCGAGGCGGTGCCGATGGGCTATATGGGCACGCCTGCCGATATTTGCGGGGCGGCGGTGTTTCTGGCAAGCAACGAGGCGGCCTACATCACGGCGCAAACCCTCAATGTCGATGGTGGCAGCGTCATGTCCTGACGTGACCCTGCCCCGGTTTCACCTACCATTGCCGCACCATGTCTACCCTGCCCCGTCAACTCAAACCTGAACTGGAGCACGAGTACGTTCGCTCCACGGAGCTGGGCTATGAGCCGGCCAATGAAACCGGCATCATTCGTTGCCTGTCCCACGGCTACCCGACACCGCTGGCGCGCTGGCACCACCATGACGAATACGAACTGCACCTGATCACGGCGACCTCGGGCAAAGTGTTCGTGGGCGACTGGATTGGCCAGTTTCAACCCGGCCAACTGGTGCTAACCGGGCCGCGCCTGCCGCACAACTGGGTCAGCATGGATGTACCGGAAGGCGGCGTGGAAGAGCGCGACCTGGTGATTCAGTTTCCCCGCGCACCTATCGAGCTGGCCAGCCAGCAAATTCCCGAACTGCGTGACATCATGCCCCTGCTGGAGCGCTCCCGCCATGGCATCGAGTTTTTTGACATGTTCCCGCAAGCGTCTGCGCACTGGCACAACGTGAAGAACGCCCATGGATTGGCCCGATTTGGCGCTTTTTGCGCGTTCCTGAGCGACCTAGTCCAATGCACTGACTACCGCATGCTGTCCAACGCCCCGCTGCAAAGCGTGGACAACGATGCGCAATTGGAGCAGATCAACGTCATCGTGAACAGCATTACAGAGAACCTGAGCGAATCCCAATCGGCTGCTGACATTGCTCGCGGATTGGGCATGAGCGAGAGTGGCTTCTCGCGGTTTTTCCGGCGCGCCACGGGCAATACCTTCACCGATTTCGTTAACCATGTGAGAGTCAACAGGGCCTGCCAGCTGCTCATGGAGACCGACCTCGGTATCGCGAATATTGGTTTTGAGGTGGGATTTAACAATATCGCCAACTTCAACCGCCGCTTCCTCAGTATCAAAGGCATGACCCCCAGTGAGTTTCGGCGGCAGGCTGCCAGCCGGTTTGGTCAAAAATCATGAGGGCAAGCACCTTGACAGCGATGAACCGATCCGCCTGCCTTTTATTTACGACTTTTCTCGCGATAGTCCCCGTATTACATGCGCAGCACGCTATTGATTCAGGAGCATCGTCAAACTTTTCTGGCAGCACCTTGCCGATGCGCAACCTGTCAATTGAAGTGCGCCAAGTCAGCTTGAATGACGCCAGTGGTACCAGCTTGAGCGTGCAGGGAGCGGCGCAGCTGACGCCTGGCAGGTCAGGCGTCCAGGTCGAGATTCAAGGCAACACCCGGCAAAGCACTCAGTCGGCCAACAGCCAGCAACAGGTTTTGGTACTCAATGGGCGGCCTGCCGCCATCGCGTTGCGAAACAGCGTGCCCATGCGTCTGGTGCAATCTGTCATCCACAACGGGTCCATGATCGTGGTGCCAGGCGTGGTGATCCTCGAGTCGGGTACCGGATTTAACGCGCTCCCGCGATGGGACGGCCGGGGGACGGTTGATCTGACTATTTCTGCGATGCAGGGCCAAGGGCGCTACCAGACCCAAACTGCCAGTACATCAACCATGGTCATGGTCGGTCTGGGCGAATGGGTGACTGTGGCCCAATCAGAGCAGCAATCCATTGGAACTTCAGCCGATGGGTCTGTGGACAGCAGGCAGACCACTGGCATCTTGGTGCAAGTTAAGGTAACAACGCGCTAGCGGTTGAGCACGCCTAACAAGGTGGACGCCAACTCTTCCGCCACAAACTTGGCCACATAAGCATCTGCACCCACGCTTTTCACATGGCTCTCATTCGTGCTTCCCGTCAAAGACGAGTGAATCACGACCGGCAACCCCTTGAACCGGGGGTCCTGCTTGATGGTCCGGGTGAGGGTAAAACCGTCCATCTCCGGCATCTCTAGGTCGGTCAGCACCAAGGCGACCTTGTCCCGAATGGTTTTGCCTTCAGATACGGCCTCGGCGGATAGGGCCTGCAGTCGATTCCAAGCCTCCTGGCCAGATTTGGTCATGATGAAAGGTACACCCATGGCTTTGAGGCCTTGTTCGATCATCAGTCGCGCCACTGCCGAATCATCTGCTGCCAGGATCACTGAACCCGGTGGCAAATGCACCTGGGGAACTTTTGATCCATCAGGAACTGCCAGATGATCCATCGGAAATACATCGCGTAAGATCTGCTCCACGTCCAGCACCTGAGCCAGTCGGGTGTTCTCTGCAGCGCCATCCAGACGGGCAATGCTGGTGACCAGCCCACCGCCGGAGCCTTCGGCCGACAGCACGTGCTTCCACTCCAGACGCACAATTTCGTTCACCTCTTCCACCGCAAAGGCTTGGGTCGTGCGTGCAAATTCAGTCACCAGCAAAATTCCCAGCCCTTTGGTGGGGTTGCAACCCACCAGCTTGGGCAGATTGATCACGGTGATCATCTGGCCCCGAATATTGGCCACACCCATCACGGACGGAGGCGAATTGGCCATTTCCGTGATCTCCGGCATGACCAGAATTTCGCGCACCTTGAACACATTGATTCCGAACATCTCACGGCGACCGCTGCCCGGTGCCTCGCCCAAACGAAACAACAGCAACTCAAACATGCTGTTGCTGGCTAGGTTGGTCCGCTCGTCAATTTCACGCATCGAAGAATTATTCATGGCTGTCCTGGCTCGTTAACTGAAAATCGCGACAGAGATTGGTGGCGGTCATCTTAGCTGCTTTGGCCAGAAAACCCACATTCGCAAGGACTGCTTGAGGCGCCCCGCCATCTCGCCCGCTTGCGGACCCCACCCTGCAAAGTAGTCAGCTCGAACCGCGCCCCGAATGGCACTGCCTGTGTCTTGTGCCAAAACCAGCTTCTGCAGCACCACCGTGGGACTGCTGGACGCCAGCCACACCGGCGTCCCATAGGGAATACTGGCAGGGTCAACGGCAATGGAGCGGCCGGGCGTGAGAGGAACGCCTTGTGCCCCACGGGGTCCAAATGCCATATCAAGATCGCTTAGTTTCTCTTCCTTGAAAAACACCATCCGAGGGTTGCTCCAGAGCATTTCCCCCAGTCGCTGGGGGTTCTGGGCGATCCAGGCCTTGATGCCTGGCCAAGTGGCGTCCCGAATAGCGCCCTGGTCCAGCAACCAGCGGCCCACACTCTTGTAGGGTTGGTCATTGGTGCCCGCATAGGCCAACCGCACCAGCCGCTGAGACCCGTCGTCTTCTGTCACCCGGATTCGACCCGAGCCCTGAATCTGCAACACCAGCGCGTCCACAGGGTCCGCCAAATAAACAATCTCACGGCCGCGCAGCGCTTGCTGCGCGGCCGGCAGCGTGTCCATCTCCTGGCGTGTGTACCAAGGCTTTCGTTGGCCCAAGTTCAATGGCGGTTGGTACAAGGGCACCTGATACCCGGGACGAGGTGTGCGGGTGGCCTCCAGCAAAGGCTCGAAATAGGCGGTCAACAAACCTTCAGTGGCTGCGCCATCGATCGGATCCACCCGATAGGGCTGAAGCCGGGTTCGCATCCATTGGCGCTGTGCGCTCGCCTCGCCAATGCTCAGACGGCGGACGTCCCCACACAAGGTGGCGAACACGGGTCCAGGGCGCTCGCAACTCTTGATCCACGCGTTCCAGGCTTCATGCAAGGCGTCTTCTTCAAACCCTGGCAATTCGGCCCAACGCACGGGCGTCCAACGGCTCTTGGCTTGAAGAATTTCGGCCGGCAAAGGGCCAATGTCCTCAGGCGCAGAGACAGGTAAAGGCGCGCTCACTGGTGCCGGCAGGGGCTCGACCACAGGAGGCTGAATGGGCGGGCTGCTGCAGGCCGCCAGCGTGCCTACAATCCAGCCCACACACAAGGTTCGAAGGAGTTTTTTCATGAGTTTGCTGTTGCTAGAGGCGTTCGGGGCCTTGGTGTTGCTGGTGTTGATTGTCTGGTGGACGATGTTCTCGGGGCGCCCTGGAGGCGAGCTTCCCCCTCCGGTTGACCCGCCGCCGCCGACCGAAATCGGCCACAAAGACAAGTCTGACGAAAAACCCAGCCCCTGACGACTCGCCATTCCCGCCCGTGGGCGTTCACAGAACACGGTGTGCCAGGGCAGGAAGACTGGTCCTGCAGGCCGTCAAGCGCTCAAAACTGAACTCGGCGGCGACCCAGCCCGCGTTTTCCGCGCGCTCGGCCAAGACATCGCCCCACGGATCCACCAAGATAGACTGACCCCAGGTTCGCCGGCCATTGTCGTGCACGCCGCCTTGCGCCGCCGCTGCCACATACGCCAGGTTCTCAATGGCGCGGGCGCGCAACAGCAACTCCCAATGCGCTTTGCCGGTGGTGTAGGTGAAGGCACTGGGCACCAGCAGCACATCAGCGCCGGCCCGCGCATAGGCCCGGTACATCTCAGGGAATCGCAAGTCGTAACAAATACTGAGCCCAATACGCCAACGATGCCCGTCTCGCGATGGCAGGTCAAACAGCACAGGCTCATGACCGGGAGCCAGCACGCGGGACTCATCGTAGGATTCCTGGCCATTGTCAAACCGGAACAGGTGAATCTTGTCGTAGCGGGCCACACACTGGCCTTGCGGGTTGTAGACCAAGCTGCTGTTAAAGACCCGGTTCGCCGCGTCACCGCTGGCACCATCACCCGCCGGAGCCGGCACCGACAACGGCACGGTCCCGCCCACGATCCACACACCCAACTCCCGCGCACTGTCCGCCAAAAATTGCTGAAGCGGGCCCGATCCATAGATTTCCTGAATCGCGAGTTTGTCGGCGTCGCGCTGCCCCAGCAAACAAAAGTACTCGGGCAACACGACCAGTTCGGCACCGTCCTGCGCGGCCTCGCTCATCAAACGACGGGCCTGCGCAAGATTGCCCGGCACGTCCGAGCCGGACACCATTTGAATCGTTGCAACTTTCACTGGGTTTCCTCTTTCTTCACGTTGGCGCCGCGCTCGACCTTGGTCACTCGGGGCTCAGTCCAGCTGCCATCCACATGCAACTCCTGTGTCGCCGCTTCAATCAGCGGGCGGCGTAAAAACATTTGGGCCAAAAAGGTGCCCAGTCCAACTGCCGGATTGATGACAGTGGCAATCAGGGAGGCTGTGCCAGCATTGATTTCCGGCACCACAATCACTTTGAGGTCCTGGGTTTCACGGGCAATATTGGCTTGCCCGTCCATCAAGACCGCCGCGTTAACGCCCTTCATCTGCAAGTTGTTGGTGGTCGCAATGCCTTGCGCGATCTTCACGTCACCCCTCAAAAAATCAAAGGCAAAACCGTCCGAGAAAACGTCCCGAAAATCCAGTGTCAGGCGACGCGGGAGCGACTGAAGGCTGAGCACCCCCAGCAACTTCGCAATGCCCGGGTCCGCCTTCAAAAACTGACCATTCTCCACATTCACAGAGAAGGCGCCGTTCATCGACGGATAGTCCAGCGTGATGGGCGAACCGATCCATGCCACATGCCCCTCCATCTTGCCGCTGCCTTTGCGAACCACGTCTTTCATGCCCAATCGATTCAACAACTCGCCGGAATCAGAAATGTCGAACTTGAAGTTCATCACGGTACGACGGCGCCCGGGGTTGGCCGACTGGGCATTGGTGCTGGCCCAGTTGCCATTGGCCGTGAGTCTCGCCTCGGGGGTGATGACATTGAACTTGCTCAGCCGCCACTCGCGCACACCCCCCTCTCGCGTGGACAGATCGCCGCCACGATTGAGCGCCTCCACCTCCATGCGCCCCAATGATTTGCCACGCAACTCAAAGTCATCCACCACAATATCCAGGGCGGGGATACTCGCGGGCTGCTCGCCCAACAGGGTCTCCACCACATTGACTGCGCTGGGCTCAATCACCAACCTGGACAGACGTGCGAACACCCGCCCCGCCTCCGTTTCAGACGGCTGGCGGTATTCCAGGTACCCGTTCAGCTGGCGGGCGTCCAGATTGGCCCGCCATAGCGCGCCGTCCCGGGAACCACCCACAACCAATTGGTTCAGCTTGCGCCCCCCCAACGTCAGCTCCTGGGCTCGCACAGCAATACTGGTCGGAAAATAGGCCAGGGCGGCATCCTTGTGCGCCGGCGTGCCAGACGAAGCGGCTGCGCCGCCAGCCACAGCGAATGCCTGCGTCAGAACCGTACGCCAAGCATCCACATCCAGAGTGGCCAGATTCAGGTTGGCGCCCACGCCATTCAATGGCATCACCACGGACTCGTCAGAGGCCAGGCCGACACCAATGCTGCCGCGCAGCACTTTCGGGATGCTTGGGCCGAGGTCGCGTTGATAGACTACGTTCACCAAACGCCCCAAATCCAGTGCCAACTGGTCACGCAACCGAACCTGACCGTCAGGCCCTGGTTGCAGTGACTCGCGAATCAAGGACGTCTCCAGTCGCAGTGGCAGCATCGCGTCCGCCCCTTTGCCCAGCGGCGCGGGAAAACTCAAAGCCATCCCCTGCAAATTGCTGCTGACCGCGACCTCGGGATGACCCGCTCGAAACCCCAGCACGGCCGTATAGGCGGCGCTGCCACTGGCGCGTTGCGCCAAGCCTGCCACCAGACCCAGCTCTTTCGCCTGCCGCAACCCTTCCGCCGTGGCTGTGCCGCTGGCGCGCAAAACCACCGACGGCCCTGTCATTTGGGTCTGCACAATGGCGCCGCTGGGCGCCACCGAGCCCCCTTCCAACCGCACATCGCCGCCCAGCATGCGCGCCTGCCCACCGGTCACCGAAAACCCTTTCTCGGAAAAGGCGACCACTCCGCGCGCCCGAGAGAGCTTGGGCGTGTCCGGCGTGATCTGCAGGTCATTGCCACCCAGAGTGACGCTGCCCTGTACGGTCGAATTGTTCAGGTTGAAAATTGGCAAGCCCAGTTTGAGGGTGTAGTCTGCGACGCCGCTGGCCACTGCGCTCTCCAGGGCTCGACCAATCATCCCGTTCAATGGCGACCCATTGACGATACCCAACACGTCAGACAGGGGCCCACGCGCTTTGGCGCTGACATTCACCGTGGCGTGGTTCAAATCATTGATGTCTGCGCTGATCTCACTGAGCTTGATAACGTCCAGGGCACCCGTTCTGGCCTGCCCGCGCCTGACTTGCAACTGCATGCCGTCGATCAGCAATTCGCCATTGATTTGCTTCAGGGCCGGCCAGGGAAAGTCGCCCGGCGTCTGCAGCGCCGCAGGCACGTAAAGCAGCGTGGCGTTTTGTACCTCGGCGCTGATTTTGAAATCCCCAAGCTTGGGATCTGCCGACGGAATGTCGTGCAAATCTCCGTTGACGAGAAACTTGACCTGACGAGCAGTCCCAGCGGTAATGGCGTCCCGAACATAGTCCCGCACCGACGTCTGAATGGCCAGCGGTAAATAGCGATGCACCCGGGTGCCGTTGACGTCCGTCAGCGTGGCCTGCAGGTCCAACACACCGGGAAACCGGGCATGGCGACTGTTCTTGGCCGGGTCACTGGTAGCCCACCTGATCTGCGCCGCGCCTCTTGCGTCGGCGTTTCTGAATTTCAGGTTGGGCAACTCCACCTCGATGTGCTCACCTTTGATTTTCCAACGCGCCTCGGTCAACAAATCGGCCAACTCGATGTCGGGCTCGGCAAAAAACGTCGGCAACGCCACCTGACCATTCGCCATCTCAATGCGGGCCTTGCCGCCTGACTGGTTGAGGTCAAACTCCAGGTTGGCACCGCGAATGCCTGGCGCATCACCCACTGGCGCGAGCGCCAACTGTTGAATGGCACCCTTGACCTCGTACTGTGTCAAATCCTGCAGCGCACCCTGCCAGTTGGCCTGAAGCCGGAGGACCAGCCCGAGCGGCTGATGGGCAGCCAACGTGCGGCGAATGTCGTCACCCAATGGCAGGCGGTCTGCAATCTGGGACAGGGCCGCCAGATCCAGGCGATCCGCCGTCAACTCGCCTCGGGCGGGCGTCTTATCGCCTGCGGCCAAGTGCAACACCCTCACATTGCCGCCTGGCCAACGCAGGCCATCGCGGGTATCAAATGCCAATCCTTGGGTCGAAAACTCAAACCCGTTGGCCTGTTGTTGCGCGCCCAGACGACCTTTGACCAAGTCCAGCGCCAGCGCCTTCAAATCTTTGCCCAGCGTGACATCGACTTCTGCCAGCGCCACATCAGCCGTGCCACCCACCAGTCTGCCACGGGCCACATTGGCCCAGGCCCGCACCGCGCCTCTGCCCTGCTTTAAATCGACCCCCAAGTCAGCATAGCGACGCAACTCCGACAAATCGATCCGGTTGAACCCGGTATACAAGTCGCCACTCCAGTCCTGCCATTGACTCTTTTGGCGCGATAACAGCGGCTGGGTAAAAACCCCCATGGCCGTGAACCGATCTCCCCACAGGTCTGGCGGCGTGGCATCCAGCCGAAGTGCGTGTTTTCTCCCCCGATTTCTCACCACCAGCTCGACCTGATTCAGCACCAGGGGGGGCACCTCGCGGGTCTCATCGGTCCACCGAATCCGTCCGTCGTGAATGGCGAACTCTGTTTGCGAGAAAAACCAATTGGCCGCCCCGTTATCGTCGCCCTGATTTTTTGAAAAGTCCAGCCCGGCCACATAAATCCGGCCATCCTTGGTGCGCCTGATATTGAGGTCGGGACGCTCTACATATAACTGTTCAAACCCCAGGCGCAAGACCGACTGCGGCGACAAGGCAGCCAGCACCCGCGGCAGGACAAGGGCTTCGCGCCCCAGGCCATCAAAGAGCTGAACCTGCGTCAATTCAAAGGACGGAATCAATCCGGTGGAGTGCGCCTGGATCGCACCAATACGCACCGGCACCCCCAGCACCCGAGAGGCATGAGCCTCCAGCTGCGGGCGAAACTCCCCGATTCGCGGCACAATGAGCCAGTGCAACGCGCCCCACGCCAGCCCGAATACAAGCCAGCCCGCGAGCACCAGACTCAAGGCCCAACGCGCCAGGATTGCCCCAGTTTTCAGGAGTGGTGAAGGGAGCGGCGTCGTGTCAATCATTGTGAGCTTGTAAACATGACAGGAATTATGACCCGCCCCACCTTGTCCACCCACTCCCGCTTTGGCCAGCGCGTGCGCCGCCGTTACGAGGGCCAGATGCATTTGCTGGCACAGGGCATCCCGAACCAAACCACCATGTCACAGGCCTTTGCAGCGCTGCGCGAGCAGGGTCTGGACACCGGCGGCGCATTGCGCGTGACCCGGCAACTGGTGCTGGAGCGCCTCTGCTGCCTTGATTGCGACGATCGGGCCCCGCTGGATCAGATCACCCGGGCCATGACGGACCTGGCTGAATTTGCCCTGAATACCGCCTGGGGCGAAGTACTGCTGGCGCTGGACGAGACCCACGGCACACCGCAAACCCACGATGGGCGACGCGCCCAGGTCTGGATTGTCGGCATGGGTAAACTGGGCGCGCGTGAGCTCAATGTATCCAGTGATATCGACCTGATTTACGTCTACGACGAAGACGGTGAAACCACCGGCAACGCCCAGGGGCGTGGGCAAACCTCCAACCACGAGTACTTCAGCAAAGTCGTCAAGGCCATTTACAGCCTGGTGGGCGATACCACCGAGCATGGTTTTGTCTTTCGCGTCGACTTGGCACTGCGCCCCAATGGCAATTCCGGGCCCGCCGCCGTGTCACTGGACGGCTTGGAGACCTACCTTCATGTTCAGGGCCGGGAGTGGGAGCGTTTTGCTTGGCTCAAGAGCCGCGTGGTGGCACCCCTCGTGCATGTGGCCGATGGCGCGGCACAACCGCTTCGCAGCGTGGTAGTTCCGTTTGTCTTTCGCCGCTACCTGGACTACAGCGTTTTTGACGCCCTTCGCATCTTGCACAAACAGATTCGTGACCACGCCGGCAAGCGCAGTGCAGGCCGCCCGGAGCGGGCCAACGATGTCAAGTTGTCGCGAGGCGGCATCCGTGAAATTGAATTCACGGTGCAGTTGCTACAAGTAGTGCGCGGCGGTCAGTTTCCAGAACTGCGCACCCGTCCCACCGTGAGTGCGCTGACCCGTCTGGTCACGGCAGGCCTGATGCCAGAGGCAACCGCGCAGGCACTGGCCGAGGCCTATGTTTTTCTGCGCCAGGTTGAACACCGCATTCAATACCTGGACGATCAGCAAACCCACGTGCTGCCCACCGACGATCAGGACCTGAACTGGATCGCCACCACGATGGGGTTTGACAGCCTGCAACCGTTTCTGCAACAGCTCGACTCGCACCGCGAGGTGGTAGCGCAAGAATTCGACAAATTGTTGGGTGGCGGCGCTGGCAAAACCTGCAACGGTTGCAAAGGGGACAAAACGGCGCTGGCTGATCTCAGCCTCGAAGATTTGCTTGAGCATCTTCCCGGGCAATTCGGCACCCGAATCGCCGAGTGGCAGAACAACCCCCGAATTTTGGCCTTGCGGGACGACTCCCGAGCCCGATTGATCCGCCTAGTTGCCCGCACCGGCCAGTGGCTCGCCGATGGCAAAGTCACTGAAACGGCTGCCGTGCGGCTGGCCGACTGGATGGAGCCGCTGCTGCGCCGGGAAAGTTATCTGGCACTGCTGCTGGAGCGTCCAAACGTGCATGAACGACTGCTTCGCTTGTTGGGCGCAGCCCGTTGGCCGGCCCGCTATCTGTTGATGCATCCTGGTGTGATTGACGAGTTGGCCAACGCCAGCATGCTCAATGAACGCTTCTCTTCTGCCGACTTCGAGCACGAACTGGAGCACCGACGGGCCTCGCTGTCTGGCACCGGCGAAGACGACGACGAGTCCTTGCTGAACCTGCTGCGCCGTGCCCACCACGCCGAGGTTTTCCGAACCCTTGCCCGTGACGTGGAAGGCAAGCTGAGCGTTGAGGCCGTGGCCGACGACCTGAGCTGTCTGGCGGAAACCATACTTCGGCTCACCACCCGCTGGTGCTGGGAGCGCCTGAACAACAAGCACCGCGATGAGCCCCAATTCGCCATCATTGCCTATGGAAAACTGGGCGGAAAAGAACTGGGCTATGGCAGTGATCTGGACATTGTGTTTGTCTTCGACGATGACGATGACCGAGCAGGCGAGGTCTATGGCAAGCTGGTTCGCAAGCTGATCAACTGGCTGACCGTCAAGACTGGTGAAGGCGATCTTTACGAAATTGACACCGCCCTGCGACCTAACGGCAACTCTGGCTTGCTGGTCACCAGCTTTGAAGCCTACGCGAACTACCAGCAACGCCGCGGCAGCAACACCGCCTGGACCTGGGAACACCAAGCCATGACACGGGCACGCTTTTGTCAGGGAGATGACGCCTTGCGCCAGCAGTTTAACGCGGTTCGCAAAGCCGTGATTGCCTCCCCCCGTGTGGACGGCGATTTAAAAGCGGAGATCACATCGATGCGCGACAAGGTGCGCGCGGCTCACCCCGTTCGAGGCGACCACTTTGACGTCAAACACAGCCCGGGCGGCATGATCGACATTGAGTTCGTCATGCAATATCTGGTACTGAACAACGCCGAAAAACACCCTGAGCTGACGGACAACGCCGGCAATATTGCCTTGCTGGAGCGCGCTGAGCACGCCGGCCTGCTGCCGGCCGGTATGGGCCACGCGGCGGCCAGCGCCTACCGCGCCCTGCGCCGGGTGCAGCACGAGGCCCGGCTGAACGAGCAGCCGACCCAGGTCCTTTTGACCGAACTTCAGCCCGAACGTGAAGCCGGTTTATCGCTTTGGAAGGCCGTCTTCGGGAGCGGACCCGCGTAGCGAGATGCTCCTGTTTTGATAGCTTTTTGCGCTTGATCCATAAGGGTTAGGCGCATGTTTCCATTCAAAAAAATACCCCCCGCCTGCCTATTACGGCCCCTCCAAGGACATCGCTGGACGCGCGCTTGAGATTTATCAAGCCCATGCGACTACCGTCCCCTACCCTTAATCAACCGAGATTTATTCTTGACGTTCAAGGACAGCCATGCCGCCCCCTCCAACAGCTCCCCGACGAAGCCTCAGACATCAACCCGGCGGCATCCGACTGCGGCGCGCGCACCCGTCACAAAATGCATGAAGGCATTGGCTGACCAAGACCCCTTGTGGGAGCTGGACTCGTATGAGACCCTGCCGGAAATGGAGCGAGAAATTGGCATGGCGGACTGGCTAGACCCAGAAACCGGAGAGCCCGCCGAGGGGTTGTCGCCCCCACACCTCGAGGCGGATTGAGGTTGACACGGGGCGCGGGCGTCACGGCCCGTGGGTAAGACCCATTTGCTCGATCAGTTGCCGTGTGATGGCCTGCGCTTCACGTCGGCGGCCTTCGTCCCTTTCAAATTGCCAATCCGAAAGGGCTAAAGACAGCCCAGTCAGGGCGTCGCGTAAGGCCAGCAGTTGAGTAAGCATTTGCATCCGGCACGCTGGGCAGTTGCAGATGGGTGGCTGATTCGAAGACATCCCTCGTCCCTCCTAAGGGCGGGTCGCCAAGTGACGGGGCGACCCCGTTTAAATTCACATGCAGATTCAAGCGTAGGCCATCCACCCTCACGCCGGTTGATAAATCGCAGGGAACGAGAGATCCGCGCCTGGCGAAGCAGTCATGAAGCGCGGGGCTCGTCGATGGCTTTTGCGCTCCCCCGGGCCAAGGTGGCACGGGCATCGGCCAGTGACTGCAAGCGCTCGCGCAGGTAGTCGGCCAGACGCTGCTGCTGGCTAATGGCAGCGTTGACTTTGCTATAGATTAAATAGCTTTTTGCGATCGCTACACAAGCGCTAGAGGCCTATTTTTCAGAAACTCACCCCTGTAAGGAGCCTGCCAGTCAGGCGGCGCAGCGCATCGAAATGTCAGGTTCAGCCGCCGCCGGCCCAGCAGAGTGTGCTCGCCATCGGCCAGTGCGGCCACACCATGGTAGGTCAGGCGGGATGGGCCGCCCCAGACCACGACATCGCCATGCACCAGCCGGTAGCGCTGGGGACGATCGCTGCGGCTGGCCGTTCCAAACAAAAACACGGCGGGCAAACCCAGCGAGACCGAGACGATCGGGGCCGACAGGTCAAGTTCATCCTTGTCCTAGTGCAGCGAGAGCTTGGCGCCGGGCACGTACTCGTTGATCAGGCAGGCCGTGGGCTGAAAGAACGCATACCCCGCTTGCGCGGCGGCTCGCTGGGCCAAGTCCATGAAGCAGGCAGGCATGGCAGGCCAAGGCTGACGAGAGAGCGGGTCCCGGCTGGTATAGCGGTAGCCCTGCGGGTCAGACGTCCAGCCCAACGCACCGCAATTGCTCATGGCCACCGACATGGTGTAACCCCCCGGCGTTTGCAGGTGGCGCAGCGGCGCATGTGCAAGCACGGTCTCAATGGCCTGCAAAAGCTCGACGTCTGGGGAGCGGGCAAAGGCGCGCATAATCACCGCGCCGGGGGCCAGGGTGTCCTGGGTGCTTTCAGGCGGTGGGGGCAGGTCGTCAAACAGGTCGGGGGTCACGTTGGAGGTGGCTGTGGGGAAGCAGGTGAGGTATTTTGCACAGAAGGGCACCGCTCAGTGCCCGCCAACCTACTTTCGACTGTGTATTTTTACTCCCATTTTGATAGCTTTATACGCATATCCCGAAAGGGGCGGGAGCTTTTTCTTGCCTAATTCTCGTCACCTGCAGGGCAGCGAAAGCGCCCGAGCCACGCTCCGGCGACAATCACCCCCTGCGACACGCCCGCCTTTCATGGCCGCGGCACTGACGCGTCGCCCCACTCAATTGCTGAAATGACTACCCCCATGACCGATGACCTGAACCGCCACCACGAACTCCAAAAAATGCAACTCTGCGAGGCCTGCGCCGGCATTCAACGCAACTGGCGTCGCGCCCCCGGTCACCCCGAGTTGGTACAAGGCACCAACCGCACCGAGACCCACAAACATGGGCAGGTGAACATCACCAAGTACTGCTGCGAGCGCTGTGGCACCAATTGGGAATACGAAAACAACAAGGTCAACCGCCACGCCGGTTGGTCGGTGATCGGCGGATAAGCCCCCGCCGTGAAGCTGCACCTGCGTGCCATGCGCAGAGGCGACGAGTACGCGCTGCGCAAAGTGTTTCACTCGTCAGTGCACGACATTGCCTGCAAGGACTACACGGTCGACCAGTTGGCCGCCTGGGCGCCCGAGGCCTATGACGTGGCCCCTTGGGCCGAGCGCATCAAAAGCAACCCACCCTTCATCGCGGACGCCAGCGGCGTCGTGGCAGGTTTTGCGGTGTTGCTGGACGACGGCACCATCGACCAGTTTTTTGTCGGCAGCGCCTTTGCCGGCCAGGGCGTGGCCCGCCTCTTGATGACGCACATTCACCAGCAAGCCGCGCGCCGGGGACTGGCCGAGTTGCAGGCGGATGTGAGCCTGACGGCCGAGCCTTTCTTTTTGCTGAGCGGCTTTGAGGTGGTGCAGCGCCAGCAGGTAGCAATGGGCGACGTGATTTTGGCCAACGCCAAAATGAGCAAGCGTCTGCGCGTCTCCCCTGTTTAAGGGTCGGCAACGCTGTCGAAGTGGCGTATTCTTGGGGCTATGAACACACAAAAACCTTTCGCGATGATTCGGGAATTTCACTTGGCCGACTGGTTCACCCTGGGCAATGCCGTGTGTGGCACGGGGGCCTTGTTCTCCACCATGACGTACCTGGAAACCGGTTTGGTGCAGCATGTGTACTTTGCCTGCGCGCTGGTACTGGCAGCGCTGGTCTTTGATGTGCTGGATGGACGCATTGCCCGCTGGCGGCAAAAAACATCGGCCATGGGTCGGGAGCTGGATTCGCTGGCCGACATCATCTCGTTTGGCGTGGCACCGGCGGTGATTGCCTACGGTTGCGGCATGCAGGGTTTGTATGACCGCATTGTGCTGACCTGTTTTGTGGCCTGCGGCGTCTCGCGCCTGGCCCGCTACAACGTGACAGCCGAAAGCCTGTCCGACGGCGGCGACAAGGTGAAATACTTTGAGGGCACGCCGATTCCCACCTCGGTTGTCCTCGTCATGCTGCTGGCCTGGGCCGCCTCACAAGGCGCCGTGGGCGAGTCAATGTGGCTGGGCAAAGTCATCATTGGCGGCTTTACGCTGCACCCACTGGTACTGCTGTTTGCCCTGTCCGGCTCCCTGATGGTCAGCCGCATCCGCCTTCCCAAGCTCTGAGCCCGTTCGACAAGACCCCAGAATCGACTGGCACCGCCTACTCGCCAGGGTCCAACAAACCCCGCACAAGGCTGGCCTCGCAGGCCTTGAACACGACGTAGGCGAGCATGCTCAGGTAGCCGGTCGCCAGCACCTCCAGCAGTTGCTGTGCACCGCCATCCATCAATGCCTGCCAGCCATGGCGAGCAATCAAATTGAGATTGGCGCGGGCCACAAAAAACAAGTTCAGCGAGCCGACGCCAAAGACAAAAAAGGCAATCCCCAAAGTCACAAAGCTGAGCCAGCGACGTGACAGGATGACGCGTTGAAACCAGGATTTCATGACTGTAGAGCCCTCCAAAATAGGGTGATGCATTTCTGTCAGCCTAACCCATACCCGGGGAAGGCAAGTGAGTGTTCCGCGAGTTTCGGGCGGCCATCCAGATTTAGCCTGATATTCATTCGATAGCTTCTTGAGCCCGCTTTTATTGGGCAAGATCACGACGTGCCCCATAACTCAATGCCCATCGTGCTGCATGGCACAGGTTTTTATTGTTGAGTTCAAAATGAATCCACTGGCACGTACACCAATCCAGTGGTATGCCTCAATGACTTCAAGGACGTTCATGACCGACACCCTGCTGACCCACCCCATCACCGCGAAGTGGCCCGCGCAGCACCCGCAGCGTTTGCAGTTGTACTCACTGCCTACCCCCAACGGGGTCAAGGTGTCCATCATGCTGGAGGAAATCGGCCTCACCTACGAGCCCCACCTGGTGAACTTTGAGAAACAGGACCAGATGTCGCCCGCCTTCTTGGCGCTCAACCCCAACAACAAGATTCCCGCCATTCTGGACCCGAACGGGCCGGGCTGTCAGCCTTTTGCTTTGTTTGAATCGGGCGCAATTCTTCTGTACCTGGCCGAAAAAAGCGGGCAATTTTTGCCCAGCGACCCGGCACTGCGCCTGGAGACCATTCAGTGGCTGATGTGGCAAGTGGGCGGCGTGGGCCCCATGTTTGGGCAACTGGGTTTCTTTCACAAGTTCGCCGGCAAAGACTATGAGGACAAACGCCCACTCGATCGCTATGTGGCGGAAACCACGCGCTTGCTCAATGTCTTGAATCAACGGTTGGAAACGCGCCCCTGGGTTCTGGGAGAGGACTACACCATTGCCGATATCGCCATCTTCCCGTGGGTGCGGGGATTGCTGGACTTTTACCAGGCCGGTGCGCTTGTTGGCATTGAAAACTTTCCCCATGTCACCCGCGCGCTGGCCGCCTTTGTGACCCGCCCCGCCGTGGCGCGCGGACTGGCGATTCCCGCACGCAACTGACCCCCGTCCCGGCTTGCCATGACGATCACGCTGGATCAACTGCGCGGCTATGCGGTGGCGCGTACCCTGTTCACGCCCACAACACTGGCGCGGGCCATTCACCGGCTGGGTTTTGTGCAGGCCGACCCTATTCGCGCCCCGGCGCGGGCCCAAGACCTGATCTTGCGCCACCGCGTCAAAGCCTACTGCGCGGGCGACTTGGAGCGGCGCTACGCCCAACTTGGCATCGAAGAAGATTTCTTTGTGAACTACGGCTTTCTGCCGCGCGCGACGCAAAGTCTGATGCACCCACGCACGCCCCGTGAGGCGTGGCCACCAGAGCGCCAAACCCAGGCCCTGGCTGTGCTGGACTATGTGCGCGCCAACGGCGTGGTTCACCCGCGCCAGGTGGACGCCCACTTTGCCCACGGCTCCGCACGCAACTGGTTTGGCGGCAAGTCCAACATCAGCACCCAGTTGCTGGACGACATGCACCACCGCGGCCAGTTGCGCATTGCCGGGCGCGCGAGCGGGGTGCGTACCTATGCCGCGCAGCCCTTGCTGACGCCCGAAGCCGGTGAAACCAAGATCGACCCCCAGCACAAGATGGACGCCTTGGTGGATGTGATCGTCGGCTTGTACGCGCCGCTGCCGGAGCGCTCG
The DNA here is from genome assembly GCF_017948265.1 of Rhodoferax sp. PAMC 29310. Taxonomy (NCBI): domain Bacteria; kingdom Pseudomonadati; phylum Pseudomonadota; class Betaproteobacteria; order Burkholderiales; family Comamonadaceae; genus Rhodoferax; species Rhodoferax sp. PAMC 29310. The sequence continues at coordinate 3,466,483 of NZ_CP072852.1, read as the reverse complement.
CTGGGCGAGTTGATTGGCTACCTGCGCGGCGGCGTTCCCCAGTGGCGAGACCACCGAAGGGCTGCATTTCAGCGCGCCAAATTGCGGCTTCCTTCGGCACATGTCGACGGCGTGACCTGGTTCTGGCCTGAAGGCGAGGCGCCCGCCTCGCGGCGCCATGCACCCAACGACGTGGTGCGTCTGCTGGCACCGTTTGACCCGGTCGTATGGGACCGCCGGCGCTTTGAGTTGCTGTGGGGATGGGCGTATCGCTTTGAGGCGTATACGCCAGCCCCCAAACGGGTGCGGGGCTACTACGCGCTGCCGCTGCTGTGGCGTGACCAAGTGATCGGCTGGGCCAATCTGGCGGTCAAGGACGACGCGCTGAACGTCGACCTCGGCTTTGTGAGTGGCGAAGCTCCCCGCGACGCCGCTATTGGCGTGGCGCTGGACAAGGAGCTTGCCGCATTCTGCACTTTTCTCGGACAACCGCCGCCTGAATAACTGCCGGCGGTATCAACGACCTTGTTGGACAAACGGGTCGCACGATCAACACGGAACTGAATCAGGATCGCGCACGCCAGGGCCTGGTTCAGAGCCCTCTGGTCGCCCTGCGTGGTCAACATCAAAGGCTCACCACGCTGGGAAACCGCCGAGCGACGTACTTTTCTGGCCAGCGATGGCTGTCACGCCTGACTGGGCCATTTTTTCAGTCACCCTCTGACACTGACGGATTTCGAAGCCTTTGCAAAGGCGCAACTCAACGTTGGCTGACGTTCTACCATTGGTTGCGCAGCTCGCGCAGTTTGTTAAACACCATCATCGCGTCCGGCTTGTCCACCAGGTCCGGAAAGGCATCACGCAGTCGCGCAATGACACTGGGACTTTGAAGTCGCAAGAAAGTATTGGTCAGCTTCTCCTGTGCCAGCGTGGCAATTGCCGATGTGTCCGGGTCATGCGCTGCCACAGCGGCCAACAGCGTCATGGCGGCTGCGTTGTCAGGTTCGCGATCCAATGTGAAGCGAAGATTGGTTTCAATGTAGTCATGTCCGGGAAAGACTTGGGTGTTGTCGGGCAAATGCGCAATTTGATCAACAAACGTGTCATAGAGTGCATTGACATCTCCCCCGTTGTGAACATTACCGGCACCCGCATTGAACAATGTATCGCCTGAGAATAATGCCGGCTGGTCCGTGTGGGACAGGAGGCAGATATGACAAAAAGTGTGCCCCGGCGTATCCAAGCACTCCAACTCCACGGTTTTACCGACCTTGATGACGTCCCCAGCTTGCACGCCGCGGTCCACACCGGCAATGCGTCCTCCCGCGCGGTGATGGGCAATCAGCATGGCGCCGGTGGCCGCAATAACGGCCGCATTGCCACCCGTGTGGTCGTGGTGCTCATGCGTGTTCAGAACCTGGGTAATTTGCCAGCCCTTGACGCGCGCCGTGGCCAGTGTTTTCTCATGGTCCAGCGGGTCAATCGCCAGAGCCTCGCCGGTTTCAGGGCAGGCCACCAAATAGTTGAAATTGCGATATGCGTTGCCGGTCCAAATGCGTTCGACGAACATGATTGACTCCAATGTAGGGGGAGAGGGCAGGCGGTGTGAAAGGCCCCATGGTCGCACCAACGGGCAAGGTCGCAAAGTCAGAGCCAGCAATCAACCCAAAATTTCACCCGAATTGCACAGCCGCACACCCCTGAACACGCTTCCTACTTCGCTGCACCGCTAAACCGGCACCACCGAGATACCGCTGGCCGGCAGACGCAGGGTGAGTGCATCGCCCAGCGCCCATGGGTGCTCCACATCAGTAGAGACCACAAAAATGGCGCCCAAGGCAGTGTCGACGGTTAACTCGTAGACGCTGCCCAGGTAGGCCTGCTTGGCCACCACACCCGCCACACCCTCTTCGCCGGAACGACCCACAATCCAGGTCTCAGGACGAATTGCCGCCTTGACTGGACCGGGTTTGACAGGGTGCAACGCCTTAAGCACCAGGTCACCCACGCGCACACTGCCGTCGGCATGGGCCTCACCCGGAAACAGCATGGCCTCGCCCATGAAACCGGCCACAAACTCGCTGTTGGGGCGCACATAGAGGTCGGTGGGACTGCCGGCCTGGGCGACAACGCCGTGGTCCATGACGATGATCTGGTCGCTGACCGCCAAGGCCTCACTCTGGTCATGGGTGACATAAGCCACAGTCAGGCCCAGGCGCTGTTGCAAACCACGAATCTCTTCCCGCATGGAGCGGCGCAGACGGGCATCCAGGTTGGACAGCGGCTCGTCAAACAGCAGCACCGAGGGTTCCAGCACCAGCGCACGCGCAACCGCCACACGCTGCTGCTGGCCGCCAGAGAGTTCGCTGGGCAGGCGGGCGTCAAAACCCGTCAAGCCCACGGCAGCCATGGCGACATGGGCGCGCTCACGCGTCTCGGACGCTTTGACGCCGCTCACACTCAAGCCATAGCTCACGTTGTCCATCACATTCATATGCGGAAACAGGGCGTAGCTTTGAAACACCATGCTGACATTGCGCTCGGCGGGGCCCATGCGGGTGACATCCACACCGTCAATCAGAATCTGGCCGCCGCTGGGGCTTTCCAGACCGGCGATCATGCGCAAGGTGGTGGTTTTTCCGCACCCAGAGGGGCCGAGGATGGTCGTCAACGTGCCCTTGGGTACGGTGAAGCTGATGCCTTTGACCACCAGGGGAGACGATTCGCCGCCATAGCGTTTGGTGACGTTTTTGAATTCAATACCGTTTGAGGTCATGACAATTTTTTTCTTGAAATTGGAGAGGAGTAACTAGTGACGCAAACCGGCTTTAGCCGTTGGCGCCCAGCGTGCGGCGGCCCAGCTTGCGCTCACCCACAGTGAACTGAATCAAGGCGGTGGCCAATGACATGAGAATGATCAGCACCGTGCAATATGCCAAGGCCACACCGTAGTCACCATTGCCAACGCGGCCAATGATGTAGGTGGTCGCCAACTCGTATTCGGCGGTGACCAGAAAGATGACGGCGGAGACGGTGGTCATGGAGCGCACAAAGCTGTACACCAGCGCCGCCACCAGGGCAGGTTTGATGAGCGGCAACACCACGCGGCGCAGCGTGGTCATGCTGCTGGCCCGCAGCATGACCGAGGCCTCGTCCAGCGAGCGATCCAACTGCTTGAACGACGCCGTGCCGGCACGCACACCGACGGGCAGATTGCGGAACACAAAACACAACACAATCACCAGCGCCGTGCCGGTTAACTCCACCGGCGGCACGTTGAACGCGAGGATGTAGCTCACCCCCAGCACAGTGCCGGGAATGGCAAAAGTCAGCAACGCCGAAAACTCAAACCAACCCTTGCCCTTGAACTCGGTGCGCGCCAACAGCCACGCAATGAGCAAACCCAAGGCCGCACAAATGGGGGCAGCAATGGCGGCCAGTGTGATGGTGGTGAAAAGCGAACCCCAAGCCGTGCCCGCCCAAACCAGGCCATGGTCACCCATTTGCAGGTCGAACGCGGTCTTGAAGTGCATCAACGTGAAGGTGTAGTCGCGCCCCCATATCTTCACAAACCCGCCCGCAAAGGCAAACAGATAGACGATGACCGTGAAGGCAAGCCAGGGCCCCGCCACCCAGGTGCACACGCGGCTCACCAAGGTGGGCAGCTCCATGGGCACGCCTGCGTCGCCCTTGCCGGACACCGTGGTGTAACTGGTCTTGCCCAGCAAACGTCGCTGCACAAAAAACACGGTGAGCGCAAACACAGTCAGCACCAACGCCAGTGCCGCGGCCATGCCCGAATCGAGCGAGGAACCAACGATGGCAAAGAAAATCTCAGTGGAGAGCACGGCGTAGCCCGCCCCCAGAATGATGGGGTTGCCGAAGTCGGCAATGCTCTCAATAAAGCCCACCAGAAACGCATTGGCCAGGCCCGGTGCCAGCAACGGCAGGGTGATGGTCATGAAGGTTTTCATGCGACTGGCGCGCAGGGTTTGCGCGGCCTCTTCCAGCGACGGACTGATGCCTTGCACCACGCCGCGCATGATCATGAACGCAATGGGCGTGAAGGCAAACAACTGCGCCAACCAAATGCCAAACACTCCGTAAAACCAACGTGTGGGTTCAACCCCAAATGTCCACTCCAGAAATTGATTGGCCACGCCCGAGCGACCAAACAACAAAATCAATCCCAGGCCCACCACAAACGGGGGCGTGATGATGGGCAACATGGCCAACGCGTTGAGCGGTTTTTTCAAGCGCTTGTTGCTGCCGCGCTCCGCCACCAAGGCAATCAGCGTTCCCAGGAAGGTCGTGCCCGCCGCCGTCAGCAAGGCCAGGTACAGGGTGTTCCAGGCCACGCCACAACTGGTACCGCCTCCCACGCAGCCCAGACCCCATACACGGGCCGTTCCAATGCGGTCCCACACCGCGCCCAAGGCGAATTCACCGCCCTCGGTGTACAGGGCAGCCATCAAAGATTTTCCGACCGGAAACACCACGAACAAGGCCAGCAGCGCCGTGCAACCAATGACCGAGGCTGACACAAATACATCACCCCGGAAATAGCCCAAACGGGCCATGCCCGCGCCCAGCAACATCACCAGACTCACCAGCACCACAAAGCCACCCCAGCCCACGCCGTATTGGCCTTGCTCCATGGGTCCAAAGGCAGTACTCAACCACTCGTACGACCAGCCGTTGATGCCAATCAGGAAGCCACCCAGGCTCAGGCCTACCAGCCCCAACAGCGCACCCACCACCAGCACGCCGCCCTGTCGTCGCCCGGCGGGCAACAAAGACCCCACGCCAGCCAGCAACAACCCCGCCAGACCCGACCAGAGCCAGAAACGGTCATGGCTGATGGCCTGGGTGAGACCATTGGCAGAAACGGCGCCACCAAACAGGCCCGGCAAGGCGGACCACAAGGAGCCGCGTTGCAAAAAATACCAGGGCAGCAGCACATAGGCCGCCACACCCAGCAGGGTCCAGGCGTGAATGGCGCGCTGGGTGCGCGCTGTGAATCGGGTTTGCATAGAGGGAGGTCTGGAAAAGAGGGAAGGTCAAAACCCCCGCCGCGAAGGCGGGGGCCACAGGGGCTTACTTGGCCTGGTTAAAGACCTCGCGCTCCCAACGCAAAATCAATTCTTTGCGCAGGGCCGACTTGCCGTACTTGGCGTAGTCGTAATCAATCAACTTGACCTTCTTGAAGTCAGGTACGCGGGGGTCCACCTTGGCGCTCTTGTTGGAGGGCAACTGGAACTGGTTCGCCGCCGCACCAAATTGTTGGGCGCCCGGGGTCAGCGCCCATTCGTAGAACTTCTTGGCGCTGTCCAGATTGCGTGCACCCTTGATGATGGACATGGAACCAATTTCTGCACCCGTGCCGTCAGCAGGCGTGATCGACTCGACCGGGAAGCCCTGGGCTTTCTCGCCTGGGGCGTCGTGCACGAAACTGATGGACACGGTGGCTTCACCGCGCGCCACGGCCTTGATAGGGCCCACGCCGGAGCGGGGGTAGGTGCTGATGTTCTTGTGCAGTGCGCCCAAGTATTCAAAGGCTTTGTCGTCGCCCATCAATTGCACCAGCGTGGCGATCATGGTGTAAGCGGTGCCGCTGGCGCGGGGGTCGGCGACCTGGATCTCGCCTTTGTACTCAGGCTTGAGCAAATCAGCCCACACCTTGGGGATGGGTAGCTTTTTCTTGGCCAACAGCTCGGTGTTATAGCCAAAACCCAAGGGGCCGGAGTACACGCCAACTGTTTTGTAGCCGGCTTGCGCGGCCTGCTTTTGCGCCCATTCGTGCAGCTGGGGCAGCGAAGGCGATTTGTATTCCAGCGTCAGGTTTTGCTCGGCGGCCAGCAAATGCGGGTCACCTGTGCCGCCAAACCAGAGGTCGGTCTTGGGGTTGGCACGCTCGGCCACCACCTGAGCCAGCGCCTCGCCTGAGCCCTTCATGGTCATGTTGACCTTGACGCCGGACGTTTTGGCAAACGTGGTTTGCATGAGGTTGCACCAGTCCGCCTGGGCGGAACAGATGATGTTCACCTCTTTGTCCTGCGCCATGGCGGGCAGGCCCAACGCGAGCAGCAGCGGGGCTGCCAGAAAGGTTGCTTTTTTCATATCAAGTCTCCTGAAAAATGGACACAGCGGTCCGGTTGTTAATAAGGTTGGCGGGGAAGCGGGGTGGGGGCGACACCAGTGCGGGGGGCATGATCACACTCACCCCTTGCAAACCCAGATGCAGGCTCACTGGCGAGCCCGGTTGACGCGCTTGTGTTTCTGCGCGCACGACCACCAGAACCGTCCCCAGCGGGGTCAGCACCTGGTATTCTGTGGTTCTGCCCAGGTAAGCTCGCGTGAGAATTTTTCCGGGCAGACCGTCGCCGCTGGCGGGCGCCAGGCGCCACGCATGAGGACGCACCACCAGACGCACGGGGCCATGGCGGCGGGTCAGCCCCGGGCCCACGGTCAGGGGACCCAAGTGGACCCGCCCCGCCGCATCGGCCTGGGCGTCAAACACAGTGGCGTCGCCCATGAAGCCGGCCACAAATTCGCAATGTGGGCTCTCAAAAATCTCGCGTGGCGAGCCCACCTGCATGATCTCGCCCTCACGCATCACCACCACGGTGTCACTCACCGCCATGGCTTCATGATGGTCGTGGGTGACATACATCACCGTCAAGCCCAGCTCCTGCTGCAGCGCACGAATGTCTTCGCGAATATGGCGCCGAAGGCCTGCATCCAAATTGGACAACGGCTCGTCCAGCAACAGCACTTGGGGCTTCAGCGCCAGGGCCCGGGCCAACGCAACGCGTTGTTGCTGCCCGCCAGACAACAACGACGTGGGCCGACTCGCCTGGCCCGCCAGCCCCACCCGGGCCAGCGCCTCAAGCGCCTGGTCACGGCCCTCCGTGGCGCCGCTTAGGCGCGTGCGCAAACCATAACGCACGTTGTCCAGCACGCTCAGATGCGGAAACAAGGCATAGCTTTGAAACACCATGCTGATGGGGCGTTGGGCCGGGTCCAGACACGTCACGTCACGCCCGCCAATTTCGACCTTCCCTGTGCTGGGGCGCTCCAGACCGGCGACCATGCGCAGGAGCGTGGTTTTGCCGCAGCCGGATGGGCCCAGCAGCGTGGTCAATTGACGCGCCGGCAAGCGCAGGTGCACATTGCGCAGGGCCCGCGCACCGTTGGGGAAGGTCTTTCCAATGGCGGTCAATTGCACGGCCCCACTCATGACGCCACCCCACAGGAGGAGGTGAGATCAACTTCTTGCGGCCAGCGCACCACCGCATCGACACCGACCACGCAGTCGTCTTGCACACGGTTGTAAAGGTCTACTTCTGCGCCCATGGAGACCGCAATCTGGCGACAAATGGACAGACCCAACCCTACGCCACTGGCACCGGAGCCGGACTGAAAGGGCTCGAACAGGCGCGCCTGAATGGCTTCATCCATGCCGCCGCCGTTGTCCCATACCAACAGTTCGGTGCCGCTGGGCAGGACGCGAATCACCAAACCCAGCGCTGCATCGCGCGGGCTGTGTTGAATGGCGTTGGACAGCAGATTACGCACCAACTCACCCAGCAGCCAGGCATCTGTACTCAAGCGCACGGGAACGGCCTGCAGGGAAAAATCCAAATTTTTGCGAGCCAACAGTGGCGCAAACTCCATCACCACTTCGCGTGCGACCGCCGACAGGTCCACCTCCTGCCAGTTGGCCTGCCTCACCATTTGCTCGACCTTGGCGATGGACAAGAGTTGGCGCACCAAGGTGCTGGAGCGGTCAATCGTGGCAAGCATTTTGGGCAGCGTGTCGCGTGCAGCCATGTCCCCGGACATCACCCCTTGCAGCTGCGCCCGCAACACTGCGAACGGTGTCTGCAACTGGTGCGAGGCGTTGGCTAAAAACTTTCCTTGCTCGTCAATGGCCGTCTGCTGCAACTGAAGCACACCATTGACGGCCGCGGCCAGCGGCAACAACTCGGCCGGCTGGCGGTTCTCCACGGCCTTCAGTTCTGTGAGAGGCAAGGCGTTCAGGCTGCGACCTAGGGTACGCACCGGCAAAAAGGCCTGGCGCATGACAGCCATCAGCACCACCCCGCCAAACAACAGCTTCGCAAGCAACCAGACCGCAGGAGGTAACGCCGCGGCTGGCGCAGGCCACACCCAGTCCAGGACTTCCAGAAAAACCATGGTCACCAGCACCCACCCCATGACGAAGCGACGAATGGACGCGCCCACCTGCCACGGTCGCCAAGCGCTTCGCAAGCCGGGTGAAAGGAAACCAAGTCCGCTCATACCTCGTTCTATCGTTCCACCAAAGCGTCGTCCATCAGGAAATACCCCACGCCACGCAGCGTTACCAGATTGACGTGAGCACCCTGCAGACGCTTTCGCAAACGGTGCACCAGCACCTCAATGGCGTCGGGCCCGGTTTGGCCGCCATCACCAAACACGGTCTGGAGCAAGTCGTCTTTGGCTACCGCTTTGCCGGGGTGCATCATCAGCGCTTTGAGCAGACTCAACTCGCGCCCGGACACTTCCAGCGGCAAGGCGCCGCGGTAGACCTGCCCACTGTCCAAATCCAGGCGCAGTTCGCCGCACCGAAACTCCTCCACGCCCTGACTACGGCGCACCAGCGCCTTGAGCCGGGCGGTCAGTTCGTCAATATCAAACGGCTTGGTCAGGTAGTCGTCCGCGCCAGAATTCAAGCCCAGCACCCGATCCTCGACCGCAGAGCGCGCCGTCATCACCAGCACAGGCAGGCGGGAACGTTCGTCACGCAAGTGTTGCAGCCAGTCCAGCCCATCCATGCCGGGCAGCGTCAAGTCCAGCAAGGCGACGTCAAACGGGCGACGACGCGCCATCACCAGCGCCTCAGCCCCGTCGGCGCAGCACACCACCTGAAACCCCCGCGCCGCCAGCATGCGACTCAGCGCATCCACCAGGTTCAAATCGTCCTCGATCAGCAAAACATTCATAAGCACGATCATGCCGCTGAAAACCGCGCCGGACCACCGAGGAAACGCCCAGTTGGAGTGAAAGGCGGTTGAAAGGTGGGATCGGGGCCGACCTGGCACCACTAAATCAGATCAACCGCCGTGCGCACTCGCATGAAACCTAGGGACAGTCATTCGCTGAAAGCCACGGTGTTTTTCCCTGCTCGCTTGGCTCGGTACATGGCCTCGTCGGCTCGTGCCATGAGGTGATCCAAGGCGGGGCCCGACTGATCGAAGTAGGCCACACCGACGCTGGCGCCTACAGGAATGTCTGGGCATACGCTTCGAGCCGCCTCAGTCACCAGCGAGATCAGTCCACGCGCAAGCGCGTTGATCTCTTCTTGGTGACCAGAGCAGTCTTCCACCAGAACGGCGAACTCATCACCCCCGAGGCGCGCGACCAAATCAGACTCCCGGCACCGCGCACGAAGATTCGTGGCGATTTTTTGCAGCATCTGATCCCCCATCGCGTGCCCAAGGGAGTCGTTGACCAATTTGAAGCCGTCCAGGTCGAAGTAGAAAACCAAACCGCGTGTGTTGAAACGTTTAGCGCGGGTGATCGCGCGCTCCGCCGCGATATCAAAATAACGGCGATTGGGCAGGCCAGTCAGCGCGTCGTGGTGGGCCAAGCGATCCAGCTGTTCACGCGCCTCATGCAACTCACTGATGTCGTAGGCCCAGATCAGGAGGCAAGACTTTCCCAGGTAGATCAAGGGCTTGATGCTGACCAGTGCGCGCCAAGAACTTCCGTCGGCACGCTGCAGCTGTCGTTCGCTGTCCCCCGCAGGGGTGTCGCCCGGGGGTTTCCCCAATGGCAGGAACCCTGGGCCGTCGTCAACAAAGAAGCTGCCGGCACTGCGGCCCATCAACTGGCCTGGTGTTTGCCCGAGCTGCTCCGCCAGCCGGGGATTGCAAAAAAGCACCGTGTCGTTTTCGCTGTCAACCACGGCCACCCCAATCGGACTGGCTTCGAGAATGGCGCGCAGCTGGGCCTCACTGGAGGACAGCCGAAGCGCAGCCTCTTTCGCCTGGGTAATGTCCTTGCCTGTCCCGCGGTAGCCCAGAAACTGACCATCAGCATCAAATGCAGGCACGCCATTGACCCGGACATGGCGCCAGCTTCCGTCGCCACTGCGCAAGGGGTATTCAAGGTCTCGATAGGGCTCGCGGCGAAGCAACGCTTCTTGGTGCAGACGCCACTTCTCGGGGTCGCTGACCATCGCGTCGGAACCAACGATTTGTTCGCGTTTTTTGCCAAGAATGAACTCGGGTTGCAAACCTATCGCATCAAAAAAGTGACTCGACAAGTAGCGCATGCAAAGCTCGGCGTCAGTCTCAAAATACCAGTCAGATGACGATTGCGCGAAATCGCGGAAGCGGCTTTCGCTGGCGCGCAAAGCCGCTTCCGTGCGAATCCGATCCGTGACATCCAAGTAGGTCGTGACGAAACCTCCTGTAATTGTCGGGCAGCCAATCACCTCCACCGCGCTACCGTCAGGGCGAACTCGCTCAAATCGGTGGGGCTTTCTCTCCCAAGCTATCTCCACCCGGGAGCGGATCTGCGGCTCGACATCACCAACGCCATACTCACCCCGTTCCGCGTTGTGGCGAATGAAGCGTTCAAACGGCATGCCGGGCTGACAAAGCTCGGATGGAAAGCGCATGATGTCCTGTAACTGCTGGTTGGAGAGTTCGAGATTCAGATTGCTGTCGAACAATGAAATCCCCACGGGAATGGTGCTCAGAACCAATTCGAGCCGCCCTTTTTCTTGGGCAAGCTCCGCTTCGCGCTGCTGCAACTCGCTTGTCCTTGCAAGCACCCGCTGCTCCAGCTGCTCTGTGAGGTCCTTCAAGGCCTGCTCTCGCTGGCGCTGCTCAGTCACATCCGTGTGCCGGGAAGCGGACGCCCGCGCACGTCGATCACCCCCCCGTCTGGACGCACCCGCTCGAATCGGTGAGGAAGAAATTGGCGCGCCAAGGCCAACCGCGTCGCCACGAGGTCTTCAATGTCACCCTTTCCATATTCTCCGCGTTCGGCGTTATCTCGCAAGAAGGCGGAAAAAGGTGTTCCTGGCTGGCAAAGGTCTACAGAGAAACCCAGCATCTGGCGAAAACGTGCATTCGCCGTAATCGACCGAAGGTCCGCGTCGAAGACCGTGAAGCCGGCATCAAGCTCTTCGATGCCGGCGATCAACAAACGTAAATCAATGGATTGCGTAGAGGGTGAAACTGTCATACCTGTATTTACCGCTATTCGGTCATTCTCTCGCACCGACGGGATCTGGCCACTGGCAAAACGAGGAAGCGCGGCCTGAGCCATCAAGCGTCGCTGGCGTGTCTGCGCCCTCGTCGGCAGGGCATTCAACATCGACTTATCAATTTTTGATAGCATCCAGTCCAATCAACACGGGGCCTAGATGCTAATGGTTATGCAATTTTCTATTCCCCGCGAGAACCGGTGCTAACCCGCTCACTCGGTCCCGACCCGCTGTGTTCGGGCGTGGTCAGGGACGCGGGCCCAGCGCCGTCCACCGGAAGCTCTATCTTCATCGTCTCGGTAGGGCTGGCAGGATCGCGATTGGGCTCCTGAAGCAAAGACGGCGGAACCGGCTCCGCCGCCGGCATGGGAACCCCTTTGGGTCTGAGGACAGGGGGCGCGTCCGCGACCAACAGGCGATTGACCCAATTCGTCAGACGCGCCCACAGTGGGGCAAAAAACCGTCTATCGGGGGGGGGATCAAACCGGACCCGGGGGTCGATGACCCGGGCACGCAGCACCTGGGCGGTGAAGTCCCCCACGATGGGCAGGGCGCTTCGGGCGCCTTGGCCCCAGTAGTCGCTGCGCAGGGTGATACGGCCGTCATTAAAGCCCACCCACGCACCGACCACCAATTGCGGGTGCATCAAAATGAACCAGCCATCCGCGTTGTCTTGTGTGGTGCCGGTTTTTCCGGCTACATCGGCCCGGATGCCGTAGCGGCTGCGAATGGCGGTAGCCGTGCCCTTGTTCACCACGCCACGCATGGCGCCCAGCAATTGGTAATTCACCTCCTCGGACAAGGCCACCTCTGGCGCCGCAGGCGAAAATTCGGCCAAGACCTCGCCGGCCCGATTTTCGATGCGGGTGACCAGCAGGGGGGCCTGATACGCACCCCCGTTGGCGATGGTGCTGTAGGCGCTCACCATTTCCTTGAGCGTCACCGGACTGGTCCCCAAGGCAAGAGACGGCACAAGCGCCAATTTGCTTTCGCGCACGCCCATGGCACGCGCCAGTTTGGCCACCCGAGCCGGGCCGACCGTCTGCATGAGCTGGGCTGTGACGGTGTTTTTGGATTGGGCGAGCGCATCTCGCAAGCGGACCGGTTCGCCGCTAGGGGGAGTGGCGTCGGTCGGTCGCCAGACTTCGCCCCCCGCAAGAGGAATTTCTACCGCCTGATCAACGAAGGTGTCGTCCGGACTCGCGCCCTTGTCGAAAGCGGCACCATAGACAAACGGTTTAAAGGTGGAGCCCGGTTGGCGGCGGGCCTGTTGCACGTGGTCAAACGGGTCCAGTGCAAAGTCCGGGCTGCCGACCCAGGCACGTACTTGTCCGTTGGCGGGATCCATCACCAGGAACCCTGCCTGAACCCGCGTCTTTTGTTCTCTCAACGTGCGCATCAGATTGGCATCGTCCAGCAGACTTTTCAGGGCGTCTTCGGTGCTGTCTCCGGCCTTCAGCTTCGCCCGGTACTCTGGGGTTTCACGCAGCAAGGTCAGCACCAATGGGTTGCTGGAGCTCCAGCCTCGGCGCGAACGCCACGCGGCATCCGCAATTCCCTGAAGGTGCAGCACCTGACGTGCCACGGCCTGGTTCGCAACAGCCTGAAGACGGACATTCAAGGTGGTGCGGACCACGAGTCCATCGGCGTAAATGTTGTAGTCATGGTCGTCCGCCCAGGTCACCAGCCATTGACGCAACTGCTGCGTGAAATGAGGGGCCAGTCCAGTGGGCGCAACTTGGCGCTCAAAGTCAACCCGAACAGGGCGGGTTTTCAAGGCGTCATACCGGACCGCGTCCAACTCGCCGCGCTTGACCATTTGGGCCAGCACCGTGTTTCGCCGGGCCAGCGCGCGCTCGGGGTTGAGCACTGGGTTGTAGTAGCTGTTGCCCTTGAGCATGCCGACCAGCGTCGCGCCTTCCAACACATCCAGCTGAGCGGCTGATTTGTCAAAGTAAGTGCGCGCCGCCATCTCAATGCCAAAGGCGTTGTACAGGAACGGAACGGTATTGAGGTAGGTCTCCAGAATCTCGGACTTGGTGTACAGCGCCTCAATCTTGAGGGCCGTAACGGCCTCTTTGAGCTTGCGATTCAAGGTGGGTGCCCGCCCCACTTCGTTGGGGTACAGGTTGCGGGCGAGTTGCTGCGTCAGCGTCGAGCCGCCCTGGCGCTTGCCTTGCAAGGTGTACCACGCGGCTCCCAGCATGCGACGCCAATCCAGACCAAAGTGGTCATAAAAACGGTGGTCTTCGGTGGCAATCAACGCCGTGACGACCGCCGGAGCAATGTCCTTTAAAGGGACCCATACCCGGTTCGCCCACTTGTACTCGGCCAACAACTTGCCGTCCTCCGACATCACCTGCGCTGGCTGCTCCAGCCGGGCTTTTCGGATGTCGCTGATGCTGGGTGTCAACGGAACCAGCGCCAGCAAATACAGCACAAACAGCGCGGGCACGCCGCCGGCTATCCACACCCATTCCCGCCGGGTTGGACGGCGAAGGCGACTGAACCAGTCTGTCATCAACGATTTGAAGGGGGAAAGCGGCGTCACACAAAAACTGGGGGATCAAAGGCGCTGCTCACTGGCGCGCCGGGGGCCTATTGTCGCCACACCCAGACCAATCACGCCTGACTACTGAGTAGCGCCAAAACCCGACTGGATTCCAAGCGCGTGTGTTCTGTCAAATACTCCAGAAACACCCGGGTACGCTCTGGCATGAACTTGCGACTGGGAAGCGCTGCATACAGGCTGAGTCGCCCGGAAATCCAGGGCGCCAAGACACGAACCAACGCCCCACTCAGCAGGTACGGGGCGACCAAATCGATCGCCGCAGAGGTGATCCCTGCGCCATTCATGGCAGATTTCAGCAAGGTGTCGGAGTGGTTGATCCAAAGCACCGGGTCGACCGCGACCGACAGCGGCTCATCCCCCTGCGAGGAGTTGAAAAGCTGCCAAGAGCGCGCCTGCAGACCGGGCGCTTTCAGCCTCAGAACATCATGACGACTCAGGTCTTGCGGAATGGCCGGCACCCCGTTTCTCGCCAAATAGGCGGGTGAGGCCACCAAAATTGCCTCGGTGGCGGAGATCTTGCGGGCAATCACATTGCCGTCAAATGCGCCATCGGTGGGCATGAGGGTGATGTCATGGTCCTCAATCGGCGGCTCTTTGAAGGAAGCGACCTCGACCTCCAGAACAATCTTGGGATACAGCCGCCTGAAACCGGCAATCAAAGGCGCCACCACATGTGTAGCCAATACTGGCGGGGCAAGCACCCGCAACACGCCAGCCAGCTCCTGGGTTTGAGAACTGACCACCTGATCAGCCTCCTCAATGTCGCTCAGGATCGCGCGCACTCGCACCAAATAGGCCTCGCCCGCCGCACTGAGGGACAAACGGCGGGTGCTGCGATGCAACAGACGTGCGCCCAGATGGTTCTCCAGGTCCGCAACCAATCGGGTCACGGCAGCGGCTGAGAAGTTCAGGGTGCGGGCAGCAGCCACAAAGCTCCCCTGGTCCACCACTTCAAGGAAAACCCTCATTGACGCCAATCGATTCATTGAGCCTCTTTTTTGTATTGCAATGCAAAAATTATTGCAAATTTAGCAACGTATCGTTGTATTGACTGGTGTTTATCTACTCAATAAGAAACTATACAGTTCAACCCATCGACGAAACGCTTTCGCAAGCCGATCCAAGAGGACAAATTGAGACACCTTGACTCTGTTTGCCAAATTATTTAACTTTTTAGGAATACTCATCATGAACCGCAAATACATCTCCTCCCTCGCTCTTGCCTTGGCTGCTTTGGCTGCCGGAAACGCTTTCGCTGCTGATGCGTCCGCCCCCCTCACCCGCGAACAAGTCCGCGCCGAGTTGGTGCAAGCCCAGCGTACCGGTGACCTGCTGGCCGTTGGTGACCGCGCCCAAAAGCTCAACGAACTCAACCCTGCGCAATACCCTGCCAAGTCTGAGACGACAGGCAATACCCGCGAGCAAGTGAAAGCCGAATTGGCTGAAGCACAACGCACTGGCGACATTCTTGCAACCGACAACTCTGGCAAAAAACTCAATGAAATCAACCCCAGCCAGTACCCCGCCAAAGAAGTCGCTCAAAACACAACCCGCGCTGCCGTAATGGCGGACGTGGCCAAGGCACAAGCTCGCGGAGCATTGCTGACACACGACACCAACTCTAACTCTTGAATCGCTTGAGTTACCCAAGCCCCTATTCAGGCTTTCGCCACGCGAAGACCTGAATGGGGCGTTTTACATTTGGGTGACGCGACAAACCAGGCGGCTGAGAAGGTGCTCAGTTTAAAAATGCAAATGACGTTGGGGCTGTGGCACCCATACTCTGCCAATGTCCTCGTTCCCCTCCTAGCTTGACGCCATTCGCGCCTGCACGCTGTGCCAGGCGCACCTGCCTTTGGGTCCCCGCCCCATCATGCAAGCCCATACGTCGGCTCGCATTCTGATTGCAGGACAGGCACCAGGCAGAAAGGCACACGAAACCGTTGTTCCTTTCAACGACGCAAGCGGTGACCGTCTGCGAACCTGGTTGGGCATCTCGCGCGAGGCGTTCTACGACCCCAAACAGATTGCTATCCTTCCCATGGGCTTCTGCTTTGCAGGCACCGGCAAATCAGGCGATCTACCGCCGAGACCGGAATGCGCAGCAACTTGGCGGCAGCCCCTACTGGCGCACTTGAAGCACATTGAATTGACACTGGTGATTGGCCAATATGCGCAGGCCTATCACATGACGGAGCAATACCCGTCTTTGACATCAGCCGTTGGAGCCTGGCGGGACCATTGGCCACAACTGCTCCCCATGCCGCACCCCAGCCCTCGCAATCAACGTTGGCTTCAGCGCAACCCGTGGTTTGAGGCGGAGATACTTCCAGTGCTTCAAGCGCGCATATCTGCCATTCTGGGCGGGTCGGCGTAAAACGTACGAATCGTCACATTTTGACCGGCCAAGAAGAACACAAACGGGGCAATGGACGCACGCCCCGGGCTCTGATATGGTGTTTGTCTGGCAGCTCAACTTGAGCCCACGCCATTGAAAGGATCCATGATGACTACTCAGATCTTCGTCAACCTTCCGGTCAAAAATCTCGCCGTCTCGGTCGACTTTTTTTCCCACCTCGGCTATGACTTCGAGGCCCGATTTACCAATGAGCGGGCGGCTTGCATGAAAGTAAGCGACTCCATATTTGTGATGCTTCTGGTCGAGGAGTTCTTCCAGACCTTTACCAAAAAATCCGTCTGTGATGCCGCCCAGTCCACCGAGGTGCTGCTTGCCCTCGCGTGCCAAAGCCGTGGTGAAGTTGATGACCGGGTGGCGCAGGCCGTCGCAGCAGGAGCCACTACACCCAAAGATTCAGTGGACCACGGCTTCATGTACCAGCATGGCTTTGAAGACCTGGATGGTCATATGTGGGAGTTGTTCTACCTGAAGCCTGAAGAGCTGGTCGCGACCGCACCTGGCCAGCTCTCGGGTTAAACACATTCTCTTTTTCACCCGGCGCCACTTCGCCGGTTTTTTTCGTGACTCTGGTTTGCCTCATGCCCACCCCTTTCATTCTTCAAATCAAACCCCTTGGCTTTCCATGGGAGACCATGGACCCCTTTCTGTTTTGCGCGTACCACGACGATGCCTACCCGCGAGGCAATGCCCAGATGGGCCCCGACGCCAGCTTGGCGGGGCGCGACATCGGGCAGGACTTCAGCCGAAAAGCGGGCTGGAGCATGTACCACGGTCAAACCGTTCCAGGCTTTCCTGCGCACCCTCACCGGGGCTTTGAGACAGTCACCATCGTGCGCAAAGGATTGATCGATCACTCTGACTCACTGGGTGCAACGGCCCGATTCGGAGGTGGTGATGTGCAATGGCTCACTGCGGGCAAAGGGGTGGTGCATTCTGAGATGTTTCCGCTGTTGAATCCGGATGCGACCAATCCGCTGGAACTGTTTCAAATCTGGCTGAACCTGCCGGCTCGCAGCAAGATGGTCGAGCCGCACTTCACGATGCTTTGGTCGGAAGACATCCCTCGTCAGTTGATGACTGATGCGCAAGGCAGACTGACTGAAGTAGCCGTCGTGACCGGCCGACTTCCAGCACATCAGGCTGAATTTTCTGAGGTTGAAGCGCTGACGCCCCCGCCTGATTCCTGGGCTGCACAGACAGAGGCTGATGTAGCGATATGGACCATTCGTTTGTCTCCCGGAGCTGGTTGGCGCTTGCCTGCGGCCGTTGGCGAGTCGACTCGGCGTTCACTGTACTTCTTCAAAGGTAGCAAAATTAGTGTGGGCGGGCAGGAATTGAGCCAACATGCAGTGATGGAGGTGCGCGCTGACACGGCTCTTTTTTTGGAGAACCAGTCTGCCGAGCAGGACGCTGAGTTCCTGCTACTACAAGGGCGCCCCATTGGCGAGCCCGTGGCACAGTACGGTCCGTTTGTGATGAACACCAAGGCCGAAATCTCCCAAGCCATCGCCGACTACCAGCGCACCCAGTTCGGTGGATGGCCGTGGCCGGACAACGCGCCGGTCCATGGCCGCGACCCAGCGCGCTTTGCCACCCACCCGGATGGACGGGAAGAAAAACCGTAGCGCGAAATCAAACGCAACATGGCCGTGTTGCTGCCTTTTTAGCTAGCCGCCAGTTCTAGTGATGTGAACTTTCCCGCTTTCGAAAACCGTTGTCGGGAAACGCGCTTCTTGATTCAGCGCCCGCTCCGAGAGAACGACCTGCAGTGGTAAATTTTGAATATACAAAAACTTGCTGCATCCCAGCAGGCGCGTGGAGGCGCCTCAACTAGGCGTGGGACCAAAATTCGCATCACCCGCGCATTGACATTGGCTGCCCTTTTGGCCATGTTCGTCGCCGCAAACGCATCGGCAACGCTTGGGCCATTGGCAAAGGCAGTATTTTTTACATCGACGGAGCGGCCCAAGGCGCACCTGTGGGAGATGACGAGTTTTTTTTGGCAGGGTGCTGAAAATTTGGCTTGGCGAAGTCCCGATTGACTACAAGCTGAGAGCGTCGCTCCTGGGCCACCCCGCGAACTGAGAATGCGGGCTCAGTGCCCGCACAAAGCTCTGAAAACCGAGGACGCTCAGCCAGTGCCCGACCCGCCGAAGGCGGTGGTGAGTTGCGCGAAGTGATGTTCGTCGCTCAAAACCTCGCCAATCACGGCGTGTCTCGGCCCGCGGACAAGCCCGCGTGGCGGCCAGCAGGCGCACAGCGTTTGCGCTGGGGGTTGATACCCGGGGCATGCGAGTGAGAGTGAGAGTGGGGTGACTCATGCTCATGAGGGAGGACGTGACTGTGTCAGGCGCCATCGGCATGCACGTCTTCATGATGGGGCTGCGCGCCCTGCGCCAAAGTGCCTAGAGCGACGGCGTCAGAACAACATCTCATTGCCTCAATCGCGACCCGGAAGCATCCTCAGCCAAGGCCGAGTCAACCCGACCATGCTATCCGGGCTACACATGCAGGCTCGAAACCACTATCGAATGGATAGCTGCCCACGCATATTTACCAGGGTTAATAGCCTTTTTATCGTGAAACCTTGTCTCCCCTTTTTACTCGCGCAAATTTAGCTCACAAGTATTGAAACGGAATAAAAATAGGGCCCGGACGCTGTTCGCGCTCCGACCCTATATGACATCACAACTTAGCCGTAGCGTTTGAATTCGCCCGACTCGACTTTGTCGAGAAACTTGTTGAGTTCTTTCTTCACGACCGGCATCAGGAAATACAAACCGACGATGTTGAAAATGCCCATGGCAAAAATGGCTGCGTCAGAGAAATCAATGACGGCGCTGAACCCAATCGAACAACCAATCACGATGAAAACACAAAACATAAGTTTGTAGATCAACTCATTGATATGACCTTCACCAAACAAATAAGTCCAACCCTTCAGACCGTAATAGGACCAAGAGATCATGGTTGAGATGGCGAACATCAAAACAGCCAGTGCCAACGGGTAACGGAACCAGTCAAAGGTCGATTGGAATGAAGCAGCGGTCAGATTCACGCCGGTCAATCCGTCCGGATGAGGGAAGGGGCCAGCGTTCAGGCCGCCAATGGTGATCACCAAGGCTGTCATGGTGCAAATTACCACCGTGTCAATGAAGGGTTCCAACAAAGACACCAGACCTTCAGTCACCGGCTCGTCAGTTTTCACAGCCGAATGGGTAATGGAGGCAGAGCCGACGCCTGCTTCATTGGAAAAAGTGGCCCGTTTCAAGCCCTGAATCAAGGCACCCACAAAGCCGCCAGCCACACATTCGGCAGAAAACGCACCGTTAAAAATGGCCGCAAAGGCGGGTCCGACTTGATCAAAGTTCATCGCAATGACGATGAGGGACATACCCACATACATCACGGCCATGATGGGAACCAGCTTGGACGTCACCGAAGAAATCGATGGCATGCCGCCCACGATGACAGAGAACACAAAAGCGGCCAGCACCCAACGGGTCGCCCAACCCAACCCGTCTGATAGGCCAAAGGTTTGCACAATCATGGCGTGCGCCTGATTGCCCTGGAATATATTGCCACCACCCAATGCGCCCAATATCACCATGATTGCAAAGCCAACCGCCAAGAATTTTCCCAGCAACGGAAAACCGCGCTCGGCCAATCCACGGCTCAGGTAATACATGGGTCCGCCGGAAATCGCCCCTGACGGCAACACTGTGCGGTACTTGACCCCCAAGGTGCACTCCACGAACTTGGACGCCATCCCCAGAAAGCCAACAATGATCATCCAGAACGTGGCGCCCGGCCCACCAATCGCCAAAGCAGCGCCCACACCTGCGATGTTGCCCAGTCCGACCGTGCCCGACAGCGCAGTAGCCAAGGCCTGAAAGTGCGAGATTTCACCTTCATGTTTGCTTGACGGGTCCGTGTAGCGACCACTCACGATATCGATGGCCAGTTTGAACTTGCGAAACTGCAAGAAGCCAAAATACAAGGTGAAGACAAGGGCAGCCGCCAGCAACCACCCGGCAATCAGCGGAAAGCTGGCCTCCCCGATCGGAACGGAGGTAAAGATAAAGCCCGCGAACCAGCCGAGATAGTCGTTAAAAACTGGTCAACAGCCGCGTCAATACCTTGTGCGTGGGCCGATGCCGAAGCCAGCAAAAGGCCCAGCGAAGGCACGATCGTTCTCGCACTGAAATGGGATAAGCTCATTGAATGTCTCCTTGTATTTTTTAGATTGATGTGAGATGCGGTGGCGCTTGAACTGTCGCAACCCGGGTGAGCGATGCTTCCCGATTTTTGTTCGCCCTCTCAAATATTTCCCACCTGACCTACTTCCTGGGTGGGCCCCTTCCCGGTGCCATAGACGCGTTGCCGTCAGGCGGGGAGGGTCAGTCTAACGCGGGACATCTCCAATGAAAGCCGCATGACTGCAAGGCTTCTCCCATCTGTCTGACTAATGAAGCTCGTTGCATCACGATACGCTGGCTCACGAAAACACGCTCATCCACCTAACCCTGGCGAATTTTATGTACCAATGCCGTCGTTGAATAACCATCCACAAATGGCAAGGCCAAGGCACGCCCTCCATAGGACTCCACCACCCGGGTTTCAGCGAGCTTGCTCATATCGTAGTCACCGCCTTTAACCAAAATATCGGGCTTGAGCGCCTCGATCAACTCCAATGGCGTGTCTTCATCAAACCAAGTCACCAAGCTGGTTGAGGCCAAGGCGGCCATGACATATGCGCGATCTGCGTCATTGTTCAAGGGACGGTCAGGCCCTTTGCCCAAACGACGCGCCGAATCGTCGGTGTTCAGGGCAACCACCAAACTGCCCCCCAAGGCTCGGGCTTGCGCCAGATACATCACGTGCCCCCGATGCAGGACATCGAACACGCCATTGGTGAACACTATTGGGCGGGGCAACTGAGAGGCGCGAGCCATCAGACTCTGACGACTGCAGATTTTGTCGGACAGGGCGTTGACGTCCGTAAACGCAGAAATGGGGGGTAAGTCAGTCATGGCGAGGATGCTATCAGGTGGGCGCTATCATTTATCCTCGGGTGTTGCGACGCTCGCCTCTCTCTGCGCATAATTTCGAATCCCCATGAAACTCACCCCCATCAGCGTTGACGCACTGTCCATAGGCCAACCTCTGCCCTACTCACTGTGGGACAGGGAAGGTGTGTTGCTGGCTCAAAAGGGGTTTGTTCTAGTCAGTCGCGATGAACTGGCAAGCGCGACAGGCCAGCCGCGAACCATTTACATCGACACCGCCGAGTCCGAGGTACATCGGCGGGCCTATATGAACAAATTGCACGACTTGGTGCGGGACGACATTCCGCTGGGGCAAATTGCCGACAGCCAGTTCTCCAGTTTTGAGATGGCCGCCGCCCGGGATGTGACCGATAACAACGAGGCCGACTGGCTGGATTTGCAGTCGCAAGCCCATGCCATGCTGCGCGACAAGAATCCGGCCACCTTTCTGCCTCGCCTGGAGAAGTTGCAGGCACAGCTCAGCTACCAGACCCGAGTCAACCCGGACGGCGCACTACTGGCACTGATTCACCTCTCCAGCAGTGAAGTCAAGATGTACAGCGCCACCCACGCGCTGCTAGTGGCCGTCATGTGCAGCGTTGCCGCCCGTGAGGTCCTGAAATGGCCGGCCTCCATTGAGCCGACGCTATGCAAGGCGGCCTTGACCATGAACCTGGGCATGACCGAGTTGCAGGACAGACTGGCGCAGCAGAAAGAGCAACTCGGCGTCGAGCAAAAGCGCCAAGTCGGTCAGCATGCCATTCGCTCGGTTGTGCTGCTGGAACAGTTTGGCGTGACGGACCAGGTGTGGCTGGAAGCCGTGTTGGATCATCACAGCAAGGTCACCGGCCCCTTGGCCTCCCGCACCCAAGGACAGCGTATTGCCCGCCTGATTCAACGCGCCGATGTGTTCGCTGCCTGCCTGGCCCCCCGCGCCGGAAGGGTACCTGCCACCTCAACGGCGGCCATGAAGGCTTGCTATTTCGATGAATCGCGTCAGATAGACGAGGCAGGCGCAGCACTTATCAAAACTGTTGGCATCTACTCGCCGGGCTCATTTGTCCGACTCAACAACAATGAATTGGCCGTCGTGATCAAGCGCGGTGCCAACACCACCACCCCTCGGGTCGCAGTATTGATCAACAAAGAGGGGATGCCTACCGGGGAAATGATGGTGCGTGACACCCAGCAACCCGACTACCGCATTGTGGCCAGTGTGGCCCATCGGGAGGTCAAGGTAGGGCTCAACTTGGAGCGATTGCTGGTGCTGAGCAAACCTGACGCCTCAGATCGTCCCTGGTAAGGGCGCAAAGCCCTCGTTCAGACAGGTTGGGTATCAATGAAGCTGGTGCGCAGCATCAGCTTGTCATGCAATTTAAGCAAATTGGGGTGGTCTGCGCGCCAATTGATCTCGGGAAAGCGGAAATCCAGATAGCCCAAGGCACAACCCACAGAGATATCGGCCAATGTGAGGTGAATGCCAGCACAAAAAGGCTTGTCCCCCAAGCCCTGGCTCATGGACTTCAGTGCGGCGTGCACCTTGCTCATTTGGCGGTCGATCCAGGCCTGGCTGCGATGCGCCTCGTCCCGTCCACCCCATGTGGCCTCGAGCCGCGCCAGAATGGAGGCGTCCAGCACGCCATCCGCCAATGCTTCCCAAGTCTTGATTTCTGCCCGGTCCCGCCCCTGGGCTGGAATTAGCTTACCCACCGGTGACAAGGTGTCCAGGTATTCGACAATCACGCGTGAGTCAAACAGGGCTTCAGCCCCTTCCATGATCAGGCAAGGCACCTTGCCCAATGGGTTGGCATCACCGATGGTGGTCTGTGCCGCCCAGACGTCCTCGCGCACAAAGTCGCAGTCAAGCTTTTTTTCAGCCAGGACAACGCGTACTTTTCGCACATAGGGACTGGAGGTGGAGCCGATTAGTTTCATGGGTCTTCTGAGTATGCAAGGTTAGTGATTCTAGCCACTGGGGTTTACCAGCAGGTGAAGATGGTCATCTCCCGGCGCTCAACCTACAATCCGGCCATGACTTCCTCCGCTATTTCCGCCCTTTCTCCGCTGGACGGCCGCTATGCCGCCAAGCTTGCCAAACTCCGCCCCGCCATGAGCGAATTGGGCTATATGCAGCGCCGTGTGCAGGTGGAGGTGGCGTGGTTCATTTCACTGAGCGACTGCGGCTTTGCTGAATTCAAGCCCCTGTCACCAGGTGCGCGCACTTACCTCATGGGTTTGGTCAAACACTTCTCTGAAGCCGATGGCGAGGCCATCAAGTTGATCGAAAAGAAGACCAATCACGACGTCAAGGCGGTCGAATACTGGATCAAATCGAAGTTTGAAGCACGCCCCGAGCTGGAAGCTGCAGGCGAATTCGTGCACTTTGCATGTACCAGCGAAGACATCAACAACACCAGCCACGCTTTGCAGTTGAAGAGCGGACGCGACCTGGTGCTATTGCCCGCATTGGACGCCATCATTCTGAAAATGCGCGAAATGGCGCTGGCGTTTGCCGACATTCCCATGCTCAGCCGTACCCATGGTCAAACAGCCAGCCCGACCACAGTCGGCAAGGAAGTGGCCAATGTTGTGGTTCGACTGGTGAACGCCCGTGAGAAGATTGCCAACATCCCGCTGATGGCCAAAATGAATGGTGCCGTTGGCAACTACAACGCCCACCTGTCAGCCTGGCCAGATTTCGACTGGGAAGCGTTCAGCAAAAAAGTCATTGAAACCCCTGAGCCACTGGGTCTGGGCTTGACCTTCCAGCCCTACAGCATCCAGATCGAACCCCACGACTACATGGCCGAGTTGTTTGACGCGATCGCGCGCACCAACACCATCCTGATCGATTGGTCGCGTGACGTTTGGGGTTATGTGTCCCTGGGTTACTTCAAGCAGAGGCTCAAAGAAGGCGAAGTCGGCTCGTCGACCATGCCGCACAAAGTCAACCCGATTGATTTTGAAAACGCCGAAGGCAACCTGGGCATGGCGAATGCCGTGCTCCGCCACTTAAGCGAAAAGTTGCCCATCAGCCGCTGGCAGCGTGACCTGACTGACAGCACGGTGCTGCGCAATATGGGTGTGGCACTGGGGTACGCCGTACTGGCTTACCAGTCGCTGCATGTGGGTCTGGGCAAGCTCGAACTCAACGCCACGGCCATCGCGGCCGATTTGGATTCATCTTGGGAAGTACTGGCCGAGCCGATTCAAACCGTGATGCGCCGCTTTGGCTTGCCGCAGCCCTACGAACAGTTGAAGGAATTCACCCGCGGTGCGCCCATGACGCGCGAGTTGATGCAAGGCTTCATCGCCAAACTCGACTTGCCCGAAGAAGAAAAAGTCCGCCTGATGGCGATGACACCAGGCAGTTACACCGGCAAAGCGGCCGAATTGGCGCGTCGCATCTAGGATGGCGATCAAAGCCACCATCTTCAAGGCCAGTCTGCAAATTGCAGACATTGACCACGCCTATTACGCCGACCATGCGCTCACGCTGGCCCGCCACCCGAGTGAAACCGACGAACGCATGATGGTTCGCCTGTGCGCTTTGGCCTTGCAGGCCTACAAGCTGCAA
Organism: Rhodoferax sp. PAMC 29310; assembly: GCF_017948265.1. NCBI lineage: Bacteria > Pseudomonadati > Pseudomonadota > Betaproteobacteria > Burkholderiales > Comamonadaceae > Rhodoferax > Rhodoferax sp. PAMC 29310. Next base: position 3,441,625 of record NZ_CP072852.1, on the reverse strand, counting down.
TCAGTGTGCAACGGGGACGGGACATTGGCGTTTGGTGCTGGCCTGTCGGATCCGGATGAACCCGATGTCTGGCTGCGCGACTTCACCGGCCAGACCCGGCTCTGGATGGAAGTCGGTCAACCCGAAGACAAACCGCTGCTCAAAGCCTGCGGCAAGGCCGACGAGGTGGTCCTGTACTGCTTTAACCATGCAGCCGAAGTCTGGTGGCGCACCATGGAAAACAAGCTGTCGCGCCCAAAGAACCTGAGTGTGTTTCGCGTGCCCACGCTGGCCTCACAAGCCCTGATTCCTCTGGCGCAACGCAGCATGCAGCTGCAGGCGACGATTCAGGAGGGCGCTTTGATGCTGAGCGACGGCAACACCACGGTGGACATCGAGCCCATCCGCTGGAAGTAACGACCTGATCGGGGGAGCAGCCCCCGATTAAGGGCGAAAAGGCGGCCTCAATGCCGCCTTGGCCAGGGCCAACAGGCCCCACATCAGGCCCAGCGGAATCACCATCGTTTGCAGGGTAAAGATCACGATGAGTTTGATCATGTGATCAACCGCTTGCTCTGCCGCCTGCTTCAGGCGCTCAAAACTCAGTTTCACGTCGCCGTTGGTCGACACCCAGCCCTTCATCCGCTCGATCCAACCGGGCTCGTTGACCGCCTTGACCTCTGGCGGATTCAGCTCGGCCACCTGGCCCGTGGCGGTTTGAATCACCTGCTGACTGGCCTCGTAGTCACTGGCCAGAAACTTTTGCCAAAGCATGTCGCTGCCCAGCGTGGCCACGGGAATCGCAAAACGCAGCATCAGCCCCGCCACCAGCAGGCAGGTCAACCACGGCGGAACCCGGGTTAGGCGCATGCGCCACAAGGTCCAGCCCAAGGCGGCGCCACTCACCCACAGCGAAATCACCCAGTAGCCGCCAATGGCGATCAGCACTTTTTGCACGCCAAAGGCCACACTGGCCATCAGCATCAGGTTGGAGAACTGTTCGACCAAGTCATTGATGGGGTCCAGCAACTGGCCCGGCGCCAGTGTGACGCCCACGCCCAGTGGCTGCAAAGAGACCTCCGTACCTTGCGCCACCGATATCACGCCATTGAGTGCTCGGGCAGCCGCAAAGCTGATCAGGGCGCGCTTCAAGCCCGCCTCCACCTGGGCGGTGGCCGGCGCATCGAGTGGCGCCAACCAGGCGCCCAACACCACCGCCGCCATGGCAATCAGTGAGACCGCGTTGCGAAGCGTCACCATGATGGGAACCTTGTCGGCCCTCAGGCTGAGCGGCCTGCGCGCCAGTCACAAACGCTACTCAAACCATAGCTACTTGCGCAGGTAAATAGAGGGCTGGAGGTCATTTTCTTATACAAAACTCAACCTCAGCTCAGGTGCTTGCCGACAATGCCCGTCAACTCAAACATGGTGATTTGCGGCTTGCCAAAAACCGGCAACAACTTGTCATCCGCGTTGATGGCGCGCTTGTTGGCGGCGTCTTGCAGGTTGTTGGCCTTAATGTAATCCCACAACTTTTTGATGACCTGAGGCCGCGCCACGGCTTCGCTGCCAATCACGGCGGCCAATTCGGCACTGGGCTGCTTGCCACTGGCGGCAGTGGTTTTGCGTGGCGCTTTGGGCTTGGCGACCTTGGCGGCAGCGGTCTTCTTGGCAGGCGCTTTGGTGGTTTTGGCCGCTGTTTTCCTGGCGGCAGCGGGTTTACCGGCTGCGGTCTTGCGCGGCGGGAACTTGCTGGGTGCGAACTCAAAATTCACCTTGCCGGCTTCGGCGTCCCACGCCAGCATGGCTTTGAAGCCCCGGCGGGTGCGCATGGAGACAAACTTCTCCAGCATGTCGGTCTTGCCGGTGGCCAGCAACTTGCTCATTTGCTCGCGCTCAACGGGTTGCTGCAGGATGATCTGGCCGCTCTTGAAGTCACAACTCGGGGTCGGCTGCGCCAAAGTGGGCACGGCTTTTTCACAGACGTAGTTCTTGCCATGCTCGAACACGGCGCTGCCGCATTTAGGGCAGGCGCCCAAGGTCTCTTTTCCGGTGAAATCAATCAACTCGCCCGACTCTTCGGCCTTCTTGTCATCGCCAAAGTCAAACTCCAGCTTGTAAATCTTGGTCTCTTCGTCCAGCTTGATAATCATCTCGGCCGTGAAAGGCCATCCCGCCTTGGAGCGGAAGCCGTCCAAGGGGCCAATCTTGCCATCGCGCAGGAACTGCTCCACTTCGGCCACCTCAAAGGTGCGCCCGGCGGGTGACTTGCCAAAGGAGAAGCCACAGCCGTCTTCCTGGCCAGTCTTGCCCATGCAGGTGTAGCGACGGTAGTTTTCACGAATGACGCCGCCGCAAGTGGGACACGGGGCTGCCAGGGTGGCGTAGTCACCGGGAATGGTCTCGCGGTCGTATTCCTTGGCCTTCTTGACCATGCGCTCGGTCATGGCGGCGATTTCGGCCATGAAGGTGTCGCGGCTCAGCAGGCCCAGCTCCATTTGCGACAGCTTGTATTCCCACTCGCCTGTGAGCTCGGCTTTGGAGAGCTCTTCCACGCCCAGGCCGCGCAACAGCGTCATCAGCTGAAAGGCCTTGGCTGTTGGAATCAACTCGCGACCCTCGCGCAGCATGTATTTCTCAGCAATCAAACCCTCGATGATGCTGGAGCGGGTCGCTGGTGTGCCCAGCCCCTTCTCTTTCATGGCATCGCGCAGCTCCTCGTCCGTCACGGTCTTGCCCGCGCTCTCCATGGCGCCTAGCAAGGTCGCCTCCGAGTAACGCGCGGGAGGGCGGGTTTTAAGGCCTTTGGGGTCCACTGCCACGGTGTTGACCAACTCGCCGGGCTTCACGGGCACCAGGTTGGCAGGATTCTTTTCGTCGCCTTCCTTGACCTCGTCCTGAGCTTCTTTGCCGTAAATGGCCAACCAGCCAGGGCGCACCAGCACTTTGCCTTCGGTTTTGAAGTGATGCTGCTGTACCTTGGAGATGCGAGTGGTGATCTGGTATTCGGCGCTGGGAAAGAACACGGCCATGAAACGGCGCACCACCAGGTCGTACACCTTTTGTTCCGCCTCGGACAAGCCGCTAGGCGCCTGCAGCGTGGGGATGATGGCAAAGTGATCGCTCACCTTGCTGTTGTCAAAGATGCGCTTGTTCGGCTTGACGTAGTTGCCGTTTAAGGCGGTCAAGGCGTGGGGGGCCAGGTGCTTCATGCCGCTGTCGGCCAGCATCTTGAACGTGTCTTTAACCACCGGCACATAGTCTTCGGGCAAGGCGCGCGAGTCGGTTCGTGGGTAGGTCAAAGCCTTGTGGCGCTCATACAGGCTTTGGGCAATCGACAGCGTGGTCTTGGCCGAGAAGCCAAACTTGCCGTTGGCTTCGCGCTGCAAGCTGGTCAAGTCGAACAGCTGGGGCGAGGTCTGGGTGGTGGGCTTGCTCTCTTCGGTGACGCTGGCTTTTTGGCCACGCACGGCGTTGGCAATGGCTTGGGCCTCATGCTGTTGCCACAGGCGATCTGCCCTCAACTCGGCGTCTGGCTCCGCGGTGTTACCGGCAGCGGCATTGGCAGCGGCTTTTTTCCAGGCGGGGTCAAACCACTTGGCGTTGTATTCACCGGCTTCGGCGCCAAAGGTGGCGTGCACTTCAAAGTAGTCGCGGCTGACGAACTTGCGGATTTTCTCTTCGCGCTCCACCACCACGGACAGCGTCGGGGTCTGTACCCGGCCCACCGTGGTGAGAAAGAAACCACCATCGCGGGAGTTGAACGCCGTCATGGCGCGCGTGCCATTGATGCCGACCAACCAGTCGGCCTCACTGCGGCAGCGGGCGGCGTCGGCCAGCGGCAGCATTTGCGCGTCGCTGCGCAGGGCGTCAAAGCCGTCACGAATGGCTTGCGGCGTCATGGACTGCAGCCACAGCCGCTGAACCGGCAGCTTGACCTTGCTGTACTGCTGGATCAGGCGAAAGATCAACTCCCCTTCGCGGCCCGCGTCACAGGCGTTGATGAAAGCATCCACGTCTTTGCGCTTGGCTTGCTTGACGATGGCGTTAAGCCGCGTCTTGGTCTTGTCCATCGGCTTCAGGTCGAAGTGCGGCGGAATCACCGGCAGGTTGGCAAAGCTCCACTTGCCCCGTTTGACGTCAAACTCCTCAGGCGCCTGGATCTCCACCAGGTGGCCGACCGCACTCGTCACCACGTATTTGTCATTCTCGAAATGCTCGTCAAATTTCTCGAACTTGCCCGCCACGGGCGTGAGTGCCCGCACGATGTCTTGTGCCACGGACGGCTTCTCGGCAATTACCAATGTTTTCATCTGACTACAATCCCTTTTCTCGCGGGCGCACACACGCTCGCACACACAGGTGAGCGCACACACGCACGCTCATACGAGTTCACGATACCAAATTTTTGCCGGGTCCCCCAAAACCATGACGACTCCCGCCCGCCGCATTCAAACTCGCCGTTCCGGCGTTCATGGCAAAGGCATGTTTGCGCTGGTTAACATTGCCGAGGGGGAGACCCTGATTGAATATGTGGGGGAAGTCATCAGCTGGCCAGAGGCGCAAAGCCGCCACCCGCACGACCCGACCAACCCTAACCACACGTTTTACTTCCACGTCGACGAGGAGCGCGTCATAGACGCCTTGTATGGCGGCAACTCCTCGCGCTGGATCAACCACGCCTGCGACCCAAACTGTGAAGCCGAAGAAGAGGATGGCCGCGTCTTCATCAAAGCCCTGCGCAACATCCCGGCCGGTGAAGAGCTGAACTACGATTACGGCCTGATGATTGACGAGCGCTACACCGCCAAGCTCAAAGCGCAGTACCCCTGCTGGTGCGGCGCCCCTGACTGCCGCGGCACCCTATTGGCCCCCAAGCGCGGCCGCCGCTGAAAGCCCGCCATGACGCACCCCATTCAATGGCCGGCAGAAGCAATTTGGGAGTCTGTGGCCCCCCAACTGCCTGGTTTTACCGTGGAGGTGTTGCCCCAGATTGATTCCACCAATACCGAGTTGATGCGCCGTGCCCGCACTGGCCAGCTGGAGCCGATCTTGCTGGTGGCCGAGCAGCAAACGGCGGGTCGTGGCCGACTGGGACGCGACTGGCACAGCGACGAAGGCGCGGCGAGCGCCCAATCCCTCACCTTTTCGCTTGGCCTGCCCTTGGCGCCCCAAGACTGGTCGGGACTCTCCCTGGCGGTGGGTTTGAGCGTGGTGGAAAGCCTGCATGCTGATTTGCGGCTCAAATGGCCCAACGATGTGTGGCTGCGCGACCGCAAGCTGGCAGGCATATTGATCGAAACGGCGAGCCTGGGTGATCAGCGTTATGCCGTGATTGGCATTGGGATCAATCTGCTACCGCGGGACGCCAGCGGGCTATCAACCCCTCCTGCGTGGCTGGGCGAGGTGCTGCCAGGGCTGACCGCCCCACAGGCGCTGCTACGGCTAATTCCTACGTTGGTGCGCACGATTCAGCAGTTTGAACACCACGGCTTCTCGCCGTTTCAAACCCGATTCAACGCGCGCGACGCATTGGATGGCTTGGCCGTGACCTTGAGCGATGGCATGACTGGCATGGCACACGGGGTGGACAGCCAGGGCGCACTGCAGGTAGACACCCCCCAAGGCTTGCAGAAAGTCACCAGTTCTGAGGTCAGCGTGCGGCCCCTGAGCCCACCGCCCTACGAGCACTTTTAAGCGGGAACGGAACCCCATTTACCCATGCTGCGATTCATTGTTCTGATACTGATCTTGCTCAACGGCGCCTACTTCGCGTGGTCCGAAGGACTGTTGCTCGAATTGGGCTACGGCCCCATGCAGCAGACGGAGCCGCACCGCATGACGCAGCAAATCAAACCCGACCTGATTCGACTGATTTCACCCCAAGAGGCCCGTCAAGCCGAGCTGGCTGCGCGCCCCGCCCCCAAACCCACTGAGTGCCTGCAAACCGGTTTGTTGAATGCAACCGTCAGCGCCCAGTTGCGCGACTCGCTGCAGACCAGCTCCTGGCCAACCGGGTCGTGGGTCCTGGAGCCGGTGATCACGCCTGAACGCTGGATCATTTACATGGGGAAATTTCCCAGCGCAGAATTTCAGGCCCGCAAACGCGCTGAGCTGCTGGCTCTCAATGTGAAGGTGTTTCCGCTGTCCTTGACCTTGCCGTCCCTGCAGCCGGGCCTGTCCCTGGGCACTTTCGACACTCAGGAAGCCGCCAAAGACAGCCTCAAGGATCTGACCGGACGCGGCGTGAAGTCGGCCAAATTGGTGCAAGAACGCACCGAGGAGCGGGGTGAGATTCTTCGCCTGCCCACTGTTGACGACGTGCTGCGGGCCAGACTTGGTGAAATTCGCCCCCTGCTGGGCGGAGAGTCCCTGCGCACCTGTCGCTAATCCTTGATCTAGACAGGCAGGGTGGCGCCCACCGTGGTTCCAGGCTCGGCGACAAAGCGAACGGTGAATCGCGCGCCTGGGCTCACATGGCCTGGCCGGGTGTCCTCCAGGCTGACCGTGGCGTTGTGCTGGTTGGCGATCTCCATCACGATGGGCAAACCCAGGCCCGAACCATCCGCCTCGGTCCCTAGCGCCCGGTAAAAGGGCTGAAACACCAACTCTTGCTCCGCCAAGGGCACGCCGGGGCCGGAGTCTTCGACCTGCAACACCAAGGTGTGACCAAAGGGATCGACCAGCACGCGTGCTGTGATCACGCCGGGCTGCCCCTGAGTGGATGGCGTGTAGTTGATGGCGTTGTCCACCAGATTGCGGATCAGCTCCTTGATCAGAGTGGGGTTGCCTGCCAACTGTCCGCCCTTGTCGCCAGGCTGTGTGCCTTCATAACCCAGGTCAATGTGCTTCTCAATCGCCCGGGGCACGCAGTCACGCACCACCGCCATGGTGAGTTCGGCCAGGTCGCAATGACTGCGCGGCATGGCCACACCACTGCTTTCCGCGCGTGCCAATGCCAGCAATTGATTGACCGTGTGGGTGGCCCGAATGCTGGCGCGCCCGATTTGGCGCAGGGACTGTTTGAGCTCCTCGGCATTGGCGCCTTCCCGCTGCGCAAGATCCGCCTGCATGCGCAACCCTGCCAACGGCGTCTTCAGTTGATGCGCCGCATCGGCCAGAAATCGTTTTTGCGTGGCAATGGAGTCCTGAAGGCGCAGCAACAAGTCATTAACGGACTCAACCAACGGTGCTACCTCCAGTGGCACCGCTTCCGCATCGATCGGGCTCAGGTCGTCGGGCTTGCGGGCACGAATACGTTCCTCCAGTTGATTCAGCGGCTTGATCGCCTGCACCAGCGCCAACCAGACCAGCAACACCGCCATCGGGAGAATGACAAATTGCGGCAGCATCACGCCTTTGACAATCTCTGTGGCCAAAATTGATCGCTTCTCCAGCGTTTCGGCCACTTGAATCAACACCGGGCGGGACCCCTCCAATTCCAGTTGAATCCAGGTGTAGGCCACCTTGACGCTGGTGCCATTGATCTCATCCTCCCGAATCCGAATCTCGTCAAGAAGCAGCTTTTCGTCCTCGGAGGGCAGGGGCAAGTCACGCTCGCCGCTCAAAAACTCGCCCTTTCCGCCCCGGACCTGGTAATAAACAATGTCGGAGTCGCCGGCGCGCAATATCTCCCGTGCCGGCAGCGGCAGATTGAACTGAACCTTGTTTTGACTGACGGTGACCAGCTGGGACAGTGCGGCCACGTTGTACTCCAACGCCCGGTCAAAGGGCTTGCCCGCAATGCTTTGCGCAATCAGCCAGGTCAACACCAAGCTGACCGGCCACAGCAGCAGCAAGGGGGTCAGCATCCAGTCCAGGATTTCTCCGAACAAGGACCGCTGTTCGCGGTGGAAAATATTCATGGCCTCACCGCACGACCGGTGACGCTTGGGTGCGCCGCATCAGCCAGGTATTTTTTCTAGGCAATAGCCCAGCCCGCGCACGGTGGCGATGCGAATCCGCCCTTTTTCAATCTTCTTGCGCAGGCGGTGGATGTAGACCTCAATCGCGTTGTTGCTGACCTCTTCGCCCCATTCACACAAGCGCTCGACCAACTGGTCTTTGCTCACCAGGCGGCCGGTGCGCTGTAGCAACACCTCCAGCAAACCCAGTTCCCGCGCCGACAACTCCACCATGACACCGTCAATGGTTGCCACCCGGCCGCCCTGGTCGTACACCAGTGGGCCATGCTTGATGGTGCTACTGGCCGACCCCATGCCGCGGCGGCTCAGGGCCCGCACCCGGGCTTCGAGCTCACTCAGGCTAAAGGGCTTGGCCATGTAGTCGTCCGCCCCGTAATCCAGGCCCTTGACCCGCTCTTCGACACTGTCGGCCGCCGTCAAGATCAGCACCGGCAGTGCGGAGCCCCGGGCGCGCAGCTTTTTCAACACCTCAAGACCGTGCATTTTGGGCAACCCCAAATCCAGAATCAGCAGGTCAAATTCGGTGTTGGTCATCAGTGCCGCGTCGGCTTCCGTACCACTGGCCACGTGGTCGACGGCGGCCCCAGAACCCCGCAGCGTTCTCAGCAGGCCATCGGCCAGCACCTGGTCATCCTCAGCAATCAGAATTCGCATGACTGTCTCCTTGATGTAGGTAAAGGCGAGGCGCCTACCGTCTTTGTTTGGGCCATTCTAGGCCTGTCAACCGCTCCTGTTTCTGGACCTTCTGGTCAGAAATTGAGGTAAGTCAAGCCGCGTAGGCTTCCAGCCCGATTGAGATCACGGTGGCCACATCCGGGCCGACGGCAACCCGCAGTTCCTCCTCGGCCTGAGCCACGGCTTGCCCATAGGCTTGCAGCCACGCGTGCCCTGCTTGCGTGAACGCAATGCGCACCGCGCGGGCGTCCCGCACATCGGCTTCGCGGCTGACCAAACCCCAGGCCTCGCACTGGTCGACCAACTTGCCCATGGCCTGTTTGCTCATACCGGCCCGCTGCGCCAAGTCGGTCAACCGGGATCCCTCCAGCGCCAAATGGCGAGTGATGTGAACATGCGAGGCGCTCAATTGGCCGCGGGCGGCCAGGTTGGACAGCGCCAAGGGCACCTGGACATTGCGCGCCATCAGGGACAGCACCCGGGCATCAAAGCGCTGCAAGGCCAGGCTCATCCAATGACCCAGATGCGCTTGACGCCAGCCATCCCCGTGTGGCGAAACGGACGGTGGCGCCGACTCATCAAGGTAGTCGGGCGGTAACAGAGGTGAAGAAGGCATACTTTAAATAGTAATCCAAATTGACTAAATAATCTATTTACAGCATTCAACCAATGCGAATAAACTACTGTTCAAGCATCCAGCCTGTTGTTAACAACAGAGGATGAACCCCAATTTATTAAACCGTTTATTCACTTACTCTCAAGGAGATTTCCATGGACGCAGCCGTTAAAGCCCCCACCCCCGTCAACAGCGAAAAAGCCAAGGCCCTGCAAGTGGCGCTGGCCCAGATCGAGAAGCAGTTTGGCAAGGGCACCATCATGCGGCTCGGAGAGGGCGAGGTCATTGAAGACATCCAGGTGGTGTCCACCGGTTCACTGGGACTGGACATCGCCCTGGGCGTCGGTGGCTTGCCACGCGGCCGGGTGGTTGAAATTTATGGCCCTGAGTCCTCGGGCAAAACCACCTTGACCCTGCAGGTGATTGCAGAAATGCAAAAAATTGGCGGCCAATGCGCCTTCGTCGACGCAGAGCACGCGCTGGACATTCAATACGCGCAAAAATTAGGCGTGAACCTGCAAGACCTGCTGATCAGCCAGCCTGACACCGGCGAGCAGGCGCTGGAGATTGTGGACAGTCTGGTGCGCTCCGGCGCAGTGGATTTGATCGTGGTCGACTCTGTCGCCGCCCTCACACCCAAGGCGGAGCTGGAGGGCGAGATGGGCGACTCTTTGCCCGGCCTGCAAGCGCGTTTGATGAGCCAGGCGCTGCGCAAGCTCACCGCCCACATCAAGAAAACCAATTGCATGGTGATTTTCATCAACCAGATCCGGATGAAGATTGGCGTGATGTTTGGCTCGCCAGAAACCACCACCGGCGGCAATGCGCTGAAGTTCTACGCCTCGGTTCGTCTGGACATTCGCCGCACCGGCACCATCAAGAAGGGCGACGAAGCCATTGGCAATGAGACCAAGGTCAAAGTCGTCAAGAACAAGGTAGCGTCCCCGTTCAAAACAGCCGAATTCGACATTCTGTTTGGCGAGGGCATCAGCCGCCACGGCGAGATCATCGACATGGGCGTCAACGCCAATATCCTCGAAAAGTCAGGCGCCTGGTACGCCTACAACGGCGAAAAAATCGGCCAGGGCCGCGACAACGCCAGAGAGTTTCTGCGTGAAAACCCCGGTCTGTCGCGTGAGATTGAAAACAAGGTCCGGGCGTCGCTAGGCATCCCTCTGGTGCCAGGAGAGGATGTACCAGAGACCAAGACCAAGGCCGCAAGCAAAAAGGAAGCAAAGCCCTGATTTAGCTTACGCAAGCAGCTATCAAGTCAGTAGCAAATATATGCTGCCGGCTTGACTTCTCTGCCGTATTGATCTCAAGCCACTCGCACCCATGTCGTTCGCCCAACCTTCACTCAAAGGCCGCGCCTTGCGGCTGCTCAGCACCCGGGAACACTCCCGGATGGAGTTGGAGCGCAAGCTCGCCCGCTTTGAGGAAGAAGAAGGCACTTTGACCAAAGCGCTGGACGAGTTGCAAGCCAAGGACTTCATCAGTGAGGCACGGGTGATTGAATCCGTCTTGCACCGGCGCTCAGCAAAGTTGGGCACTGCACGCATCAAGCAGGAGCTGCAAAGCAAGGGGCTGGACGCCGGCGCCGTGGCAGATGCACTGGCTGGCCTGCAGCGCACAGAGCGCGAACGGGCCCAAGAAGTCTGGCGCCGAAAATTTGGGGAACCCCCAACCGACGCCAAGGAGGCCGCGCGCCAAATGCGTTTTTTGGCCACGCGGGGTTTCAACACCGAGGTGATTCGCCGGGTGGTGGGCGGCAAGGTAGATGATTTTTAGGCATCAAATCGGCCTCTAGCGCTCTAAAAATATGCTTAATACGCTACTCAAATCATAGCAATTCGTTTTATTTCAACCCGAGCATGAGCTGCATGTTTTGCACGGCAGCGCCACTGGCTCCTTTGCCCAGATTGTCCAAACGGGCGACCAAGAGCGCGTGGCGGAAGCCATCATGTGGGTCGGTGTTGGCAAACACACGCAACTCCAGTTTGTTGGTGTCTGCCAAGGCCACGGCGTCCAGCTTGTTGTCCGCAGTAGCGGCTTCCACTGTGACCCACTCGCTGCCAGCGTAATGCTTGGCCAGCGCGTCATGCAAATCTTTGGCGCTGGGCTTACCGGGCAAAGCCTCCAGATCCAGCGGCAGTGCAACCAGCATGCCCTGGCGGAAGTTTCCCACCGAGGGAACAAACACCGGACGGCGCGTCAAGCCGGTGTATTTCATGATTTCAGGCAGGTGCTTGTGCTTCAAGCCCAAGCCATACAATTCAAACGCGGGCGCCTCGCCCTTCTCGTAAGCCTCAATCATGGGCCGGCCACCCCCCGAATAACCACTGACGGACGGCAGGCAAACAGAGAAGTCTGCGGGGATTAGCCCCGTCTCGACCAAGGGGCGCAACAGGGCAATGGCGCCAGTGGCGTAGCAACCCGGGTTGGCCACCCGGCGCGACTCTGCGACCCGCTTGGCATGGCCGGGCGCCAACTCAGGGAAACCAAAAACCCAATCGGGGTGGGTACGGTGCGCCGTGGACGCGTCAATGATCTTGGGGCCCGCCTGGCCGGAGGTGGCGGCAATACGATCGACCATCGCCACGGATTCAATGGCGGCATCGTCATGCAGACAGAGAATGACCATGTCCACCTGCGCCATCAGCGCTTCTTTGGCGGCGGCATCCTTGCGCAGCGCGGGGTCAATGCTGACCAACTCGATCTCCGACATGGTCTGCAGACGCTCCCGAATCTGCAAGCCGGTGGTGCCTGCTTCGCCGTCAATGAATACTTTATGCATGGGGGGCCTTTCTCGTCAGTTTCAGTACAGGGGGGCATCCTTACAATAGCGCATTGTGCGAACCGCGCCCGACCATTTTGTTTTGGTGCGTTGCAACATGATACAGTTTCACGCTGAAAAAGTACCGGTGGCTGCGCTCTACCAAGCGGCATCACCGGATCACCATCCTCCATTCCTGAGAGAGCCCTCATGAAGATTCACGAATACCAAGGCAAGGAAATCTTGCGCCAAGCTGGTGTACCGGTGCCTCGCGGCATCCCGGCATTCACCGTTCAAGAGGCTGTCGAAGCCGCTCAAAAACTGGGCGGCCCAGTGTGGGTGGTCAAGGCACAAATTCACGCGGGCGGCCGCGGCAAGGGTGGCGGCGTCAAGCTGGCCCGCTCGATTGAAGAAGTGTCAAAAATTGCTGGCGAGATCTTGGGCATGCAGCTCATCACTCACCAGACCGGCCCAGAAGGTCAAAAGGTTCGCCGCCTGTTGATCGAAGACGGCGCCGACATCAAAAAAGAATACTACGTGTCCGCCGTGACCGATCGCGCTACTCAGCGCGTGGCGTTCATCGTCTCGTCTGAAGGCGGCATGGACATCGAGGAAGTGGCCCACTCCACTCCCGAGAAAATCATCACTGAATTCGTCGACCCAGCCCTCGGTCTGACCGACGCACAAGCCAAAATGCTCGCTGAAGCCATTGGCGTGCCCGAAGGCTCGGTTGCTCAGTGCATGGACGTGCTGCAAAAGCTGTACAAGGTTTACATGGACACCGACGCGTCGTTGGTGGAAATCAATCCCCTGATTCTCGAAGGCAACGGCGGCATCAAAGCCATTGACGCCAAGTTCAACTTTGACGCCAACGCGCTGTTCCGCCACCCAGAGATCGTGGCCTACCGCGATCTGGACGAAGAAGACCCTGCTGAAGTCGAAGCCAGCAAGTTTGACCTGGCCTACATCAGCCTGGACGGCGACATTGGCTGTCTGGTGAACGGTGCTGGCCTGGCCATGGCGACCATGGACACCATCAAGCTGTTTGGCGCTGAGCCAGCCAACTTCCTGGACGTCGGCGGCGGCGCCACCCCAGAGAAGGTCACCGAAGCGTTCAAGATCATGCTGAAAAACCCCAAGGTCAAGGCCATTTTGGTCAACATCTTTGGCGGCATCATGAAGTGCGACACCATTGCCACTGGCGTGATCACGGCCTGCAAGGCCACCAACCTCAATGTGCCGCTGGTCGTGCGCATGAAAGGCACCAACGAAGTGTTGGGCAAGAAAATGCTGGCCGAGTCCGGTCTGCCCATCATCAGCGCTGACACCATGGCCGATGCCGCCGAAAAAGTGGTGGCTGCCGTAAAAGCTGCTGCGTAAGGAAAAGAACCATGTCGATCCTCATCAATAAAGACACCAAGGTCATCACCCAAGGCATCACCGGCAAGACCGGTCAATTCCACACTGAAAAGTGCCAGGAATACGCCAACGGCAAGGAATGCTTCGTCGCGGGTGTGAACCCCAAGAAGGCGGGCGAGTCCATTTTTGGCATCCCCATTTTTGCCTCCGTGTCAGAAGCGGCCAAAGACACCGGCGCGACTGTGTCCGTGATCTACGTGCCACCGGCTGGCGCAGCTGCCGCGATCTGGGAGGCCGTTGAGGCCGATCTGGATCTGGCCATCTGCATCACCGAAGGCATCCCTGTCCGCGACATGCTGGAACTGCGCAACAAAATGCGCGCCAAAGAAGCGGCTGGCGGCAAGAAAACCCTGTTGCTCGGGCCTAACTGCCCTGGCTTGATCACGCCTGACGAGATCAAGATTGGCATCATGCCTGGCCACATTCACCGCAAAGGTCGCATTGGCGTGGTCAGCCGCTCCGGTACGCTGACCTATGAGGCAGTGGCGCAATTGACTGAAATCGGTCTGGGCCAGTCCACTGCGGTCGGTATTGGTGGCGACCCCATCAATGGCCTGAAGCACATTGACATCATGCAAGCCTTCAACGAAGACCCGGACACCGATGCCGTCATCATGATTGGCGAAATCGGCGGACCGGACGAAGCGGAAGCCGCTCGTTGGTGCAAACTCAACATGAAAAAGCCTATTGTGGGCTTCATCGCTGGCGTGACAGCCCCTGCGGGCAAGCGCATGGGTCACGCCGGTGCCTTGATTTCCGGCGGTGCGGATACAGCCGATGCCAAGTTGGCAGTCATGGAAGAGTGTGGTTTCACAATCACACGTAATCCTTCCGAGATGGCGAAGCTGCTCAAAGCCTTGCTGTAAAGGCAAGCCAGCGACCCATCGACGGGTCGCTGCCTACAATACAAAGCCGGACTTCCCGCGGGAAGTCCGGCTTTCTTGTTTGTCTTCAGCCCTCACTCCATAGAGAAAGTTCCCGTGGAAGAATTCCTAACCGCCCAATTTTGGGTCGCCGTTGGCCAGATCATCATGATCGACATCTTGCTGGGTGGCGACAACGCCGTGGTGATTGCGCTGGCCTGTCGCCAACTCCCCCCCAAATTGCGCACCAAAGGGATTCTTTGGGGAACGGCTGGCGCCATCGTGCTGCGGGTCATTCTGATTGCCTTCGCGCTGACCTTGCTCCAGCTGCCATTTTTGAAACTGGTCGGTGCGGCGCTGTTGCTATGGATTGGTGTCAAATTATTGGTGCCTGAGGATGATGAGCACTCCAGCATTCAGGGCAGCGACAAATTATGGGCAGCGGTCAAGACCGTCATCATTGCAGACTTGGTCATGAGTGTCGACAACGTCATTGCCATTGCGGGGGTGGCCACTGGAGCCGGCGCTCAACACCAAATGCCACTGGTTATTTTTGGTTTGCTGGTCAGTATTCCGATCATCGTCTGGGGCAGTCAGCTGGTATTGAAGCTGATGGATCGATTCCCTCTGATCATCACCGCTGGCGGCATGCTGCTGGGATGGATCGCAGGCACCATGGCGCACACCGATCCGGCAGTCACAGATTGGTTGCCACAAACCTCAGCATGGAACTATGGACTGGGAGTCGCCGGTGCTCTGGGCGTATTTTTGGTGGGATCCCTGCTGAAAAATCAGGCTCGCCAAAATGGCACTACCAGCCCCGACTGATTTTGGGCGCTATTATGAGCTTGTTAGCCCCTGATCCTTATACAAGCCCGTGACATGATGCAATACCATTTTTGCGCGCAAACCGACGCCGGACGAGTTCGTCAGAAGAACGAAGATGCTGTCGCCTTCGACGTAAAAACGTCTGTGGGAGTTTTGGCCGATGGTATGGGTGGTTACAACGCCGGCGAAGTGGCAAGCGGCATGGCCACCGCGTTCATCAAAACAGAGCTGACAAAGTGGCTGTCTGAAGCGGGCGCTTTGGCACAACCCGCCCAGTTAAAGCGGGCCATGGAAATTTGCGTTCACAACACCAACCTAGCGATCTACAAATCGGCTATCGCCAACCCACCCTACTCGGGCATGGGAACGACGCTGGTCCTCTGCGTATTTCTGGGCGAGCGTTTACTGCTCGGACATGTCGGCGACTCGCGTTGCTACCGACTGCGAGACGGCGTTTGCGAGAGAATCACCAAAGACCACTCTTTTTTGCAAGAGCAGATTGATGCCGGTTTGATGACCCCGCTGCAGGCAGCATCTTCACCCAATAAAAACCTGGTCACCCGAGCGTTGGGCGTTGAGGATACTGTTCTGCTTGACTTGGCTCAGCATGAGGTTCATTCGAATGACCTGTACCTGCTGTGCTCCGATGGGCTCTCGGACATGATCTTTGAGGAAGAAATTCGTGAAATCCTGCAAAATGAGGAACCGCTTGAAGGCAAAGCCTCCAGCCTTGTTGCGCTGGCCAATGTCAAGGGTGGCCGAGACAATATTTCGGTACTGCTGGTACAAGTCAGCGGCGGATCAGACAAGCGCGGTTTAATATCCCGACTATTAGGGAAATAGCCCGCAGTGCAAAATACCAATAACAAATTTCAGGAATAGGAGTCGGTCATGCCGAAAATGATCGTGTCAATTGACGGTGTCGTCATCAAGGAAGTCCAGTTAACCAAAGACCGGACGACTTTGGGTCGCCGTCCCTACAACGACATCGTGATTGACAACCTCGCCATCAGCGGCGAGCACGCGGTTCTTGAAATGCAAGGCGACAAGGTCTACCTGGAAGACCTCGACAGCACCAATGGCACCTATGTCAACGGCAAGGCTGCCAGAAAGCAGTTGCTTCAGCACGGCGATGTCATTGACGTCGGCAAATACAAGATCAAATTCGACGACCGCAGCACCGACTCCCCCGTCACGGCCAGCCCAGCTCAGAAGGGTCAGGCGGATGTTGGCGACGCGCAAACCGCGTCTATCAAGGTCCTGTCGGGGGCCGCTTCCGGGCGAGAAGTCCGCCTGAGCAAGGTGGTGACCACGGTTGGCAAGCCAGGCGTGGCAGTTGCCGCTATCACGCGTCGACACGGTGGTTTTTTTGTCCATCACGTCGAAGGCAGCGGAAATCCAACCCTCAATGGGGACGCGTTTGGCACCGATCCCACCTCACTGAGCAACGGTGACGTGATTGAGTTGGCCGGCACCAAGATGCAATTCGTTCAGGCCTGACCTGTCTGCAACTTCCAATGTATGAGGTTTGGCCAGGCACAGGGATGAATTCATGAGCGCGACAATGCCCCCGGAGGGCGGGACCACCAATGCGGAACAGGCGTTCTATGCCACTCAAAAACTGCCGACCAGCAAGCGCGGCGTTACCTTTGAAACACTGTTTTACCGGCAACTGCAAAGCGTCACCGCACGAATTCATGAGACAGAAAACCTAGAGCAAATCATGCTCGAGGTCAGCAACGACATTTGCAAGTTGTTCAACGCGGATCGATTGACGCTTTATGCGGTCAACGATGATCGTTCGGCGATCATTTCGAAGGTCAAGACCGGGCTCAACAGCAGTCGCGATCTCCGACTCCCCATCACGCCCCAAAGCATTGCTGGCTATGCCGCCTTCAGTCAGCGCCTCGTCAACCTTCCCGACGTCTACGATGACGAAGCACTGAAACGGATTCATCCCGCGCTAACCTTCCTGAAAGAAGTCGACAACCGGTCGGGCTATCGAACCCGTCAAATGCTGGTGGCCCCCATATTGGCTGGCACCACCCTGCATGGGGTTTTGCAGATCATCAACAACAAGAGCGATCAACCGTTTGGTGAACTTGAAGTTGATGGTGTCTCACAGCTCTGCAAAACCTTGGCGATTGCGATTCGGCAACGCGTTCAAAAGGCCGAGGAGACATCCTGGCAGCGCGCCACAAAGTATGACGGACTGGTCGCCGACGGTGTGATGACCGCGGATGAATTGAAGGAGTGCCTGAAAGAGGCGCGCACCTCTGGGCAATCAGTGGATCAAGTGCTGCTGAAGAATTACAACGTGCGGCCCGATCAAATAGGCCCCTCGCTGGCGAAGTTTTTCAATGTGCCGTACGAACCCTTTAATCCGGGGCGAATTCGTGCCGAAATGCTGCACGGCGCGCTGAAACGCGACTTCAGCATTGAACAAGGCTGGCTCCCCCTTGAAGAGTCGCCCGAAGGCTTGGTCATCATGTGCCGCGACCCCGAGGCCGTGCGAAATGCGCGCGTTGTGCCTCAAGTCTTTCCTCGCGTCAGCCGATTTGCCTACCGGGTCACCACGCAAGGCGAGTTTGACGCCACGCTGGCCCAAATTTTTGGTGTGGAGGTCGAGGGCGGCACCATCAACGAACTGTTGGCCGACATGGACACCCCCATCGAGGACTTCGCTCAGGAAGACTCGCTGGTCTCAGCAGCCGCCGACAACGAATTGGTCAAGTTCGTCAACAAAGTCATCATTGACGCCTACAAGCAAGGCGTCTCAGACATTCACATAGAGCCCATGCCGGGCAAACTCAAAACGGGCATCCGCTTTCGCATTGATGGCACGTTGCAACCGTATATTGAGGTTCCCGCGCATTTTCGCCAGGCCATGGCCACGCGGCTCAAGATCATGTGTGATCTCGACATCTCTGAGCGTCGCCGCCCTCAGGACGGCAAGATCAAATTCAAAAGGTGGGGCCCGCTGGACATTGAGTTACGCGTAGCCACCATTCCCTCGGCCGGTGGCGTTGAAGATGTGGTGATGCGTATCTTGGCCGCGGGAGAGCCCATTCCGCTGGAAAAGTTGGGCCTCACGCCGCACAACAAAGAGCGGGTTATTCGCACTATTGAGAAACCTTATGGTTTGTTCTATGTGTGCGGCCCCACCGGCTCAGGCAAAACAACCACGCTTCACTCCATTCTGAAGCATCTCAATACGCCTGACACCAAAATCTGGACCGCGGAAGACCCGGTGGAGATCACCCAAAAAGGTCTTCGCCAGGTCCAGATCAACAAAAAGGCGGGCATCGATTTTCCGCTAGTGATGCGCGCCTTTTTGCGGGCCGACCCCGACATCATCATGGTGGGCGAGTCCCGGGACAAAGAAACCGTGTCCATGGGCGTGGAAGCGTCTTTGACCGGCCACTTGGTCTTCTCGACCCTGCACACCAACTCCGCGCCGGAGTCCATTACCCGGCTGCTGGACATGGGCATGGACCCCTTCAACTTTGCAGATGCGTTGCTCGGAATTCTGGCGCAACGCCTGGCCAAGAAGCTCTGTGACTGCAAAGAGTCCTACGTGCCGGATGGCTCAGAACTGAAGAAATTCATGGTCGAGTACGCCGACGAATTGCGCCACTCCAAAGCGTGGATGGCCGACTATGAAGGCGAAACCCAAAAGCTGCTGGACAGCTGGGTGGAGTTGTATGGCAAAGACGGGCAGCTCAAGTTCTACCGCCATGTGGGCTGCGACAAATGCGGCAACACCGGCTACAAAGGCCGCGTGGGCCTGCACGAACTGCTAATTGCCGACGACGACATCAAAAAATTGATTCAGGAACGCGCCCGCGTGGCCACGATCTTTGCCGCCGCCGTCGAAGGCGGCATGCGCACCCTCAAGATGGATGGCATGGAAAAAGTCATGCTGGGTCTGACCGACCTCAAGATGGTTCGGCAGGTCTGCATCAAGTAAATGACACTTTTGTCATGACATTTTTGTCACTGACACCCCAAGTACCTCGGCGATAGCGACGTTTGTGTCGGCGATAACGGCCATCCAGTGACGTAATTCACAAAATTACCTTGATTTGCACCAAATTGAAAGTTGGCACGCAAGCTGCTCATAGAACTACGTCTGGTTTTTTATTTGTTTTCTTAAGGAGCTACCCATGAAGCGTTCTCTACAAAAAGGTTTTACCCTAATCGAATTGATGATCGTTGTTGCGATCATCGGTATTTTGGCCGCGGTGGCTTTGCCTGCTTATCAGGACTACACGGCTAAAGCCAAGATGTCTGAAGTGATTTTGGCTGCATCATCTTGCCGCACCAGCATGACCGAAACCATTCAGTCTGCATCGTCCGGGTCAGCGATTGCAGCGAACGCTTGGGGCTGTGAAGTAGCTTCAGGCTCGGGAACCAAGTACGTGACTTCCGTAGTGACCGCTGCATCCGCGCCGGGTGTTACTTTGGGAGGTCTGATCACCGTGACTTCCCAAGGTATCGCGACAGGGGCAAATGGCACCGTCAGTATGGCGCCTTGCGCCTCAGCCGCCACGACCTTTGCAGGCTGCCTCCAGCCCGCCTTGGGCACAACGGTCAACAGCTGGGTGTGTGGTCCAGGGCAGACAGGTACAGCCGTGCTCGCCAAATTCCTGCCAGGCTCTTGCCGTACATCTTGATCAATGTGATTTAAAAAAGCGGCTTCGGCCGCTTTTTTTATGCGCCTTTCACAAACCTTCATCTTTGGCGTAATCTTTATTACGCTGCCTTGGCTCGCGTACGATCACTATCGGCCGTGGGTCAATTTTCATTCTGAAGCGCTGGCCTTCGTCGGGCTCTCAGGATTGATGGCGAGCGTGCTGCTGTTTCGTCAAAACTCGTTGAAACTGCCTTGGTTTGGCCTCTGGATTGGTGCCGCCATTCTGATTCCGTGGCTTCAATATGCCACCGGTATTAGCTTTTTCGCTGGTGATGCGCTGGTAACTTCGTTGTATCTTTCGGGACTCTTGGCGGCGGTCTTTGTTGGGTACTCATTAGCCCACCCTAATTTTGGTTTCCCCGCCTACGGGGTACTTGGCCTCATGCATAGCCTGTGGATCGCCGCCTTGGTTTCTGCGGGTATCGGCTTGGCTCAATGGCTGGATGTGCAGGAGCCACTGGGGATGTACCTTGTTCAGACTGACTTGGGCGACCGAGCCATGGGCAACCTGGGCCAGCCCAATCAGCTGGCGACGTTGCTTATCATGGGTATGGTCGCTTTGGTGTATGTATTTGAACGACAGCTTATTGGTCGGTTTGGATTTTTTCTTGCCATTGGATTCATGACCGGGGTTTTGGTCATGACTCAGTCAAGGGCAGGCATGCTCAGTGTATTGGTCGTGACAGTCTTCTTGACGTGGAAGAAAAGCGTGATCAAGTCACGTTTGCCGGCACGGGCGGTGGCCGGTTGGGCAGTAGCTTTTGTTTTTGGGACGATAGCCCTGCCCTACCTCAGTGATCTATTGCTGCTTGCCGACGTGCGCGCAATCAATGCTGCCGAACCGATCAGTCAACGATTGCGTATGTGGCAACAAATTGCTTTTGCGATTGGAGAGTCGCCATGGTGGGGCTATGGCTGGAATCAGACGCCAACCGCTTCCGCAGCCGGGGCTATTGCATTCCCTGGCCCGGGCCCCTATACCTATGCGCATAACTTTGTCATGGATCTCTTGGCTTGGAACGGCTTGCCCTTGGGTCTTTTGTTAACTGGTGCCATCGCTTATTGGTTTGTCACGCGCATCTGGAGCAGCGCTGGACTAAGTGCCGTTCATGCGATGGCTTGTCTCTTGCCTTTTGCGGTTCATAGCATGGTGGAATATCCATTTGCCTATGCTTACTTTCTGATTGCCGCGGGTTTGATGGCTGGCGTCGTCGAGGCGGCGCGAGGAACCGCAAAATCGTTGACGTTGGATTTACGGTGGGCTTGGAGCTTTTGGCTTGTATGGGTGGCCGTCGGAAGTTGTCTAGCGTACGAGTACTTTTTGATTGAAGAGGACTTCCGAATTGTGCGGTTTGAAAATCTGCGCATCGGAAAGACGCCAGAGGCCTATGAAATCCCCAATGTGCAGCTCATGTCGCATATGGCTGCAATGTTGAAAGCATCCCGGCAGCGACCTGAGCCGAATATGGCAAAGGCCGAAATTGAAACTTTGCGTCAAGTGTCAGAACGATTTGAATTTGGACCAATTCATTTTCGCTATGCCATCGCCTTGGCTCTAAATGGAAACCCTGAAGGTGCCAGTCATCGCCTCGCTATCATTCGGGGGGTGTTTGGTGACTTCTACTTTAAAGCCTGCGTGGCGGAGATGCGGCGTTTAGAAGAAGAGAAGTATCCGCAGCTTGCACTTGTCGCGATTCCCTGAACTATCGCCATTGTTGAACCATGAATTTAACCGTCGATGCAGTTGTGACAGCAACTGAGAGAGAAGACAGCTGCACTGCAATTTGCGAAACCACTACTTACTAATCATGTCTGCTATCACCACTCATTTCTGGAAAGTGCGCCTCAAAGCTGGCAGCATTCATTTCGCGATTAGCGTCCTGATCGCGGTTCTCGCGGCTGCGCTGGTGTTTGGGCTGTGGTACCCCTACCCATACCGGGAGATATCCGGTGGGCGAGAGTTGTTTTCAATAGTCGTTATTGTGGATGTCCTTTTGGGACCACTGATCACACTGGCCATTTTTAATCCCAGCAAATCGCGTCGCGAACTTCGATTGGATTTGCTCACCGTCGCTCTATTGCAACTTAGCGCACTGGGGTACGGTATGTGGACCGTGTTTGTGGCGCGCCCAGTTCACATGGTGTTCGAATATGACCGTTTTCGCATCGTGCACGCGGTCGATATCCCGCCCGAGTTGCTGAGCAGGACTCCACCCAATTTGGCTGCATTGCCGACAATGGGACCGACACTGCTTTCTCTGCGGCCATTCGTGAACGCCGATGAGCAAATGAATGCGACCATGATTGCCTTAGAAGGAATATCCTTGAGCGCTCAACCGGGTCTGTGGCAACCCTATGCCGATGCAAAAAGTGAAATTTGGAAAGCTTCCAAGCCGATTTCAGAATTGAAAACTCGGTTTTCTAACCAAGCGGCCGAGATTGACGCCCTGATCGCAAGCACCGGTCGCCGGCCGGAAACGTTGGCCTACTTGCCGTTGGTGGGACGCCAATCTTTTTGGACCGTGTTTTTTGATCCCATAAGTGGCGAGATGATTGCTTACATGCCGTTGGACTCGTTCTGACCGAAAGCAGCGCAATCTCAGGAAGTAGAAATAAGACCCAGAGCTACTGGGTCATGTTTTGAGTCACGTGTCGTGAGCGCTGCAAGCGCTAGGAAAACGTGAACTGTGGTCCCAATTCCTAGGCAAGTACATCACGTTCCATTAATAAAGCTCCCTGACTTCCCCCCGTGTTTTTCTAGCAACTTGACGTTGGTAATCGTCATACCACGATCAACCGCTTTGCACATGTCGTAGATGGTGAGCAGGGCGATTTGGACGGCGGTTAGGGCTTCCATTTCGACGCCGGTGGGGCCGACGGTCTCAACCGTGGCGGTGCAGCTGATGCTGGCCACGCCGGAGGTGTCCACCAGGCTGGTCTCAAATTCGATCGCCACGCGGGTCAGCGCCAAGGGGTGGCACAGGGGGATCAGGTCGCTGGTTTTTTTGGCGGCCATGATGCCGGCGATGCGGGCAATGCCCAGCACGTCACCTTTTTTGGCAGTTCCCGACTGAATGATGGCCAGGGTCGCAGGCAGCATTTCAATGCGGCCGCCGGCAACGCCGATGCGGTGGGTATTAGCCTTGGCGGCAACGTCCACCATGTGGGCCTGGCCTTGGTCGTCGAAATGGGTGAGTGAGCTCATGGGCAATTCAGATTGGGGGGGTAACAGGGGGTAAAAGGCGGGCGCTGAAGCTAATTTACAGAACCTTCATACAGATCACGCATCATACGGGCATGACATTGCCACCAAAGCACCTCAGAACCTCCGTTGCGCAGCAGCTCGCGAATGGATCAAACCATGCGTCAAAGGTCGTCAAACCGATTTACATGCCAAATTGGACCCTAGCCCCCGTACAACAGGCGCTAATAGCTCTACTTTTCATAGCAATAGGCATGGCAGGAGTCAGCCCACTGCACGCGCAGACTGTCACGCCGGCCCGCAACACCTCCTCCAGCCAACTCCCCACGCTGGGAGACGGCAGCGACATGACGCTCAGCGCAGAGCGTCGGCTGGGGGACCGCATCGCCCGCGGCATCTATCGTGACCCTGACTACATCGACGACCCGGTGTTGACCGAGTACGTACAAAACATCTGGAAGCCATTGATGGCGGCCGCTCGCCTGCGGGGCGATTTGTCGCCCGAACTGCAAGAGCGCTTTGCCTGGGAGATCATGCTGGGCAAAGACCGCACGGTGAATGCGTTCGCGATGCCGGGCGGCTATTTTGGTTTGCATCTGGGCCTGATTGCGGTGGTGACCAGTCGCGACGAGTTGGCCTCGGTGCTGGGGCACGAGCTGAGCCACGTCACGCAACGGCACATTGCCCGCCTGATGACCAGGCAGAGCCAGCAAACCCCCTGGATGATTGGCGCCATGGTGCTGGGCGCACTGGCGGCCAGCAAGAGCCCGGACGCCGGCAGTGCTTTGATTGTGGGTGGCCAGGCCATGGCCGCCCAGAACCAGCTTAATTTTTCCCGGGAGATGGAACGCGAGGCGGACCGTGTGGGTTTTGGCGTCATGACCCAGGCGGGTTTTGAGGCGCAAGGCTTTGTCACCATGTTTGACAAGCTGCAGCAAGCCTCCCGGCTGAACGACAACGGCGCCTACCCTTATTTGCGCAGCCACCCGCTCACCACCGAGCGCATTGCCGACATGCAGGCGCGCCAGCCCCTGGGCGCCAGCAGCGCGATCAACGCCACCTTGACGGCGGAACACGCCATGGCCGCTTCCCGAGCCAGCGTGCTGGCCAATGCTGGCATGGACGCCTTGCGCAGCGTGATTGCCGAGGCCGACAGCACCCGACTGGCGCAACAGCCAGCGGCCAAGCGGGCGGGCGTGTTGTATGGTGCGGCGCTGGCGGCCACCCAGCTGCGCGACTTCAAGCAAGCGCAGGCCTATCTGACTCGCTTGCGCACTGCCGTCGAGAGCGATGCACCTGCCACGCGGCTGACTGATCTGCTGGCCGTTGAGATAGCGCTGGCAGCGAACCAGGTGCCCCAAGCTGCGCAATTGATGGCGGCTTTAAGCGCCACGGCAAAACAGCGGCCTGAGTTGATGCTGGCCGCTTCCGTGGCGGCGCGCTCCGGTCAGCGCGCCTTGGCAAGTGGCGCCGCACAAAATTTGCAGGTTTGGGTGACAGATCACCCGACAGATGCCGGGGCTTGGCAGCAACTCGCCACGCTGTACGCGGCGCTAGGGCAAACCCTGCGCGCCATTCGGGCCGAAGCAGAGACGCAGGTGGCCCGGCTGGACTATGCCGCTGGAGTCGACCGGTTGCGCGCCGCCCAGGACTTGATTCTCGAAGGGAAAGTGGGCGCGAACGGCGGAGTGGACCACATTGAGGCGTCCATCATCGACACCCGCAAACGTGAGGTTGAACTACGACTTAAGGAACAGACTCTCGACAAAGGTGTCAATTAACACGCTGAACACCGAGTAGATCAGCGAGCCCAAGAGCGCGGCACCAAAGCCGCGCACATAAAAGCCGTCCAGTACACCGGCTGCCGACCAGAACATCAGCGCATTGATGACAAACAGGAACAAGCCCAGTGTGATGACGGTGATTGGCAGAGTCAGCACCGTCAGCACGGGTCGCAAAATCATGTTGAACAAGCCAATGACAAAGGCCGCAATCAGCGCCGCGCCAAAGCTGCTCACCACCACGCCGTTGTAAAGATAGGCCACGCCCAGCAGGGCGGCTGCGCTAAGCAGCCATTTGACGAGTAGTTTCATGGGCCGAGAATAGCACCGCAAGGGCACTTGCGCCGGCGCGGCGCCCGACTCAGCGAGGCTTGGGAAAACCGCTGTCCACCCACCGGCTGGCGCTGGCGCGGTTCAACTTGAAATTGGGGGCGACCCGCACACAGGCCAACTCATCACCCGCCTCGTCCTGCGCCGTCAAGGTGGCGTAGGGATTGTCTTCGTCGGGCACGATGTCCAGCAGCACCGTCACACGGGCCTCACCCGCCACCACGGCAATGCTTTGGTGCAGCGAGGCGTGCAACTGCTGCTCTTGGCGGCGCACAAATTCAGACGCCGTTTTGACCAGCGTGATGAAGGCCGTGCCATCCAGCGGCTTGGGGTTCTTTTTGTCGCGCCCCATCGTCCAGGGCCCCACCAGCGCGGGCTCGAAGGCGCCGTCCAGCGTCATGGCCACCGCCCAGCCGTCATCGTCGTCGTTCTTGATCACGCGCGCGGTCCAGCGTTCGTTTTGCCAGAGGCGGGGTTGCTGGATCAGGGCGTCGTCAGTTGGGAAATCGGTCACGGGGGAGTCAGTCGTCAAGAAGAGGGGTGGCAAGGCGCGCACGACACGCGCGGCGCTGGGCCCTGCAGTTTAACGGTCGCTGTTGAGCCACCCGCAATCCGGGCCGCAGCGCAAGCCCGGACAGGGTGTGGGGAAATCTGCGCGCTGGTCATAATTCGTCCACCTGTAAGGGGAGTAGCGACCTTGTGGCCAAAACGGCTTCAAGCGCTTGTGTTTCGTCAATACGTTGCTATGAAAATAGTAGCCGGAGCACATAGAGGGGCCGCCAGGCTCTCTCCCGCAAGACCTTTGGGTGCGCAATCGCGCTCAATTTTTTACAAGGTCTTGTTATGCACACTATTGCGCCGCTGTGGCTCTGGGTCACCTTCGTCGGCATCGTCCTTGCCTCCCTGTTCATTGATTTTGTTGTCCTCAAAAAGCAGGGCGCGCATGACATTGGCGTTAAAGAGGCGCTGAACTGGTCGCTGGTTTGGGTGGCGTTGAGCTTTTTGTTCAACGCCTTGTTCTGGTGGGCCGTCAAGGACAGCACTGGCTCTGTGGAGCTGGCCAACCAGAAGGCCGTTGAGTTTCTGACCGGCTACCTGATCGAGAAATCACTCGCGGTGGACAACATCTTTGTTTTCCTGCTGATCTTCACCTACTTTGCCGTGCCCACCCAGTACCAGAAGCGGGTGCTGATGATTGGCATCATTGGCGCCATCGTGCTGCGCACAGTCATGATTTTGGTGGGCGGCTGGCTGCTGGCCGAATTCCACTGGATCTTGTATGTCTTCGGCGCCTTTTTGATTTTGACCGGCGTGAAGATGTGGTGGGCTGCCGGCAAGGAGCCCAGCTTGGAGGACAACCCCGCGCTCAAGCTGCTGCGCCGCGTGCTGCCCGTCAGCAAAAACCACGACGGTGAAAAGTTCTGGACCGTGGAAAACGGCAAGAAGATTGCCACGCCACTGTTCATGGTGATCTGTTTGGTCGCACTCACTGACGTGATCTTTGCCGTGGACTCGATTCCCGCCATTTTTGCCATCACCCAAGACCCGTTCATTGTGCTGACCAGTAATGTGTTCGCCATTTTGGGCCTGCGCGCCATGTACTTTTTGCTGGCGGCTGTGGCCAACAAGTTCCACCTGTTGAACTACGGCCTGGCGGTGATTCTGGTGTTCATTGGCACCAAGATGTGTTTGATTGACCTGGTCAAAATCCCGGTGGGCGTGTCCCTGGGTGTGGTGGTGGGTATTTTGGCCATCACCATGCTGCTGAGCCTGCGCTCGGCCACCGCGACGACAAAACGTTAAAACCCTGCCGGGGTGGGTGAACAGCGGGCGGGCTATGATGCCCGTCCCCTACTGGACGGACCCCTCTCGGACACATTACTTGGCAGTCATTTTCATCACCGACATCGAGTCGGCCATCAACTTCTGGCGCGCTCAATCGCCCTCACCCGACGGATTTTCTCTGCCGGCCCCCACGCGGGCGCTGGCCGAGGTGTATGCGCACATGGTGTTTGATCACGCCCATGAGGTGGACGACGCCACGCTCACGCCTGAGGCCATGGACGCCTGGCTGGCCTGGTACGACAGCACCCAAGACACCCCGTGTATTGCCATTTGCTCCACCAGCCAGGGTGACGAAGAGTGCAGGGGCTGCGGACGCACCTTTACCGAAGTGCAGTACTGGCTGGAGATGGGCCCGGTTGCCAAGCGCCAGACTTGGCACCGCATCACGCTAGAGGCCCGCGCGCTGCGCTTTAACCGCTACGCCGAACGCGCCGCCAAGTAAGGGCCGCCCGGTAAGGCGATGCCTCGCCGGGCTTAGAGCGACATGCCGCCCGACACCTCAATCACCTCGCCGTTGATGTAGCTGGCCTCGTCGCTGGCCAAAAATGCGTACACATTGGCAATTTCTTCGGGCTTGCCCAAACGCTTGAGCGGCACCTTGGCCTCCAGGTCCTGGCGCACTTTCTCGGGCATGGCCGCCACCATGGGGGTGTTCACAAACCCGGGGGCCACCGCGTTCACGCGAATGCCTTTGGGGCCGAGTTCGCGGCTCCAGGTTTTGGTGAAGCCAATCACGCCAAACTTGCTGGCGGCGTAGTTGGTCTGGCCAAAGTTGCCATAAATGCCCACCACCGAGCTGGCGTTCAAAATCACGCCGCTGCCTTGGGCCACCATGGCGTCCGCCACCGCTTGCGAGCAATGGAAAACGCCGCGCAAATTGACATCAATCACCCGGTCGAACTGCTCAAGGGTCATTTTCTGCAGGCGCGCATCCTGGGTGATGCCGGCGTTGTTCACGAGCACGTCAATGCGGCCAAACTTGGCCAGCACGCTGGCCACCACGGCGTCCACCGCCGGGCGGTCCGTCACATCCACCACAAAGCCATCGGCCTGAACACCCAGCGCCTGGCATTGCGCTACGGCCTCGTCCACACCGGCTTGCGTGCGGTCGCACACGATGACGATGGCGCCCTCAGTGGCAAATTTAAGCGCCGTGGCCAGGCCAATGCCTTGGGCGGCGCCGGTGATGAGACTGACTTTGTCGAGCAAGCGGGGAGCGGTCATGGCAGATCAATAAGCAAGGGTTAAGAAGCCGCTGATCTTAGTGCCCCGGCACGATCGCTTCCCTGACAAAGCAGAAGGTGCTAGGTTAAAAACCCATATGAAAATAATGCCTCTGGCGCCCGTTTACAAAGCGGAAGTAGCTATTAAAACAATAGCTATCATCACCTGCCACGCTGGCATCTAGGTGGTTTAATCCTCTTCCTGCATCACCCCGTCGATGTAGTACCAGCGCCCCTCCTCGCGCACAAAGCGGCTGGTCTCGGCCATGCGCTGCGCGCCATTGCTGTCCCGGCAGCGGGCCACAAAGTCGACCACCCCGGCGTCGCCCGTCATCTCGGCGTGGCGCACCTCCAGCCCCAGCCATTTCACCGGGGGCAACTCCAGGTCGCCCGGCGAGGTGGAGCCATGCCAAGTGGCCAACAGGTAATCAATCAGCCCCAGCACATAGGCGCTGTAACGCGATCGCATCAGCGCCTCTGGCGTCGGGGCGTGGCGCCCCTCTTTCAGCCCCGCGTGCCAAGGGCCGCAGCAATCAGCGTAAGGCAAGCCGCTTTCGCAAGGGCAAGCACCACGAACGGGGTGAAGGTTTTTTTTCATGGACCGATCGTAGCGCCGGGGGCCGCGCAGCGCCAGACCTCTCGCGTGGCGTTTACCATCGGCCCATCCCTCACATCCCACTGACTCTTTCACGCACACGAAAGCCTCCCCCATGAATTTCGGACTTGCCGCGCACCGCCTTCACCGCCTCGGCCATGACAGCGGCCTGCTGCACTGGGCCCGCACCTGCGCCCCCGGCCTTCAAGCGCTGGGCCTGCAATTGCACGCCACCGGCGGCGCGCACGATGCGCTGGTCAAAAAAGCCCTGCTCAGCGAACAACTGGTGCCCGTGGGCGACGGGCGTGATGGCGGCCTCATGCGCCTGGTGTCTCGCATGGCGGGCGGGCTCACGCCCGAATCCGCGCTGGACGGCATGTTCTTTTTGATTGACCCGGTCGACCCCACCTCGCTCTACCCCGAGGCACAGGCGCTCAAACGCCAGTGCGTGATTCACGGCAAACCTTTTGTAGCCACCGTGGCCGGTGCCATTGAATGGGTGGCGGTGGAGTTGGCCAGTGCTGGCCTGGCCGCCCAAGCCCCGCCTGAAGCCAAAGCCCTGTTTGCACTGGAAGGCCAATCGTTGGCGCTGATTGCCCACGATGCCCGCAAAGAACAAATGGTGGACTTTGCTGGCACCCACTTTGACCTGCTCTCACGCTTTGCCAGCCGCGTGGCCACCGGTACCACCGGCAGCCGCCTGAACGAGATGGCCTGGTCGCGCGGCTGGCCTGCCGACACGCCCTGGGTCACCCGCTACCAAAGTGGGCCGCTGGGCGGTGATGCACAAATTGCCGAACTGGTGCTGGACCGTCGTGTCCAAAAAGTCATCTTCTTTGAAGACCCGCATGTCGCCCGCCAGCACGAGGCCGACATTCAACTGCTGGAGCGCGCCGTGTACAGCGCCGCCGCCAGCACCACTTGCTACAACACCCCCGCCATGGCCCAACGCTGGGCGCAGGCCGTGAATACCTTGAGCGGAACTCTCTGATGGACCTGCCCTCGCACCAACTCTCGATGACCGTGTTGATGACGCCCGACACGGCCAACTTTTCCGGCAAAGTGCACGGCGGCAACCTGCTCAAGCTGCTGGACCAGGCCGCCTACGCCTGCGCCAGCCGCTACGCCGGGCACTACGTGGTCACGCTCAGCGTGGACCAGGTGGTGTTTCGCCAGCCCATTCATGTGGGCGAACTCGTCACCCTGCTGGCCTCGGTCAACCACACCGGCACCTCGTCCATGGAGATTGGCATCAAGGTGATTGCCGAGAACATTCGCGACCGCGTGGTGCGCCATGTGAACAGCTGCTTCTTCACCATGGTGGCGGTGGACGAACACGGCAAACCCGTGCCCGTGACGCCCCTGCAACCCACCACTGCGGACGAGCGCCGCCGCCACTCGGCCGCTGAGGTGCGCAAACAAATGCGCCGTGAAATGGATCAGCGTTTTAGCGCCCTGCGCGCGCCCATGGAGCCGCCTTCGGCCTAAGGCGCAGAGGCCGGCGTTGGCAGGGCGCTGGCCAGCCAGTCGCGCACCTGCGCCGCCACCCAAAGGCCGTCGTCCAACGGCAGATCGTGCCCGGCGCTGGGGTGCAGCCGCAAGGGAGTGCGCCACAGGCGCGCCAGCGTTGTCGAGCAGTCCGGGGACACCAGTTGGTCGTTTTCACTGGCCAGCAGGAGCGTAGGCACCGCCGGCGGCTGCGCAGACGCCCGGTAGCCTGCCGCGGCCAGCAACTGGCGCAAGGCATTGGCGCGCGACACCGGGTTGGCCGCGCGCAACGCCAACCAGTGCGGCAACACCGCCTCAGGCTGATTCGCCCAATGATTGCTCGTCAAACGCAGAACCGCGCTTTCCCAGGCCTCGTCACTGGCCCGGCTCAGCACCAGGCGCAGCAACACGCCGTAGTTGGCGGGTTTGAGCCGTTGGTAAAACGGGCTGAAGGGCCGCAAGCTGGTGTTGATCAACACCTGGCTGACCACCTCTTGCGGGTGCGCTTGCGCCCAAGCCACCGCCACCATGGCGCCCAGCGACATGGCCAGCAGCCGCACCGGCCCGTCCACCTGGCGCAGGGCCAGTTGCCTGCGGCAGTGCGCCACCATGGCCGGCACCCGCGTTGGACTGGGGAATGAATTCAGGTGCCCATTGCCCGGCAAATCCAGCGCCATCACCCGGCTGCCCGGCAGGGCATGCGCAAACTCGTCCACAAAGCGGCCCCAGTGCCGGCTCTCGCGGGTCAGGCCGCGCAAAAACACCCAGGTGGGAGACACCACGCTGGCGGTCATTGGTGCTGTGTTTTCGGTTTTGGAAGTCGACATGGGTTCTAGCATGGGGCCTCAGTACCAATCCTGCAAGGCGCGCGCATGGTGCGGGGCCCGGGCGTCCCCCAGCGGCTGCCACAACTCATGGCCACTGGCTGCGCGTGAGAGGAAATCCAGCAACAACTGGTGCTGGCGCAGCACCCGCTGCTGGCGGTGCTCAATCAGCGGGTTGAACATGCCGTGGCGCGAGAAAAGCTGGCGCGGGTTCTTCTTCACCCACAGCCATGAGCCCATCTCCAGCGTCAGCGGCAAAAACACCCGCGCCGGGTCGGTGCACGCTTGCTGGTGCAGGTGGTCCCACAAGTCGCCATGCGCCAAATACTGCCCGCTTTGCGGCTCAATGATGTAGCGGTGGTGGCTGTGCGACTGCACAAAAATGCTTTTCAGCGCGTGCAGCTCCGCCAAATGCGCAATGGGCGCCCGCGTGTGGGCGTAGGGAAACCAGATGCGGTCGCGCCGCCCAAAGCCCGAATGGCAGTCCACCGACAGGCTGACCCGGCGCGACAACAGCTCTTGCGCCACCACCGCAGCCACGGCCAGGTTTTCCGGCTCCATGGGCACGCCCTTCAGGCCCCGAAACCAGGGCAGCCCTGCGCTGATGCGTTGCCCGCCCACCAGAAAAGGCACCGGCTCCAACGCATCCACCGGGGCGTTGCGCATCAGGTCCACACCATTGGGGTTGGCCCGCGTGCCCAGCGCCATGCCGCCGGGGTTCACCAGCCGCACCGACTCCAGCTGGCGGTGCAGCGTGCTGTCCCACTGCAGGCGCATCACCAGGCTGTGCAGGTAGGCAATCACCACCTCCGCGCCAATGCGCTCCAGCCCATGCACGCCGCCAAAATAGCCCACCGCAGGCACGTCGGGTGAGGGGTTGCCCAACGCCACCGCGTGCACCGGAAAACGCGCGCCGCTGGCCAAGCTCACCTCGCACACGGTGCGCGTGTCCAGCCGGTTTCCGCCCAGCTCGATGATGCGCTCCAGCACCGCCAACTCGGGCAATTCAAACGCCGCCACGGCAGCAACAATCGCAAAAATTAGGGGGTTGGGCAGCATCACCGGCCAGCATACAAGCGCCCTTTGACCTCTTGCAAGCGGCAAATTTGTGGCTGTCTGATAGGCGCACTGAATCGGTTTTAACCTGGCTTTGTCACACGCCGGTCACTCTTCACCCGTAGCTTTGGGGCCAGTTCAACTTGGCAATGCCTGCCCCACCACCATGTTTCACAAAGCCGCTTTCATTCGCGCCGTGGCCATTCCCGTTTGCCTGGCCTGGGGTCTGGTCGAGTTCATGGCCCTGCAACCGCAGATGCGCCTTGACTGAGATGGCCAGGGTCACTTTCGTGCAGGTTCTGTCGCCCCGCTCCCGCCCACACAGACCCTGAAACCAGTGCATTCACTCAGTGACCCATAATCACGCAAAAATCAATCTCAGGGACGGGATAAATCAATGGCTACCCTCATACCGGCGCTCGGCGCCTGCGTGTCACGCATGACCGCGGGCGAGCGCCGCCTGGCCGAACGGCTGGAACACAAGCTCGACGCGGACTACCTGCTTTGGTACGACGTGCCCGTGGGCCCCAAACACTCGCACCCCGACTTCATCATCATGCACCCCAGCCGCGGCATTCTGGTGCTGGAAGTCAAAGACTGGAAGCTCAGCACCATCGTGCGGGCCGACCTGGAGGTGTGGGAAATTCTGGACCACGGCACGCCTAAAAGCGTGCCCAACCCCCTGCTGCACGCGCGTAACTATGCGCATCAGGTCGTCAAATCGCTGGAACGCGACCCGCAGCTGGTCCAAGCCACGGGCAAGCACCAAGGCAAACTGGCTTTTACGTGGAGCTACGGCGTGGTGCTGACCAACATCACCCGCCAGCAGTTCGACACCGCCGGGCTGCGCCACGCAATCGAGCCCAGCCGCGTCATCTGCCAGGATGAGATGTTCGACACCGTGGACGCCGAAGACCTGCAACGCCGCTTGTGGGGCATGTTCCCTTACCTGATGGGCGGCCTGATGAGCCTGCCCCAGCTGGACCGCGTGCGCTGGATCATGTTCCCCGAGGTCCGCGTGGTCAGCCAAGCTGGCATGTTTGACGACACCAATGAAGAGGCCGACCTGCCCGACATCATGCGCGTGATGGACCTACAGCAAGAGCAGTTGGCCCGCAGCCTGGGCGACGGCCACCGGGTGATTCACGGCGTGGCCGGTTCCGGCAAGACGATGATTTTGGGCTACCGCGCCGAGTTTCTGGCCCGCGCCAACGCCCCGGCCAGCAAACCCATCCTCATCCTTTGCTACAACGAACCGCTGGCCGTGAAGCTGGCCAGCGCCATGGCCGCCAAGGGCCTGGGCAACAAGGTGCATGTGCGGCATTTTCACAGGTGGTGCTATGCCCAGTTGGTGGCTTACGGACAGAGCCTGCCGAACAACAACTTGCCGGTGGACGCCAAGATGATCGACATGGTGCAGCGCGTGATTGACGGCGTGGACCGCCAGCAAATCCCCGGCGGCCAGTACCAGCACGTGATGATTGACGAAGGCCACGACTTTGCGCCCGAGTGGCTCAGATTAGTGACGCAAATGGTGGACCCCACCACCAACAGCCTGTTGCTGCTGTTTGATGACGCGCAAAGCATTTATGAGCGCGCCCGCAGCAAACAGTTCAGCTTCAAGAGCGTGGGCATTCAGGCGCAGGGGCGCACCACCATTTTGAAAATCAACTACCGCAACACGCGGCAGATTTTGCAAACCGCCAGCCTGGTGGCGGCAGACCTGTTGACGGCAGACGACAAAGACGACGACGGCATCCCCCTACTTAAACCCGTGAGCTGCGGGCGCGATGGGCAAGCCCCCATCATCATTAAGTTGCCCACCCTGCGCGACGAAGCATTTGCGATAGCCGACCACCTGGCCAGCGCCCACCAAGAAGGCTTTGCCTGGGGCGACATGGCGGTTCTGTGCGCGGACGCCAAAACCCGCGACCTCTGCGCCCAAGCATTGGCGCAACGCAAGCTGCCTGTAGAAAACAGAACTCGCTCTGGCGACTTTGACCCCGCCAGCAACAAGATCAAGGTGATGACCATGAAGGTCAGCAAAGGCCTGGAATTCCCCGTGGTGGCGCTACCCGGCGTGGGGCACATGCCTACGCCCGGGGAGGACGAAAAGGATGCGGCACGGGTGTTTTATGTGGCGGCGACTAGGGCAACGCAGAGGTTGGTGATGGGCGTCGGTGGCGGTGGGGCACTTGGGCAGCGGTGGGAAAGTTAGCAGCCTCAGTATTGCAAGAGACAAGAAAACAGTTAGTGCTACTCAAGCATTGAAAGGATACCCAGTGAAAGTTGTAAACCTCAAGATTGCGAACTTCCGCAGTATTCAAAGTGCTGAGTTGAAGTTTGACGGGCATTGCTTAATCGTTGGACCAAATAACGTTGGCAAAAGCACCGTATGTGAAGCACTGGACTTGGTTCTCGGGCCTGATCGGATTTCTCGATTCCCGCCAGTCGAAGAGTTCGATTTTCACAATGCACGCTACTTTGTCCCGAGTGAGGTCGAAGGCGAGTACCCGACGGCAGTGCCGATCCGCATTGAAGTGATCCTGACGGACATCAACGCCGAAGTAGAAAATCGCTGCGGTCAACACCTGGAGTTTTGGAACACAGCGGAGAAGCGACTCCTGAATGAGGGTGAGATCGACCAAGCAAATCCGCCCTTGGTCGTAAGTTGCTTACGTCTGGAGACATTGGCTGCCTACAACCCGGAAGAGGACGAGTTTGAGGCACAGACCTATTATTCGCGCAGCCCCGGCGCAGGTCCCGGCGAGCTGGACAAGGTGAGCAAAGACGTTAAGCGCATGTTCGGATTCTTGTATCTGAGGGCCGTTCGCACTGGTTCTCGCGCATTAAGCCTCGAGCGCGGATCGTTGCTTGACGTCATTCTGAGACTACGCGGGTCACGAGCAGGTCTGTGGGAAAAGGCCATTGAACGACTCAGAGAACTCGATATCGAAAAAGATGCGACGCATCTTCACCCAGTCCTCAAGTCAATCGAGGCAAAGCTCGGCATGTACATCGCCTCGGATGCTGCGGGCAGAACTACCAAGTTGCACGTTTCACAACTTACGCGCGAGCACTTGCGTAAGACGATGGCGTTCTTTCTTTCGATGTCGAAAGACCAGACTCCGGTACCGTTTCAGCAAGTCGGCACGGGCACGTTGAACGTGCTCGTCTTGGCCCTTCTTTCATTTATCGCTGAACTTAAGCCATCTTCGGTCATATTCGCAATGGAAGAACCGGAAATAGCTGTACCACCTCATACACAACGACGGATTGCTGAATACCTACTCCGCAATACTACTCAAGCGTTTGTGACTTCCCACTCGCCATTCGTTATCGAACGTTTCGAGCCTGAGCAAACCCTGCTGTTGTCTCGTGGTCCAGATTCCAGTGTCACGGCAAAAAAAGTGTCAGAAGCCGGTGGGCTAAAAGGCAACGACTTCAAACGCTACGCTAGGCGCGGATTGACGGAATGTATGCTGGGCAAGGGTGCTATAGTAGTAGAAGGATTGACAGAGTTTCATGCATTGCCCGCAGCTGCGCGAATTATGGAGGCGCACGACCAAGCACTACAACCGCTTGACCTTTCCGGTGCAACATTCTTCGATGCTGAGACCGAAAGCAACATGCCAAAGTTTGGCATCTTCTTCAAATCTCTGGGGCTCAAGACCTTTTCGTTTTACGACTTCATCGTGCGACCCCCAGAAAAGAAACAACTCTTAACTGATGCTTTCGACATTGATTTTGAACATCCGCATGCCGGCTTTGAGGCACTTGTTGCGGAGGAGATGACTGTGGACAGCCTATGGCGCTTCCTTGAGGATTTGCGAAATTCGGGTGACAACGGCAGCTTCCCCATCCCAAGTGATAGACCAACAGACCTCGAAGTTAAGAAGTTAGCGAAATCAGCATTGAAAGGCAATAAAGGAGCTGGCTGGGCAGCCCGACTCTTTGAGGGTTGTGAGGTCGCGGAATTGCCCGTATCTGTTACTACCTTCCTAGAAAAGGTCTACTCAGCTTTTCCTAAACCGGTTGAAATTTCACTGGAAGATGGCGCTGAAGTAATGTTGGATGACGCGTTGCCACCGGGTGCGGAAATCGCTTGACCAAGGCAAGTTATGGAAATATGCGCCCTCCGACAGAGTCTCTTGGATTGCAACGGACATGCTCTTGTAATTGGTGGCCCCGGAAGCGGCAAGACCACTATTGCGCTCAAGAAGGCTGTGGTCAGGATACGCGCGGGTATGACACTAGGCCAGTCAGTTCTCTTTCTAAGTTTCTCCAGAGCGGCTGTAGCTCGGGTCGGAGAGGCTACTAGACAAGAGGTACCAAAGGATCAGCGTGGAATGCTGAGCATGCAGACTTTCCATTCTTTTTTTGGACATTGCTCTCAGCTCATGCCTACCTCCTTGGTTGCCCAAAATCGCTTCGCATATTGTTGCCGTCTGACGAGCAGGCTCTTTACGGCACGATCAAGAAGAAGGATCGAAATGAGGGGAATATTGATTGGCTGAATTGGCTCGCTGAGCGTGAACGGCTATTTCGCGAAGACGGCAAGATCGCTTTTGATTTGTTTGCATCGAACGCAGCAGATTTGCTATGCAGAAGCGCGCACTTGCGGCGCATCGTGGCACAAAAACATCCATTGATAATCGTCGACGAAGCGCAGGATACGAATGAACACGCTTGGCGCTGCATTGAATTGCTGGCACCACTCAGCCAGATTATCTGTTTGGCTGACTTGGAGCAACAAATTTTCGACCACCTTCCAGGCGTTGGGCCTGAGCGCATAGTCTCAATCAAGGCCTCGCTCAATCCCTTGGAAATCAATCTCGGTGCCCAAAATCACCGCAGTGCCGATACTGAGATCGCCATTTTTGCAAATGACGTCTTGTTAAGGAATGTTCGGGGCTCGCCGTATGTTGGCGTTTCATCGTTTAAATACAACCCGAAGCAAAATCAGCAGAGCGCGATCCTGCGCCGAGCCATCGGCATGCTTCAGCGTTCCATACGAACTGCAACTGGCAAATATGGCAGGAACATCGCAATTCTTACCCACTCAGGTGCATCTGCAGCCAAGATATCCGTAGCTCTAAACGCCGGTACAAAGCCGGTTCGGCACAAGTTGTCCTTTGACGAAGCGGAGGCGGTTTTGTCAGCTCGGTTCGC
This sequence comes from Rhodoferax sp. PAMC 29310, assembly GCF_017948265.1. Taxonomy (NCBI): domain Bacteria; kingdom Pseudomonadati; phylum Pseudomonadota; class Betaproteobacteria; order Burkholderiales; family Comamonadaceae; genus Rhodoferax; species Rhodoferax sp. PAMC 29310. Next base: position 3,404,335 of record NZ_CP072852.1, on the reverse strand, counting down.
TGCATATTTGCTTGAACCGAAGCTGGAAGCCACTCGTTTCAGCGACCTAGCAACAGCGCTAGAGCTACTCGCCACGGCAAAGCGTGCTGGAGGGTTGGCGGCAGCGAAACAGTGGCAGGAATGGGCTATCAAGATTAGGTCGGGGAAAATGCCCTCTGCCGGGTTTGTTAAGGCAGTACTGGCAGTGATGGATGACCTGAAGGCGCAGCGATTCTCAGGTGATCCGGCCAAGGATTGGAACCAAGTCAAGCGCTCGCTCAGAAATGCCGCGAATGAAGAGCTAACCGGGGTTGCCAAGAATCTTGACTATTTGGTGGCATTCAATCGTGGGAAGCGCATTAGCGGTGGGCTCGGTGCTGTCTGGGTCCGCGATGGGCAGTACACCGGCGCACGAGAAGTACTCGATTCAGCGCTAGCTCAAGATCAAATACTTGGTGGTGTCGATGACCCACCTGGTTTGCAAGTGATGACCGTTCACAAATCAAAAGGGAAGCAATTCGATGGTGTCATCCTTGTCCGCGAGGGAAGACACGACGGCGCGCAGCTGGTGTCCTCCTTCGTGTGGTGGGGCGACACAGTACCATTTCATCGGAGTCGAAAAATACTTCGTGTCGCTATCACGCGGGCTAGGGTTCATACGTTAATCGTTGAACCGATGTTTCCCAAATGCCCGATCATCGGCCCCCACAAGTTGTGAGTAAACATTCAAGCAGATAGATCGCGCGCACTACATTTGGACCTCTTGCAAACTGCGTGAAGTACTTCAACGAACGGCGCGCGCCGAACGATCAGGTTTCGATCAGCAATAACAATCACTCAGAATGCGTATCCGAAAATGTACGTGGTGCGGCCGCAGTTCTTTGTGCCCCTGATCACGCTTCTGCGCAATGCCGCTTTGAACTCCATGAAGTACAAGTCTGAGCTGGCGCTGGTGCGCTCGCAGAACGTGGACATTACGAAATTCGAAACCCAGCTCGACGAATTCAAGACTGCGTTTGGGCGCAATTGGCGCCTGGCCTACGAAGGCTTTGAAGAAGCAATCAAGCGCATCGACGAAGCAATCAAGGACCTGGAAAAAACCAAGGAAGCGCTGCACAAGTCAGCGAACAATTTGCGACTCGCCAACGACAAGGCCGACGATCTGACGATCAAGAAGCTCACACGGGGCAACCCCACGATGGCGGAAAAATTTGCCGAGCTGCCGGGCACCATGACCTCGGCTGAGACTGAGTAGAGCCCGCTGGGATTCCCAGAGGGGCAGCTTGAGGGTGCCCTACAAAGCTGGGCAGCGGGGTCGTTTTGGAGTGCCGCCAGAAAGTCTTCGGGCATCACCATGGTGGCGCTGCCGGCGTAGGCGCTGGCCCAGCGCCCATCGCTGCGCGCGGCGTGGCGTGAGGCGTTGCAGAAACGAGGTGTCGTCCAAGGCCTTGCGCAGCCCGTCGATCCAGCCCCACGCAAGGGCAGCCACCACGCAATCGTCCCAGGTGACGGAGGGCTGGCCGCTTGCCTTTTTGAAGATGCGCACCCAAAGCTCAGACTCGCCGGCGTGGTTCACCCGCAGCTACGCGTGGAGCTGCTCAGGTGTTTCAAAGGTGTGGTGCGCTTTATCGCTCATTAATTGATAGCTGCTTGCGCATACTTTACGGGGGCTAGTGGCCTATTTGGCACACAACTCATACCCCGTACTCCGACCCCCGCCCTCCAGCCTGCGCAGCACGCCGCGCTCCAGCAGGTCGTTGATATCGCGCAGCGCCGTGTCCGCAGAGCATTTGCCAATGGCCGCCCATTTGGCGTTGGTCAGCTTGCCCTCAAAGCCGTCCAGCACACGGTTCAGCACCTGGGTTTGGCGCGCGTTCATGGGCGAGCCCGCCCAGCGCTGCCAGAACTGGGCTTTATCCAGCACGCCCACCAAGGTGGCGTCTGCGCCTTGCACGGCGCGCAGCAGGCAACCCAAAAACCAGTGGAGCCATGGAGTCACGTTCAGCGGGCCCTTTTGCGTAGCCTCCAACTGGTCGTAATAGGCTTTACGCTCGCGCTGTATCTGGGCGCTGAAGCTGTAAAAACGTTGACCTGCTCCCTCGGCCCGGGCCAGCGCCATGTCGCCCACGGCGCGGCTGATGCGGCCATTGCCGTCGTCAAACGGGTGCAGGGTGACCAGCCACAAATGGGCCAGCCCGGCTTTGATGAGTGCGTCGCCCACCGGGGCGGCTTCAAACCAGTCAAAGAAGGCCTGGGTTTGCGCGGGCAAGGTGTCAGCGGGCGGGGCTTCAAAGTGCACTTTCTCCCGTCCCACGGGGCCGGACACCACTTGCATGGGGCCGCTGGCATCTAGCCGCCATTGAGCCACGGTGATGCGCATGCGCCCGCTGTAGCCGGTGGGGAACAGCGCCGCGTGCCAGCCAAACAGGCGCTCGGGGGTGAGTGCCTGGTCAAAGTTGCGGGTGGCGTCCAGCACCACATCCACCACGCCGTCCACATGCCGGTCACTGGGCGCCAAGGCGCCGATATCCAACCCCAACTTGCGGGCCACGGACGAGCGCACGGCGTCCAAGTCCAGGCGCTCGCCCTCGATGGCGCTGGTCGTGATGACCTCTTGTGTGAGCACTTGCAAGGTGGCCTGATCGCGCGGCGCCTGCCCCAACTGGGCCATACGCCCGGCCAGCAGGCCTTGCGCGCGATGCACCTGGGCCAGTGGCGCGGCCAGCGCCGTTGCGTCAAAGGTAAGGTGGGGCCATTCGGGCAATTGCCAGATGTAGCGGGGCGTTCGGGTGTGGCGGTGAGGGCGCATGCGGTGATTATGCAACCTATTCACCGCAATATGTGCGGCAAATAACACCGAAATACGCCTCATGGACACACCGAACCCACCCAAAGTTCCCTATCAACCCACGCCAGAGCCAAGTGCTGGAGCGCTTGCTAGAGGCCGGTCACGTGGGCTCGGGCGGCGGGTAGAAGGCGCGGGCAAAGCCACCCGCTATTGTGTGAACGTCCCCGGCTGGGAGCAGCCTGCGCTCAAGGCCGGGCTACCTTGAATTTGCTGCGCTTTCAGTTGCGGTTTACTTCATCACCACAGGGCCACCCTTGGCCAGTGCGCGCTGGTAGGCCGGGCGGGCGACCATACGGGCTTTGTACGCCACCAAGTTAGGGAACTGGCTGGCGTCGGCACCACGTGCCAGCGCCGCCTCCACGGCAAAGCTCATCTGAAAATCTGCCACGCTGATCTGCTCCCCGGCAAACCAGGCGTGCGTGCCCAGGTGGGTCTCCATGAACGCCAGGGCGGTGGCCAGATTGGGGTCAATGAGTTTGGCCTGCACTTTGGCGCACAGTGCCCGCGCGATGGGTCGCACAAAGAAGGGCATGGGCTGGGTGGGGATGGTCATGAACACCAGCTTCATCACCAGCCAGTTCATCAACGAGCCTTCGGCGTAGTGCATCCAGAAGCGTGACTGACGGTACTGGGGGGTGCCCGTGGCGGGTTGCAGGCCAGCCAGGTCGCCCTTGGCCTTGGCGCCATATTTTTCGACCAAGTACTCAAGAATGGCAGCGGATTCGGCCACGGTCTCATTGCCGTCGGTGATCACGGGCGATTTGCCCAAGGGGTGAACCGCCTTTAACGCAGCCGGCGCGAGTTTGGTGACAGGGTCTCGCTTGTAGAGCTTGAGGGTGTAGGGCACGCCCAGTTCTTCAAGCAGCCACAAAACGCGCTGGGAACGAGAGGTTTCTAGGTGGTGGACAGTAATCATGGGGGAATTATGGGGGACCGGGGCCGTTGGGCCAAGGGGGTGGCAAGGGCTGCTGCACTTGAAGTGAAGGCCGCGCCATCATGTGGCTACGCCACACCCAGAGGAGTGAACGGCGCAACCTCTACTATCTATTTGATAGCTGGTTGCGCATGTTCTACTGGGACTATTGGCCTATTTGGTACAAAATTGAATCGACCTACAGAGCACATTGCCCGCCCCTGCCCCCATGAACCACGACGACTTAGACGACCTGCGCGACCGCAACCGGGCTGCCGACGAGGCCCGGCGGTATCGTGCGTCTGATCAACAGAAGCAGCGCCAGGCAGACGACCTGAAGCGCCGCTTTGCCCGCTACAGCGGTGGCGCCCCGAAGGTGGCGTGGCTCAAAGGGCCAGCCCGAAGCTGGGGCCGCTGGGCCTTGGCGGCGCTGGTGGTGGCCTATGTGGCGTGGGTGATTTTGGCTTGAGGTGTCTGCAGTGTGCGGCTACGGCGTTTGGCCAATTACTATTGATTTCATAGCTGCTTGCGCATATTGCACGGAGGCTAGCGGTCAATTTCTCTCTCAATCTCAGACCACTCCGCCAGTTTCTGCTGCAGCTCTTCTTTGCTCGGCAAATAGAGTTGGTATTCCCGGGCGTGGATGTTTGCGTCTTTGGGCAAGGTGATTTCCACCAGCGCCTCGTGCTTCTTCTTGCACAACACGATGCCAACGGTGGCGGCTTCGGCATCGGTTTTGACGTGGCGGTCAAAATAGTTGACGTACATCTGCATCTGGCCCAAATCCTGGTGGGTGAGCTTGCCGATCTTGAGGTCAATCAGCACATAGCAGCGCAACAAGCGGTTGTAAAACACCAGGTCTACAAAGAAGTGGTCGTCGTCAAAGGTGAACCGTTTCTGACGCGCCTCAAACAAAAAGCCTTTGCCCAGCTCCAGCAGAAAGTGTTCGATCTGGTTGATGATCGCGGCCTCAAGATCAGACTCGGAAAACCGGGCTTGTTCGGACAGGCCCAAAAACTCCAGCACCAGTGGTTCTTTGAGCAGGTCGCTTGCGTTGCTGACGAGTTGCCCTTGCCGGGCCAGTTGGCGAATGCCGTCTTGGTCGCGGCTCAGGGCCAGGCGCTCATACAGGCCGCTTTGGAACTGGCGACGCAATTCGCGCAGCGTCCAGTTTTGGTGGGTGGATTCGATTTCGTAAAAGCTGCGTTCTTCGCTTTTTTTGATGCCCAGTAGGAAAACGTAGTGTGACCAGCTGAGGGAAAACGGGCGATTTTTGGTGGTGGCCAATAGGTCAGACAGTGTCTGACCTATTGGCTGTTGTGTCCGAGTCTCGAATAAGCCAGACGCTGTCTGACCCATTCTTTGGGCGTGCAGTGCGTAAAACTGGCGCATGAGTTTGAGGTTGGTGACTGAGAAGCCGCTGCCAAATTCGGCCGTCAGGCGTTCAGCCAAGTTCTTGAGCATTTGCGTTCCGTATTCCGCCCGGCTCTCGCCTTGCTGTTCAAACTCAACAATATGCCGACCAATCTCGAAGTTGGTGTGCACCTGCACCAGATCAACGCCACGGGCAACCGTGTTGCGAGCGGACTCAATCAGCGTGCGGATGTTGGCAAACAGTGTGGACTCGGCGTTGTCTGCGGCGGGAATGCGTGGCGTTTTCTTCATGGCTGCTCCTGAAACTGGGGCTCTTGATACCTCGTCTTTATACTGTATTTATAACCAGCCTCGAAGAACTATCCGGCGGACAACAAGATTAGCGAGCTGCACCGTCCACCCATGGCTTAACGCTACTTATTCAATAGCTGCCTGTCTATATTTGACAGTGGCTATCGTCCTATTTTCCATGTAGATTCAATTTGACTGGGATCGGCTGATCAGCCGGCACGGCCACCGCCGTCACGCTGTTTTTAGGGCTGCCGTCGATGATTTTGTCGGAGTACACCAAATAGACCACCGTATTGCGCTTGACGTCCACCATGCGCACCACCCGCACGTGTTTGAACAAGAAGGACGAGCGGGCGTTGAACACCTCGTCTTGCTTGTCGATCTTCTCTTTGAAGCTGATGGGGCCCACCTGGCGGCAGGCCACGGCGGCGTCTGATGTGTCTTCTGCCAGACCCAGCGCACCGGCGTAGCCCCCGGTTTTGGCGTGCGACAGATAGCACGCCACGCCGTCGACCGCCGGGTCGTCAAACACATCGACCACCACCTTGTCGTTGGGGCTGAGCAGTTTGAAGGTGGTGCTGACGCTGCCAACGGTCTCGGCGCTGGCGGCCAGCGCAAGGCTGCTGAGCAGCAGCGAGGCAAATAGTGTTTTCATGGCAAATTCTCTGGGTTGGAATAGGGTTGGTGCTTGATTGCGGGCCCGTGCACACACAGGCCGCTAGCGTATCGTGCGGGTATTGAAAACCAAAGGGAGACTTGCCATGCAACTCGGCTACACCATCCTCTACGTGCCAGACGTGCCTGCCACGCTCAAGTTTTACGAAGCTGCCTTCGGACTCACCACGCGGTTTTTGCATGAAAGCGGGGACTACGGCGAGCTGGAGACGGGCAGCACGGCGCTGGCGTTTTCAGCGCATCGCCTGATGCAGCAGCTGGGCAAGAACCCGCAGGCTGCCAGCCCCACAGCGCCCTGCTTTGAGATTGCGCTGTGCACCCCGAATGTAGCCACCGCGCTAGAGCGCGCCGTGGCCGCCGGGGCCACACCAATGCGCCCCCTTGAGGTGATGCCCTGGGGCCAGACGATTGCCTATGTGGCCGACATCAACGGCTTTCTGGTCGAGCTGTGTACGCCCATGACGTAGCCGCTACGCGAGGGCCGCTGGAACTTGGCCGCGCAGGGGTGGCCGATGGGCGTCGGTGGTTTTGGCTTGAAGTTTCAGCGGTGTGGCGGCCCCGGCGCCTAGCCAAATACTCCTGATTTAATATCTACTCCCGCAGGTGATACTTAGGCCAGAGGCTGATTTAGTACTTGAAAAGTGACTTCACTCGCACCAAGTTCACGACAGTCCCTGCTGAGAGGTTCAGGAAGTAGGCTGCCTGCCAGGTTTGGGTGGCTTGGGCTGGCCGGTGGGTGCGGGGTGCAGACCAAAAAGGCAGGCTGAACCGGCTGGGATGTGGGTCGGCTTGATTTGGGTCAAAACGGTAGAGAAGCAGCCGCCCATACTGGCAGATTAGTGACTTGCAGGTGAATGCTCCATGACAGAACGTACCCCGACCCCACCGTCCAACGGGTCCACCAGATCCAAAGCCGCGCCCCCCGCACGGCCAGCGCCAAGGCGCAAAACGGCGCCAGCGGCCAAACCGCCGGCGACGCGGTCCGCCGCCACACCCACCACCAAACCCGCGCCGAAAACGACGGAGGTGCCCAGGCGCACCAAGCTCGGCGACGTGACCGGCAGCCAGCTGCCCAAGCGCATTGCCAAGATTGCGGTGGCCACCAAGGTCAACGCGCGCCAGCGGGCCAAATTTGCCGCCGTGCGGGACGTGCTGGCCAAGCCCCGGGCGAGTAAGGCAGACAAAGCGACTTCCCTGCGCGCCATCCTGGAGGGCGCAGCCCCCGACGACGTGAAGGCCATACGGCGTCTGTTGAAAGAAGATGCGGTTGCCGTTCGCAGCAAGGCGCGCGAAAACGCCAGTCCTGACGAGTTGCTGGCTGGCGATTGGCGCAGCGGTGCCTACCCCTACAAGAACCTCCTATCGCGCAAGACCTACGAGGCCCAGAAGTACCAATTGCAGGTTGAGCTTCTCAAGTTGCAGGCTTGGGCCAAGGAAACGGGCCAACGCATCGTGATTCTGTTTGAAGGGCGCGACGCCGCGGGCAAGGGAGGCACCATCAAACGCATGATGGAACACCTGAACCCAAGGGGGGCGCGCGTGGTGGCACTGGAGAAGCCGACTGAAGTCGAGCGGGGCCAGTGGTATTTCCAGCGCTATGTGCAGCACCTACCCACGGCCGGCGAGATTGTGCTGTTTGACCGCAGTTGGTACAACCGCGCCGGGGTGGAGCGCGTGATGGGCTTTTGCGACGAAGACGAATACCAGGAGTTCATGCGCCAGGCGCCGCAGTTTGAGCGCCAGTTGGTGCGCAGTGGCGTGCACCTGATCAAGTTCTGGTTTTCAGTGAGCCGCAAGGAGCAGCGCCGCCGCTTCAAGGAGCGCGAAGCGCACCCGCTCAAGCAGTGGAAGCTCAGCCCGATTGACCTGGCCTCGCTCAATAAGTGGGAGAGCTACACCAAGGCCAAAGAAGCGATGTTTTTTGAAACGGACACCGCTGATGCGCCCTGGACCGTGATCAAGAGCGACTGCAAGAAGCGCGGGCGCCTGAACGCCATGCGCTATTTGCTTCAGAAACTGCCCTACACCAACAAGGAGGCGGCCAACATCGGCTCGCTCGATTCGCTGATTGTGGGTCGCGCCCACGTGGTGTACGAACGCGGTGAACACCCCGGCGGCGCCATTCTCTGAACTCGGTCGGTCGATTTAAAGGGGCCGAAGGCTGCAGCCGAGAGTGCTTGGGTGCGGGCTAAACCACCAGCCGCGAGTGCCCCACGCCGCCGCCTTTTTCGACGCGAATCTGGGCGGGGATGCGTTCTTTCAAGCTCTCGACGTGGCTGATGATGCCGATCATTTTGCCGGTGGCGTTCAGGGTGTCCAGGGCGTTGAGGGCAATGTCCAGCGTGTCGCCGTCCAGCGTGCCAAAGCCTTCGTCCAGAAAGAGCGAGTCAATCGAGGTTTTGTTGCTCACCAAGTCTGAGAGCGACAAGGCCAGCGCCAAGCTGACGAGAAAGCTTTCGCCGCCGGAGAGGGTGCGGGTGTCGCGGGCAGCATCGCCTTGCCAGCCGTCCACGATGTCGAGCTCCAGCTCGCCGCTGAGTTTGCGGCGTAGCAGGTAGCGGCCGTGCAGGCGGGCGAGGTGGCGGTTGGCCAGGTGCAGCAGGTGGTCAAGCGTGAGGCCTTGCGCAAACTTGCGGAACTTGTCGCCTTTGGCGGAGCCAACCAGGCTGTCCAACCGCTGCCAGAGATCGACCTCGGTGGTTTGGGCGCTGATGCGGGCCAGCAGGGTTTGCTGGCTTTGGCGGTTGTGCTCGTCCTGGGTGAGCAAGGCGCCCTGGGCGCCCATTTGCTCGCTGAACGTAACGCGCTGGGCTTCTTGCACTTCCAGCTGGGTGGCCAGCTCGTCCAGCGTGAGCGGGGTGAGGAGTTGGGCTTGCAGCTGGGTGTGTTTGGCGGTGGCGGCTTTGAGCAGGGCGGCAGCTTGGTATTGCGCGGCTTGCAGCGCGTCTTTCAGCGCGGTGAGGCGTTGGCGCTCTGGCGGGGAAAGTAGCGCTGCCTCAAACGCGGGCACGTCGGCAAACGGGCTGGCGGCCAGAGCGGCTTGCCACGCTTTTTCGGCGTTAACCAACCCTGCCTGATGCTGGGTGAGCTGGGCCTGCGCCTGGGTGGTTTGGCCTTGCAGGTCGGCAATGGCTTGGGACAGGCGATCAATCTCGTCGCTGCACTGGCTCAGGGCGGCGGGCAGGTTGGCGTCAGCATCCGCAGTGAGCGGTGCCAGTGAGGCGGAGTCGCTGGCGGTGGTGGCGCGTAACACGGCCCACAACTGCGACCACAGCGCGGCCTGCTGCTGCGCGGCTTCGCACTCCCCCGTTTGGCGGGCGATGGCTTGAGCCAGGGTCTGAAGCTGGGTTTGGGTCTGCTGCCAGTAGCGCCATTCGCCTTCTCGGGCTTGCAACCAAGGTGCGGACTCGTCGGGCAGGGTGTGGCCGGCGTCCAACAGCGCGGTGCTCAGGCTGTCTTCGAGTCCCGCCAACTCAGTTTGAAGCGCTTGCAACGTGGTTGACAGCGTTCTGTGGCGGGCCACGGCGTCTTGCTCGGCTTGCTGCAGTCGCTCCAGCTGGTGGGTGGCGGTTTGTTGGGCTTGCGCACTTTGCTGGGCCATTTGTGCGGCGCGCTGCAGGGCTTGGTCGCCGGCTTCGGCGGCTTGCAGGGTCTGCGCGGCCTGATCCAGCGCTTGCGTGGCGGTCTCGCGGGCGGCGCTTAATTGCGCTTCGTTTTGCCAGTCGTCTGCCGTGACCGCTGTGGGGCGGGTGATGGCTTGAGCCAGCGCGGCCCACTCGGCTTGCCAGTGGTGAATGTCTTGGGCGGCTTGCTCTTGCTGGCTGCGTTTGGCGGCCAAGCTGGCTTTGCTGGCGGCCAGATCAGCGGCGGCTTTTTGGCCGGCGCCAACCAAGGCGTCGAGCGCGGCTTGTTTGTCTTGCAAGGCGGCGGCCGTGGCGGAGAGGTCAAGCGCTTGGTAGCTGCCGACCCAGGGGTGCTCGGCGGCGCCGCACAAGGGGCATGGCTCGCCGGGTTGCAGGGCGAGGCGGTGGGCCTCCAGGCTTTGGATGCGGCGCTCTTGGTCCAGCAGTTTTTGCTTGTCGTTGACTTGCTCTTTCAAGCCCTTGTGCTGCTCGCGCAAGGCCAGCACCGCGGCCTCTTGCGTTTGAATCGTGCCCGCCAATTGCTGCAACTGGTTGGATAAGGCAGCTCTTTGGGCGGCCAGCGTGCGGCGCTGGCGGGCCAGGGTATCGACTTGTTGCCAGCGGTGCAGGTTGGCTTGTTCGTCTTGGCGCTGCTCGCGCAGGGCCGCCAAGGTGTGGCCGGCCAAGCGCTGGTCTTGCGCAGTTTGCGCGGCCTGGCGGGCGGCTTCGGCGTCTTTTGCGGCCTGGGTGGCGGTGGCCACGGCGGTGTGCTGCGCTGCCAGCTTGGCGGCGCGCTCTTGCTGCTCGGCCACCAAGGCTTGCACGGCAAGCTGCTGGGCACTGAGTTGTTGTTGCAGCTTGTGGCGCTGGTCAAACTGCTGGCGCCAGCCGCCCAACTGCTCGCCCAAGGTGGCGTGCTGCGGGTGGGCGCTGCAAAAGTCGTCCAGTTGCTGGCGCCTGGCCTGCGTTTGCGTCAACTGTGTTTGCGCGGCCTGCGCAATGCGCTCGGCCAGCGCGTGGGCACGGTGGTGCTGCTGGTGGTGGGCGGCGTGCTGGCGCTCGGCGGTGGCGCTGAAAGTGGCCAGCGTGGTTTGGCTTTGCGTGCACGCGGCCTGCGCTTGCTGCCAAGAGAGGTGCAGGGGTTGCAACTGCTGCGCGGGCTCGCTTTGCCGCAGGCGGTGCAACTCTGGCGCACTAGCCTCTTGGGCGGCTTGGGCCTCTGCGCCGTGGGCTTGCGCGGCTTGCACGTCGAGCGCGCTTTGGGCCAGGTTGTGCTGCCACTGGCGCTGCGCCTGCGTGGTTTGGTGGGCGGTTTGCAGCGTGGCCAACTCGGCGCTCAGGCGCTCAATGTCGCTTTGCATGGCCGCGCGCTGTTCGGTGCTGAGCAGGGCCATGCCAGCGGCCTGGGCTTTGAGCTGGTCAAGCTGTTGCTTGGCTTCGCGGGCTTGCTCAAACACTTTTTTGGAGATTTCACCGTAAATCTCGGTGCCGGTGAGTTCCTCCAGCAGCTCGGCGCGCTCATTGGCGCTGGCATTCAAAAAGGCCGCAAAACCGCCCTGCGCCAGCAGCATGGATTTGGTGAAGCGCGGAAAGTCCAGCCCCGTGATGGCCTCGATGCGTTTGAGCTTGTCGTTGGTCTGGGTGCTGAGAATCTGACCCGCGCCGGTGGCGAGTTCCACCTTGGGGGCTTGCAAGGCGCCGTCGATCTTGTCGCGGGCGCGGCGCTGGCTCCAGAAGGCACGGTAGACGGCACCTTTGACCTCAAAGGTCACCTCCGCCAGGCAGTCGGCGGTGTGGCGGGTCATGATGTCGTTGGCCGAGGCCGAGATGCTTTTGAGGCGCGGGGTCTCGTGGTACAGGGCCAGACAAATGGCGTCCAGCAGGGTCGATTTGCCGGCACCGGTGGGCCCGGTGATGGCGAACAGGCCGTTGTCCACAAACGGCGGCTGGGTGAAGTCGACCGACCACTCGCCTTTGAGCGAGTTGAGGTTTTTGAGGCGCAGGCCGAGGATTTTCATGACTGGCCCTCTTGCAGGCCGGTGACCACCTGGCGGTAACGTTTCTGCAGGGCGAGCTTCAAATCGTCGGCCAGTTCTTCTTGCGCCAGGCGGCGCTCAAACACATCGTGCGGGCTGAGTTCGTCCAGCGTTTCGCGGACCGCGGCGGCCAGAGCGGCGGCGGCATTGCCGCGCTGGCGGCGAATGCGCAGCACCTCAACCGGCAGACCTTCCACCATGGCCTCGATGCGGGCGGGCAGGTCAGACAGGTAGTCATCTTCGGCCACGGTGACTTCCAGCCACACAGGGCACTCTGGCGTGCCTTGCGTGGCGGCGGTTTGAATGTGTTCAGCTAGAGTAACCAAATTGCCGCTGACCGAGGCCAGGTGCTGAAAGCGGGGCACGGGCAGCGGGGTGATGGTTTGCAGGCCGGCGTCGTTCAGGTCCACCAGCAGCACTTCTTTGGTCTGGCGCACCTCGTCAAAACTGAGTGGAATGGGCGAGCCGCAGTAGCGGATGTGGTCCAGCCCGCCGACTTTTTGCGGCTGGTGAATATGGCCCAGCGCGATGTAGTCCACGGCGGGGAAGGCGCTGGTGGGGAAGGCGTTCAAGGAACCCACGTAAATCTCTCGCACCGACTCGCTGGTGCTGGCGCCCACGGTGGTGAGGTGGCCGGTGGCAATGAGGGGCAGCGCGTGGCCGAGTTCGGCCTGCAGCGCGGCTCGGTGGGTGTTGGCGGCGTCGAACACCGCCGTGTAATGGGCCTGAATGGCGGCTTGCAACGACTGCTCTTTGTCTTGCGCACTTTGGCCGGGCAGGCTTTGCAGCACGTCACGCGGGCGAATGAAGGGAATGGCGCAGACCACGCAGCCGGGTTCATTCAAGCCTCCCCGGCGGGACAAAACCACCACTTGCGCCTGGGGGTCGTTGGCGGCGCCGACCACGGTGGTGCTCAGGCAGGCCAGCAGCGCCCGGCTCTCGCCCAGGGTAGAGACCGAGTCGTGGTTGCCACCGAGCAGCAATAGCGCCACGCCCGCGCCGTGCAGGCGCACCACCAGCTGGCTGTACAACTCACGGGCGTAGCTGGGCGGCGAGCCGGTGTCAAAAATGTCGCCGGCAATGAGCACCGCGTCCACGGCCTGCTCGTCCACCTGCTGCACCAGCCAGTCAATCAACTGCTGGTGCTCAGCCTGACGGCTTTTGCCCATGAAGTGCTGGCCAAGGTGCCAGTCAGAGGTGTGGAGGATACGCATGGCTTGGGGGTGAAACGGTGTGGTGAGGGGGAAGCGGGCTAGCTTACAGGGTTGGGGTGTCTCACTTGCTGATTTGGGCTGCGATTTTTTGGATTTCTACCTGGTTCAGTGGCGCTTTTTCCTAGTCTTGTTTTTTTTATGGGATTTATGCCTTCGGCGCCCGTTGAAACTGCGCAGGTCGCTATTGAATGTGTAGCAATTTTTGCGCTGCAACCCCCACTCTCACCCCCAACCCCTCTCCCGCCCCGCCGGGCGGGAAAGGGGAGCCAACAGCCATATTTGGTCGGGTGTTGGAAGGGGTTGAGTTCATGTTGGGCTGGCAACTGACTTCAAGTGCTGGGTGGTTGGCGCGCTGATGCGGTTCAATGCCGCTCGCGTGAGTTGGCCAAATCGGGCGGTGCCGATGGGTCAAACCTGGCAACGGGCGGGCCTGCGAGTCAGCACCCAGGGTCAGGCGCCATCAGGAGGCGCCCGTCCTTCATGCCTTGAAAGATCGCCCGGACCTGGTCACTTCGGACGGGCTTGGTAGGCGCGCCATCCGCCGAAGGTGGTGATATCGGTGGCGCCTTGCAGGCCACCGGGCTCACAGATGAAACCGGCGACCTGACTGCCGTCTGCCAGCACGGTGCGGCCAATACCCAGCGGCGCGGGGATGGCGTCCACAAAGCTGCCGAACTGGCAGGCGGGCAGCTCCCACACTTCCACTTCAATCGTACTGCCGCCCTCGCTCACACGGGCCAGGCCGGGGCGACGGCCGTCGGGCAAGGCATAGAGGCGGTATTCCGGCGCGGTGGTGGTGCACTGCACGAGGCGGGCGCCCCGGCTGGTGAGCTGCGGGTTGAGCGGATGGCCTTGCAGATGTGCGCCGCACACAGCGACCCGCACCTGGCCGGAGGGCACGGCCACGGCCGGCTCGAACGACACGGCGGTATGGTCGGTTGCCCCCAGCGTGGCGGCCTGCCCCTGCAGCGCGCCCTGCCAGCGCTGCGCCAAATGCAGCAGCGGCTGGTCCTGGTGCGCCTGGGCGACAAAGGTCACGCCACAGGGCAGACCGTCAGGGCGAAACCCAGCTGGCACTGCAATGGCGCTGTAGTCCAGCAGATTGACAAAGTTGGTGTAGTAGCCAAAGTCACTGTTGCGGGCAACCGGCTCAGCCAGCATGGTGGCGATGGTGTGGATGGTAGGTGAGGTGGGCAGCAACATGCAATCGATGTCGGACCAGACCCCGGCACAGCGCTGGGCCAGCGCGCGCAGCCGGTACTGGGCGGCAAAGGCATCGGCGGCCAGCGGTTTGGCACCGCCCAGCGTGATTTCCCGGGTGACGGGGAACACGGACTCGGGGTGGGCGTCGATGAATTCCCGAATGGCTTGGTAGCGCTCAGCCACCCACGGGCCTTCGTACAGCAGGCGCGCCGTTTCCGCAAACGGGGCAAAGTCAATTTCAACCAGCTCGGCGCCCAATGACTTGGCGTGAACCAGCGCGTCGGTGTAGCACTGGGCATAGGCGTCGTCACCGCAAAACTGCAGCTGGTCTGCGCGCGGAACGCCGACGCGCAACTCGGCGGTGCGGCCAAAATCAAAGCCATGGGGCTGCGCGGCACGCGAGAAGGCGTCTTTGGCGTCATAGCCTTGGGCCACTGAGAACACCTGTTGCGCATCATCCGCCGTCAGGGCAAAGATGGACACCACGTCCAGCGAGCGGCAGGCGGGCACCACGCCGTACGTGGACAGCAGACCCAGGCTGGGTTTCAGCCCCACCAGGTTGTTGAAGCCAGCGGGCACCCGGCCCGAACCGGCGGTATCGGTCCCCAGTGAAAAGCTCACCTGGCCCAGTGCGACCGAAACCGCAGAGCCTGCGCTGGAACCGCCCGAGACGTAATCAGGGTTGAAGGCGTTGTGGCAGGCGCCGTAGGGGGAACGCGTGCCGTTGAGGCCGGTGGCGAATTGATCCAGGTTGGTCTTGCCAATGGCGATGGCGCCCGCGTCCAGCAGGCGTTGCACCACCGTGGCGCTGGCCTCGGGCGTGTAGGCGTAGTCCGGGCAACCAGCGGTGGTCGGCACACCCGCCAGGTCAATGTTGTCTTTGATGGCAAACGGGATACCCCACAAGGGTAGCCCCTGCGGGCCACTCGCCATCAGTGCCTGCGCCCGGGCACGCAGGGCGTCTGCACCGATGCGATGAATCCAGGCCTTGTGGGCGTCGTCGCCGACGGTGGCCACAACCTGCTCCACCACGTCAACCGGCGTGAAGGTGCCGTCACGGTAGCCCTGCTGCAGGGCACCCAGGCTGAGAGAAATAGAGGACTTTTTCATGCGATTTCTCCTTGAATAACAACAACGTCTTGCCCTGCCGAAACGGCGCTGCCTTCGCGGCAGGCCATGCGAAGAACCTGGCCAGCGCAGGGAGCCGACACGGTGAATTCCATCTTCATGGACTCGATGACCAACAGGGCGTCGCCCTCGGCCACCAGGTCGCCTTCGGCCACCAGCAGCTTCCACACACTGCCGGGCACGGCGGTGGCCACGCCACGCGCCCCCTCGGGCAGGCTGGCGGGCGCGGCGCCCGCATCCAGTGCGGCGGGTTCACCCACGTACTCGGCCAGGCCCGCGACACGCCAGCGCTCGCGCTCCTCCTCAAACGCCTGACCTTGCTGGGTGCGAAAGGCTGCAATGTCGGTCTCGTTTTCGCTCAGGAATTCACGGTACTGGTGCAGGCTGAAGGTGCCCTCTTCGACGCGCAGTGGGTAGCGCCCGGCCGGGAAATCGCGGCGGATTTGCAGCAACTCCTCCTCGCCCACCGGGTAGAAGCGGATTTGATCGAAGAAGCGCAGCAGCCAGGGCTTGCCGGGCTCGAACGCGGGGGCGCCACTGTCGGCATCGCGCCAGCGGTTCCACATCTGCAAGGTGCGGCCCACAAACTGGTAGCCGCCGGGCCCTTCCATGCCGTAGACGCACATGTAGGCGCCGCCAATGCCGACGGCATTCTCGGGGGTCCAGGTGCGGGCCGGGTTGTATTTGGTGGTGACCAACCGGTGCCGTGGGTCCAGCGGCGTGGCCACCGGCGCGCCTAGATAGACGTCGCCCAAGCCCAGCACCAGATAGCTGGCGTCGAACACCGTTCGGTGCACGGCACCGATATCCGCCAGGCCATTGATGCGGCGGATGAACTCGATATTGCTGGGGCACCAGGGCGCATCGGGCCGCACCGACTGCATGTATTTTTCAATCGCCAAACGGGTCGCACTGTCGTCCCAAGACAAGGGCAGGTACACGGTGCGCGATGGCACGACGAGGTCGTCGGTGTCGCCCAGCGCATCGTCTGCGGCAAAGATCGCCGCCACCAGATCGGCGCGTGACAAGTGTTGCGGCTCAAAATGAATTTGCAGTGAACGAATGCCGGGCGTCAGGTCGACGATGCCCGGCAACTGTTGCGCCTGCAAGGACTGCATCAGGCCATGCACCCGAAGGCGCAGCGCGATGTCCAGCACCGCGTCACCCAGCTCCACCAAAACATAGCGGTCACCGGCCTGGCGCAGCACCAGTGCCGGGCGCTCGTCTTGCGCTGCCCGTTGGGAGAGGATGGGTAAACCCACGGCCTCGGTCCGCTGGGGAATGGCGGGCGCGGCCCACACCAAATCGGCAATGCGCCGTTCTTGCACGGCCTGCAAAAGCAATGCTTCTTCAGCGGTCACACAGCGAAAGCGCACGGTGTCGCCGGGACGCAGTTGGCCCATTTTCCAGCGCTCGCTGGCCAGCACCACGGCCGGGCAAACAAAGCCGCCCAGACTGGGGCCGTCAGGGCCGAGAATGACCGGCATGTCGCCGGTGAAATCGATGGCACCAATGGCATAAGCGTTGTCGTGGATATTGGACGGGTGCAACCCTGCCTCGCCGCCATCCCGGCGGGCCCATTCGGGCTTGGGGCCAATCAGGCGCACCCCCGTTCGGCTGGAGTTGTAGTGCACCTGCCAGTCGGTGCCGAAGAACATGAGCACGTCGTCATCGGTGAAGAAATCCGGCGCGCCATGTGGGCCGTAAAGGACAGCGATGTCCCAATGGTGTTGGTAGACCGGCACCACCTCCGTTGGCAAATGGGCCAGCGGCGCGGTCACGGCATCGGCACCGATGTGCAGCATGTCGCCGGTGCGCAAGGTGCGCCCGCCATGGCCACCGAACTGGCCCAGCGTGAAGGTGGAGCGGCTGCCCAGGTACAAGGGCACATCCAGCCCGCCGCGCAATGCCAGATAGGTGCGTGCGCCGGCCCCCTGCACGGCGCCCATCTTCAGCACACTGCCGGCCTGGACGGTGTGCGACTGCCACAGCGGCAGCGCCACGCCGTCCACACTCACCGCCATGGCGGCGCCGCAGACGGCCATCACCGTGTCGTGCAGAAAGCGCAGGGTTGGGCCGGTGAGCGTGCACTCCAGCGCGGCGGCCTGGGGCGCGTTACCGACCAAGCGGTTTGCCAGGCGCATGGCCAGATCGTCCATTGGTCCGCTGGGCGGCACGCCCACGGCCCAGTAGCCGACACGGCCCGGGTGGTCTTGCACCGTGGTTTGCACACCCGGCTCCAGCACCTCCAGCGCCTGCGGCTGGTAGTGCAGGTCGGCCAGGCTGCGGGTGATCATCCGGCCCTGCACAAAGACGGGGTCGGCCACCACGGTACGCAAATAGCGCAGATTGGTCTCAATGCCTGCCAGCCGCGTGGCGGCCAGCGCGTCTTGCATCTTGGCGACGGCATCGGCACGGTCGGTGCCGGTGACAATTAACTTGGCAATCATCGGGTCGTAATGAGGCGGCACCTCGCTGCCCGTAGCCACCCAGGTCTCAATGCGCGCGTCTTTCGGAAACACAACCTCCGTCAAGCCGCCAGCGCAAGGCTGAAAGTTGCGCGCAGGGTCTTCGGCATAGAGGCGCACCTGAATGGAGGCGCCCTGCGGCGTGGGTACCTTCAAGTCAAAGTCATCGCCGCGTGCCAGGCGCAACATCCAGGCGACCAGGTCGACACCGGTCACTTGTTCGGTTACGCCGTGCTCCACTTGCAGGCGGGTGTTGACCTCCAGAAAGTAGAAGGCGCCGGTATCGGCGTCCAGCACGTATTCCACGGTGCCGGCCGAGCGGTAGTTGACGGCTTGCGCCAGACGCACAGCGGTTTGTTGCAGCGCGGTGCGGGTCGCCTCCGACAGACCGGGTGCAGGCGTTTCTTCAATCACTTTCTGGTTGCGCCGCTGGGCCGAGCAGTCCCGCTCACCCAATGACACGACTTTGCCTTTGCCATCGCCAAACAGTTGCATCTCAATGTGGCGGGCGTGTTCGACGAACTTCTCCAGAAACAGGCCAGCGTCCTTGAAGTTGGCTTGCGCCAGGCGCTGCACGGCCTCGAACGCGGGGCCCATCTCGACGTCGCTGCGGATCAAGCGCATGCCAATACCGCCGCCGCCCGCCGTGCTTTTGAGCATGACCGGGTAGCCAATGCGCGCGGCCTCGCTTTGGGCCTGTGCCAAGTCGCTCAGCAAGCCGCTGCCCGGCAACAAAGGCACGCCCTGGGCTTCGGCCAATGCGCGCGCCGTGTGCTTCAGGCCAAAAGCGCGCATCTGAGCGGGGGTGGGGCCAATGAAGGCCATGCCCGCGTCTTCACACGCTTGGGCAAAGTCAGGGTTCTCGGACAAAAACCCGTAGCCGGGGTGGATGGCGCCCGCACCGGTGGCACGGGCAGCATCCAGAATGCGCTGGGGGTCGAGGTAACTTTGGGCAGCGGGTGCCGGGCCAATGCAGACGCTGACGTCGGCCATCGCGACATGCAGCGAGTCGGCGTCGGCCTCGGAATACACCGCGACCGAACGCAGGCCCAGGGCTTTCAGGCTTCGAATAACGCGGCAGGCAATGGCGCCGCGGTTGGCGATCAAAACGGTATCAAACATGGGGTGATCCCTCATGAAGCGGGTCGTCCCGCCGGGTGATGCGACGCCTCGGGTCGTCCCGCGCGCAAGGGTCAAATATTCAAGCCAAATTGGCCGCTAGCGCATATGAAACATGCGCAAATTGCTACTTATTTAATAGCAAATCAATCCCAAACCAGCAGCCGGATCGGCGTTGGGTTGTAGCCGTTACAGGGGTTGTTGAGCTGCGGGCAGTTGGAGATCAGCACGACTACGTCCATGGCCGCCTTCAGCTCCACGTACTTGCCGGCGCCGGAAATGCCGTCGGCAAACGACAGGTGACCCTCCGGGGTAACGGGCACATTCATGAAGAAATTGATGTTGGGGGGAATGTCGCGTTTGCTCATGCCCAGTGCAGCCGCCTCGTGACAGTGGCACAGGGCGTGCATGAAGCTGTCGCGGCAGCTGTGCATGGGGCGTTTGTCCAGCGCGTAACGCACGGTGTTGCTCTCACAGGAGCAGGCCCCGCCCAGCGTGTCGTGGCGGCCACAGGTGTCGGCCACGATGTCGAGCATCACCCGGCCGGCGTTGGAATACAGCTTGGAGCCCAGCCCCAGGTAGAGCTGCGCGTTGCGGGCAATCGTATCGGCCGCGCTGTAACGCTCTGACGCATCAGCCGCGCTGTAAAACAGCGTGTCCACGGCCTGATTGCCTTCGAGGTCGAGGATGCGAAAGGTTTGCCCGGCTCGCACCGTGGCCATCCAGGGGTCGCCAGCGAGGCAGGTTTGGTCCAGCACCGCATTCGCGGGGTTCAATGGGCTTTCCAGCAGGGCGCTCATGCGGCTTCTCCACAGTAACGTTCGGTGTTGATGAAGGCTCGCCCGTTTTGCGGGCATTTGAGGCGACAGGCGTCGTCGGCCGTGACAGGCGCTGCGCGGTAGGCGCTAAGCTGCATGTCGGCAGGGGCGTAATCGGAACGTGCATCCAGCGGGTGCGGTGCGCTGCTCAGCACAACCAGAGTGTCCATCTCGAAGCGCAGATCAACATAGCTGCCCACCACGCTGTGGCCGGGCACATGGCTCAACGCCCCGTCGGCATCGGGCACCACTTTGCTGAAGAAGTTGACGTTGGGCACCAGATCGCGCACGCCCAAACCCCACTTGGCCAGTTCAATCAGCAAGCCGTCGCGGCCGTTGCGGTGCATGGCGTTGCGGTGCGCC
The DNA here is from genome assembly GCF_017948265.1 of Rhodoferax sp. PAMC 29310. NCBI lineage: Bacteria > Pseudomonadati > Pseudomonadota > Betaproteobacteria > Burkholderiales > Comamonadaceae > Rhodoferax > Rhodoferax sp. PAMC 29310. The sequence continues at coordinate 3,384,283 of NZ_CP072852.1, read as the reverse complement.
TGGTAGCGTTTTTCACCGTACTTGGCGAGCACCATGGCGGCGTCGCTCACGCCACACCAAGTGTCATGCCAGCCCAGACTGTCTGCGGTCAGGGAACACAGCACACGTCCCATGTCGGACTGGCACACAAAACCGGCGGTGAGGAATGCTGTGTGCTGTGACTTCAGGGTGTCTGGCATGTTGTACCGCTCCAGCGGCTGCTCGGCGTTGTAAAACAGCGCGGCTACGTTGGCGCCGCCTTGCAGGTCGGTCAGACGCAGCACGGTGCCGCGGCGCAGGCGGGCAGACCAATGATTGCCACCGGGGAGTTGTTCTTCCCACAGCAGGGAGTTGGCAGGGATGGAGGTCATTCGGGGTTACTTTCTTCGGCCACTTGAGTGAGCCGCGCTAGTTGATCCAGGTCGGTTTTCATGCCAGAGGTTTCACGGATTCGGTCCAGCAACTGGCGCTTGAGACGGGTGAATTCCGGTGAGAGCTTCATGTCCTGCTCGCGTTTGGCCGGTAATGGCACCTCATAGATCGAGTCGATTCGGCCTGGGCGCGGCGCCATCAGCACCACACGGTGGCCGAGGTAGATGGCCTCTTCCACGTCGTGCGTGACAAAAACGATGGTGGTGCGCTCCAACCGGTGAACATGGAGGATGAGGTCGTGCATGACCTCGCGGGTTTGCGCATCCAGCGCGCCAAAAGGCTCGTCCATCAGCAAAATTTGCGGCTTGCCCATGAGGGCACGGGCAATGGCCACACGCTGCTGCATGCCGCCCGACAACTGGTTGGGGTAGGCCTGGGACGAAGCCGTCAACCCCATCAGCCGCAACAATGAATCCGAGCGGCCCGAGGCGGCTTCTACATCGGCGCTGCTGCGGTTTTGAGTGTGCACGCCGAGTTCGCGGCAGAAACGGATGTTCTCCATCACCCGCAGCCAGGGGTACAGGCTGTAGTGCTGAAACACCATAGCGCGGTCTTGCCCTGGCCCGGTGATGGACTGACCGTCGACCCGCACATCGCCCTGACTATGCGTTTCCAGCCCGGCCAGTGTGCGCAGCAAGGTGGACTTGCCACAGCCCGAGGCACCAACCAGGGTAATGAACTCGTTATTGGCAATGTCCAGATTCACATCTTGCAGCGCGGTGGTCCGCTTCGGTTCATCCCCGAAAAATTTCCAGACGCTTTTACATTCGATTTTCATGGCGCTTACCTTCCGTGCATCCAGGGGAACGACTTGCGATGCAGCAGGCGAAACAGTTGGTCAATGGCCAGGCCGATGACGCCAATCAGCAAGATGCCGGCAAAGATCTTGTCGGTCTGCAGGAAGCGCTGGGCTTTCAGGATGGCAAAGCCCAGGCCCGAGTTGGCAGCCACCAGTTCGGCCACCACCAGGTAGGTCCACGCCCAACCCATGGTGATGCGCAGGGTATCCAGCAAGGCCGGTTTGGCAGATGGCAGGATGACCTTTTCCAGCACCTCAAGGCGGGTCGCGCCCATGGTCTGCGCGGCTTCAATCTGCGCCATCGGGACACGGCGCACATCCTCGGCCACCATCAGCACCATCTGGAAAAAAGTGCCAATAAAGATGATCGCAACCTTGGCACCCTCGTCAATGCCGACCCACAGCATCACCAGCGGAATGAAGGCGACCGCGGGCATGTAGCGAATGAAGTCGGTCAGCGGCTCCAGCAGCGCCTGCACCGCTCGCCAGCTTCCGATAAAGAGGCCCAGCGGCACGGCCAGCAGCGCCGACAGCGTCCAGCCCATGACGACGCGCAGCGTGCTGATGAAGGCGTCCCCCAACAGGTCGTCCTCCATCGCCCAGGTGCCGATGCGTGTCACCACTTTGGCGGGGCCTGGAAGAAATATCGGATTCACCCCTGCAAACATACTAAGGAGCGCCCAGCCAATCAGGGGAATCAGCAGCCCGGCCAACGCCAGCAAAAGATAACTTCGACGTGAGATCGCCAGCCGTATGGACCACATGGTTCGAGACCTATTTCAGGGCGTCTTGCAGCAAGCTGCCGTCGATGCCCTTGGCAGCATCTGGCGTACCTTCAATCAGCTTGTGTTGGGCCAGGAAGGCCGCAATCGTCGGCGCGGTGCGGGTCAGAGACAGGGCTTGACTGGAGTCAAATGCCTTGGTGTTGGCGGCTGCATCAAAGAACTTGGTGCCAGGCAGGAAAACGGCGTACTCCTCGGGCGACATGCCGACCACCTTGGCCATGATCTTGGCCGCCTCGGCGGGTTGTTCGCGGATGAATTTCTCGGTTTCGAACCACGCCTTGATCATGCCAACCAGCTCTTTGCGCTTGGTTTGAATGGCCTTTTCCTGCGCGACCAGTAAATCGGGCACCAAACCGGGCATATCCTTCGAAGTGAAGAGTGGCTTGCCTTTGCCACTTTTTTCAATTTGACTCACCCAGGGGTTCCACAACACGGCGGCGTCCACCTTACCGCTGATGAAGGCAGCAGCGGCATCGCCAGCGGACAGGTTCACAAGCTTGACATCCGACAACTTCAGGCCGTTTTTGGCCAATGCCGTTGCGAGCACAAAGTGCGAGATGCTGAACTGCTCCAGCGCCACTTTCTTGCCTTTGAGCTGGGCAAAGGAGGTGATCTTGGGCCCGACCATCAGCGCGTCATTGCCCGCCGAGTTGTCGTTTACCAAAATGGCTTTCAGTGGCAAACCCATAGCGAGGGGGCCCAAGGTGTCCGACCAGGTTTGAGAGTTGGCATCCAGCTGGCCGGAGGACAGGGCGCCTATCGAGTCTGTGTAGTTGGCAAACCAGACCAGTTTGACATCGGCACCATTCTTTTTGAAGAATCCCTTTTGCTCCGCTACATACCAGGCCACCCAGCCCGGCCAGTCGGAGACACCGACTTTGACTTCAGCAGCGGCGGGCATGGACACACTGGCCGCCCCGATACCCGTCAACACCAGGCAAGCACTGGCAATGGTGCGCTTTAGCGCACTGGAAATCGACAAGAGAGAAGTAGACACAGGGGGACTCCAGGTTGTGGGACAAATGCGGGAGACCACCTCGGTCACGAAGTGATATCTCCCGGGCTTTTGTCCCGCCGTGGAGCCCGCAGTGGTAATTGCCACTGATGGCCGGCTGCTCTCGGACCAGACATTCCTTGGTGAAAAGAAATCGGAACCCTAGCGTCCATTTTGATAAGCAAACCGAGTTGGTTGCCCGCCCTATCCATATGCATAAGGCATGCCAACATTTATTCCCTAAACAGGCTCAAAAATCTTGCGCCCAGGGGATTTGGCGCGCAATGTTGGTGCAACCCGCACCATTTAGATGCGCCTACATGGTGCGGCGGGCGGACAGATTGTCCGGGGGCGGTTGGTGGGCGATCTCAGGGCCAATGGAAGACCTCTATTTACTCCTTGCGCGCCACAGCGTCAGAACAAAATTGTTGTTCAACATTGCACATGTCAATGACCAAAGCAAGGACAGGGACTGACCTTGCCCTCGAAAAACGTATCTCTTGCTGAGTGTTTAAATTCACGCAAGGAGAACGGAAATGACGAAGACAGCAAGAGCGCGCTACACGCTCGAATTCAAGCAAGAAGCAGTTCGACTGGTCGAAGGTGGCCAGAGCATTGCAGCCGCGGCACGCACGCTGGGAGTGGTCGACCAGACGTTGTTCAATTGGGTCAAGGCGCAGCGCCAGGGCCAGCTCAAGGGAGCTGACAGCAAGGTATTGGTCAGCGCCGAGCAGATGGAGATCAGCCGGTTGCGGGCCGAGCTGGCGCGTGTGAAGATGGAGCGTGACATTCTGGGAAAAGCGACGGCGTACTTCGCAAAGGGATCGATTTGAAGTACGCCTTCATCCAGCGCCACCGCAGCACATGGCCGATCTCGGTACAGTGCCGCGTACTGGGGGTGAGCATCGCCGGGTACCACGAACACTTTGTGCGACTGGCCAGTCCGGCCCAGCTCCGCCACCTGAGCGATGACGCCTTGCTGGTGCACATCAAGGCCATCCATGCCGAGACGCGAGGCGGCTACGGCTGGCCACGCACCTGGAAGGAGCTGCTTGCCCGTGGCATCCGTGTGGGCAAAGAGCGCGTGCAAAAGCTCATGCAGTTGCACGGCATCCGTGCCAAGGGAAAGCGGCGCTTCAAGGTCACCACCGATAGCAATCACGATCTAGCGATCTCACCCAACCTGCTCAACCGGGAGTTCGATGTGGCAGCACCCGACAAGGTCTGGGTGGGTGACATCACGTACATCGCCACGGACGAAGGCTGGTTGTTTCTGGCCGTGGTGATTGACCTGTTCAGCCGCCAAGTAGTGGGCTGGTCGTTACGAGAGGAAATGACGCGGGACATCGTCATTGATGCGCTGCGCATGGCATGGTTCAAGCGGCATCCGGGCAAGCAGGCTGGCCTGATGTTCCATAGCGACCGCGGCAGTCAGTACGCCAGCAAGGACTTCCGGGAAGTGCTCAAGGAGTACGACATCACCAGTTCAATGAGCCGGCGCGGCAACTGTTGGGACAACGCCTGCAGCGAGACGCTGTTTGGATCATTGAAGGTGGAACGGTTATACGGACAGAAGTTCAAGACTCAGCGGGAGGCAAAGGATGAAACGATTGCTTGGATGCTTTGGTATAACCGGACTCGACTGCATTCGACACTGGCCTACGTCAGCCCGGTGCGGTTCGAGCAAAACTGGCTTGCTAATCAGCCCAAGCAAGCCAACTCATGATCTCGGTTATGGGATACGGATTCCAGGGGCAAGGTCAGACTGTCCCGCAGGGTGAGAGCCCCTGTCCATTAGCCCCGCGAATGCCCCGAAGAAACGCCTGATCTCTATTCCCCATCGCGTCACCTTGTTTCACACTGTTCTTTCCAAAAACAAAAGGAGACACGCCATGCGCATCGGACTACCCAAGGAAATCAAGAACCATGAATACCGCGTGGGGCTCACGCCTGCCAGCGTGCGGGAGTTGGCCTCACGCGGCCATCAGGTGCTGGTGGAAACCGGCGCTGGCGCCGGCATTGGCCTGGGAGACGAGATGTACCAGGCGGCAGGTGCCAACCTGGTGGCCGACGCCGCCCATGTATTCAGCCAGGCGGACATGATTGTCAAGGTGAAAGAGCCCCAGCCCCAGGAGTGCGCCATGTTGCGCCCGGGGCAGATTTTGTACACCTACCTGCACCTCGCCCCAGACCCTGAGCAAACCAAGGCACTGGTCAGGTCCGGGGCGATTTGTTTTGCCTACGAGACCATCACCGGCCCAGGCGGCGGGCTGCCTCTGCTGGCGCCCATGAGTGAGGTGGCCGGGCGCATGTCGGTGCAGGCCGGGGCGGCGCACCTTGAAAAGTCCAAAGGTGGTATGGGCGTGTTGCTGGGCGGTGTGCCCGGTGTGGCGGCGGCTCATATGGTGATTTTGGGTGGTGGCGTGGTGGGCACGCATGCGCTACAGATGGCGGTGGGCTTGGGAGCGAGGGTGACGGTGCTGGACAAAAACGTGGATCGCTTGCGCCAACTGGACCTGGTGTTTGGCAACCGCATTGCCACGGTGTATTCCACGGGCCAAAGCGTGGAGGAGGCGGTGCTGGATGCTGAACTCGTGGTGGGCGGGGTGTTGATACCCGGCGCGGCCGCGCCCAAACTGGTGACGCGGGACATGATTTCGCGCATGAAGAAAGGCGCCGTGGTGGTGGACGTGGCCATTGACCAAGGGGGTTGCTTTGAGACCTCTCACGCCACGACGCATGCCGACCCCACCTTCATGGTGGACGGCGTGGTGCATTACTGCGTGGCCAACATGCCGGGCGCGGTGGCTCGCACCTCAACCTTTGCTTTGAACAACGCCACCATTGGCCACGCAGTGGCGCTGGCCGACAAGGGTTGGTTGCAAGCCATCAAAGACAACGTGCACCTGAAGCACGGCTTGAACGTGGCCCAAGGCAAAGTCACCTACGAAGCGGTCGCACGTGACCTGGGCTACGACTACGTGAGCGCCGACGCCATCAAGGCGTGACCGGTCGACCAACCGGCCACCAAGGGCCCTAGTTCAGTGCTTGGCGTGGAGCACCGGACAGGGCAAGCTGCTCTGGCCTTGGGCTGCGCCGCGATGGCAGAGCTGACAAGGAGGCGCTTTGCGGCGCCACTTTGAACACAGCCACCACTTCAACCAGTTCTTGCGCCTGAGACTTGAGGCTGCTGGCGGCGGCAGCCATTTCCTCAACCAACGCCGCGTTTTGCTGGGTGGCCTGGTCCATTTGCGTGATGGCCTCCCCCACCTGGGCCACGCCAGTACTTTGCTCGGCGCTGGCTGCGCTGATCTCCGCCATGATGTCGGTCACCCGGCGAATGCTGGTCACGACTTCCGTCATGGTGGCACCGGCCTTGTCGACCAGCGCGCTGCCGTGATCGACTCGGGCCACGCTGGCGTTGATCAATTCTTTGATTTCTTTGGCCGCATCTGCTGAGCGCCCTGCCAGGCTGCGGACCTCGCTGGCAACCACCGCAAACCCACGCCCCTGATCGCCCGCCCGCGCGGCTTCGACGGCGGCGTTCAGGGCCAAAATATTGGTTTGAAAGGCGATGCCGTCAATCACCTGAATGATGTCGGATATCTTGCTGGAGCTTTGGTTGATGTCTTTCATGGTCTCAACCACCTGCCCCACCACCTCGCCTCCTCTGGCCGCCACGGTGAAGGCGTTGACCGCCAGCTCATTGGCCTGCTTGGCGCCGTCGGCGTTTTGCCGCACGGTCGCACTCAGCTGCTCCATGGAGGCGGCTGTTTCTTGCAAGGCGCTGGCTTGTTGCTCGGTACGGGAGGACAGGTCATGGTTGCCCTGGGCAATTTCAGCACTGGCGGTGGCCACACCTTCTGCGCCGCTGCGTACTTTGGCCACCACGCTCACCAGGCTGTACTGCATCAGATTCAGCTGCGCCATCAGGCTGCCTGTGTCGTCAGCCCTGAGTGCCACCTGCCCACTCAGGTCCCCCGCAGCGACAGCTTGCGCCACCCGCACGGCGTCACCCGGCTCCGCGCCCAATTGGCGGTTAATGGACCGGATCAGCACGAACCCGAACCCGCCAGCAAACAGCAAGCCCAGGACAATTGAGGCAAGGGAGATAAACCGAATCGTCGAGTAGCGCGCATTGGCGTCCACATATTCGCCCTTCGCCACGTCCATTTCGAAGGTCACCAGTTGATCGACACTTGCCCCCACGGGCGGCCAAAGAACGCGGATTTTTTGCTCAATGATGGTTTGTACCTTGCCCATGTCGCCGGTGCGCATGGCGGCCAGGGCGGGGAGGATTCCCTCTTTGACAAACGCCCCACGGGCGGCGGCGAATGTCTTTGCCAAGACCTCCTCCTCAGTCGTCAGGTGTGACGCCATGAAGGATTCCCAGTGCTTTGTGATTGCGGCCACATTTGACTCAACGGTGGCGATGCTGGAGGCCAGAATGGCGAGGGTCGGTGTGGCTAGCGCGGCGGTAATGGCAATCCGGTTGCCGAGCAACAAGGCCCGAATTTCACCTAGCTGCCCAATCGGAACCGTCCTTTCCTCGTAAACCTGTTTGAGTGCCTAGTTGGCGCGGTCAATGCCAAACAGCCCCAAAACCCCTTGGGCGATCAGCAACACGATCAACACTCCCACCAAAACGCCAAGGCGTGTCGATATTTTCAGACTGTTCATTGTTTCCCCTTGAAGCACATCGAACCAACGCTGGTGTGACAGACTCACCCCGACCCGACGGAGCGCCCAGCGCAACAGAAACCGGTCGCGGCAAATTGCCTCGACCAGCACCTGTCTTGAAAGTACTCGTTGGATTCAGGTACGTCTACCCCCCATTTGGGGGATAGGCCGCAGCCACCATGGCGCAGTGGCCTGTCAAAGGGTCTGCGAATGGGTTGGGGGAGCAGGGGAAATCACAGAGACACTGTGACAAAGCTGGCGCTCAATGAGCCCAGCCTAGTGGTTCAGCGCCCTTGGGCCGAACCACTTGGGTGCACCAACAGGATTACTGTTTGACGGCTTCGATCTGGACCAGAATACGAACGTTTTTCGGGAAGCCCCAATCCACGCCGTAGTTCATGCCGAACGCGGTGCGGTCGATGGTGGTCTCAAAATCACCGCCGCAAACTTCGCGCTTGAGCATCGGGCTGTCGTAGCAGTTGAAGCCAGTGGACTTGAGCGTCACGGGCTGGGTCTTGCCCAGCAAAGTCAGGGTGCCGGAGACTTCAGACACTTTGTCGCCGTTGAAGCTGAACTTATCGGACACAAACTTGGCGGTAGGGTGCTTGGCGGCGTCGAACAGGTCGGCGCTTTGCAGGTGTTTGTTGAACGCGGCAGTGCCGGTGTTGATGGAGGTGATGTCAATCACGACCTCAACCTTGCCGGTTTTGGCGGCGCGATCAAACTGGACCGTGCCTTCTTTTTTGTCAAAACGGCCGCGATTGGTGGAGGTACCGAAGTGGCCGATCTCAAACGATGCGAAGGTGTGGGTCGGGTCAATGGCGTAGTCAGCAGCATGAACTTGGGCGGTGCCGGCCAACAGGGCAGCGGCGGCGAAGGATAAAGCGGAAAGGCGCATAGAAATCTCCAATGGTGACAGTGAAAAGGTTGAAAAACAGGGGCGAATTTTGTGAAACTTTTGCTTAGAGCTTGCCAACGCCGTTGAGCGCCAGTTTGAATTTGACTTGAACATCGTCGGCGACCATGGAGGTGTCAGCCCACTCGTTTTCGCCAATCTTGAAACCCAGTCGTTTGATCGGGAACGCGCCCGTGGCGGTTGTGACAGCGCCAGCTTGGGTCATGGTGAGCGGCACGACCACGTCGCGCTGCATGCCCTTGATGCTCAGCTTGCCAGCGACTTCGTACTTGCCAGCGCCCAAGACTTTGAAGGAGGACGAAGCAAAGGTGGCCTGTGGAAATTTGGCGGTGTTGAACCACTCAGCCTTGGGCAACTCGGTATCGATCTCAGCGGAGCCGAGGGTCACACTGGCAATGTCCACGGTGAAAGCCACTTTGCTGGCGGCGGGCTTGGCTGCGTCAAAGCTGATCTGGCCGTCAAATTTCTTGAAGCGGCCTTCGACGGGCACGCCCATTTGTTTGAACTCAAAGCGAATCTCGCTTTGCGCGGGCAGGAGCTTTTGCTGTGCGGCGGCGGGCAAGGCAACGGCCGCCATGGCTGTGGCCAACAAAGGCAATAGAAACGAGGTCTTGGTCATGGGAAATTCCTTCAGTGGTGTCAGTCGCGGGTGGGCAGCATGCGATGCAGCAAGCCGTCGCGATTAATAAAGTGGTGTTTGAGGGCGGCCGCAATATGCAGCGAAGCAAGCGCCACCAGTGCCCAAGCCGCGTAGCCATGCAGCGGTTTGATCAAGTCGGCGATTTCCTTGTTCTTGCTGAGCAAGTCAGGCAACTGAAGCTGGCCAAACCAGACAATCGGAAAACCAGCCGCTGAGCTGTACGCCCAACCCATCAAGGGCACCGCAAAGAACAGGATGTACAACAGGTGGTGAGTGGCGTGGTGAGCGCGGGTCTGCCAAGTGGGCATGCTTCGCAACACTTTTTCAGGCAAGGCGGGCGGGCGATGGGTGAAACGCCACAGCAAGCGCAGGATTGACAGCGCCAAAATTGTCACACCGGCCCATTTGTGCCAGTTGTACAGCTTGAGGCGCCAGGGAGAAAACGGCAGGTCGGCCATGTAGAGGCCAACCGCAAAAAGGCCGAGGATGCCCAGCGCGAGCAGCCAATGCAAGGCCATGGCAACGGGACTGTAGCGCCGGGTGGCTTTGTCGTTCAACGAGCGGGGCGTAGGGCTCAAAATTCTCTTCCTGAAGGTTAAAACGGGCTTGAGCCCGTGATGTCCACCAAGTTTAGAGAGCGTCCAATGCAAACAAGTTCACTTTGCTTGTAGCCTGAATTCAAATATTTTGAATTAAAAAGAGACTTGCTCGGCCCCCCAAGGCGAAGCCATGTCGAATGCCACTGAGCCGCGCAGTGCAGCGGCAACGACTTGAGTAAGGCGGGGTTCAGTCTTTACAAGACCGATAACGACTCAGAGCTGCCCAAGCGGGATGCCGCCCGCCTTTTCATCCGCATTGAGCAGGCGGATCAACTCCAGCAAATCCCCGTCCATGCGGGTCAACGTCGCCAAAGGCAATTGGCCCAGCGCTTCCGGCAAAACGCCTTCAAATGGCCCGGTCACCTTGGCCAACACAGCCAGGCCGGCGGGCAGAATTTTCATTTCCACGTTGCGCCTGTCCACCACGGCTTTGGTCATGCTCAGCATGTCTTTCTTCTGCAGGGCCTTGACCAGATTGCTGGCGGTGGACTGGTGAATGTCCATGCTTTTGGCCAAGCCGCCCATGCCAATGCCGGGCTGGTCCCGAACCACGCTCAGCGCCCATACCTGCGCGCCCCCAACTCCGGCCTGCTTTTCAACCTGCTGGAAATGCCCCCGCACCGTATTGAAAACCACGCGAAAACGTCGCAGAACCTGAGCGGTGTTGACGGAAGGGGGGGTGATGGCTTTGGCGCTGGGCATGGTGGGTTCGTCGAGGTTCGGGAGGTGGGAATGATAGGGCGCAATTCAATATGCCGCTCGAAGTGGCCAAGCGCAATGGCCATCTCGGGTCAGTCCAGAGCGAGTTGACTGCGCACCAGCTTCATCAACAGATCGTCAAAAGTGTAGAACCCGTTCTCACATTTCAGCAGCTCACCCAATGCAAAAACCGCCCCGGTCCCGAATGCTTTGCGTTCAATCGAGTTGTGAATGAGGCGAACTGTTTGATAAGGAAAGCCAAAAATCACCTCGTGATGGCCAATGATGCCGCCAAGCCGCAAGGAGGTAATTCGATCGGCATCCACCTCCAGGGTGTCGGCAATCTTGCGCGCGGTGCCAGACACCTCGGGTTTGCCTCGAAAGTGCTGCTCCAGAATTTCAACGTCCGCAAACGGGGCGATCGTGCGCAGCAATTTGGCGGCAAGAATCAAAAAATTGATGCCGACTGTCATATTGGGCGAGCAAAGAACACGGGTCGATTGCCCCAACGTGTGGGCGTATTGGAGTTGCTCCGGCGTGTAGGACGAAATGGCGCTGACCAACATCAGTTGGCGTTGTCGCACTTCCTCACCGTAGCTCAACAGCGCCTCCGAGTTCGAAAAATCCACGATGGCATCCACGGGATGCGCATCGAGCAGGCTCCCCATCGAGGTCGTATCAAGTCCCATCACAGGAACACCGGTTGCGGCGTGGACTTCCCCGGCGCTTGCTGTGGTGCGGCGCGTAATCCAGCACAATTGGTAACTCGGGTCAGCATGGAACACCTCGGCCACTGCCTGACCGGCCTTGCCGTAACCCATTAGGCCGACTTTGATCATGACTGATTCCCTTTTCATAAATCGCTTCCAGCATTTGATTTTGGCGATTACATTCAACTGACTGCATCCCATCATATTGATATTGGATGAACGGTTTTTGACACAAGCACGAAGACACCGCCTTGCATAACGAACACGACCTCTCCAGCCACTCGGCGGTCACGCCCCACCCCTCCGTTTTCTCTGCTATTCAGGAAGAGTTGTACGACTGGCGCTTATGGACTGGCCGCGGCCTGGTTCTGGCCTTCGCTGCAATAGCCGGTCTCACGGTTGTGGCCTTCACCTGGATGACCGAGACCGCATTTGAGCATTTCACCGAGTTTCGGGTGGGCTACTGGTGGGGCCCGCTGATCTGGATTCCATTTTCCACAGCAGCCATCGTCTGGCTCACGCAGAAGTTTGCGCCAGGTGCTGCCGGCTCTGGCATTCCGCAGGTGATGGCAGCCCTGGAGCCCGAAGTCCATCGAGAAAACCGGGCGTTATTTGTCTCGATCAAATTGACTTTGGCCAAAATGTTTCTGACCACATGGGGGCTACTGGCGGGTCTGTCTTTGGGACGCGAGGGTCCGTCCGCACAAATTGCCGCAGGCGTCATGCACCATGCGCGCCGCTGGCTGCCCGATCGTTCCCGCGTGTCAGAGCACGGCATGATCCTGGCCGGCGGTGCGGCAGGTATCGCGGCGGCGTTCAACACCCCGCTGGGTGGCGTGATGTTTGCCATTGAGGAGCTGACCCGGCGCCCCGGCCAACGCAGCAATGGCTTGTTGTTGGCAGCGATTGTTCTCGGCGGCTTGATGGCCGTCTCGGTTTACGGCAATTCGACTTACTTTGGCGTGATCCGCGTTCAAAACCTTAGTGTGGCCCTGATCCTGCCCGGTTTGCTGGTGGCCGTGTGCTGTGGCCTGGCGGGCGGCCTGTTCTCTCGATTGCTGATTGTTTCCTTGGGCGGAAAATCTAATGACTGGTTCAGCCGGTGGCGTCAAAAAGCACCGGTGCGTTTTGCCGCTGCTTGCGGACTGGCCATTGCCGTGCTGGGTATCCTCACCCATGGCGACACTTACGGCAGCGGGTACGACCACACTCGCAACATGCTCGAAGGCAATGGCGACGCGTCGTCGCTGTATGTGCTGCTGAAATTCATTGCCACCTGGATCACGACTTGGGCTGGCGTGCCTGCCGGGGTCTTCGCACCCTCCCTGGCCATCGGCGGCGCGCTAGGCAATGACATTGCCCAATTGATGTCTTACCCCAATGCGCCAACCCTGATCGCGCTGGGCATGGCGGGCTTTCTGGCCGCCGTCACCCAGGCACCACTCACCTCATTCATCATTGTCATGGAGATGATTGACGGCCATGCGCTGGTGCTGAGCCTGATGGCCACGACCATGGTCGCCTCCGGCGTGTCACGCCTCGTCAGCGCGCCCTTGTACCCGTCTCTGGCGGGTATGCAGTTGCTGCGGCTTCCACCGGCCAAAGTGAAGACATAAAAAAAGGAGCCCCGAAGGGCTCCAACTCGCTAGGCTGTTCTTGCTGCTGTGCAAGAACCGCTAGCTGCATTCTATTTGCGCAAATTAATAAAATAGACGGGGATAACCCTGAGAGAGCTCAAAATCTGAATTGGTTCAATGTAGGTCCTACCGGAGAATCAGCACAGGCACCTCGCTGAGACGCAGCAAGGTGGTGGTTGTGCTGCCAACAATCAATTGGCGAATGCGCGAGTGGCCATAGGCACCCATCACCAGCAATCCAGCTTCCTTCGTCCTTATCACCTCAGGCAATGCCTGCTCTGGCTCGCCAGGCACCAGTGCCACCGTCACGCTGAAGCCGACGGCTGTCAGCGTTTGGCGAGCCCATTCCAAATGTTTCCGGGCTGCGTCGCTGTCCGTGCCAGCCATGGCGACCACGGCGGGAAGGCCGCGCAAAAACGGACTGGCCGCCACGGTTTCAACTGTTTTTCGAGCCGTGGGGCTGCCGTCGAAGGCGATCACAAAGCTTTTCGGCGCATCAAACTGCTCCTGAGTGGCGACCAGAACTGGACGTTTGACGGAGCGAATGACCCGCTCTACATGATGATCCAGGTGAAGGAGGGAGGGCTGTGTGGCATGGTAGTGCTCGCCCAAGACAAACAGCCGTGCATCCGCTTCGACGTCCTGCAGGGTGTCCACCAATTCGCCGTGGCGCATTCGGCCATCCAAACGGGTCACGCCCAAGGCCATGGCCCTGTCTCTCGCTGAGGCCAGTATCTGCCTTGCCGCCTCTTGAGCCAACTTGCTGCGCCTGGCATCCAACTCGCTCAATTCGAGCAGCAGGGACTCTTGCGCGCCAAAACCGATGGCACCGCTGTAGTCACCAAAGGCGGCTCGGTCAGGCTGCTGCTCCAGCACATGGAGAAATTCAAGCGGCGTGTCCAACCGCTGCGCCGACCAGGCGGCCCAATCGATCACGGCAGCGGTGCTGGCCAATCCGTCAATGCAGGCATAAACCTTGTTCATGTTTTTCTCCTTCAGTGCATGAGTTGTTCAACAGCGCCTGGTTTGTCATGGACGGCAAATCGGTCCATCAAGGTGGCACTGGCCTCATTCAAACCAATCACCTCCACCTCGGCGCCTTCACGTTTAAATTTAAGCACGACCTTGTCCAGTGCGCTGACGGCCGTGATGTCCCAGAAATGGGCCTTGCTCACGTCAATGCAAACTTTCTCCACCACTTCCTTGAAATCAAACGCCGCGATAAATGTGTCTGCGGAGGCGAAAAAAACCTGCCCGATCACGTTGTAGGTTCGGACGCGGCCCTCGGCGTCGCTGGCACGATCGATGCGGAGCACGCGTCCCACCTTGTTGGCAAAGAAAATCCCGGAGAGCAACACACCCACGAAAACGCCCTTGGCCAGGTCGTGTGTGAAAACGGTCACGACCACCGTTGCCAACATCACCAGGCTGGAGCTTGGCGGGTGCTCACGCAGCTTGAGAATCGAGTCCCAGCTGAAAGTACCAATGCTGACCATGATCATCACGGATACCAGCGCGGCCATGGGGATTTGCTTGACCCAGGGTCCGAGAAAAACGATCAAAATCAACAGGAACAGGCCCGCCACCAGTGTGGACAGACGCCCTCGTCCGCCAGATTTGACGTTGATCACCGACTGACCAATCATGGCGCAGCCCGCCATGCCGCCAATGAAACCGGTGGCCACGTTGGCGACGCCCTGTCCTACACATTCGCGGTTCTTGTTGCTTGTGGTGTCGGTCAACTCATCCACAATGGACGCGGTCATCATCGACTCCAGCAGGCCGACCACGGCCAGCGTGACCGAGTACGGGAAGATGATCTTGAGCGTTTCCAGGTTGAGCGGCACATCTGGCAGCAAGAAGATGGGCAGACTGTCGGGCAGCTGACCCATGTCTCCCACGGTGCGAATATCAAGATTCATCACCATGGCGATGGCCGTCAGAACAACAATAGTGACGAGCGGCGAGGGCACCGCCTTGGTGAGATAGGGCAAGCCATAGATGATGGCAAGACCGCCCGCCGTCATCGCATACACCACCCAGCTCACATTGGTGAGCTCCGGCAATTGCGCCATGAAGATCAATATCGCCAGCGCGTTCACAAAACCCGTGATCACCGAGCGGGAAACAAATCGCATGAGCACTCCCAAACGGAAAGCACCCGCGACCATCTGAAGCAGGCCGGTCAGAACCGTGGCCGCCAAAAGGTATTGCAGGCCATGGTCTTTGACCAAGGTCACCATCACCAGCGCCATGGCTCCGGTGGCAGCGGAAATCATGCCGGGTCGCCCGCCCGCAAAGGCAATCACCACCGCCATGCTGAACGAGGCGTAGAGACCAATTTTAGGGTCCACGCCCGCGATGATGGAGAAGGCAATCGCCTCGGGAATCAAGGCCAGGGCCACAACCAAGCCGGCCAGCACATCACCGCGAAGGTTGGACAGCCAGTCTTGGCGAAAAGAAGAGTAAATCATATGAAAAAGCGACCCCGACCAAGCCGGACCGCCGCGAAGAAGCAAATAGAGGGATAACCCTTGACCTTAACAGGTCAAGCGAATAGAGGGGGTGCATCCTACAATTTGTGGATGAACTCTCCTACCCTCACCATCGACGTGGTGTCTGACGTCGTTTGCCCCTGGTGCTACATCGGAAAACGCAAGCTGGAAGCCGCGCTGGCGTTGCCCGAGGCCGCTGATCTGCCCAATATCGTCGTCCGCTGGCACCCTTTTCAACTGAACCCCGACTTGCCGAGCGAGGGAATTTCCCGGCAGGACTATCTCGAAAACAAATTTGGAGGCGCTGAGGCAGCCGCTGAGGTTTACGACCGGGTTCGTGCGGCCGGGTTAAGTGTGGGCCTGCCGCTGAACATCGACGGCATCGAGTTGCAGCCCAACACGTTGGCGGCTCACGCCCTGATTGCCTTTGCCCAGGCCGGTGATGCAGATGGCGGGGACATCAAGGAGCGCTTGCTAAAAGCCTATTTTGTGGAAAACCGGTTCATTGGCGATGTGGATGTGCTGGCCGAAATCGCCGAGGAAGCTGGCCTGAACGGCGACGATGCCCGCGCCTTCGTCACCAACCCCGATCAACTCGCGGCCGTGGCGCAGTCTGATGCCGAAGCCCGACAACTCGGGGTCAGCGGTGTCCCCTTCTTTATTTTCAACCGCAGCATTGGTGTATCTGGTGCGCAAGACCCAGAGACTCTTCTGGCCGCGATGCAACAGGCCGTCGCCGGCCAGGAATGAGGCCGCAAACCGCGCAGGGGACATGCCGGCGACCCGACCCTGCA
The DNA here is from genome assembly GCF_017948265.1 of Rhodoferax sp. PAMC 29310. Taxonomy (NCBI): domain Bacteria; kingdom Pseudomonadati; phylum Pseudomonadota; class Betaproteobacteria; order Burkholderiales; family Comamonadaceae; genus Rhodoferax; species Rhodoferax sp. PAMC 29310. The sequence continues at coordinate 3,368,124 of NZ_CP072852.1, read as the reverse complement.
CTGACCGGCTCACTCAGTGTTGCGCCAAAACGGGCCTGAAAAGGCGGGCTGAATGGCTCTCCGGACTCGATCTAGCGAACCGTGGGCGAGGGCGCTCTCGCCGTGACGGTGGGCGTAATGGTGCCTTCCATCCAATTTTGCAAGTCACTCCACATGCGCTTGATTTCAACGTCAGTGGGAGTCTTCAGCGCATTGGGCAGCTCAACGGTGACCACTGGCATGCCGTTCTGCACGCCGCCAAAATTACCCAATGAGCCCGGGAAGATGCCCACCTGATTCAGGTGCAAATGGCCCAGGCGGTCGGGCGCCCGAACCGGGCCATCGAAATCCAGCACCCCATACGGCGCGTGGATGCTGACGATCAGGTGCGGCTGAAAGCGCCTGATTTCGTCATACAGGTACTGGGATTCGGGCTCGCTCAGAGAGGTCTTCCCCGGCCAGCGGCGCGGGTCCTTGCGAACGCGCTTGTCCCAGTATTCAGCCGTCTCTTTTTCCCAATCAGGCGTTGGGAAGTTGCGGTTGAGGTCGACGCCATTCGCGTTGACGCGGCTGGACGGCCGGCTCAGCAGCCCGTCCGGATTCAAGGCAGGAATAAACAACCAGTGGGTTTGACTTTGTTTCTGTGCGGCCTGGGAAAGTTTGATCCAATGCAAAGCCACCGACGCTGACGACAACTCGTCACCGTGCATCGCGCCCACCACCAGCACCCGGCGCCGGGCATTTTCAACCGGCACGTCCCGGGTGTACAAGGTCCGTCACTTGACGCTGCGGGCGTGGCTGGGTTTCAGCAAAGCCTCGTTGCACAAGGCGCGCGAGACATTGGGGAGTCGCGCATAAAAGTCCGCACAAGGCCCTGCCGCTCTGGCCGGATTTGAAAAGAGACCACTGGCAATTAAAGGCAGTGAAAGGAGAAAAAGGCGCATTGGCCGATTTTATTCCCCCACCTTCAATGCCAGTGCGCGGCTCAGAGTCACTTGATATCGGTTAAATTGCCGGCATGTCTTTGTCTGAATCACGCCTGCGGGCGAACCCGCCTAGTTTCTCCAACGCCGAGTTCCGCACGGCGCTGGGCATGTTCGCCACCGGCGTCACCATCGTCACGGCACGCACCCAAAAGGGCGAATTGGTCGGACTCACCGCCAACTCTTTCAACTCGGTGTCGCTTGACCCTCCGTTGGTGTTGTGGAGCCTGTCCCGTGCCGCTGCGTCTTTGCCGGCCTTTCGGGCGGGCTCGCACTACGCCATCAATGTGCTGGGCGCCGACCAGCAGACGCTGGCCTTGCGCTTTGCCAGCAAAAACGTGGACCGTTTTGCCGATGTCGCGTTTGAGGACGGCGCCGGCGGCGCCCCCATCCTGGCCGGTGCGGCGGCCTCTTTCGAATGCTTCAACCGAAGCCGCTACGAAGAGGGCGACCACGTCATTTTTGTAGGTGAGGTCGAGCGTTGTACGCGCCGCGAAGGCGCCTCTCCCTTGCTCTACCACGGTGGCAAGTTCTATGCCGAGCACCCGCTCTGATCTTGAGTGATGGCCGCACCAGGCCAAGGCGAATAAAAAGGTAGGATTCATGCAGGCGATCAAACTGTCGGAACTCATCGGGGCGCTGAGTCATGCACTGGACATCACCGAAGGCCAGCCTGTGGGCCACTGCGTGCGCTGCTGCTGGATTGGTATGCACATTGGCCAGCGGCTTCGATTGCCCGAGTCCGATCTGAGAGCTTTACTACACCCTGCTTCTCAAAGATCTGGGCTGCAGCAGCAATGCCTCTCGCATTTGCGAGCTCTATCTAACCGATGACCTGAGTTTTAAGCGTGACTTCAAGTGGGTCGATGGCACCCTGCCGCAAGTCTTGCGCTTTGTACTGCGCCACACCGGGCCAGCCTCAGGGCTGAAAGACCGTCTCAAAGCACTGGGGGGCATTTTGACCAACGGCGACGATATCGCCCAAGAGTTGATTCAAACCCGCTGCACCCGTGGCGCCGACATCGCCCGCCAGTTGCGATTCTCAGAAGGCGTCGCCCAAGGCATTCACTCATTGGACGAGCACTGGAACGGCCAGGGTCGCCCCATGGCCTTGCAAGGCGACGCGATCCCCGTCTACGCTCGCATTGCGCTGATGTCCCAGGTCATCGACCTCATCAACGGCTCCGATGGCCGAGACGCCGCGTTGCGTGAGGTTCGTCAGCGCAGCGGCAAGTGGTTTGACCCGAATCTGGTGGACACCCTCCTGGCCGTGGCTGAGGACAAGGCGTTCTGGACCATGCTGAACTCACCCGAGGTGGAGTCCAGGGTGTTTGCCATGGAGCCGGGCGATCAGGAATCCGAGCTGGACGAGGACTACCTGGACGACATCGCCGAAGCGTTTGGGAAGGTGGTGGACGCCAAAAGCCCTTACACCGCCGGCCACAGTGCCCGGGTGGGGCTGTACACCGCGCTGCTGGGCGAGTCGCTTGGCCTACCCGAGTCGCGTCGACGCTGGCTCAAACGCGGCGCGCTCTTGCACGACATGGGCAAACTCGGGGTGAGCAACACGATTCTGGACAAACCGGGCAAGCTTGATGACGCCGAATGGGCCGCTGTCAGGCGGCATGCCTCCTACACCCAAACGATTCTCGGGCAAATCAACATCTTTGAAGAATTGGCCCGTGTGTCATCGGCCCACCATGAACGGCTCGATGGCAAGGGTTATTCACTGGGACTCAAAGACGCGGAAATTGCGCTGGAAACCCGGATCATCACGATGGCCGATATTTTTGACGCCATCACGGCGGTGCGTCCTTACCGCGGCGCCATTCCGGTCGAAAAAACGCTCTTAATCATGGCCGAGACCGTGGGGACTGCCATTGATGGACAGGTTTTTGAGCATCTGAAGGCCGTCGTCAAGGCCAACCCGGAACTCTTTCCGGAATAGGCGGTCACCTTGTCTCGGCCAAGGCAAGGGATAATGCGCGCCACATGGCACTTATCACTTTACTTGACGCCCAGCTGGCATTTGGGCACGTTGCCCTGCTTGACCACGCTGGTTTTTCCCTTGAAACCCAGGAGCGCGTGGGGCTGATTGGCCGCAATGGCGCGGGCAAGTCCTCTATGCTCAAAATACTGGGCGGGCTTGAAAAACCGGACGACGGCACCGTGCAGGTGCAAGGCGGCATCCGCATTGCCTACGTCGCGCAAGAACCCCAACTCGACGCTAACGCTACTGTTTTCATAGCTGTTCGCGAAGGCCTATCAAGGGTGATCGACCTGATTGAAGAGTATTGCCTGGGTCATGGTGATCTGGATGCCATGCAAGGCGAAATCGAGGCGCTGGACGGCTGGAACTGGGAGCAGCGGGTCAACGAGACTCTGCAGCGCCTGCATCTGGACCCAGAGGCCATCGTCAGCACCCTGTCGGGCGGCACCAAAAAACGCGTCGCGTTGGCGCAGGCGCTGGTGACCCAGCCTGAGGTTCTTTTGCTGGACGAGCCGACCAACCACCTGGACCTGGACTCGATCGAATGGCTGGAGGGCCTGCTGGTCGATTTCAAGGGCAGCATCATCACCATCACCCATGATCGCTCCTTCCTGGACAACGTGGCGACCCGCATCGTTGAGCTGGACCGGGGCAAGCTGCTGTCCTACCCCGGTAATTTTGCCGCCTATCTGGTGCAAAAAGCAGAACAAGCCGCGCAGGAAGCCGTGATCAACGCCCGCGCTGACAAACTGTTGGCGCAGGAAGAGATCTGGATTCGCAAAGGGGTAGAAGCCCGCCGGACCAAGGCCCAAGGGCGCATCAACCAGCTGGGCGTGCTGCGTGCCTCGCGCGAAGCCCGCCGTGAAGCCGTGGGCAGCGTCAAGCTGGACGTGGCCAGTGGCGCGGTCAGCGGCAAGCTGGTGGCTGAGTTGACCCATGTGTCCAAAACCTTTGGCGAGCGCGCCATCGTGCGGGACTTCTCCAGCGTGGTGTTGCGCGGCGACAAAATTGGTCTATTGGGCCCCAACGGCGCCGGAAAAACAACCTTGCTAAAGCTGATCCTGGGCCAACTCGCTCCAGATGCGGCGCCCGCCGACGCCCCTCAACCCGGCCCTGGCGAAAGCGCCTGGGGCACGGTGCGCCAAGGCGCCAACATTCAGGTCGCCTACTTTGACCAGATGCGCAACGCGCTGGACCTAGACGCGACGCTGGAAGATTTCATCAGCCCTGGCAGCGAGTGGATCGAGATTGGCAACCGCAAACAGCACGTCAAGAGCTACCTGGGCGACTTTCTGTTCTCGCCAGCGCGAGCCCGCTCGCCTGTCCGCTCCTTGAGCGGGGGCGAACGCAACCGGCTGCTGCTGGCGCGCCTGTTTGCTCGCCCTGCCAATGTGCTGGTGCTGGACGAGCCAACCAATGACCTGGACATCGACACCCTAGAGCTGCTGGAAGAGCTGCTGCAGAACTACGAAGGCACCGTGTTTTTGGTCAGCCACGACCGAACCTTCCTGGACAACGTGGTCACCAGCACCATTGCCTGGGAGGGCGACGCCCGCTGGCGTGAGTTTGAGGGCGGCGTCGAAGACTGGCTGCTGCAGACCAAGCGTGCACGCGAAATTGCGGAAAGCAAGGGTCAAAAAGGCTCTCAGGCCTTTAACTACGAGCGGGAGCAGCTATCAAAACAGCAGCAAACGCCAACCCAGTCTGCTGTGCCGCAGGCCCCAGTGGCAGCCGCCCCGGCCGGCAAAGCACGCAAGCTCAGCTTCAAAGAGCAACGTGAACTGGAGGTGCTGCCGGAGACGATCAGCGCGCTGGAATCCGAGCAAAAGGAAATCAGCGAGGCCTTGGCCGATGGCAGCTTGTATGCCGTGGACAACGCCCGCGCCATGAAGCTGGCCACCCGCAGCGCCCAGATTGACGACGAACTGATGGCCGCGCTGGAGCGCTGGGAAACACTGGGCGCCAGCCCGGTTTGAGTCGATTTCCGGTCTTAAGGGGGCTTGTTCGCCCGCCAGGGCCGGGCTTCAAACCGGAAGACGCGCGGGTCGGCCACATCCACGGTGCCCTTGATCCAGCCAAAAAATGGGTAGCCAAAGGTCTCCACGCGCGTGAAGTTTTTCACCGCTTGCCGCGTGGCCGGGTCCAGCATGGGCTGGTTGATCTGGTGCCAATGGGTGTCACCGTGCACCAACACGACCTGCCCCTCGAAGGCCTGGGTTTCCTGGCGCAGCTGGGTCAGAAAGTCCCGGTAACCCGGCGTTGGGCGTCCCGCATTGGCTTCGTCAAATTGGGGGTCGGCCTGCATGACCACCATCAGACCCGCCAACTTCTTCTCACGCGCCTCGCTAAAGGCCTGTGCCAGCCAAGCCCGATTGGCGGCACTGCGCTGCAAAAATTCGGGCACTGGCCCACGGTGCGGGGTGGCGCCGGCGTAGTTGTTGTCGCTGCCGGGCAGGTTCAAGCCCACAAACAAGGCGCCGCCGGCTTCCCAGCGTACGTTTTCCCGGTAGCGCGCAAACGCCGGGTCCTTACTCTGGCGAGTGAGGCGCAGCGGTCGCTGACCCAAGGCGTGCTCGCCTTGAAAAAAGAGCGTGCGTAACTTGTCCAGCCGTTCTTCGGGGTCGTAACGGCCATTGCTTCTGCGGTGGCAATCCGTCCATTCGTTGTCGCCCGGCACATAGACCAAAGACGTCTTCGAGGCCTGAAACACGCTCAGAACGTCCTCGAACACGGCGTCGCTGCAGACGGAGCTACCACTCTTGATGTCACCGTTGTGCGTCACAAACGCCAGATTTTCGCCGTCCATCTCATCAATCAACAAGGGCAGGTTTTTGCGCTCCCAATCGCTGTAAGGCATGTCGCCAATCAAGCCGAAGGACAGCGGCTGGGCGCCCGCCGCGGCGGCGCACCAAGTCAGCGCGATCAATAGCAATCGTGAAATCTTTTTCATCAGGAGGGGCAGAAGGTGTGAAGGGGGCGATTCGCTGGACCGGCCCGGTGGCGCGGCGTGCGTGACTTTGTGGGATTTTAATTTCCGGATCAACGATTCGTGGACAACCCCCGGCGAATCGAGCACGGATGCGACGAAACGGCCTCAGCTCCAGCCGCTGAACCACACCCTAACCACGCCTTAATGGCGTCAAAATAACTACACAATTGATAGCAACTTGCGCTTGGTGTGCCTACGCCAGGGGCATTAAATTTATAGAAATAACCGGGCGTCGTACGCCATTGACGCCTATCAAGTAACATGCCCCCGAATCAAAACCGCCCAGACCCGGGCCTCAACGGAGAAAGTTATGTTCAGTCATGTGATGTTCGGTGTGAGTGACCTGGAAGTGTCCAGAAAGTTTTATGACGCCGCGCTGGGCTCGCTCGGCATTGCCCCAGGTGTGGCCAACAAGAATCGCTATTTCTACCGCAGCCCCACCGGCACCTTTGGCATCACCACGCCCATCAACGGCGAACCCGCCACCCATGGCAATGGCAGCACACTGGGCTTTCACGCCAAGACTGCGGAGCAGGCCGACGCCTTCCATGCGGCGGGCTTGGCCAACGGCGGCACGGCCTGTGAGGCGCCACCGGGCCTGCGCGACGGTGGCGGCATGGCGCTGTACCTGGCTTACCTGCGGGACCCGGACAACAACAAAATCTGCGTGCTGCACCGCCCAGCCGCTTAAGACTTTTGGCCGTCCATGGCCCAGCGCCGTGGACGCCTTCCCCCAGCTCTCACCATGCGCCGTCGAACTCTCCTTCCCCTTGCCTTGTACCTGCCCTTGAGCCAACTGACGGGGGCTGCGTCCGGCGATGCACCGACCGAACCGGAGGAGGACGCGCCAGCGCTGCCCCGCTACAAAATCTCTGCGGCCCAACTGCAGCGGGCGGTAGCAGAGCGTTTTCCGCTGCGCTACCCGGTACCGGGGGTGTTGAATATGGACCTGCAGGCGCCCCACTTGCGCATGCTGCCGGCGCAAAACAGCTTGGGTGCCGAGATGCTGGTGGACGTGGCCGGCCCGGCGCTGCGCACCAGCCACCAAGGCACACTGGCGGTGGAGTTTGCCCTGCGTTATGAGGCCAGCGACCTCACCGTGCGCGCCCACCAGTTGCGCTTCAAACGCCTCACCATGCCCAGCCTGCAGCCCGGTGTGGTGGCGCTGCTGAATGGCTACGGCCCGGCGCTCACCGAGCGCGCCTTGCTGGAGGTGGTGGTGCACCAACTTCAACCCCAAGACCTGGCCCTGCCCAATGGCCTGGGCATGCGCCCCGGCACTATTACCGTGACAGACGCGGGCTTGGTGATTGGTTTTGTGCCCAAACCACTGGGCCAGCAATAAGGCAGCGACTGGCGGACACCACGGCCCCGTCACACCCGCTGCGCAAAACGCTGGTTCAGCAAAAACTCCACGAAAGTAGAGGTATTCAGCGCCAACCATTGGCGCGCCGGGTACACGGCATAAATAGACGGACCGGGCGCCAGACTGTATTGGGGCAGCAGTTCGACCAGTTCGCCGCTGCTCAACTCTTGCTCCACCAGCAAGCGATCCATCAGGGTGATACCAGCCCCGGCGCAAGCGGTGGCGGCCAGCGCCATGCCGTCGTTCACATGAATGCGACCCTGCACGCGCACCCGCTCGGTCACCCCGTCCAGGGTGAACGGCCATTCGTCGTAAACCCGGTTGTCGCGCGTCCACAGCAGGCATTCGTGCTGGGTCAAGTCGCTCGGCGTCTTGGGCACACCCGCCCGCGCCAGATAGGACGGAGACGCCACCAAAGTGCGGGGGTTGTCGGCCAGCTTGCGGGCCACCAACGTGGAGTCTTCCAGATTGGCGGCGCGAAGGGCCACATCAATCTGCTCGGCCACCAAGTCGGTCATGCGGTCTTCCACCAGCAGGGTCACCTCCACCAAAGGGTGCAGGCGGGTGAACTCGGTAATTAAGGGCACCAAATGGCGCTGTCCCAGTGGGCGCGGGCAGGCCACCCGCAGCGGCCCGCGCACCTCTTGCTGAAACTGGCCTGAGATTTGCGCGACGTTGTTCAACGCCCGGTCAATCTGCTGCGCCTCCAGCAACACCACTTTGCCCACCTCGGTCAGCGTCAGCTTGCGCGTGGTGCGCTGAATCAGCCGCGCACCCAAGTCGGACTCCAGGCGGGACAGTTGACGGGAGATGACGGATTTGCCACAGCCCAAGCGCGTGGCTGCCGCGCTGATACTGCCCGCGCTCACGATGGCGGAAAAGGTGGTCAGCAGTTGGGGATTCAGCATGGTGGTGCGGCTTGGCAGGTTTTATTGTTGCTATTTATACAACTCAATTGTGCTTTATTAGGCCTTCTCAAGCAACGCCATGACCCCTACATTCCATGCATCGCATTAAAAGTGTCACACCGCTGTGACGTCTCGTGCCCTCCACAACCCTTAGAAAGCTGTTTCATGACCCAAGTCACCCCCATCGCTGCCGACCAAGAAATGGCATCAGACGCGCTCATCGAGCGCCTGCAGTGGCGCTACGCCGCTAAAAAATTGGACGCGTCCAAAGCCGTGCCGCAAAACAAGGTAGAACGCATTCTGGAAGCCGCCCGCCTGGCGCCTACCTCCAGCGGCTTGCAGCCCTACGAAATCATTGTGGTGACCAGCAAGGAAGTACGCGAGCGCATCAAACCCATCGCCTGGAACCAAGGCCAAATCACCGACGGCTCGCACCTGCTGGTGTTTGCCGCCTGGGACAACTACACCGTGGAACGCATCAACATGATGTTTGACCTGACCAACTCCGTGCGCGGCACCAAAAACGAAGGCTGGGAAAACTACCGCAACATGCTGCTGGGAATGTACCCCCAGCGCGCTGCCGAGGTGAATTTTGAACACGCCGCCCGCCAAGCCTACATTGGCCTGAGCGCCGCCATGATGGCCGCCGCCTTTGAAGAAGTCGACTGCACCCCCATGGAAGGCTTCGACCCCAAAGCGCTGGACGAGATTTTGAACCTGCGCGAACGCGGCCTGCGCAGCGTCGCCATTCTGCCCCTGGGCTACCGCGAGGCTGACAAAGACTGGCTGGTGAACCTCACCAAAATTCGCCGCCCCCGCGAGCAGTTCATCACCGAAGTCTGATCGCCCCCGCTCGTCTCCACTCCCACCTCGGGGTGGCCCGCTGGTTCAACACCGTGCTGCTCATCGCCGTGGCAGGCGCATTGGGTGCCTGTGGCGGTGGGTCTGACACCACGCCCACCGTCCCCGTCAACCCCAACCGTGGCTTTGCCAACGCCGCGCCGTGGGTCTCGTACTATGGTTCAGCGGCCAAGCTTGACCTGGCCAAAATGGCGGCCACTTTCCGCAATCCGGACATTGACGCCGACCCCGGCCTGCGCAACTTCAGCGCCACCCAAGTCAAGCAATTGCAAAACCGCGGCGCCAACAAAGTGACCTTGCCCTCGAAAAACGTATTGGACTTCACCCGCTTTCGTAGACAAATTTCAGCTTCCAGTTCGAAGCTGCTCGAATGCCAGCGGGCTCAGTTGGTCTAGGTGACTGTGCCTGCGGACTCGATTGTAAAAACCCTCTATGTAATCAAACACGTCGGACTTGGCTTCCTGTCGGGAAGCATAGATACGCCGCTTGATTCGTTCCTTCTTCAAGCTGCTGAAGAAGGACTCTGCAACTGCATTGTCCCAACAGTTTCCCCGGCGACTCATGCTGGGCACCAACTGGTTGTCTTTGCACCAGCGGTTGAAATCATCACTACCAAACTGGCTGCCCTGGTCCGAATGAATCATCACCGGGGTCTTCGGGCGCCTGCGCCACACGGCCATCATCAGCGCGTCCAGCACCAGCTCGGTGGCCATGGTGGAATTCATGGACCAGCCCACGACGGAGCGTGAGTACAGGTCAATCACAACGGTCAAATACAGCCAGCCCTCGTGGGTGCGTATATAAGTGATGTCAGTGACACAAACCTGGTCGACCTGGGCGACTGTGAATTCCCGTTGCAACCGATTGGGTGCGGTGGTGGCTGGCATCCCAATCCTGTAGCGTGGACGCTTATAGCCACGCACAGAGCGCAGTTGAGCTTGACGCATCAGGCGTGCCACACGTTTCTCGCCACATGCAATACCGGCCTCACGCAGGTCACAGTGAACGCGTGGGCTGCCGTAGATACCCAGACTGTCCTCAAAGGACTGTTTGATGTTTAGCAATAGGGATTCATCGGCCAGGCTGCGCGATGACTTTGGCCTAGTCTTCCAGGCGTAGTAGCCGCTGCGCTGAATCCGAAGCACCCGGCACATGCTGCTCACGCGAAACTGGCTTTGATGCGCTGCCATGAATGCGTACTTCACCCGGACAGTTTGGCAAAGTACGTTGCGGCCTTTTTTAGGATGTCACGCTCCTCGTTGGCCCTTTTGAGTTCAGCCTTGAGGCGGGACACCTCTGCCTTGAGCGAAGCGTTTTCACCACTACCAACGCCTTGCTGCTGTTGAGCAAGGCGAACCCAAAGGTAGAGGCTTTTGTCCGACATGCCAAGGCGCTTGGCCACATCCACTACCCCGTGACCGCGCTGGGTCACTTGCTTGACTGCCTCAGCTTTGAATTCCGCTGGGTATCTGACTCTCTTCATGACTAACTCTCCAGTTCAATTTCGACCTTAACAGGTGTCTATTGAAGCGGGTGCAGTCCATATCCCTTGCTGAGTGTGTAAATTCACGCAAGGAGAACGGAAATGACGAAGACAGCAAGAGCGCGCTACACGCTCGAATTCAAGCAAGAAGCAGTTCGACTGGTCGAAGGTGGCCAGAGCATTGCAGCCGCGGCACGCACGCTGGGAGTGGTCGACCAGACGTTGTTCAATTGGGTCAAGGCGCAGCGCCAGGGCCAGCTCAAGGGAGCTGACAGCAAGGTATTGGTCAGCGCCGAGCAGATGGAGATCAGCCGGTTGCGGGCCGAGCTGGCGCGTGTGAAGATGGAGCGTGACATTCTGGGAAAAGCGACGGCGTACTTCGCAAAGGGATCGATTTGAAGTACGCCTTCATCCAGCGCCACCGCAGCACATGGCCGATCTCGGTACAGTGCCGCGTACTGGGGGTGAGCATCGCCGGGTACCACGAACACTTTGTGCGACTGGCCAGTCCGGCCCAGCTCCGCCACCTGAGCGATGACGCCTTGCTGGTGCACATCAAGGCCATCCATGCCGAGACGCGAGGCGGCTACGGCTGGCCACGCACCTGGAAGGAGCTGCTTGCCCGTGGCATCCGTGTGGGCAAAGAGCGCGTGCAAAAGCTCATGCAGTTGCACGGCATCCGTGCCAAGGGAAAGCGGCGCTTCAAGGTCACCACCGATAGCAATCACGATCTAGCGATCTCACCCAACCTGCTCAACCGGGAGTTCGATGTGGCAGCACCCGACAAGGTCTGGGTGGGTGACATCACGTACATCGCCACGGACGAAGGCTGGTTGTTTCTGGCCGTGGTGATTGACCTGTTCAGCCGCCAAGTAGTGGGCTGGTCGTTACGAGAGGAAATGACGCGGGACATCGTCATTGATGCGCTGCGCATGGCATGGTTCAAGCGGCATCCGGGCAAGCAGGCTGGCCTGATGTTCCATAGCGACCGCGGCAGTCAGTACGCCAGCAAGGACTTCCGGGAAGTGCTCAAGGAGTACGACATCACCAGTTCAATGAGCCGGCGCGGCAACTGTTGGGACAACGCCTGCAGCGAGACGCTGTTTGGATCATTGAAGGTGGAACGGTTATACGGACAGAAGTTCAAGACTCAGCGGGAGGCAAAGGATGAAACGATTGCTTGGATGCTTTGGTATAACCGGACTCGACTGCATTCGACACTGGCCTACGTCAGCCCGGTGCGGTTCGAGCAAAACTGGCTTGCTAATCAGCCCAAGCAAGCCAACTCATGATCTCGGTTATGGGATACGGATTCCAGGGGCAAGGTCAATTTTGAGCCATCCCTGAATGAAGCGCTTCGCCGCCGTTGCAGCGGTGGGGGCTGCGGTCCCATTTGGCACTTGATTTTTTGCCGCTCACAGACTGCGCAAAAAAGCGGCCAGGTCGGCGGCTTGGTGGGGGCTGAGGTGCAAGGGCCGCAGGATGCGTTCGCCGTCGGCATGCAGGCGGTCTTCGTTGAGATCGGAGTAGTGCTGTACCACGTCTTCAATGCGGGCCAGGCTGCCGTTGTGCATGTAGGGCGCGGTCTCGCTCAGGTGGCGCAAGCCCGGCACCCGGAATTCACCAAAGTGGCGCGGCTCAAGAATGACGTGGCGGGTGCCAACGGCGCTGGGGTCTTTGCCGCCCGCGTCGTTGAATTTCCCCAGGCGGTTGTAGTTGCTGCGCAGCAGTTGCTGTAACCCGCTGTAGCGGCCTGAATCCACACCGCCCGGTACAAAAAAGGGCACACTAATGTCGGCAAACTCGCCGTTGCTAAAGCGCGGGCCGGCATGGCACACGGTGCAACGCCCCTCCCCGATGAACAGGCGCAGGCCGCGCTGGGCAGCGAGGGGGTAGCTGACGGCGGCTTGGGCGTCGCCACGGCTAAGAGCGTCGCGGAAATCGTCAAACGGGGTGCGCGTCGACACCAGCGTGCTTTGGTAGGCGGCCAGGGCCTTGGCTACATCCACAGCCAACGTGGCATCGTCGCTGGGCAGCGCTTGCCCAAAAGCGGCTTGGTAGCCCTGGGCCAACTCGGGCGTGTTGCGCAGGCGCTCACCCAGGCTGGTGAGGGTTTGGTGCATTTCGCCGTCGTCAAGCAGCGGGGTCAGGCTGGCCGCCCACAAAGAGTCGTGACTGCCACCCCAGCCTAACCAGCGCGCCTGGGCGCTGTCGAGCAGGCTGGGCGTGTTGCGCCGACCGTTGAGGCGGCCCACGGCGGTCGGCAAACCGTCTTGAAAGGCCCGGGCCGACTGGTGGCAACTGGCGCAGGCCAACTTGCCATTGCCCGACAAGCGCGCATCAAAAAACAGCGAGACGCCCCATTGAACCGCCGTGGCCTGGGTGGCTACGCGGTTAGAGGCATCGGGGCGCACCACAGGCGGCCAGGGGCCATGCGCCACGATCTGCGCCCGCTCGTCGGCGGTAAATTCGAGCAGCCCGGCTGGCGCGGCAGTCGAGGGCGGTTGCTGGGGCTGACTGGAGGCAGGCAGGGTCAGCCACGTCATGGCGGCCAGCAGCGCTGCGCCCAACATCAGGGGTTTGAGCCAACGCCGTCTCAAAGGGGGGCGAGTCACTTCAACTGCACTGACTGCGTCAGGCGGTGCGGGCTGCCGTCCCAGCGGGTATCCACTTTCAGCAGCCAGCGCCCGGCCATGTGCCAGACCATGCCCTCGACTCGCCACTGGCCGTCACCCTGTGCGATGAAGCTGGGTTGGTAGTTCATGCCGTGGCGGTGGTCGGGCATTTCGGCATCCACTTTCACCAACTGCGCCGAGGCGGGGCACAGGGTGAGTTGCATCACAAACGGTTCGCCCACCGTGGGAAAGGCCGGCTCGGTGGACCAAGTGGCTTGCACCGGCCCGGTGGTCATGAGCGATGGTGTGTCTGCGGGCAACGGGCAGGTGGCCGCGTGCGCCGCGAGGGCGCTGATGCACACGGCAGCCACGGCAAGAGCGCGGACGGCTTGCCACTGGGGGCGTGTTGCCACGTCGTCAGGCCTTCAGCAGCGACGCGAACAGCGCTTCGCCGTTGCGGTAGGCAATGCGCTCGACCACCTCAGTGGGCAAACCAGTGAGCCAGGTGCGCGTCCAGTTGGCGTGCTCGCCAATGTAGTACCAGCGCTCGGGGGTGAAGGTGTCAGTGCCGACCACAAAGCGGTCAGGGTAGGCGATGAAGACTTTTCGCCAGTTGGGGTCAATGCGCCCCATGGTGGCGTGGTCGCTGCGAAAGGCCAGATCGCACCACAGATTGGGAAAGCGGGCGAGCATGGCTCCTACTTTGTCGGGGGCGTCAAAGCCGGAGTGCGCCCAGAGAATGCGGGCGCTGGGGTCTTGCTGAAACTGGCGTTCGATGGCATCTGCGTCCGAATGCGAGTGCAGGAAGATGCGGTGCTTTTTTGCCAACCCCACCACCTTGCGTATGACGGGCAAGTCAGCGTCTTTGCCGTAGATGTGGTATTCGCCAATGGCGGCGTAGCGGTACTTGGCCAGACGCTGCTCCAACATGCCGACCACGGTGGCGTCGTGCATCCAGGTGGACAACTCGCCGCGCTGGCGGTAGGGCCGCAGTGAGGGGATGATGAGATCAGGCGCTTCGGCAAACAGCATCTGGGTGCCCTCGTCGCTGCTGCTGGAGACCATGGCGCGCTTCAGACCGGCTTTGCGCAGAAGCGCGATGGCGTCTTTGGGCGGAAGGGTTTCCCAAGCGTCGTGGCTGTAGTGCAGGTGGGCGTCAAAGATGGGCAGGGGCGCCGCGTCGGCAGCCTGTGCCTGGCCAAAGCCAGTGAGTCCGGCAGCAGTGCCCAATAGCCAGTCGCGTCGGCGCAGGGCGAGGGGGTGCGGGGTCTGGCGGGTCATGGGATCTCCTATGCTAGCCTGGGGTAAAAATCTTGCCCACCAGCATATAAGAAGTGGCCCACCCCTTGCAATCCACAGGGTGTAAGTCAACGCCAAATTGCTACGCTTTAGATAGCGATATGCGGATATTTCGTGTGGGCTAGAGCTCTATTTGGCTTGCAAATTGGTGGCTATTTAATGTGCAGCAATTCTTGCGCTGTAACCCCCACTTTCACCCCAACCCTCTCTCGCCCGGCGGGAGTGAGTGGGGGAAAACTCCCGAGAATCGCTGCGCCGAAAGCACCACTGGCACCTTCGGTACAACAGCCATCATTGGCACCCATCACCTTAAGTCAAAGCATTCTTTGACTTGCGTCACCCGATTGATCGCGCCGGCCCGTTATCGCAGGTGCCGGGTGATGCCTTGGGCTCACCCGACCTACAAAAAAATGGCAGACCTGAGTAGTTACTGCAAATCAGCGACTCACGTCCACCACCACACGGCCTTTGACTTCGCCGTTGAGCAGCTGGGTGGCCACGGGCACGACTTCACTGAGGCCGATATCACGGCTGATGACGCCGAGTTTGGCCAGGTCCAGATCCGTGCCCAGGCGTTGCCAGGCTTCCAGTCGATCAGCTTGCGGGCACATGACACTGTCCACGCCCACCAAGGTGACGCCGCGCAGGATGAACGGCATGACCGACGCCGGAAAATCCATGCCACCGGCCAACCCGCAGGCGGTGACCACACCGCGATACTTGGTGGTGGCGCAGACGTTGGCCAGGGTGTGGCTGCCCACCACATCGACCGCGCCCGCCCAGCGCTCTTTGCCCATGGGTTTGCCTGGCGCTGAAAACTGGGCGCGCTCCAACACTTCTACCGCGCCCAGTCCTTTAAGGTAATCGGACTCTTCGGGGCGGCCGCTCACGGCCACCACGGTGTAGCCGAGTTGGCTGAGCACCGCAATGGCGACGCTGCCCACACCACCTGCTGCGCCGGTGACCAAAATTTCACCATCGGCGGGCTTGACGCCTTGGCGCTCCAGGGCCAGCACACACAGCATGGCGGTGTAGCCGGCGGTGCCGATGGACATGGCCTGCTGTGGCGAGAAGGCGGTTGGCAGCGGCACCAGCCAGTTGCCTTTCACCCGGGCTTTTTGCGCCAGACCGCCCCAGTGGCCTTCACCCACGCCCCAGCCGTTGAGCAGCACCGCGTCGCCGACCTTGTAGTCAGGATGCTCGCTGTGCTCCACGGTGCCCGCCAGGTCAATGCCCGGCACCATGGGGAATTTGCGCACCACCGGCGCTTTGCCGGTGATGGCCAAGCCGTCTTTGTAGTTGAGGGTGGAGTGGCTGACGCGCACGGTGACGTCGCCCTCGGGCAGCTGCGTTTCGTCAATGTCTTTGAGGGAAGCGCGGTAGCCGGACTCGTCTTTTTCGATCAAGATGCCTTTGAACATGGGGGTCTCCTTGGGGTTGAAAAATTGATGGTTGCAAAAATTTTAAGATTTAGACTGATCGTCTTTAAAAATCTAAAAAAAGTTAGCCGGGGGGCAATCTGGCAAAAAACACGCGCCCAAACAGGTCTAGCGGCGCGCCGCTGCGCTCCAGCTTGGCTCTTAAAACCGCGCCTTCCCAGCCAATCCAGAAGAAGGCGGCGAGCTCATCGCAATCGGCTTGGCGAGAGAGTTCACCCGCGTCTTGCGCGGCCCTGAGGCAGCGGGCAAAACGGGTCTGCCAATCGGCAAACACATCGAGCAGCCGAGCCCGAAAGCTTTCCGGCAGGGTGCCCATTTCTTGACCGAGGTTGCCAATGAGGCAGCCGCGCCGAAAGTCGTGGCGGGCCATGCCGGCATGGGCATCCGCAACAAAGCGGCGCAGCCGCTGAAGGGGTGACAGGCTGGTATCGCCCAGATGGCGTTCGATTTTGCGCACAAAATAAGCGGAGTAACGCTCAATCAGCTCGGCGCCAAAGGCTTCTTTGCTCTCAAAGTGATGATAAAACGAGCCTTTTGGCACGCCACCGCGACGCAAAATTTCGTCCAAGCCTGCTGCCGAAAATCCTTTTTCAGTCAGCACCTCCAACCCCGCACGCAGCAGCAACTCGCGCGTCTCCACCACGCCGTCACGCGATTTTGGAGGGCGACCCCGACGAGGGGGTGTTGAGAGCAGAACTTCCATTCCGCCGATATTAGACCGATCGTCTTATAAAGTCAATAAAAGGCGGTTGGAGGTGTCGCGCGGGGCATGGGACGCGGGCAGGCCAAGGTGGGCTGGCCCTGCCACGGCAGCGCGCAGCAACGAGGTGACCGGCGCAGGGAGATACGTTGCTATTGAATGAATAGCATATTGCGCTTGCTTCACTGGCGCTGGAGGCTAATTTGGCACACAAATCGGGGTTGGTTTCGGCGTCTCCGCGTTGCGGGCGGTTTCAGGCGGGCTGAATCGGATTGATGTGGCGCAATGAAGTCGCAGAAACGGTCAGGCGGGGCTGATCTTTTGCTGCATTGCAGCGTAAAGTTTTGCCATGGATTGGTCAGGCCACTTGGACCTCCCCTGCAGGGTGCCAGCACGCAGGGGGTAACTGGTGGCCCGGCCGGGTCGTGATGTCATTCAAAAAGAAGGAAGCCCCATGGCGGAAGCAGCAGAGTTGAAGAAAGCACCCTACGTCATCGAGTGGCGTGATGGGTTCAAGATTGGTGTGGGTCAGGTGGACCAGGAGCATCGGCACTTGTTCACGCTGGTCCGTGCGCTGCATCTCGACTCAGTGGACCAAACCGTGGAGGAGTGGCTGGACTATGTGGTGACGCATTTCACCAACGAGCAAGCCTTGATGGAGAAAAGCGGCTACCCCGCTTTTGAGCAACATTTGAAGTTGCATGAAGAGTTTGGCGCCCAGGTGGCGGACTTTTTGGGCAACGGCGAGGCGTGGAACGAGGACCGCGTCCAGGAGCTGCGCCGGTTCCTGAACAAGTGGCTGATTGGTCACATCATGACGCACGACCTGCGTTTCGGAAAATGGTATGCCAACCAGCCGACGCCAACCCCAGCGGTGTTGCAGCCCACCCAGGAGTCCGGCGGTTTTTTCGTCCGCTTGTTCGGCCGCAAGCGCAGCGCCGGTGTCCATGGCACTGCGCCACACCGCTAGCAATTCACGGGGCCAACTTCAACCGGGCCCATGCGGGAGTGCTCGGGGTGGGGCGGAGGCGCGCTAGCCCAAATGTTTACCAAAGAAGCGAAGGGTGCGATCCCAGGCTTGTTGCGCCCAGACAGCGTCGTATTGGGTGGCGGGAATGCGGCCTGGGCCGGCGGCAGTCTCATTCGCAAAGGCGTGGTGGGCCAGGTAGCGATGGAAATCAAACCCCACGCCAGCGGCGGTCAACTTCTCTTGCAGCGCATCAATGGTGTCGATCTTGAAGAACTCGTCTTGCGTGGCCCAGTGGCCTTGCAGCGGCGCGGTGATTTTGGTGGCGTCGATGTACTCCAGCGGTGGGCAGCCATACCAGACCACGCCGGCATCGATCTCGGGCGATTGGGTGAGCGCCAGCAGCGTGAGCGCGCCGCCCATGCAAAAGCCAGTGACCCCGACCTTGGGGGCACGGGTCTTCAAATATTGAACCGCACCGCGTATGTCTTGCCCGGCGGCGTCACCGAAGTCGAGCCCGGTCATGAGGTGGTGCGCTTCCTCTTGCTCCACCGTGGCTTTGCCGCGGTACAGGTCAGGCACCAGCGCCTGAAAGCCGGCCAGTGCCAGGCGGTCGGCCACGCCGCGAATCTGGTCGTTCAAGCCCCACCATTCCTGAATCACCACAATGGCGGGTGCACCATTGGGTTGGGCCGGTTCGGCCAGATAGCCCTGCACAGCCTTGCCGTCCGGGCGCTGAAAAGTCACCATATTTCCCATAACTACTCCTGTTGGTCAATGAATGTTGCACCTCATTCTCCGCCGATAGGGACACCCTGCTGAACGGCAGGGGGATAGATCAACGTGGCAGCGGGGCAGTCGGGTGAGATCTAAAGGGGACTAATTTTGGACACACCGGGCAAGAAACCTTCAGAGGCCGGCACCCGCGCCCCGGCTTGATTGGATTCACCCCTTAGCATCGGCGCATGACCCGCAGTGCAAAACCCCCAGCCAACCCCCGACGCGCGCAGACCATTGCCGCGTGGGTGGCTGCGCTGCTCAGCCAGGCCGATGCGGCTACCCTGAAAAGCCTGCCCCCGCTGCTGGATGCGGATGCCGCCCATGTGATGGCCTTGCTACGCGACCAAGCCGGCGCAGAGTCCACGCCACTTGATTTGCCCACCACAGAGGTGGGCACCGTGGTGGGCCACTTTCGCCCGCGCATCACCCTGCAAACCCTGGGTCGGGGCGAGGGCCTGCTGGGTCTCAAACCCCACGGCAAACTGGCCGCGCGGGGGAGTAGCGTGACATTGGTCCAAATTGACTGGACTTACCGCACCGATGACGGCACGGGCGGTGGCGCGCAATGGCAAACACCTGCCCCTACCTCAGTGCTCAACAGCCGACCCTCTGCCGTGCAAGATCTGTATGACACAGGCGGCCCGGTACGGCGCATGCAGCGCGACCTGGCGGCCGAAGCCGATGCCATGGACCTGGTCTGGGAGCTGGGCTTGCTGCCGGTGTCGACGCAGCAGTTGCAGTGGCGCCATCGGGAAGAAGGCGAGGCCGGCATGCCCACGCTGGGCGCAGTGTGGACGCTGTCGCAAGAAGCGTTCTTTGGTGATTTTTGGGCCGAGCAAGTGCCGCGCCTGCAGGCGCTGGGCTGGCAGGTGGTGGTGCAGCCCGGCTTTGCCCATGAAAGTGTGGGGGTGACACGCTGGAAGTTGATCGTGCAGCCCGACACGGGTGAGGTGCTGGGCAAGGAACTGGATGGGCCGCTGGCAGAGCGCGAGCGCCCGGTGCAAAAGCTGCATCTGCCCGAGCGCGAAGGCGCCTGGTTGCTGAGCCTGGGCATTGAGATTGACGGCGAAATGCTGGACCTGGCACCGCTGCTAGCCGACCTGCTCAAGCGCGACCCGCGCTGGCTCAATGCCGCCAAGATGGCGGCCATTGACGACCAGGCACTGATCTCGCTGCGCGCACCGGGCGGGAGGCGCATTGACGCGCTGGCCGCGCCACTGAAAGCCATCATTGGCGCGATGGTCGATTTGCTGACCGACCCTCAGCGTGGCCGCCAGCCCGGCGAGCCGCTGCATCTGGGGGCCTGGGAGGCACGCCGAATGGACGCCTTGCGCAGCGCCCTGGTGGAAGCCCACCGCGTCGGCCCGCAAGGAGGCTGGCAACTGGAAGGCGATGCGGGATTGGCCAGCTTGGCCCAACGCCTGAAAACCATCGGCACCCCGCAGCCGGTGAGTGCCCCGGTGGGCCTGCAGGTGCAATTGCGCGGCTACCAGTTAGAAGGTTTAGCGTGGCTGCAGTACCTGCGGGCGCAACACCTGGGCGGCATCTTGGCCGATGACATGGGCCTGGGAAAAACCGCGCAGGCGCTGGCCCATGTGCTGGTGGAAAAACAGAGTGGCCGCATGGACCGGCCCACGTTGGTGGTGGTGCCCACCTCGCTGGTGTTCAACTGGCAGCTTGAGGCGCAGCGCATGGCGCCAGATTTGCGCGTGCTCACGCTGCAGGGCGCAGACCGCGCCAAACTGTTTTCGCAGATGGCCACCCATGACTTGGTGCTGACCACCTACCCGCTGCTGTGGCGCGACGTCAACGCCTTGGCCACACAGCGCTTTCACCTGCTGATTCTGGACGAGGCGCAGATGGTCAAGAACGCAGGCAGCCGCAGCGCCCGCGCCCTGCGCCGCCTGCAGGCGCGCCACCCGCTGTGCATGACCGGCACCCCGCTGGAAAACCACCTGGGCGAACTGTGGTCCCAATTTGATTTTTTGATGCCCGGTTTTCTAGGCGATGTGCGCAGCTTCAATACCCGTTGGCGCAAACCGATTGAAGAGAACGGCGAAACGGTGCGCGCCCAACTGCTGGCCCAGCGCGTGCGCCCTTTCATCTTGCGCCGGCGCAAGCAAGATGTCGCGAGTGAGTTGCCCCCGCGCACCGAGGTAATTCAGCGCGTGCAGTTGCAAGGCCAGCAGCGCGAGCTGTACGAAGCCGTGCGCACCGCTGCCGACAAACAGGTGCGCCGCGTGCTGCAACGCCAGAGCTTTGATGGGGCGCAGATCAGCATTCTGGATGCGCTACTCAAGCTGCGCCAAGTGTGTTGCGACCCGCGCTTGGTGAAGGGAATAGAGTCTTGCGGCGACATGGAGCGCGCCAAATTGGAGCTGCTGGGCGAGATACTTCCCGCGCTGGTGGAGGAGGGGCGCCGGGTGCTGGTGTTCTCACAGTTCACTGAGTTTCTGGAGCTGGTGGCCGAGCAATTGCAAGCGCTGCAGTTGCCCTTTCTCAGCCTCACCGGCAAGACGCCACCCAAGCAGCGCGGCGCGGTGGTGCAGCAGTTTCAAGCTGGTGCAGCGCCCGTGTTTTTGGTGAGCCTGAAAGCCGGTGGCGTGGGCCTGAACCTGACCGCAGCGGACACCGTGATCCACCTGGACCCGTGGTGGAACCCGGCCGTGGAAGAGCAAGCCACTGCCCGCGCCCACCGCATTGGGCAAGACCAGCCCGTGTTTGTCTACAAACTGGTGGTGGAGGGCAGCATCGAGGAGCGCATGCTGGAGCTGCAGGCCCGCAAACTGGCGCTGGCGCAAGGGGTGCTGGGGCATGACGCAGAGGGCGCTCTCAAGTTCAACGAAGAAGACCTGGGCGCCCTGCTGGCGCCGCTGACACCGGCGAGCGGGGTGGGTTGACGTTGCGGGGGGCGCAACTTCGCGCTGGTACCCAATGGGAAGCCGCACCGCCGATTGCGTGCCTTTTAGGGCTCTGACCCATGTTTTATATGCGCAGGTAGTTATCGAATACGCAGCAGTTCGTGTTTTGAAAACTGTGTATTCACGCCAAGCTAGACTCCTCGCCATGCCCCACGCCGTCTCTCGCCTGCGCGCTGCCCGCCTTGCGCGCAGCTCCAAACCTTTTCTGGCCCGTGGCGGGCCGCGTGGCGAGCGTTGCGCGGGTTGCCGGCTGGTGCCGAGCCACTGCATCTGCGCCTTGCACCCTGTCGTGCCGACACGCGCCGGGGTGTGCCTGCTGATGGCCGACATTGAGCCGCTCAAACCCAGCAACACCGGCTGGCTGATTGCCGATGTGGTCCCCGACACGTTTGCCTTTGGCTGGGCGCGCACGTTGGTCGACCCCGCGTTGCTGACCCTGCTGGCCGACCCGCAGTGGCAGCCCTATGTGGTGTTTCCGGGTGAGTTTGTGACCCCTGAGCGGGTCGTCACCGAGGTACAAACCTCGGTGGCTCCGACTGGCTCAGTGGTCAAGCGCCCCTTGTTTGTGTTGCTGGACGCCACCTGGCCCGAGGCACGCAAGATGTTTCGCAAAAGCCCTTATTTGGATCGTTTTCCTGTGCTCAGTCTGCACCCCGAGCAGCTATCGCGTTACAAGCTGCGCCGGTCCCGACGCGATGACCACTTTTGCACATCCGAAGTCGCAGGCCTGTGCCTAGACTTGGCTGGCGAGACACGGGCGGCGCAAACATTGGAGACGTATCTCGATGTGTTCACTCACCATTACCTGCAAGCCAAGAACCAACTCCCAGCCGACCTAGAGGGTGTTGCCCATCAGCAGTTGCGCAGCCTCATCACTTGATACGCGTCAAACGAGGGCCATTCAAAACAGACGGCAGGCGGTTCAGCGCGCTTAATGACAGAGGTTGAACCACAACAACCCATTGTCTAAAAGGAGTTGACATGACCGCCATGATGAAAGCCGCCGTATTTGTTTCCCCGGGTCGCATTGAGTTGGCCGACAAGCCGATTCCCAATGTGGGGCCCAACGACGCCTTGGTGCGCATCACCACCACCACCATTTGTGGCACCGACGTGCACATCCTCAAAGGCGAGTACCCGGTGGCCAAAGGCCTGACCGTGGGCCACGAGCCGGTGGGCGTGATCGAAAAATTGGGCAGCGCCGTGCAAGGCTACACCGAGGGCCAGCGCGTGATTGCCGGAGCCATTTGCCCCAACTTCAATTCCTATGCCGCGCAAGATGGTCTTGCGTCGCAAGACGGCAGCTACCTGGTGGGCCAAGGCCTGTGCGGCTGCCACGGCTACAAAGCCACGGCCGGCTGGCGCTTTGGCAACCTGATTGACGGCACCCAGGCGCAGTACGTGTTGGTGCCCGACGCGCAAGCCAACCTCGCCCCCATTCCCTACGGTCTGACCGATGAGCAAGTGCTGATGTGCCCCGACATCATGTCCACCGGTTTCAAAGGCGCAGAGAACGCCAACATTCGGATCGGGGACACAGTGGTGATTTTTGCGCAAGGCCCCATTGGCCTGTGCGCCACGGCAGGTGCCCGTTTACTGGGGGCGTCCACCATCATTGGTGTGGACGGCAACGACCACCGCTTGGGCATTGCCAAAAAACTGGGGGCTGATGTCACGCTCAATTTCAACAACTGTGACGTGGTGGCTGAGGTGATGAAGCTCACCGGCGGGCGTGGTGCGGACTCGGCCATCGAGGCGCTGGGAACGCAGGGCACATTCGAGTCGGCATTGCGCGTGCTCAAACCCGGTGGCACTTTGTCGAGCCTGGGCGTTTACTCCTCCGATCTCACCATTCCCCTAGGCGCCTTTGCCGCGGGGCTAGGCGACCACCGCATCAACACCGCCTTGTGCCCCGGCGGTAAAGAGCGAATGCGCAGGCTCATGAATATTGTGGCGTCGGGCCGGCTGGACTTGGGTGTCATGGTGACGCACCACTACAAACTCGACGACATCGTGGAAGCCTACGACCTATTTTCGCACCAACGCGATGGCGTGCTGAAGGTGGCGATCAAGCCTTGGTAAGGCGGGTTTCTCTGCTATATCGTGGGCAAATGGGCACGCTCAGATACTCACAACCTATCAAGGTTAAGGGCAAATTCACTGCAGACCTCTGTCGATCAAGTTGTTGCGGCGTGAGCGGATGGACCTGAGGAAATAGCATGTAGTTGACCACGCATAGTGGCGGACCTCCGTGTCTTTTTTCGTTGCTAGCATTCTTCGCAATTGAAGCCAAAAACAGCTTGGTGATCGGCTACGGGTGGTAGGCCAACCTCCAAATTGGCACCGTCTTATAGCGACCAGAGGCCATCTGCAGTCATTCGGTAATGGCTGCTTCAGAGCAGCGGAGGTTACATTGACTTAAGAGGTAGCCGTATGGAATTCCCATGACCTTAAATCCTCACTTGCCAACTTGCCAACTTGCCAACGGTGATTCCTTTCTCCGCCAAATCAATAGCCATCAAGCGACTTTTTTTGTCTGTGGGATATCGTCATCAGAAATAATTAGGTCTTGGCTAAAAAACATGACTTCATTGCCTACGTAACGCCGTTGGGCCGTGTAATTGAGCCCGTATGTTTTCGAGTTGACGAGTTGGTACATGGCGCGGATTTCGTCTGCATTGTCATAAGACACGACCCAATGCCGCTTGAAGCCTTTAGCATTGATAGTTTTCGCGATCGCAACATGATCGTCGTGCTCGTAATAGTTTCGGTACAGACCCTTGCCTTTGACATAGTAAGGCGGGTCAAGATAGATCAGCGACTTTTTCGGCAGAAACTCTTTGCCACGTTTCAGAAGAGCCAAAGAATCTTCACAGTACACGGTAATCTTATTTGCACGTTTAGCGATTTCCTTAATGCGTGCGGTAATGACATCCTTTTTGAAGCGGGCATCCAGTTTGTAGGCTCCTTCCTGGTTCTTCCCACCAATGACGCCCGCTTTCAAAATACCAGAACGGTTGGTTCTGTTCATGAACAAGGTAGCAAACCCCTTTTCGACCAAGCTGGCTTGGCAGTCTTCGCGCAGTACCGAACGCCACTTGAACCATTCTTCGATAGTGATAGGCGTCGATGCCAGCAACTCAAGCAATTCCGCAGAGTGCTGCGTCACAGAAACCCAAAATGCAAACACTGCGGGGTCTGCATCGTTGATATGAATATGGCTTGCATGTCCATGAAACAGCAGATCGAGGGCAACCCCCGCTCCGCCCGCGTAGGGCTCCAGGTAATGCCCCCCGATACGCCATTGACCTCCATTACCTTGGCAATGAACGGCGCAAAAGGCGCTTTTCCGCCGGGGTAGCGCAGTGGGCTGTAAAGCCTATTTGAGAACATCAGGCACCTTCTTCAGTTTGATTTGCAGCGCGGTTAGTTTGGCATCGTCCACGGCGTAGCCCTCTTTCATGACGCCGAATAGCACTTCCTTGAATTTTTCCAAGAATACGTTAGTTGCCTGCGGATTATTTTCAACCCAATGCCGCCACGCGTTGAGCGGTTTAACACTCGAGGCGACCAGCAATTGGAAATCAACAGAATTATAAAAATTCTTGAAAATAGCCCGTTTTATCTTGTTTCCACGGTAAGCAGCAAGACGCTCTTTAAGATTCACTACGTTACCAATGATGCCCAACTCCCTAATTGCCTCGCGGCCAGCTGAATTGGTAAAGACTTCGCGGGAAAACTGCAAGTTGTTTTTCCAAAAAAAATCATCAGCAGGCAAGTTGTAAAGATGCTCAAAAATCAGCTGATCTGGCGGCAAATCTCCGGGGAGAAGAACGACAGTTTTAAACCCTTTTCCCTTGACGAGTGACTTGGCGTCTTCGTCTAAACAAACAACACTATTCACGGTAAATTCTGGCACTTTTTTATCAAGCAAATACACGTAATTTGTGCAACCCATCTTGATGCCCGACATCGGATTAGAAAATTTCCTAATTGGCTGCCGGAAAATTAATGCCGCGAAGAAATCCTCAGCCTCTTTGTCTTCAAAATAAACATTGACGCTCGGAAGGATAGCTGTTGGTCCTGCGCTGACAGTTCTCGTGTGGATGTCGGCGCTAGTCTTCGCCCAAGACCAATCATGCATGACCTGAACAGATCCATACGTATTGCTCAAATAGACGGTTTTGAACTTTTTACTGTATTTGTGCTGACTTTGCTCGTATGCGTACTCAATCATGACAGGTGAGTGAGACGTCATAACCACCTGCAAATTGAGCTTCTTGCATTCACGTTCAAGAATCTTCAGCAGGTTGACTTGAGCAGTTGGAAACAAGCCAGCATCAGCCTCATCAATCAGCAGCAAACCACCTTTGTAGTCGGCATATTCCGCTTTGAGTTTTTTGAAGAACAGCAGCGCCATGATGATCTGACCCGCATTGTCTTCGCCCGCAGAGACTGACTCATGGTTGTAGTTGTCACCATGAGCAACGGCAGAAGCAATTGTTCCGTGAGTGCCTGTGGCTTGAGTCGAGTTGCGATTTAGCAGCTCGTTGGTTAGTGCAATGAACTCGTTCTCAGGGGCTTTCAAATAATCGAGATCTATTTCTTTATAGTCTCGATCTGCGATTGGAAAGAGTCGCTTTAAACTCAAAAAAATCACTGAGGGTGTAAGAAGTTTTGTGTAAACGGTTATTTGGCAGGAAACTGCTGTCTTGCATGGAGCCGAGATGACCGTAGAGATGAAACCCTTACCCGCCGAGCTGATTGACGCCCTGTTGGCCGACTACAAAAAGCCCGAAGACCTGATTGGCCAGAATGGCCTCTTGACGCCGCTCACCAAAGCCTTGGTCGAGCGAGCTTTGCAAGCCGAATTGACCGGCCACCTGGGTCACGGCAAGAACCAGTTGGTTGCCAATGAAGCGGGCAACACCCGCAACGGGTGCAGCAAGAAAACGCTCAAAGGCGATTTTGGCCAGCTACCCATAGAAATCCCCCGTGACCGCGCCGGCACCTTCGAGCCCCAACTGATTGGCAAACACCAGACCCGCTGGAGCGGCTTTGACGACAAGATACTGTCGCTGTATGCCCGAGGCATGACGGTACGCGAGATTCAAGGCCATCTGCAGGAGATGTACGGCGCCGAAGTGTCTCCTACCCTGATTTCATCCGTGACCGACGCCGTCATGGACGAGGTCAAAGCCTGGCAGTCGCGCCCCTTGGAGGCGCTGTACCCCATCGTCTACATGGACTGCATTCACGTCAAGGTGCGCGACAACGGTACTGTGCGGGTCAAGGCCCTGTACTTGGCCATTGGCGTCAACCTGGACGGCCTCAAAGAGGTACTGGGCCTGTGGATGGCCCAAACCGAAGGGGCCAAGTTCTGGCTGCAGGTGGTGACTGAACTGAAGAACCGGGGCGTGGCTGACATCTTTATCGCCTGCGTAGATGGGCTCAAAGGTTTCCCTGACGCCATTGAGGCAGTCTTCCCCAAGGCGACGGTGCAGCTTTGCATTGTTCACATGGTGCGTCACAGCCTGAACTTCGTGGGGTGGAAACAGCGCAAGGAAGTCGCCGCGGATTTGCGGCTGATTTACGCTGCGCCCACTGAATCCGAAGCTGAGCGACAACTCACGGCATTCGAGGTCAAATGGGACGATTCCTTCGCTCCGATTGGGCGCTCCTGGCGGCGCAACTGGACACGCTTGATACCGTTCTTTGAATACCCGCCAGACATCCGAAAAGTGATTTACACGACCAACGCCATTGAGTCCGTGAACATGAGCCTGCGCAAAATAACCAAGACCCGCGGCTCGTTCCCAACTGAGGACGCAGTGTTCAAGCTGTTCTATCTGGCACTGAACAACATCAGCCAGAAATGGACGATGCCGATTCGGGATTGGAAGGCTGCTCTGAACCGCTTTACCATTCAGTTTGACGAGCGCATGCCGCGCGTCTAACTTAACCGCCGTTTACACAAAATTCGGGACACCCTCATCACTGGATGCGTGAAGTTTCTGCTGGTGTTTCCCGTAGCGATACTGTTTTTCCGTATGACAGGGCGCGGTAATACCTTTTTCTTTTCGTTTTCAGTAACACCACGCGTCATCAGTTCTAAATTGGCTGTAGCAGCTTGGTCTGTGTATCCATCGTGCAAATGAATGATGGCAGACAGCGATCCTGGCACATCAAATATCTCAGATATTCTGATGTGCTCCTTGTATTGAGATTTAAAACCATGACCGCTGATTTGCTTGAACTCGCGAAGACTTGCGCCAGTGATGTAGTCTTTTTCAAAGCTGAAAATTTGCGCTGCGATCCCAAGAATTGACGATTTGGATGTGCCGTTCTTTCCGCAAATGACGGTGATGTAATCGCCGAACTCAACTTCGACGTTGTTGAGTGCGCGAAATTTTTCAATTACTATTTTTCTGAGTTGTGTCTTTGTCATGTTGCATCCCTTATGTCTTATTGAAGTTTTCACTCAATCGTGAATATTATTCTTCGTCGACCTGCTACTGAGGTTTCAGCTTTTAACTGATCGATCAGGCCATTTCGCTCAGCCTCAATAGTGCCTTGGCGGTCCATAAGTGGAGCCGAAACCTCTTAGTCTTATTTTTTCGATCACGCTCCAGCGTCTGCACTTACCCCACTAAACGCTGCAAGTGTTTAGTGGAGATTCTGATGGTCAGTATTTCACCACCTTTCGCGGGGATGTCGACGCCCTTAAAGTTGACAATTTCCGCATAGTTCGGTTCGACATTTGAATGTCAGCTGTCGGGTCAACAGTTGACCGCTTGTTAAGCCCGACATGGGTCGAGTCCCGTAATTCAGTCACGCCCGCCAAACGACTGGAAGCGGAGCGCACCGATCATTCCTCTCCCATCATTCACGAGCGTCACACGCATCAAGTTGTATTGACGAGGGACGTCAGGGTTTCAAGTTCTGGTGCTCGGCAGCTGCCTTTTGCACCTCTTCCCATTGGTGTTTGGGAATGTGGCCGGTAAAGCGCTCAACCACCATGTCCATCACTTCTTCTGTCACTTCATGGAGCAGGTAGGGAATCACGTCAGCGGTGATGTCGCCGCCCAAGCGCACCAAGCGCTCAGCCGCCGTCACGCAGTGCCCGTATTGAATCACCGGATCGGACTTGCCATGGATAAAGTGCAGTGTGGTTTTCTCGGGGGCGTGCTCAGGCAACTGTGCATAGCGCCCCGACAGTGCGACGATGCGCGCCGCCAGCCCGGCCTGTGCCTGCGCGGCCTCCAGCGCCATGATGGCACCCTGCGAAAAGCCGATAACGGCGGTAGCGCCAGGCTCGACGCCGCTGGTTTGCTGCCAGTAGCGCAGGTTGTGGATGAAGGCGGGCATGACCTCGGCCACGCGCGTGGGGCGGTTCTCGTCGGTGATGCCTTGCACAGAAAACCACTGGGCGCCTGCGCCGCTACTGCCCAGATCGCTGACATAGGGCGCGTGGACGCTCACGATAAAGGCGTTGGGAAACTGCGCCGCCAGATGTTGCCCCAAGGGCACCATGTCCTGCGCATTGCCGCCCACGCCGTGGTGCAACACCAAGAGTTGCTGCGCGGCATGAAGGGGTTTTTGGATGATGATGGAGTCAGACACGGTAGGCCCTTGCGAGTGAGGTAAAACAATCGATATCACTTGGGTGCGGATGCCCTGCGTACAAGGCGATCATGGCATTTGGGATCATCGGTCAAGACAGAGGGTATGTCTATTTACTCTTTTTTTGATAGCTGCTTGCGCATACTGCGCTTGAGCTAGAGGCCAATATGGCTCAAATTTTGGGTCGCAATGGCTCTGAAACCGTCCGACACCCGCTTGTCGCTGGCTGCGGCTTGCCAAAACGCGGTGGCCAAGGTGCGAGCTTGGTTCCACTCCGGCAGGGTGGCGGCCGTGGGTTGCAGGGGCCGGGCGGCAAAGTCGCGCGCCACCAGCTCGCCGCCGACGGGGGCGTACATCATGGGCAGCATGTCGTAGGTGGGCGAAAGCGTCCAGTCGTCCTGGTCCAAAATAAGCGAAATGTTGCCGTAGTGGCGGTCGGTGTTGGCAATCAGCACGCCATACGCTTCCAACAGGCGCAGCGTGCGGGCGTCCTTTGGGGTGAGCAGGCCGCGCGACAGCATGCGGTTGGCCGTGGCCGCCCAGTTGTCCATCTCCCCCACGTATTCGTTGTCGTACACCATCAAAGACACCATGCCGATGCGGCCGTGGGCGGTTCGGTCAAACCGCTCGGCCTCCAGAAAAATGCGCCCGCCGCCTGAGACGATGTTCGTCTTGGCCGCTGGCAAGCCCGCCTGCGCCAACACACTCAAAGCCAAATGCTCGCACACCAGCAAGTCCCGCAGGCGCTGGTCCACGGGCGCGTCCCCTGCGGGGGAAAACTTCACAATCACATGGCGCTCGCCGTGGCGCGTACAAAACTTAGGCTGCTCACCCCCTGCTGACGATCCCGACAACGTGCCCTGCATCGCTTGCTCGGCCATGCGCGGGTAGTCGGCGTGCGACTCCGCCCGTGAGGCGCGCTGGGGCAGGGTGTGAAAGCGCTGAAACGCAGCTTCGCCCACCACCAAATTGCCGGGCAAGTCATCGCCAAACAGGGCCAACGCCCGCAGCACGTCGTCGTCATTCCAGTGGCGCGGGTCCGTGCCCAGTTGCAGTTCAGGGTGGGCATGGGCAAAAGTGCGGCCCATGAAGCCTTGCGGGCGCATGTCGTCCAGAAACCAGGGCAAGCCGCCGTGTTGCTGGCTCAGGCCGTCCGCCTCATCCACCCAAACAGCACCACCTTGCAAGGGCACCAAGCGGGCAAAAGGCGACGCCTGACCCTGCTCGTTGACCCGCATCACCGGCACCTCGCGGCCCACACCCGCCACCGTGCGCGGCAACACATAACGCTGCGAACGCGCCGCGCCCACCTTTTGCACCTGCCCCGCCTGAACCAGCGGCGCCAACGCCCGCGACACCGTCGGCTGGCTCACCCCCAACTGCTCCTGCAACTCCGCGCTGGACAGCACCCCACCCTGACGGCGCAGGGCTTGCAAAACTTTGGGGACGAGGGGGTTGTCGGTGGTCATGACTCATTTTATGAATAGATTCATAAATAATTAAGTTCAATTGAATCAATGGCTTAAGTTTCAGCTTGAATAGATAGTTCTAAGAAAAATCCCATCAAAAACTTGTTCCGAGAAGAGGCGTGGCAGACATGTTCTGCCGGAATAGCGACCCGCCTTTCCACTTGCTAGCGCAGTATTTGATCTACCTGCTATCGATCATCGTTCTCTGCTGGGCGCAGATCAAGTGTGGATCGGACGGAGGCACGATGCCACAGCAGCAACCCAAGCACACCCATAAATGCGGCGAACGCGAAGTGCACCAACGCAGGGCCGGCTTGCCCTCACTGCGAGTCGGCGAACTTGTAAAGCCACGCCAACCGCCCTGCAAAGGGCTGAGGAGGAGTCTCCAAAGTGGTGAATCCAAACGCAGCAAATGCCACTGCCGTGGCCCACAACCCCCAGCAAGCCTCCCTGGGAGTCAACGTAGGACGACCGTCGGCAGGGAATATTTCATGTTCTTGCGGGTTCGAATTGATTTGACTGTCGACATCTGGCCCAATGGGCGGCGGAGCTTTTGAGAATTGCAGTCGCCTGCTCAGTTAACGATCTTCACCGCTTCGCCGCACTCTGACCATCCCCATTTGGCTGAGTTAGTGGAAGATGACAGGTACCTCTCTCACATCTCCGACCCGTCGTCCGGCAAAAGCCCGGCAAAACGTTGCGCCGCCGGGGGCCGTGGGCGCGCTGGTCGCCGCTCAGCTCACGAGGACTTCAACCTCCATGCCCGCAAACGCGTCAGCGGCGCCCACATAGCTGCCTGACACCGGCATCAACAGCGTGATGTCGCGGGCCACGGCGACCGGGACCAGGTTGAATCCGCCGATGCTGCGGTTGGTCGGGTCGAAGGTGATCCATCCCGCCCCCGGCACATAGACCTCGGTCCACGCATGGGTGGAGCCGGACCCCGAGGAGCCCGTCTGGGTGCTTTGCGGGTCGTACAGATAGCCCGACACGATGCGGGCGCCGATGTCCAGGCTGCGTACCGCTTCGGCGAACAAAATGGCGAAGTCGCGGCACGAGCCCTTGCCGCGGTCCAGCGATTCGATGGGCGTTTGGGTGCCTTCGCTTTCGCGCACCTCGTACTGCAGGGCTTCAGACACGCCGTGGCTGATGGCCTTCAGCAACTCCAGCGTGTCGGGTGCGGCGCCCCGCACGAATGACCGGGCCCATTTTTGCAGGCGGCCCATGGGGTCAAGGTACTGCTGGATGGCCAACGCTCCCAAGTCAGCGCGATCGTCGTTCGAATAGTAGAAAGGGTAGCTCTGGGCTGCTGCCGTAATGTTGAAAATCGGCCAGGGGTTGCCGGTGAGGTCCAGTTCGAGCTTGCTCTCAATCCGCAACACGTCGGTCTGGCCGCTGAACGACGCCGTCGCAATCGCATTGCCCCAGACGTCGTTGGCCCACGCAACCGTGACATCCGGTGACACCTTCAGCGTGTGCGAGAGCAGTTGCAGTTCACGGCTTTCTCTGGGGCGCAACATCAGCCGGTGCGGACTCAGGCTGACGGGGGTGCGGTAGTGATAGACCGTTGTATGGCTGATTCGAACTTGGGTCACGGTGTTGGGGGGCTCCTTAAGTACATTCAGCGTACCACCTTCAGTGAAAGCGGGCCCGCGTCAAGCGGCGGCGCCGTTCGCTCAAACCACCCGCCAATCGTTCGCAGCCACGTAGTCCGTCAGGAACTCGGCAAAGCGTTGTGCCGCTGGTGACAGCGGGCGGTCTTTGCGGGTAAAGATGAAAAACTTGCGCTGAATCTCTGGGGCCACCAGCGGGCGGCTCTCCAGTTGAAAACGCTTGATGAGCGTGCCGGCGTAAGGCAGGCAGGTGGTCACCCCCAGCCCGGCGCTCACCATGCTGAAGGCAGTGGTCATGAAACCCACCTCGTTGCTGGGGGTCAGCGCGCCGCCCCGCAGTGCCTCAAACAAGTCACCCCGCAGGCGCTGGGTGAACTCGCCTTGCAGCGCAATCAGTGGGTGGGCCAGCGCCTCGCTCCAGCGCACGGTTTTCTTGGCCGCCAGCGCGTGGTCGGGCGGAAACACCACCACAAACGGCAATTCAAACAGGGTGCGGGCCTCAATCTCGGGCAAAGACTCGCGCTCGGGGCCAACGCCTAAATCCACCTCGCCGCTACTCACTCGGAGCAACACGCTTTCCACCATGCTGTCAAACAGCCGCACCTGAATGTCCGGGCACTCCCGTTTGAAAGCGGCCATCACCTCGGGCAGCACGGTGCAGGACATGAGCTGCGGCGCGGCGATGCGAACCACCCCGCGTTTCAGCGCCTTCAGGTCGGCCATGGCGTCCAGTGCGCCGTCCAGGTCTTGCAAGATTTTGACGGCCAGGGGGTAAAACTCGCGCCCGGCCTCCGAGAGCTGCACCTTGCGCGTGCTGCGGTGCACCACCTGTACGCCCAAAATCTGCTCCAGCTCTTTGATCAGCCCGCTCAGGGCCGATTGGGTCACATGCAAGCTGGTGGCGGCCTCGGTGAAGCTGCTGGTGTGGGCCAGGGCACAAAAGGCGCGCAGTTGGCGCAAAGTGACATTCATAAGCTAGCCAGATAAATTCATCATAAAAATTCGTTTGAATGATAGATGAAAAGGCTTTTTAATCACCCCAAGGCTTCTGCCGTTCAACCGCATTCACTGGAGACCGCCATGCTCGTCAAAAAGATTCACCACGTCGCCTACCGCTGTATCAACGCCAAACAAACCGTCGAGTGGTACGAAAAGCACCTCGGCATGAAGTTTGTGCTGGCCATTGCCGAAGACGAGGTGCCCTCCACCAAGGCGCCAGACCCTTACATGCACGTCTTTATTGACGCCGGCATGGGCAACATCCTGGCCTTTTTTGAGCTGCCCAACGCCCTGCCCATGGACCGGGACCACAACACGCCCGCGTGGACGCAGCACATTGCTTTTGAGGTGGCCAGCATGGGCGACCTGCTCACCACCAAGGAGCGCCTGGAGGCCGCCGGTATTGAAGTGATTGGCGTGACCAACCACACGCTTTTCAAGTCCATTTACTTCTTTGACCCCAGCGGCCACCGCCTGGAACTGGCCTTTAACACCGCCACCCCTGCCATGGACAAGGCGCTGGACGACGTGAAATGGGACATGCTCAACGAATGGGACCGCACCAAAAAAGCCCCCAAGCACGCGGCCTGGATGCATGACGGAAGCGGAGTGCCCCAGTGATTGGATTGAACCCCACGCACAACCCCGCGCTCAAAAGCTGGGTCACCTCCGCCAACCAGCCCGACTGTGATTTTCCGATTCAAAACCTGCCATTTGGTGTGTTTCGCCGCGCCGGCAGCACCGAGGCCTTTCGCGGCGGTGTGGCCATGGGCGACCAGATTCTGGACCTGAGCGCCGCGCAGCACTTGGGAGCCTTCAGTGACGACGCCGGTGATGCGGCCCGCGCTTGTGGTGCACCTACCCTCAATGCTTTCATGGCCTTGGGGCCCAAGGCCTGGTCGGCATTGCGTGCAGCCCTGTCGCGCGCTTTAAGCGAAGGCGCTGAACTGGAGTCGGCTTTGAGTCGCTGCCTGGTGCCGCAAGCCGAGGCCGAGTTCACCGTGCCCGCGCACATTGGCGACTACACCGACTTCTACACGTCCGTGCACCACGCCACCAACGTGGGCAAACTGTTCAGGCCGGACAACCCGCTGATGCCCAACTACAAGTGGCTGCCCATTGGCTACCACGGCCGTTCTTCGTCCATTGGCGTCTCCGGCCAGTCCTTTCACCGCCCGGTGAGCCAGACCCTGGCTCCCGGTGCGGCCACACCCCAGCTCACCCCCAGCCGGCGCATGGACTACGAATTGGAACTCGGCGTCTACATGGGCACCGCTAACGCGCTGGGTGAGCCTGTGCCGCTGGACGAGGCCGAGTCCCACGTCTTTGGTCTGTGCCTGTTCAACGATTGGTCTGCCCGCGACATTCAGGGCTGGGAATACCAGCCGCTGGGCCCGTTTCTGTCCAAAAATTTTGCCAGCACCGTCTCACCCTGGATCGTGACACTGGAAGCGCTCGCACCCTACCGACAGCCCTGGACCCGGCCCAGCGACGACCCGCAACCCCTGGCCTACCTCGACTCGGCCACCCTGCGCGCCAGCGGTGCCATTGACATTGAGCTCGAGGTGTTCATCCAGAGCGCTGCCATGCGCGAACAAGGCCTGCCTGAGCACCGCCTGTCACGCAGCAATTTCCGTCACGCCTACTGGTCGGTGTCGCAAATGGTGGCGCACCACACGGTGAACGGCTGCAACCTGCAACCCGGCGACCTGCTGGGCAGCGGCACCCAGTCCGGCCCCACGCTGGACGAAGCCGGCGCCTTGATTGAGTTGTCCGTCGGTGGCAGCCGCACGCTGGCCTTGCCCTCGGGCGAAACCCGCACCTTTCTGGAAGACGGCGACACCGTCACCTTCCGGGGCGCGTGCAAGAAGCCAGGCGCGGCCCGGGTCGGCTTTGGCGAAGTCAGCGGCACGCTGTTGCCAGCGCGTGCGCTGGTCTAGGGCTGCCCATGCTCAAGCTCTACACCTACTTTCGCAGCTCGTCTTCGTACCGGGTGCGCATTGCGCTGAACCTCAAAGGCCTGCCTTATGAGTCAGTGCCGGTGCACCTGCTTCGCGACGGCGGCGAACAACACGCCAGCAGCTACGCCCAACTCAACCCGGCAGAGCTGGTGCCCACGCTGGTGGACGGCGACCTGGCCCTGATCCAATCGCTGGCCATCATGGAATACCTGGACGAAGTGCACCCCAGCCCCAGCCTGCTGCCCGGCAACGCGCTGGACCGGGCCCGCATTCGCACTATGGCCCAAAGCATTGCCTGCGAGATGCACCCATTGAACAACCTGCGCGTGTTGCAGTACCTGCAACGCGAACACCAGCTGGACGAAGCCGCCAAAGCCCACTGGTACCGCCACTGGATCACGCTAGGGTTCACCGCATTGGAAGCCCAGTTGAACCACCCCGACACCGGCACCTTTTGCCACGGCGACACCCCCACGCTGGCCGACTGCTGCCTGGTCCCCCAAGTGTTCAACGCCCGCCGCTTTGACACCCCGCTGGACGCCTTCCCCGCCATCCGCCGCATCGAAGCGGCGTGCCTGGCATTGGAGCCGTTTCAGCGTGCTGCGCCAGAGGCACAAGCCGACGCGGTTTGAGCCACCTGCGCGAAAGTGACTCGGCGGACTGATTCGCTCTACCTTAAAACAGCGTGGTTTGCGGCCCCAGCGCCGCTCTGGCGGCCAGATTGTCGGCGGGATAGGGCCGCAGCAATGGTTTGCTGTGTTCGGGCCTGGCGTTGAGCCAGTCGTCGTACTGGTCGTCATGCAGGATGACGACCATGCGCTTTTCATCGTTGGGTTTGTGAAACAGCCGCATCAAAGGGTGCTGGGCGGCGTTGAGGGTAAGCATGGTGAAGCTGTGCACCACCTCGCCTTGGGGTGACTTCCAGGCGGACCACAGGCCGGCAATGCCCAAGGGCTCGCCATCCGCCCGCGCAATGCGGGTGGGCACGGGCCGGCCGCTGCGCCAGTCGGGCTCAAAAATGGCCTCGGCAGGAATGATGCAGTGCTGGGCCTTGTTCCACGCGTCCCGAAAACTGGGCTTGCTGGCCACGGTTTCGCTGCGGGCGTTGTAGGTGTATTGGGTGATTTTGGTGTCCGGGGACCAGTGTGGCACCAACCCGAAGAGTCCGGGCAAGGCTTCGCGCGCTGGCACGGCTTCGTCGCCCACTTGCGACTGCGGGTGCGCACGGACAAATGTGCCGGTGTAGCCAGGCCACATATCGACCTTGCCCAAATCAGCGGGCGGTTGAACGAGGAACAAGCGCTGCAAGCGCTCTTGTTCTTTCAGGGCTTGGTAATGACTGCACATGGCGGCATGGTAGCGCCTGTTGAGCGCGTTTGATGGCCTGGCAGCCGCGGTTGAGGCCGCTTAGCTTAACTGGCTCAAGCGCGATAACGCTTGGCAAGCGCGGCTATGTGATCAGGCCCAAGCCCGCAGCAACCACCGAAGGCTGTAACACCCTGGCTCTGCCAACCTTGCGCCCGATCCACCAAATCGCCTGGTGAAATGATGTCGACAAAGCTCCACTCTGGCATTTTGAAATAGCCGCTTTCCGGGTAGACGCCGAGTGGCCCTTGCCAGTGGCGCTTGACGATATCGATGGCGTCTCCGGTGTCATTGGGCGACGAATGCATGATGCTGATGTGGGCCGGGCAGGTGGCGGCCAGCACGCGCACCACGTCGTCCAACAGTTGATCGTCATGGCTGAAGCCCACGAGCTCGCCATCGGCACGCCGCTCAGTGGCGATGCCTACCCAAACCGGCAGGCCCGTGGCGAGAGCGGCTTGCGTCGCCCACAGCGAATACGCCACGTCGCGCATCATCTCCATGAGGATGAAGTCCACCCCCGAAGAGGCGAGGTTTTGGGCCTTGCGCTCGAACAGGGCTCGTGCCTGCGCCTCAGGCCACTCTTGCTGCTTGGCGGTGCGGTCTGAGCCCGCCACGACCGGGCGCATGGTGGACATGGAACCCGCCACCGCCACTGGTTTGCCCTGCGCCGCTTCCCGGGCAATGGCCACGGCGGCACGGTCGATGGCCAGCAACTCGTCGTCGCGGCCCAGCGCGTTGAACAGCAAGGCGCTGGTGGCAAAGGTGTTGGCGGTGATCACATCAGCCCCAACCGCGATGTAGTCGTGGTGGACCGCACGCACGATGTCCGGATGGGTCAGGTTCACCTCCGCGCACCAAGTGTCGCCACTCATGGGCGCGCCACGGCGTTGGATGTCAGTGCCCGTGCCCCCGTCAAGAATGATGGTCTCGCCGCGCTGCAGCTTGGACGCAATGTGTTCGTACATAGAGATAACAACCTTTCGATCAACAACGAACCACCAGAAGCAAGAAACCCATAAATTTCTCAACTTATGGGTTTCAATTTCTCAGCTTATCAGGCTACCTACACTAAGCTTAAATATCGATATTGCCTGCGCGCAAGGCGTTGGCTTCGATGAACTCTCGGCGGGGCTCCACGTCGTCGCCCATCAGCATGGTGAAAACGCGATCGGCTTCGATGGCGTCATCAATTTGCACTTTAAGCAAGCGCCGCACAGTGGGGTCCATCGTGGTCTCCCAGAGCTGCATGGGGTTCATCTCACCCAATCCTTTGTAGCGCTGGCGCGAGGTGGCGTGCTCGGCTTGACCGATAAGCCAGGCCATGGCTTCGCGGAAATCGGCCACTTTCTCTTCCTTCTGGCGCTCGCCTTCACCGCGTGTGACCTTGGCACCTTCGCCGAGCAAGTAGCGGAAAGTGTTGGCGGCTTCGGCCAAGGCGGCGTAGTCGGCACCGTGCACAAAGTCTTGTGTGAGCACACTGCTCTTGACGTTGCCGTGGTGACGACGGCTGATACGCAGAATGGGTTTGTCCGAGCGCTCGTCAAACTCACCGGCCACTTCAGCATCAGGCAGCTTGGCTTGCAGGGCAGCGGCAGACACTTCAGCATCGGCCACGGTGTCCAGATTCAGCACAACGCCGTCGGCCACGGAGCGCAAGGCTTCTGCGTCCATGAAGTTGCGCAAGCGAGCGATGACACCCTGTGCGACCTGGTGCTTGCGCGCCAGTTCAGCCAGCACATCGCCAGTGAGGGTGGTGCTGTTGGCGCCACCGGTGATGACGGAGGCATTCACCAAGGCGATACGCAGCAAGAAGCTGTCCAGAGCGGGCGCGTCCTTCAGGTACAACTCTTCTTTGCCGGCCTTGACTTTGTAGAGCGGCGGCTGCGCAATGTAGATGTGGCCACGCTCCACCAGCTCTGGCATCTGGCGGTAGAAGAAGGTGAGCAGCAGGGTACGAATGTGGGCGCCGTCAACGTCGGCGTCGGTCATGATGATGATGCGGTGGTAGCGCAGCTTGGCGACGTTGAAGTCATCGTTGCCAGTGGTGCCACCGGCTTTGCCGATGCCGGTGCCCAAGGCGGTAATCAGCGTCAAGATCTCGTTGCTGGTGAGCAGCTTTTCGTAGCGTGCTTTTTCAACGTTCAAAATTTTGCCGCGCAACGGCAAAATCGCCTGAAATTTGCGGTCACGTCCCTGCTTGGCGGAGCCGCCGGCGGAGTCACCCTCGACGATGTAGATTTCGCACATGGCAGGGTCTTTTTCCTGGCAATCAGCCAGCTTGCCGGGCAGGCCCATGCCGTCCAGCACGCCTTTGCGGCGCGTCATGTCGCGGGCTTTTCGCGCAGCCTCGCGGGCACGGGCGGCTTCAATGATCTTGGCAACAATAATTTTGGCGTCGGCGGGGCGCTCTTGCAGGTAGTCGTAGAGCAGTTTGCTGACGATGTCTTCTACGGGACCACGCACCTCGGAGCTGACCAGCTTGTCTTTGGTCTGGCTGCTGAATTTGGGCTCAGGTACTTTGACGCTGAGCACGCAGGTCAGGCCTTCGCGCATGTCGTCGCCGGTGACTTCAACTTTGGCTTTTTTGGCGATTTCGGTGTCGTCAATGTATTTATTGATGACACGGGTCATGGCCGCCCGCAGGCCGGTGAGGTGGGTGCCACCGTCTCGCTGGGGAATGTTGTTGGTGAAGCACAAAACTTGCTCGTTGTAGCCGCTGTTCCACTGCATGGCGACTTCAACACCAATGTTGGTGTTCTGGTCGCTTTGGCGGTCACCCGTGGCATGAAAGATGTTGGGATTCAACACCGTTTTGCCTTTGTTGATGAAGTTCACAAAGCCTTGCACGCCACCGGCACCGGAGAAGTCGTCTTCTTTGCCACTGCGCTCGTCTTTGAGGCGAATCTTGACACCATTGTTCAGGAAACTGAGCTCACGCAGGCGCTTGCTGAGGATCTCGTAGTGGAAATCGTTGTTTTCCTTGAAGATGTCCGTGTCTGGCAGGAAGTGAACTTCAGTGCCCCGCTTTTCTGTGGTGCCCGTCACCTTCAGGGGGGAAACCTCAACGCCGCCCACCATTTCGGTGATGCGGTTTTGTACAAAGCCGCGGCTGAACTCCATGACATGCACTTTGCTATCACGGCGAATCGTCAAACGCAGCATTTTGGACAACGCGTTCACGCAACTGACACCCACGCCGTGCAATCCACCGGACACCTTGTAGCTGTTCTGGTTGAACTTGCCGCCAGCGTGCAGTTCAGTCAAGGCAATCTCTGCCGCACTGCGCTTGGGTTCGTGCTTGTCGTCCATCTTGACGCCGGTGGGAATGCCGCGTCCGTTGTCAACCACGCTGATGGAGTTGTCGGAGTGAATGGTGACAAGAATGTCATCGCAATGACCGGCCAGCGACTCGTCAATGGAGTTGTCCACCACCTCGAAAACCAGGTGATGCAAACCTGTGCCGTCCGAGGTGTCGCCGATGTACATGCCGGGGCGTTTACGCACGGCCTCCAGACCTTCCAGAATCTGGATGGAGCCTTCGCCATACGCCTCTGAGGCGCCTGCCTGATTGCTGTCGATGGTAGGCTGGAAGTTGGAGCTACCGGCAGTGCTCGCGCCGGTGTGCACCGCGTTTTCGTCATTCACAGGGGGTTGAACTGGCTTATTTTCTTCGGTCATAACTCACTTCTCTCACAATTTCTCAAACTCTGGAAAGACCAAACCCGCGATGAACAAAATGTTCATCGCGGGTTTGGTCAATGCGTGTAGCAAGGCATGCAGTTTTAAATCCGCATCGGCATCACGACATACTTGAACGTGGTGTTGTCGGGAATGGTGAAAAGGGCTGAACTGTTGCCGTCAGACAGTTCCAGCGTCACCATGTCTTGGCTCATGTTGGACAGTGCATCAATCAGATACGTCACGTTGAATCCGATCTCGATGCTGTCGCCGCCGTAGTCAATGTCCAACTCGTCCACAGCCTCTTCTTGCTCGGCGTTGTTGGACGCCACGCGCAGCGTGCCGGGGTCAATGTTGAGGCGAACACCCTTGAATTTGTCACTGGTCAGAATTGCGGTGCGCTGCAAGGTGGCCAGCAAGGCGGTGCGGCCCAAGGTAATGCTATTTTTGTGGTTTTTGGGGATGACACGGTTGTAATCGGGGAACTTGCCCTCGACCAGCTTGGTGACAAACTCCATGCCCTCAAAGCCAAACTTGGCCTGGTTGTTGGCAAACTGCATCTCGATCGCGCCTTCGGCGTCGGACAACAGGCGCTGCAGTTCGATCACGGTTTTGCGCGGCAAGATGACCTCTTGCTTGGGCACCTCAACGTCGAGCGTGGCGGAGGCGAATGCCAGGCGGTGTCCGTCGGTGGAAACCAGACTGAGTTGCTTGCCTTCGGCCACAAACAAAATGCCGTTCAGGTAATAGCGAATGTCATGCACGGCCATGGCAAAAGAGACTTGATTTAACAAGCTCTTGAGCGTCTTCTGCGGCACGGTGAATGCCGGTCCAAAGTTGGCAGCCTCTTGAACCAGCGGAAAGTCTTCGGCAGCCATGGACTGCAGCGTGAACTTGCTTTTGCCACCCTTGAGGATGAGCTTGCTGGCGCTGGACTCCAGCGAAACCACTTGGTCCGAGGGCATGGTGCGCAGAATGTCAATGAGTTTGCGCGCGCCCACGGTGGTGGTGAAGTCACCGCTGTCGCCATCCATCTCCACGGTGGTGCGAATCTGGATTTCGAGATCGCTGGTCGTCAACTGCAATGACGAACCGGTTTTGCGAATCAATACATTGGCCAGAATAGGCAAGGTGTGCCGGCGCTCAACGATGCCGGATACCGATTGCAAAACCGATAAAACTTTGTCTTGTGTGGCCTTCAGGACGATCATGTCAACCTCTTTATAAATATCTATCTTTAACGCTATTCAACGACCCAATTGGGGATGTACTCGCTAACTCTGCCATTTTCCCTTTTTTTGCAGGCGATCAGCCTTTCAGGGTCTGCTCCAACACATGAAGCTGTTGGTTCAATTCGGTCAATTGCTGACGCTCGCCACCAATTTTTCGAACCGCATGCAACACCGTGGTGTGATCGCGGCCACCAAATAGCTCACCAATCTCCGGCAAACTTTTTTGAGTCAGCTCTTTTGCAAGGTACATCGCAATTTGCCGTGGCCGCGCAATGCTGGCCGGGCGCTTCTTGGAGTACATGTCAGCGATCTTGATTTTGTAGTAATCCGCCACCGTCTTCTGAATGTTTTCCACAGAAATTTGACGATTCTGAATCGACAACAAATCACGCAACGCCTCTCGCGCCAACAGAATTGAGATTTCCTTTTGATTGAAGCGCGAATAGGCCAGGATTTTGCGTAGGGCACCCTCCAACTCACGAACGTTGGAACGCACGTTTTTAGCGACAAAAAATGCAACCTCCTCCGGCATATCAATGCCTTCGACGCGCGCCTTGTTTATCAAAATGGCGACCCGCATTTCCAGCTCCGGCGGTTCAATGGCCACCGTCAAACCGGAGTCGAAACGAGACACCAGGCGCTCATGAATATCCGCCAAACCCTTGGGATAGGTGTCGCTGGTCATCACAATGTGTGACTTTTTCGCCAACAAGGCTTCAAACGCGTTGAAAAATTCCTCTTGAGTGCGTTCTTTGTTGGCAAAAAACTGCACGTCATCAATCAGCAGCAAATCAAGTGAGTGATAACGCTCCTTGAATTCGTCGAACGTCTTGCGCTGGTAGGCCTTAACCACATCCGAGACAAACTGTTCTGCATGGATGTAGAGAACTTTGGATCCCGGCTTGTCTGCCATCAAGCGATTGCCCACCGCGTGCATCAAGTGGGTCTTTCCCAATCCGACCCCGCCATAAATGAAAAGCGGGTTGTAAAGATGGCCCGGCATGCTGGACACATGCATCGCTGCGGCGCGCGCCATGCGATTGGCAGTGCCTTCGACCAAGGTGTCAAATGTCAGTGCTGAATTGAGGCGATTTCGGAATTCATTGCTGTTTCGCTCCTCGCTGGGGGTTTGATTCACGACCGAGGCGACGGGAAGAGGATCGACCACTCGCTGCGGTGCCTGGCTTCGAACGGGCACCTCTCGGGGAGCAAGTGCTAACTCAATTTGAACAACCTGACCAGAAAGTGACTCCATGAGGCCGGACAGGCGTTGGCTGTACTGCGCCCGTATCCAGTCCAACTTGAAGCGATTGGCCACGAATATGGTGACCTTCCCAAGGTCATCAGACACCTGAGCGGTTAACGGTTTGATCCAGGTATTGAATTGCTGCTCAGGAAGCTCCTGAGCCAGTTGATCAATACACGTTTGCCACAGACTTTGTCCAGGACCAACTCCTGTCCCGGGTTGGTTTTCGATAAATCCCTCTGTCATTGTGGGTGATTGCCTCTGTGGATAGCCATGTACTTCAAAGGCTCGAATTGTAGATTGTCAAGACCTTATCCACAAGGCAGTCGACCCCGCCCAATTCGTCGCAAGCGCGGCAACGGCGCCAGTGGCCTTGCCCTTCCTGACAAAGTTTGCCATAATCCGAGGTTCCCTTAATTGAGTTAAGGGAGAAAGTCAGCGACCCCCTTCATTGTTTTAACTTTGGTGGGTCGACATTGAGCCCTTTAGGATTTCCAAAATGAAACGCACTTACCAACCATCCAAGATCCGCCGCGCCCGCACTCACGGCTTCTTGGTTCGCATGAAAACTCGCGGCGGCCGTGCCGTGATCAATGCTCGCCGCGCCAAAGGCCGCAAGCGTCTGGCCGTCTAAAGACAGCTTCGGCGCGTTGCGCAGTTGCTTGGTCTGAACCAAACCGCCCAAAGCAAATGCAGCGACTGAAAACTCGAAGTCAGTTTCAAGCTGCATTGTCTGGAGGCACTGTAGCGCGGACGACGCATTTTGCGTTGCATCGCGCGGGGTTGGATCAACCGACGACCGCCGCGCCAATCACCCGGTCCGCTCTAGCGCCAAAACTGGCGCTTTTTGACGTTCAAGGGGTTTGGCTTGCCGCCATGGTGCCCAAACGCTGGGCCAAACGTGCAGTGACACGGAATACCATCCGTCGCCAGATTTATTGCGTCAGCGCCGACTTCGAACTGGCACTGCCTGATGCTGCGCATGTCATTCGACTTCGGTCGGACTTTGATCGAACCTTGTTTCCCAGTGCGACGTCTGAGAAGCTGAAGTCCACCGTACGACAGGAGTTGCAGCAATTGTTTGCAACAGCCGTCGCACGCCCTTCAGCAAGCTCAACTCGACAAGACCGCGCATGATTAAAGCAGCGCTGATCGGCTTGGTCAAAGGCTACCGCCTGTTTCTAAGTCCTTGGCTTGGTTCGTCCTGCCGGTTCGAGCCGACCTGCTCGGCCTATTCGCTGCAAGCACTACAGCAGCACGGTTCGGCGGCAGGCAGCTACCTGACTTTGAAACGCCTTGGTCGCTGTCATCCTTGGTGTGCCGGCGGAAGCGATCCTGTTCCCGCCTCGAAACCCCGGTTATTCACCCGGCTGATCCCAGCCGCCACTCAAAAGAAATCTTCATGAACGATATTCGCCGCACCATTTTGTGGGTGATCTTTGGCTTCTCCATTGTTTTGCTTTGGGATCAGTGGCAGGTATTCAACGGACGTCACGCCACTTTTTTCCCCAAAACCGCACCTTCTGTGGCCACCGCGCCCTCAGGCGCACAGACGCCGATACCTTCGACGTCTGATTTGCCGACGGCTAGCATAAAGGCCACGGCGTCACAAATGCCGGAAGTGATGAGTCCTGCGCCTGAAACCACTCCATTGGCGGCGATTCCCCGGGAAAGCGTAGTCGTTGCGTCTGATGTATTGAAGCTCACCTTTGACAGCGACGGCGGCTCGATCGTGAAATCGGAGTTTCTGAAACACGGTGGCAAAGGCGCGGATTCACACCCGTTTGTGCTGCTGGATTCCAGCAAAGACCGCGTCTACCTGGCTCAAACCGGATTGCTCGCAGGCGACGCCGGTGGCACCTTGCCCACGCACAAGACGCCAATGACAATCGTACCCGGCGAACGGACGATGGCGAAAGGCAGCAACAGCTTGGATATCCGCTTTGAATCACCCGAAATCGGTGGCGTAAAGCTAGTCAAGACGTTCACTTTGACACGCGGTTCCTACGCTGTGGCTGTCAAACACGAGGTAATGAACGTTGGCACCACCACCGTATCACCTCAGTTGTACCTGCAGTTGGTGCGCGACGGCAACAAACCAGTGGGCGAATCCTCCTTCTACTCAACTTTTACCGGACCCGTTGTTTACACGGAGGCGAAGAAGTACCAAAAAGTAGAGTTCAAGGAAATCGAAACCAAAGCCACCGAAAACAAACAAGTCGATATCGAGAAGTCGGCCACCAATGGTTATGTAGCAATGGTGCAGCATTATTTTGCAAGCTCATGGTTGCTCGGTGATGGCATTCAACGTGATTTGTTCATGCGCAAAGTGG
Source organism: Rhodoferax sp. PAMC 29310 (assembly GCF_017948265.1). Lineage (NCBI taxonomy): Bacteria > Pseudomonadati > Pseudomonadota > Betaproteobacteria > Burkholderiales > Comamonadaceae > Rhodoferax > Rhodoferax sp. PAMC 29310. The sequence continues at coordinate 3,323,322 of NZ_CP072852.1, read as the reverse complement.
GTGCCAACCTTTACTCTGTCGGCATGATTGTCCACCTCGACGCTATTGCCCCTGGTACATCAAAGTCGATTGATGCAAGGCTCTTTTCCGGCCCCCAAGAAGAAAAGGTACTGGAATCACTGGCACCCGGTCTGGAGCTGGTGAAAGATTACGGATGGCTCACTATTCTTGCCAAGCCGCTGTACTGGTTGCTGGACAAGATTCACAGCTTTATTGGCAACTGGGGTTGGTCCATCATGGCCTTGGTATTGCTGTTGAAAGCAGCTTTCTACTGGCTCAATGCGAAGGCCTACTCCAGTATGGCCAAGATGAAGGCCGTGAATCCGAAAATCACAGAGATGCGTGCCCGCTTGAAGGACAACCCTCAGCAGATGCAGCAAGAGATGATGCGGATTTACAGGGAGGAGAAAGTGAACCCCATGGGCGGCTGCTTCCCGATCATGGTTCAGATTCCCGTCTTCATTGCGCTGTACTGGGTGCTGTTGTCCAGCGTGGAAATGCGCAACGCCCCTTGGGTGATGTGGATTCACGACCTGTCGTCCCCTGACCCACTCTACATCCTGCCTGTGGTGATGGCCTTGACGACGATGCTGCAAACAGCGCTCAACCCGGCACCGCCAGATCCTTTGCAAGCAAAAATGATGTGGTTCATGCCACTAGCCTTCAGTGTGATGTTCTTTTTCTTCCCGGCCGGCTTGGTTCTGTACTGGATTACGAACAACATCCTGTCGATTGCACAGCAGTGGGTCATTAACACTCGTATGGGTGTTCCACCGCAATTCAACTTGCCAAAGTTCAAATAGACGCAGCGCACGCATCCCGGCCTGGCAACGCTTTGCCAAGCCGGGTGTGACGAAACCTCCGACGGAACCGCCGTGTCACTCCCTCGCCATCAGGATCCCATTGCGGCCATCGCGACCGCACCGGGCCGGGGCTCGGTTGGCATTGTCAGAGTGAGTGGACGCCAATTGGGCCCGCTGATCCAAGCCCTCTGCGGCCGCGCCTTGAAGCCGCGCGAGGCGTCCTACCTTCCTTTCCTTGACGAGGCCGGCGTTGCGATTGACCAGGGTCTGGCTCTTTTCTTCCCCGCTCCACACTCATTTACCGGCGAAGATGTATTGGAACTGCAAGCACATGGTGGCCCAGTAGTGCTTCAGTTGTTGCTGGCGCGCTGCCTGTCGGCCAGCCTCGGAGCCACCTCCATCCAAAACCAAACTTGTCTGCCCGGGCTGCGCCTCGCTCTGCCGGGTGAGTTCACAGAGCGCGCTTTCCTGAACGACAAAATCGATTTGGCGCAGGCAGAAGCTATTGCCGATTTAATTGATGCGAGCACAGAGGCTGCTGCTCGAAGCGCCAGTCGGTCGCTGACCGGTGCTTTTTCGAAAGAAATTCACAAACTGCGAGATGCATTGATTCACCTTCGTATGTTGGTCGAAGCCACACTGGACTTTCCAGAAGAGGAAATTGACTTCCTGCACAAGGCGGATGCACAGGGTCAGCTCACGCGATTGCAAGAAGCGTTGGACGCCGTCATGCAGCGCACGAGACAGGGCGCATTGTTGCGAGAAGGCATCAAAGTAGTGATTGCCGGCCAACCCAATGCCGGCAAGTCATCTCTTTTGAATTCACTGGCGGGTGCTGAATTGGCCATCGTCACGCCCATTGCCGGAACAACACGGGACAAGGTTCAACAAACAATTCAGATTGAAGGTGTTCCGGTCCATATCATTGACACAGCCGGCTTGCGAGACAGCAGTGACGAAGTTGAGAAGATTGGTATCGAACGCGCATGGGACGCCATTTCAACCGCCGACGCTGTCCTGTTTATGCATGACTTGACGAGAACTGAGTTCTCCACTTACCAAGCAGATGACGAGGTCATCTCATGCCTGCTCACCACCAAACTCAATTCAAACGTCCCCGTCATTGACATTTGGAACAAGGCCGACGCCATCGACCTTGCCGTGATGCCCACGCCCGGTCTCACCTTGTCTGCCAAAACTGGTTCCGGCTTGGAGGCATTGCGCTTGAGGTTACTGGAAATCGCCGGTTGGCAACCAGGAGCTGAGGGAATTTTTAGTGCAAGAGAGCGTCATGTTCAGGCCCTTCAGAAGGTCACCATTCATCTCTGCCACGCCGCTCAACACCTGGAGTCACAGGCACAGTCGCTGGATCTTTTGGCCGAGGAGCTTCGGCTGGGACAGAACGCGTTGAACGATGTGACCGGAGAATTCAGCTCCGACGATTTGCTAGGGGTGATATTCTCCAGTTTCTGCATCGGAAAGTAGCTCAGCATGCGTTGGAAGTGCCGGCGACCCGCTACAAGGGCGAGGGCGCTGCATCAGAAGCCACACCCAATTGGATCTAAAAATGTCAATCTTCAACCTGTTCGGCAACAAAGCCGCCCATTCGTCCGGCAGACTGCCCGAGAACTCGGAGGTTGACGATGAGGGCGCCAGTCAGCCTACACCCTCTGGAAGCGATCGCAAATCATTGCGACTCACCCAACGGGAGCTTCTCTATAGCGCAATAAAAGACGTGATGATTCGGGCCGGAGTGTTGGCTGCAAGTTATCGCTTTAAGGTTCTTTCGCTGGATGCCCAAGGCCGTCAATACCTCGTCATGATGGACTTGCTGAAAGAAGGTATTGGGGAGTTGAAGAGCTTGGCCGAAATTGAGTCACTCATAACGCAGGCAGCCAAAGTTCGGCACGACTTGGTGGTGACGGGTGTTTACTGGCGCAACGAGATACCGGAGTCAGTTCGAATTGCCGCTGCGGCCCCCGGCGGCGCCGACAAAAGCTCCACTGTGCAAGGACCTCAACGAAGCAACACCAAGTCCGTTCAACCAGCCAGCAAGAACAAAGAGGTGGGCAAACCCCGTCAGGCCGCATCTTTGCCATCGAGTCGCAAACCACCTGCGGACTCAACTGAGTTTGAGGACACCCGAATCATTGCGCCCAATGACTCCGGCTCCCCACTCAGTGCGACGCAGTATGGTGATTTGAACTGATCCCGCCTTTTGTTGAACAGGCCCTCAGTGGCCCTCGAAATCCAACAAGGTAAACAGCGGCAAGCCTGACGCTTTCAGCTTGTCCGACCCGCCAAGCTCGGGCAAGTCGACGATGGCGGCGCCCTCCATCACGTGAGCCCCGAGCTTTTCAAGTAATTTTTTACCGGCCATCATAGTTCCGCCAGTCGCGATCAGGTCGTCAATCAGCAGAACCCGGTGGCCTGCTTGCACTGCATCGGTGTGCAGTTCCACGGTCGCGCTTCCATACTCCAGCTCATAGGTTTCTTCCACTGTCGTGAATGGAAGTTTTCCTTTTTTGCGAATCGGCACAAACCCGACGTTCAGTTCGTACGCAATCACAGCGCCCAAAATGAACCCGCGCGCGTCAAGCCCTGCCACCACGTCTGGACGCATGGCCGGATCCATGTACCGATGGACAAAGGCATCAATCAAGACCCGAAACACTTTGGCATTTTGAAGAAGTGGCGTGATGTCGCGAAACTGAACGCCGGGTGCCGGCCAGTCTGGCACGGTCCGAATGTGGTTTCGAAGGTATTGATTTACGCTCAGGTTTTGCATGGCATTCCGGCAAGAGAGGTGGTTGGGTATTGTGCAGCGCACCGAAATGATGAACAACAAGCCATCGTAGCGCTCGCGGTCATTGCTGAAGAAGCATGGTCGACGCAAGGGCCAAGGATTCCGCTTGACCAGACAGGACCAAAGTGTCCCCATCTTCAAATATTAAGTCGTCGGTCAGAGGCAAGAGTTTCCCACTGCTTCGGCGCAAGCTCACGATGCGCACCCCGACACTGTCAAGTTCAAAATGTCCCATCGATTTTCCGATGCTGGTCGCATCAATGGGAAGCGTCAAGGTCGACAACCGCTCATGGTGCAATTCATCCACTGAATCATCGTCTGCCCCGTGAAAATACCCTCTTAGCAGGTTGTAGCGGGCATCTCGCTGGTCTTGAACAATGCGAATCACTCGACGCATCGAAACGCCAACCAGGGCCAGAGCGTGGCTGGCCAGCATCAAGGAGCCTTCGATGGCTTCTGGCACAACCTCCGTCGCGCCCGCGTCTTGCAGTAGTTCCAGATCGTGATCGTCCTGGGTTCGCACAATCACAGGTACTTGAGGTGCATGTGATCGAATGTGCGTTAGCACCTTGAGGGCACCTGGCGTTTCGAGATAGGTAATCACCACGGCGCTTGCCCGGGCCAGTCCCGCCGCCATCAAAGCCTGCAGCCGCGCCGCATCACCAAATACAACGGAGTCACCTGCTGCAGCTGCCTGCCGCACGCGGTCAGGATCAAGGTCTAGCGCAATGTAGGGAATATGTTCGCGTTCAAGAATGCGTGCAAGATTTTGACCACAACGACCATAGCCGCAAATAATCACGTGCTTGTTGCTGTTGATCGATTTACGGGCAATATTGGTCATTTGAAGCGACTGTTGCAACCATTCACTGCTCACCAGTTTCATGACAATGCGGTTGCTGTACATGATGATGAAGGGTGTTGCCAACATAGACAGCACCATGCTGGCCAGAATGGGATTAAGCAAAGCTGGCGGCACCAATGAATTGGCCTGAGCCAAGGTCAACAAGACGAAGCCAAATTCACCGGCTTGTGCCAAATACAACCCGGTTCTCACAGAAACGCCGGTTGTGGCGCCCAGCCCACGAGTGAGCGCGGACACAAGGACCGCTTTGAACAACACGGGGCCAATTACCAGCAGAAGCACCAACGGCCAACGCTCCAGGACCAGCCGCCAGTCGAGCATCATGCCAATACTAATAAAGAACAAACCCAGCAATACATCATGGAAGGGACGAATATCCGTTTCAACTTGGTGCTTGAACTGTGTCTCTGAAATCAGCATTCCCGCAATAAAAGCCCCAAGTGCGAGGCTTAGTCCGGCCAACTCGGTCAGCCACGCCAGCCCCAGAGTGATCAGGAGCAGGTTTAATACAAACAACTCCTCACTCTTGCGCCGTGCCACCAATGTGAGCCAGAACCGCATCACACGCGGCCCACCGACCAACAGCAATGTAATCAGCACGCTGGCTTTTAGGGTCGCCAGCAGCAACGTACCAGCCAGTTGGTCCGTGGATGCCCCCAGCGCCGGAATCAACACGAGCAACGGGACTACCGCCAAATCCTGGAATAGCAAAACACCCATGACCCGCTTACCGTGCTCAGACTCCATCTCAAGGCGTTCCGTCATCAGCTTGACCACGATGGCGGTACTGCTCATTGACAACGCACAAGCCAAAGCCAGGGCAGTCTGCCAAGTCATGCCCCACATCCCGGGCATGAGCGCTGCCAACCCCAATGCGGCACCAGTCGCAAGCAGAATGGTTAAACCGACTTGAGAAAACCCCAAGCCAAAAACATGACTGCGCATGGCCCGCAATTTGGGCAGGTTGAACTCCAGGCCAATCACAAACATCAGGAACACCACGCCGAACTCGCCCAAGTGCCGCACGCCATCGGCATTTTTTGCCAAAGCTAGAGCATTCGGGCCAATCACCACGCCCACGGCTAGGTAGCCGAGCATTGGGGGCAACTTCATGGTCCGAAATGCCACGACGCCCAGCACCGCAGCAAGCAAATAAAGTAGAGTTAGTTCGAGTGGACTCATACCCACATACTACCAAGTGACGTGACATCGATAAAATCATGGGATGAACCCAAAACTCACGCCCGCGCGGCCGTTCAATGCCGAGCAAGCTCTGCGGCTTGCAGAGGAAACTCTTGACATCGAGGCCACAGCCATTCTGGGCTTGAAGCGCAACTTGGGCGTATCATTCCCCCAAGTTGTGGAAATGATGCTTGGCGTGCGTGGCCGCGTGGTCGTGATGGGCATGGGGAAAAGTGGCCATGTCGGAAGAAAAATAGCGGCAACTCTTTCGTCAACGGGAACGCCCGCCATGTTTGTCCACCCAGCTGAGGCCAGCCACGGCGATTTGGGGATGATCAAGGCCATTGATCTTGTATTGGCCATATCCAACAGTGGCGAATCTGAGGAATTGACAGCAATCCTGCCGGTTCTTAAGCGCATGGGGGCTCCCTTGGTCGCCATGTCGGCGCAAGCAAGCTCAACCCTGGGTCGCCACGCCGACGTGTTTCTAGATTGCAGTGTCGAAAAAGAAGCCTGTCCCTTGAATCTCGCCCCCACTGCAAGCACCACCGCACAACTGGCCATGGGAGATGCTTTGGCCGTGGCCTTGCTAGATGCCCGTGGCTTTAAGGCGGAAGACTTTGCGCGATCCCACCCTGGCGGAGCATTGGGGCGCAAGTTGCTGACACTGGTCAGTGATGTGATGCGCGGGGGTGACCAAATTCCGCACGTTGGGTTGAACGCAAGTCTAAGCGACGTCATGCGCGAGATGGGAGCCAAAGGCTTGGGCGCAACGGCGATTGTGGAAGGCGATTTGAAAGTCAGGGGCGTGTTCACGGACGGCGACCTACGCCGCTTGGTCGAAAAGGGCACCGACCTGCGAAGTTTGCTGGCACACCAAGTCATGCACCCCAACCCTAGCACCATATTGAGTGATGCTTTGGCGGTGGACGCTGCAGAGTTGATGGAGCTCCGTCGTATTACCAGCGTCTTGGTCATCGATGCCAGTGGCCGACTATGTGGGGCCCTGAATAGCAACGATTTAATGCGGGCAAAGGTCATCTAATGGCAGCACCGGCACTTCAATTCGATCCAGGGCTGTTGCTACGGGCTCAAGGGGTTCGCGTCGCATTTTTTGACGTGGATGGTGTTCTCACCGATGGCGGCCTTCATTTCAACGAATTTGGCGAAACCCTGAAGCGCTTCAATACATTGGACGGACATGGCCTCAAGTTGCTGCAGCGGGCCGGGATCACTCCAGCCGTGATCAGCGGCCGCGACTCCAAGCCTTTGAGGGTTCGACTGGCGGCACTGGGAATCACCCATGTCCACTTTGGCACGGAAGACAAGCGCCCCGCGGCTGAGCAGACCCTGCAAGCGCTGGGTCTGGAGTGGCACCAAGCGGCAGCGATGGGCGATGACTGGCCGGACCTACCCATGCTTCAACGCAGCACCATTGCGTGCGCCCCATGCAATGCCCATATAGAGGTGAAAGCGGTCGCGCACTATGTGACCAGCGCACGAGGTGGCGAGGGCGCTGCCAGAGAGTTCTGTGATCTCCTCCTGGTTGCGAGCGGTCAATACGCTGGCTTGCTGGCGCAATACACGTTGTGAATCATCATTTTCACTCGACATGGGATCGGCTTTCAATCTACCTTCCGGTGGTTCTCATGGGTGTTTTTGCGCTGGGCACCTATTGGCTGGTACGCAGCACCCCACTGTTGATACCGCCTGAGCCTGTCGTGGCGGCGCGTCATGATCCAGACTATTTCATGCGCAACTTTTCCGTGAAGACATATGGCGAAACAGGCCGACTCAAGAGTGAGGTGACTGGCAGCAATGCCCGGCATTTTCCGGACAGCGACACGCTTGAAATTGACGGCGTTCGCATTCGCTCCTTTGATGAGGAGAACCGACTGACCACGGTCAGTGCACGCCGCGCGTTGACCAACAGCGACAACTCCGAAGTTCAATTGTTTGGCGATGCACTTGTCATCCGATTGCCCGGACAGGATGCGAAGGGAAACAATTTGCCTGGCATGGAGTTTCGAGGGGAGTTTCTTCATGCCTTCATGGACACTGAGCAGATTAAGTCGCACCTTCCCGTCGTACTAATCCGTGGCCTAGACCGCTTCAACGCCGATACCTTGGACTTTGACAATCGCACCGGTGTTTTGCTGCTCAATGGGCGCGTCAAAGGTGTTCTGGTGCCTACCAAATCCCCCTGAATCACCCGGAGTTTCCAATGTCCAAACTCGTATTCATAACTGGCGCCTCCAGTGGCTTGGGCCAAGCGTTGGCCTGGCGCTATTACCAAGCGGGTTTCACATTGGCTCTGGTGGCGCGGCGAGTCGCTGAACTCCAAGCCTGGGTGGACGCGCAAGGCATCAGCGCCGATCGCTGTCGAATTTATAGCGCGGATGTTGCCGTCTCAGACAGTATCGTTGCGGCTGGCCAGGCGTGTTTGGTTGATCAAGGTGTTCCGGATGTGGTCATAGCCAACGCCGGCATAAGCATCGGCATGGACAGCGCAGTTCGAGGTGACCTCGATGTGATGACTCGCACCTTGGCCATCAACCTGACAGGGGTGGCTGCTACCTTTTATCCCTTTGTGGCCGCAATGGCCGCCCGCGGCGATGGCCGCTTGGTTGGAATCGGCAGTGTGGCTGGTATTCGGGGACTCCCCGGACATGGGGCTTATTGCGCGAGCAAAGCTGGGGTCATCAGCTATTGCGAAAGCTTGCGAGGTGAATTAAGACCCACTGGTGTCAAAGTGGTCACGATTTGTCCGGGTTATATCGACACACCGCTCACTCAAAAAAACACCTACGGCATGCCATTTTTGATGAGCCCCGAAGCTTTTTCGGACAAAGCCTTCAAAACCATTGAAGACGGTTCGAGCTACCAAGTCATTCCGTGGCAAATGGGCGTTGTGGCCAAGCTTCTGCGCATCTTGCCAAACAGCCTGTTTGATAAAGCCTTGTCCGGGCGGGCTCGTAAAGCGCGCAGCACGGAATAATTGAAAAGGGCGCCGGACGGGGCTCACCTCCGTCATTTCCACCAGGGGAAATCGATCCACCCATGCAAAAAGGGCCCAAGGGCCCTTTTTTCAATTGGCTATTGCCAGCTGAGTGCTTAGTAGCTGCTACGACCACCGCCGTAACCGCCGCCGCCGCCACCACCGCTACGACCACCGCCACCGCCAGCACCGCCGCCGTAACCGCCGCCACCACCACCACCGCTACGACCACCGCCACCGCCAGCACCGCCGCCGTAACCGCCGCCGCCGCCGAAGCCGCCGCCACCGGTACGTGGAGGACGTGCCTCCATTGGGCGAGCTTCGTTCACGACGAGACCACGTCCACCGTATTGCTGACCGTTCATGCCGTTGATAGCTGCTTGTGCTTCTGCATCGCTGGCCATTTCAACAAAGCCGAAACCTTTAGAGCGGCCGGTGTCACGTTCCATCATGACTTTGGCGCTGGTAACGGTACCGTGTGCGGCAAATGCTTGCTGCAAGTCTTCGTCACGGAAAGAATATGGCAGATTGCCTACGTAAAGTTTGTTGCCCATGAAAGGACTCCTCAAAATAACTCAAAACGCGATGGAGTCCAAAACCGCTATTAACCCGTAATCCACAAACCAATGAAGACTTAAAGCAGACGCGAAACTGACTAAACACCGCAAACCCGCACTGCCGATTTTCGGCAATACAACTGCATTATGCGTCAACTTCCACAAAACACATTATTTTTTTGAAATATTTGCAAGCAGCACACAAACAGTCCGCAAAGCCTCCTTCGGGCAAAGTGTCACGGCGCCTCCGGACCTTTGAAGTCACCCGATAAAGCGTCCTCACCTTCATAGTTGCGCCACTGGGCCATGGCATTGCGCATGGTGAGCATCTGGCGCTCGAAATTTGGGCACGCGGCACACATTGCCATGTGCATTCTTACCGCGAGGCGATCGCGCCAACCGAGCGCGCGATCCTCTCTGGCAGTCACCAAGGCAGTAATTTCTTTGCAGTTTTTGAGAAAAGGCATCATGGTGCTTTGGGCTTGGCAAACCAGTTGAGCTCCAAGCATTCTCGTAGGCGCAAACGTGCGCGGTGGAGCTGGACGTAAAAATTGGTCGGCGTCATGCCCAGTTCCTTACAGATTTCATCACTGGAAAGTTCCAGCCACTCCCGCATCAAGAACAGACGCCCTTGAGCGGCGGGTAATTTAGTGGTGCAGGCGTCCAGCACTTCAAAGAACTGGCGACTGGAGAGGTCTTGCTCCGGGTTGCCCCAGTCAGCCGGACGTTGGGTGAAGTGACCATTGGCCTTGACGCCGAGATAGTCCAGCGGATCAGCGTCTTCATCAGCACCGGGGTCCAATCCGCTGATTTCCCGACTGTGATGGCGCAGGGCGTCGATCACCTTGTGCTTCAGAATGCCAATCAACCAAGTTTTGAGCTGCGACCGATTGCCGAAACTTTGCGGTTTGGCCAGAGCGGCCAACACCGTTTCAGACACCGCATCCTCCGCCCACGCGTCATTCCTTAACTGCAGCCGGGCAAAGCGCATCAAATAGAGACGATGCTCAAGCAACTGATGTTCAAAAGACGAGGGGGCACTGATGCTCATGGTGTGGCGCAGTGTAAAGGGAGGGCAGATCAAAAAATGTGGCTGACGCAAGCGTCGATTTGTCCAATATTTCAAACGGCATGTAAGAAAGCCGATTACGCTTTGACTAAACCATCACCAGCCTGTCAATCTGCAGTGCCAACAACTTGATTCAGGCCGGCTTTCTCAATTTTGAGTTTTAAGGAGTATTTCAAATGAACCAACGTGCCATGATCGCCGCCGCAGCCGCTTCCCTGATGTCTCTTGCCATGGTTTCCATGCCGGCTGCCGCCCAGTCCAAAGACAAATGTTTTGGGATCGCCAAAGCGGGCCAAAATGATTGCGCCAGCATTTCCGGCGTTCACTCTTGTGCCGGCCAGTCCAAAGTCGACATGGACAAAGGCGAGTGGAAGTATGTTGCCAAAGGAACTTGCAAAGACATGGGCGGCCTGTCCATGGACGAAGCCAAGATGATGAAAAAGGGCTAATCCTTCCCTTGGTGACCTCAATGCCGCCTGCTCCCATCAATCCACTTGCGTCTGACGCCTCAAGTCTTCAGCAGCCAATGGTTGGGGTGGGCTGGCGACAACCTCATTACGGCGAGTTGCTGCAACAGCAGCCGCCTCTGGGCTTTCTTGAAGTCCATTCCGAGAATTTTTTTGCCCCCGGCGGTGCAGCCTTGTCTGTGCTGGAGCAGGGGCGAGCCCATTACCCCATCAGCTTGCACGGTGTGGGACTGTCCTTGGGTTCGGCCGCCGGGCTCGACCCATGGCACCTGGACCAATTGGCCCGGTTGGTGAAGCACGTTGATCCGGTGCGTGTGAGCGACCACGCCAGCTTTGCCCGTGGCAGCTTCAAAGGCGGCACGGTGCATGCGTCTGATTTGCTGCCGATTCCCTTCAGTACCGAAGCCTTGAATGTGTTGAGTGCCAACGTGCAGCAGGTGCAAGACCGTCTGCAGCGCCGCTTTCTGGTGGAGAACCTGTCGAGCTACCTGAACTGGTCGCCTGACCCAAACGAACCAGCCCTGCTAGAACCCGATTTCCTGACCGCGCTGGCGCGTCGTACGGGGTGTGGCTTACTGATCGATGTGAACAATATTTATGTCAATGCCCTGAATGCCCAAATCAACGGCGCGTCCGGTGACCCGGTGCAGCACTGCCTGCGCTGGTTGGACGCCATCGCCCCCGGCGATGTTGGGGAGATTCACCTGGCGGGCCATTGCCGAGTTCAACCCATGCCCGGTGAAGAAGCCTTGGGTGAGATCGTCATTGACGACCACGGCAGCCGGGTGTGCAACGAGGTATGGCAGATTTACGCGCATGCCATCGCCCGTTATGGCGCCGTGCCCACCTTGATTGAATGGGACACCGACATTCCGGCCCTGGACGTACTCCTGGCCGAGGCCGCCCAAGCCCAAGCGGTCTTGAGGGCAACGCTGGAGGTGACCGCATGATTTCGCTCGCCGCCCAGCAACAGGCCTTGCTGGAGACTCTTTTTGAACCATCCTCCAAAAATGCTACTAATTTTATAGCTGCTTGCGCAGGTAGTACGAGGGCTAGAGGGCTGAAAGCCTATCAAACCAACGGCCATATGCTGGCCGAACGGTCCTTGAAAGCCGCCTTCCCGGTGCTGGTGCAACTGATTGGTGACGAGAACTTGCCCGGCCTGGCTCGTGCGTTCTGGCATGCCCATCCCCCCGAAAAAGGCGATCTGGCGCGGTGGGGCGCTGAGCTGCCCGAATTCATTCGGGCCAGCGAACAGTTAGCAAGTGAACCTTATCTGGCCGACGTCGCCGCCGTGGAATGGGCTTTGCACGTCTGCGCAGGTGCGCCAGACCAGTTGGCAGACCCGGCCAGTTTTGGCTTGCTGATGCAGCACGATCCACTCGAACTACAACTTCAATTGGCCCCCGGCTGCATCGTTTTTTCCAGTGCGTGGCCGGTGGCCAGCATTTTGGGCGCGCATCTGTCGCAAACACCCAGTTTTGAAAATGTTCGCGAGCGATTTCGCGCCAGCACCGGGGAATCCACACTGGTCTGGCGGGAGGGTTACCGCCCCCGTGTGCGCGAGACGCTGGCTGGCGAAACGGGCTTGGTCACCGCTCTGCTGCAGGGTCAGTCCTTGGGCGACGCGCTGGACCACGCCCCCGACCTCGATTTCAACACCTGGCTGCCGATGGCAGCCCAGAGCCAGCTCTTGCTGGGCGCAGCCCTGGCGTCGCGGTAAGCGGCTATTTCAAGGAATACACATGAACACTCTCTCCTCCACGTCGCCCCGATTGCGCGCCGAATCCTTGCCAGCTCGCCTGGTCGCCCTGTTTGACTTCGGTGCCAGTGTGCTGGACCGGTTTCAATCCCTGGCCGCCTTGTTGGCGCGCATTTACGTGGCGCAGGTGTTTTTCCTGTCTGGCCTGACCAAGTTGCGCGACTGGAGCGTGACGCTTTTCCTGTTTCAGGAAGAGTACAACGTGCCTTTTCTCTCACCTGAGGTTGCTGCAGTGATGGGCACGACTGGTGAGTTGGCCTTGCCAGTGCTCTTGGTGCTGGGCTTGGGCGGGCGATTTGCCGCCTTAGGCTTGTCAGTCGTGAACGTAGCGGCAGTCGCCTCACTCTCTGAAATCGCCCCGGCGGCGCTGCAGCAGCACATCACCTGGGGCGTGCTGCTGGCCGCACTGGCCATCTACGGATGCGGGAAATGGACGGCGGACTACGTCATCGCCAGCCGCTGGCGCTGAAACCGCTGCGCCCTATTCGGCGTGCACAATGATCGGCCATGACGACCTCACCCCACTCGCCCCCCGCCCAGAAACCGCGTCGCCTCGGCTGGCGACTGACCTTGGGCTTTGGCCTGCTGCTGGTCTTGATGCTGCTGGCGCTGGCGCTGGCAGGCGTGCAGATTCGCACCATGACCGTGCAAACCCAACGCTTTGCCACCGAGGACATGCAGCGCCTGCTGCGAGTGCAAGCCTTATCGCTTTACACCGAGGGTGCCTCTAACGCGCTGCTGCGCTTGATGAACGCGCCGCGCCAGAACCGGGTCGAGGAATACGCCGACGTCGATGAGCGCAATCGCCGCATGGACGGCATCGTGGCCTCCCTGTCAGACCAACTCAAGGACCCCATGCAGGAGCGGACGCTTCAACGGCTGGTTGCAGCGCGCGCGGCGTACTTCACCGCGTTTCTGGCGACGGTTGACGAGATCGAAGCGGACAACAGCCCCGGGGCGATGCACGCCTTCACCGACCAGGTGCGCCCCGCCTTGGGCGAGATGCTGGCCGCCTCCAACGCGCTGGTCAACCGCGAACGTGAACGCATTGAAGAACAGGCCGAAGAAGCGCAACGCCAGTTGGAGAAATTGGCCCTGTGGGTCACCGGCCTGTCCGCGCTGGCCGTGGCGCTGGCGGCATGGCTGGCATGGCGCACCACCCGCAGTGTGGTCGACCCATTGGCGCAGCTCGAAGCCGCCGCACTTCAAATTGCCGCCGGCGACTATTCCACTCCTAGTCTTGTCACCAGCGCCGTGGAGGTCAACCGGGTCGGTGAGGCACTGAGCACCATGGCTGGCGCCATTGCCACGCGGGAACGCGAAATCGAACGTTTGGCCTTTCGCGACCCCTTGACCAATTTACCCAACCGCACCTTTCTGCTCGAACCCGCTGCGCGGCGCGCCATTGGCAACAACGTGCTCATGATGCTGGACTTGGCGCGACTGAAAACCATCAACGAAACCCTGGGCTTTGCCACGGGCGACACCCTGATCAAGGAAGCCGCCAAACGCGTGAGCGCCGTTGTCGAGGCCGGAGAGTCAGACGGCACCCTGTCAGCCGCGCCCAAAGGCCGTGGCCCCGTGGTGGCGCATCTGTCCGGTGGGCGCTTTGCGGTCTCCTTTTTTGCCCCGGACCGGCCCAGCGCCGAGCGCCTGCACCTGCAGGTGCAACGGGCCATGGCAGAGCCCATCGTGTGCAGCGGCCACAGTGTGGATCTGAGTTGGGCCGTGGGCCTGGCCGACTCGCCCGCCGAGGCGCCCCTGGATGCACCCATGCTGATGCGCAATGCCGAAATCGCGCTGCATGCGGCCAAACGGGCGACGATGGGCCTGGCCTGGTACAGCGAAGCCCAGGAGGCCGCGCGCTTGAGCCATTTGGGTTTGCTGTCTGACCTGCGGGCCGCCGTGGCCGACGCCCAGCTTCAGATGTGGCTGCAGCCCAAGTTCTCTCTCCAAACCGGCCTGGCCATCGGTGCCGAGGCCTTGGTGCGCTGGCAGCACCCGCGGCGCGGCTTTGTGTCACCGGTCGAGTTTGTGCCCTTTGCCGAGCAAACCGGCTACATCGGTCTGGTCACCCGCTGGATGCTTCAGCAAGCGATGCAAACACTGGCACAGTGGGCGCCAACGCAACCCTCCCTCAGCATCGCGGTGAATATCAGCACGCGCGACTTGCGAAACCCGCAGTTTTGCGCCGACATTCACGCCTTGATGAGCGAACACGGCGTGAACCCCGAGCGACTTCGGCTGGAGATCGTCGAAAGCGGACTGATGGAAGACCCCAAAAGCAGCATTGCCGTACTGCAAGGGCTGCGCGATTTGGGCGTGCAGTTGTCAATTGACGACTTTGGCACCGGCTACTCCTCACTGGCTTATCTGCAAACCCTGCCGGTGAGTGAACTCAAAATTGACCGCAGCTTTGTCGACCGAATTGACCAGCTGCCCGGCACCCAGCGCCTGTTCAAAACCATGGTGGAAATGGGCCACAGCATGGGCTTGATGGTGACGGCAGAAGGGGTGGAGACCGAGGCCGAGCGCGCCACCATCACCGCGCTGGGCTGTGACGTGATGCAAGGCTACTTGGGCAGCCGCCCCTTGCATGGTGCGGCGCTACAGGCTTGGTTTGAACAATTGCCTGCCCACCCCCTCCATTGAAGCTCCTGCGGTATTTTTGTATAGAAAAGGCCTCTAGACCCCGCAGAATAATCGCAAGTAACTATATAAAACATAGCAACCATGGCTTCAGGTTCAGCGTGACGCCTGTTTCGAGCAATTGAAGTCGCCAACACTCATTCAATTGATACCCGATCAATCTGCGGTCAAGCCCGGCAAGGTGCAGCTGGCTCAGGCCCAAAGCGAGTCCTCATAGACACCGACCGAACGGCGGGTCAGTGCCCGAAGCTGCCTTTCAGAAGTAGCTTTCGTAAGTCACGTGCGCAGGCGATACCGGTCAGTCGGGGAGGTGGTTCAGTTCGAGAAATAACCCGCGTGCCGCCTAGATTCGAGCAGAATCCGAGTGCGGGGTTTGTTGGATTTTTATACCTGTATAAAAAGGTAAAAAATTCGAAAAAACCTAAGCTGCAAGCCACTCTCAGGAGGAATCGAGGTCCAGCTTATCCGGCAGTGCCAAGATGTATCGACCGTCTTTGCCATCTACATTTCGTTATGCCCCATTTCAGGAAAACCCTTCCCATGTTTAGCGGTAGTTGTTTGTGTGGCGGCATTCGCTTTGAAATCCGCTCTTCGCTTGCGCCAATTCAGGTCTGTCATTGCTCTCTTTGTCGCAAAGCTCAAGGCGGGCCTTTTGCCACAAACATTCCTGTCGAGTTGTCTGCGCTTCATTTCTTGTCCGGCGAAAACCTGCTCACTTCTTACGAGTCGTCGCCGGGGAAACAACGTTGCTTTTGCAGCCGCTGCGGCTCACCAATCTTCAGCCGCAAAGATTCATTGCCAAATATCGTCCGGGTTCGCGCTGGTCTCATCAATGAGCCATTACTCGTCAAACCCGAGTTTCATGCATTCGTTGGTTCCAAATGTATTTGGTGGCAAATCAACGACACTCTCCCACAGTTCTATGGCCTTCGGGTTGCAACGCCAGGCGCATAACATTGCGATCAAAGCCGCTCCGGCTTTCAGCCTCCGCTGGACGTCCCGCAAGCGGGCCGCCCGTTACCTACAACGTTAACGACTGTTTTAAAGAGACGCGTCTGACCGCAATGGGCCACTTCCTATTTTTTTTCGAGTGCCGCAGCTGAACGTCCGCTCCTGGTCGGACATGACCTTTGCGGAGCAGCATCTACTGACAGCTCCCAGTCTCGGGACAAAACCACAAGCCGTGGGGCGAGACGCAGGCCCTGGACCGAGTGGATTGCGAGCTCTCAAGGCAGCATTTGCCGCAGCATGTGCTGGAGTTGACCGTTGCGCCCGCCCAGAGGAATCCATGTTACAGGCCGTCTATAAAAACTCAAAAAACAAAAAAGCGCTCCAGTCAACGACGAGAGCGCTTCAGCCAATTTTTGGTTGCGCGAGTAGGATTTGAACCTACGACCTTTGGGTTATGAGCCCAACGAGCTACCAGGCTGCTCCATCGCGCGTCAAGAGCTGGACTATAGCACTTTCTGCGACAGCATCAGGTCTTGCCGTTGTGCCAATGTGGCTATGAACAACGGCCGCCATACTGCGCAATCAAAATGCATGGACTTCGGCCGCGTTCGCAGGCGTCAATCATCGTCAAGTTCGACGTTGCCCGAATGCAAACTGACGCAGTTCGTTGGGTGTTCTCACTGTCTGCTTCTGGTCGGGAAGAGGCATTGGCAGTCGTAGACTCTATGACCGCCTCCGCCCGCATAGGAGTCAACTGTCGCGCCCCCTTTGAAGCGGGTTTACCACCTTAATTGTTCGGAACAGACGCCTGCTTACCAGTTGGCCTCGCGCTCAGGCGTGGCGCTAATGCGGTGGATTGACAAATCCGCCCCGTCGTATTCTTCTTCCTGACTCAGGCGCAGACCCATGGTGAGTTTCAGTACGCCGTAAACCAACAGGCCACCAAACACAGCCCACGCCACCCCCATGGTCGTGCCAATCAGTTGGGCACCCAAGGTCACGCCACCCAAGCCGCCCAGCGCCTTGCTGCCAAAAATACCGGCAGCAATGCCGCCCCAGGTGCCGCACAGGCCGTGCAGAGGCCAAACGCCCAACACATCGTCAATCTTCCATTTGTTTTGGGTCAAGGTGAACATGTAGACAAAAATGCCGCCTGCCACACCACCCACCACCAGCGCGCCCAGCGGGTGCATCAGGTCAGAGCCGGCGCACACGGCCACCAAGCCGGCCAGTGGGCCGTTGTGCACAAAGCCGGGATCGTTTTTACCCACCAACAGCGCCACCAGCGTGCCACCCACCATGGCCATCAGGGAGTTCACGGCCACCAGGCCCGAGATTTTGTCCAGGGTTTGTGCGCTCATCACATTGAAGCCAAACCAGCCCACGGTCAGAATCCACGCGCCCAGCGCGAGAAACGGAATGCTGGAAGGTGGGTGCGCCGAAATGCCACCGTCTTTACGGTAGCGGTTGGCACGCGCTCCCAGCAAGATCACGGCGGGCAGTGCAATCCAGCCGCCCACGGCGTGCACCACGATGCTGCCGGCAAAGTCGTGAAACTCGGCACCCGCCACCTGGTTGATCCAGGCTTGCACGCCGAAATGCTGGTTCCACACAATGCCTTCGAAGAAGGGGTAGATGAAACCGACGATCACGGCGGTGGCAATCAGCTGTGGCCAGAACTTGGCCCTTTCGGCAATCCCACCCGAAATGATGGCCGGAATGGCGGCGGCAAAGGTCAATAGAAAGAAGAACTTGACCAACTCGTAACCGTTCTTGGCGGCCAACTCCTCGGCTCCGACAAAGAAGTGGGTGCCGTAGGCCACCCCATACCCCACGGCGAAATAAACCACCGTGGACACCGAGAAGTCCACCAAAATCTTGACCAGTGCGTTGACCTGGTTCTTTTTACGAACCGTGCCCAGCTCCAGAAATGCAAAACCGGCGTGCATGGCAAGCACCATGACCGCGCCGAGAAGGATGAACAAGGCATCCATGCCCTGTTTTAGTGCTTCCATGAGAACCTCTTTGGATGAAATGAAATTAAATGGTGCGTTTTTCTCTATTTTGAGAAAAACGCACCAAGAAAAAGCAAAAATCGGGCCAGAAGCACCGCTTTGGTTCAAATGCCAGCGCGCCCGTGGCGAAGTGGCGCAAGGATGAGGGGTTAACGGTGTCCCGAATCTCCTCAAATGAGCTCATGAGCGCCGCTGAACCGGGGTTGATATACTGACCCAGCGCCGATTTGCCACAGCTTGCGGGCGCGTAACAAGTACAGCTAAAGACGCGCACCTACCTGGTCTCGCTTTTAGCGACGCCAGGTTTTTTGCTTTTTGGAGCCCTTGCAGGACCACCCGCCACCGGCCCTTACGCTTATGAACGCCACGCCACAGTCCATGCACTTTGCCGCCACCTTGCCTTTGCAAAGCGGCGCCTCTCTTCGCGACTATTCGTTGAGTTACGAGACCTATGGCACCTTGAATGCCGACCGCTCCAACGCGGTGCTAATTTGCCACGCCCTGAACGCCTCCCACCATGTGGCCGGGGTGTACGAGGGCCAAGACAAGTCCGAGGGCTGGTGGGACAACATGATTGGCCCTAGCAAATCGCTGGACACCAACCGCTTCTTTGTCATTGGCGTGAACAACCTGGGCTCTTGTTTTGGCTCTACCGGGCCCATGCACACCAACCCCGACACCGGCCACGTGTACGGCGCCGATTTTCCGGTGGTCACGGTCGAAGACTGGGTCAACTCCCAGGCACTCTTGCTGGACGCGCTGGGCATTCAAACCCTGGCCGCCGTCATGGGCGGCTCCTTGGGCGGCATGCAAACCCTGAGTTGGGCACTGCAGTACCCAGAGCGCGTGCGCCACGCGGTGGTGGTCGCCAGTGCGCCCAATCTGACAGCCGAGAACATTGCCTTCAACGAGGTGGCGCGCCGGGCCATCGTCACCGACCCGGACTTTCACGCCGGGCACTTTTACCAACACAACACGGTGCCCAAACGGGGCCTGCGCATTGCCCGCATGATCGGCCACATCACCTACCTGAGTGATGACGTGATGAATGCCAAGTTTGGCCGCCAGTTGCGCACGGCCGCCCAGCGCGATGTGGACGCGCCCCAAGCCGCGGGCAGCCATGTGCAGGACTATCTCTACAGCACGCAAGACGTGGAATTTCAGATTGAGAGCTACCTGCGCTACCAGGGCGACAAGTTTGCCGAGTACTTTGACGCCAATACCTATTTGCTGATCACCCGCGCGCTGGACTACTTTGACCCGGCCCGCCATCACGGGGGCGACCTGACTCGCGCCTTGGCGGGTGCCACCTGCAAGTTCCTGCTGGTGAGCTTCACCACCGATTGGCGCTTCTCGCCCAAACGCAGCCGGGAAATCGTCAAAGCCTTGCTCGACAACCGCCGGGACGTGAGCTACGCCGAGATTGATGCGCCACACGGGCATGATGCCTTTTTGCTCGATGACCCCCGCTACATGGGCGTGATCAGCTCTTATTTTGATAGCGTTGCAAAAGAGATGACTGTATGACCGATCAAGCAACCCAACACGCCATTGGCCAACTTGTGCCACAAGGCGCCCGCGTGTTGGATCTGGGCTGTGGCGACGGAGCCATGCTTCAGTACCTGCAAACCACACGGGGCTGCACCGGCTACGGCGTGGAGATTGACGATGCCAACCTGCAGGCCTGCGTCAAGCGCGGCGTCAACGTGATCCAGCTCAACCTGGACGAAGGCCTGGCGATGTTTGAAGACGCCACGTTTGATGTGGTGCTGCAGCTGGACACCTTGCAGCACCTGCGCAACGCCGAAGTGATGCTGCGTGAAACCGTGCGGGTGGGGCGCGTCGGTGTGGTGGCCTTTCCCAACTTTGCCCACTGGCCGAATCGCTTGAGTGTGCTGCGCGGTCGCATGCCGGTGACCCGCCGCCTGCCCTACCAGTGGTATGACACGCCCAACATTCGTGTCGGCACCCACGCCGACCTGGCCGTGCTGGCGCGCAACAACGGCCTGAAGGTACTGGACAGCTTTGGCCTGCAAGACGGACAAACTGTGCGATTTGCGCCCAACCTGCGCGCGGGCACCTCGGTGTACAAGCTTTCGCGCTAACGTACCCCATTAGCAAGGTGAGGCTGTCGGAATGAGCGCCACGTTTGCAATTCGACAAACACTAATTTCGACTGACCCATGGCAACAATAACATCTTGGCGGCGGGTTTTGAGTGGCTGGTACCTCAGCCCAGAGCGCACGATTGTTGTTTTGTCGGTGGTCGGACTCGTCTTGAGCGCACTGATCTTTGTCGATCTACAAAGCGAATACAGGGAACGGATCGAGGCCGCCAGCTCAAAAACCCAAAGCCTGACGCTTGTGCTGGCAGAGCATGAGCGTCAAACCATGCTGCGCCTTGAGCGCATCCTAAGGCAGGCAGCCGTCAATCTTTCCGGCGCCGTCAATGCTGGCTCGGCCGACCCCGTTTTGATGCAATTGCAGTTGCGGCTATTACTACCCCTGGATGGCCTGATTAGTGAGTTGACCGTGATTGACGCCAGTGGGAAAGTTGTACTGTCAACCGCCGCGATCGCGGTCCAGGAGCGGCCTTCCGAGTCCGAGCGGGACTATTTTGTGCAACATCAGGGCTCCCCGGATCATGGCCTGGTGCTCGGTGCGGCCTTCAAACAACCAGAAACTGGCAAATGGCACACACCCGCCAGTATCCGGCGGGAGACGCCCGAAGGTGGATTTGATGGCGTCATCTTGGCCACCATTGATCCTGCATTTTTTCAAAAATTCTTTGATGCCATCGACACCGGAAAAAATGGCTTCATCACCTTGTTCAACCGCCAAGGCTGGGTGCTGGCTCGCTCACCCTTCATTGGCGGACTTTTTGAACGCAGTTGGGAAAACTCGCCCATGTTCAAAGAGCACCTGCCCGGAGCGAGTGACAAGACGGTGCGTCAAGTCATCGCAGCTGATGGCGTCGAGCGCATCTATACCTACCGTGCACTGAGAGATTTTCCGGTCATCGTCGCGGTGGGCGTTTCACTGACGGACAGTCTGGCGCCGTGGCGCAGCCGCGCAATGGCCGAGGGCATTGCCTTGTTTCTGGTGCTGTGCGCGCTGGCCGCAGCCACTTGTACCCTGCTGCGTCAACTCGGACAACGTCGTCTCACAGAACAAGCCCTTAAGCTCGTAGAAATGTCCATTCAGAAAGCCTCTGTGGCCACACTGTGGATTGGGCCAGTTGGGGAAATCCTTCGCGTGAACCCGGCGGCTTGCGAGTTGGAGGGCTATACCGAAGAACAGCTGCTGAACATGACCGTCAGCGACCTAGATCCGGGCTTTCCTGCCGAACGGTGGCCGGCACACTGGCAGGAATTGCGCAGCCTCAAGAAGATGTCGTTTGAAACAACCCATGTGGGGGCCGATGGTCACCGCTTTCCGGTTGAGGTCGACCTTCACTGGATTGGGTTCGAGGGGCAGGAATACAACTTTGCATTTATTCGTGACATCAGTGCAGCCAAGAAAACGGAGGGCTTGCTGGAAAGCGAGCGCCGTCGGATGCAAAACATCATTCATGGCGCCAATGTCGGTACCTGGGAGATCAATTACCTGACCCAGGAGAGCTGGTTTGACGAGCGTTGGGCCGCCATGATTGGCTACCCGGCCGACGAGCTCTTGCCCATGAACGGGAAAAAGTTCAGCTCAATGATTCATCCGGACGATGTGCGTCTGGTCAACAGCCAGATGCTTGCGCATGTCATGGGCAGTGCGCCTCACGTTGAATGCGAATTCCGGATGAAGCACAAGGATGCTCATTGGGTTTGGATTCTTTCCCATGGGGCTGTATCTGCCTGGACCGCCAAAGGCAAGCCCGAGTGGATTTCGGGCACCCATCTCGACATCAGCCAACGCAAAGCGTACGAACAGTCATTGAACGAGGCCCGTGACAAAGCTGAGCAGGCGACCAAGTCCAAGAGCGAGTTTCTGGCCAACATGAGCCATGAGATTCGCACGCCCATGAACGCCATTCTGGGCATGCTCAAGCTGCTGCACAACACAGAACTCTCAACCCGCCAACTGGATTACGCCAGTAAAACGGAGCGCGCGGCGCAGTCGCTCTTGGGCTTGCTCAACGATATTCTTGATTTTTCAAAGATCGATGCCGACAAGATGGCGCTCGACCCGCAGCCGTTCAAGCTGGATCGCGTGATGCGCGACCTGTCAGTCATCCTTTCAGCCAACGTGGACCACAAGCCGCTGGAGGTGCTTTTTGACATTGACCCGGCAACCCCCAAAAACCTGGTGGGAGATTGGCTAAGGTTGCAGCAGGTGCTTCTCAACCTGAGCAGCAATGCCATCAAATTCACAGACCAGGGCGAAGTCGTCATTCAGGTCAAGGTGATCGACCACTCCGCCGGCAGTGCAACCCTTCGCTTTGCCGTGCGCGACAGCGACAGCGGCATCGGCATTGCGCCAGAGCACCAGAAGCACATTTTTGATGCATTCTCTCAAGCCGAGGCATCCACCACCCGTCGCTTTGGGGGCACCGGCCTGGGTCTTTCCATTTCCAGACGCCTGGTCGAGATGATGGGTGGAGAACTGGCGTTGGACAGCGTGCAGGGCAAGGGAAGCACCTTTCACTTTGCAATCACGTTGCCCGTGAACGAGCAGCTGTCCCACGGCGAGGAAGCACCCGCACCCCAACCATTGAAGTCGCTTGACGTTCTGGTGGTCGACGACAACCTGGTGGCACGCGAGCTCTTGGCAGGCATGGCGACCTCTTTGGGTTGGCGGGTTGAAGTGGCTGCCAACGGCGCTCAGGCGCTTGCCTTGGTCGATCAGCGCGTCAAAGCCACCCTGCCGCCTTTCGAGGTGATCTTCATGGACTGGGAAATGCCGGGTATGGATGGTTGGGAGACCTATGCCGCCATGCACAAGATAGGTCCAGAAGCGCGCTCGCCCATCCGGGTCATGGTCACCTCCCATGGCCGGGAGTGGCTTGAGCAACGCACGCAGCAAGAACAGTCGAGTTTGCACAGCTTTTTGGTTAAACCCATTACTGCGTCCATGTTGTTAGATGCTGTGGCGGATGCGCGGGCAGGCCTCAGCAACCTTCGCTCTCATCCAAGAACTGAAGCCGACAAACCCAAGCGTTTGCAAGGGTTACGCTTGTTGGTCATCGAAGACAACCTGATCAACCAGCAAGTGGCAAGTGAGTTACTCAGTGCAGAAGGTGCGTTGGTACAACTGGCAGGCAATGGTCGGCTGGGCGTGGACGCGGTGGCGCAGGCCAGCCCGTCTTTTGATGCCGTTCTGATGGACATTCAGATGCCCGTGATGGATGGCTATGACGCCACCCGCGCCATTCGCCATGAGCTGGGCTTGAGCACATTGCCGGTGATTGCCATGACGGCCAATGCCATGGCCACCGATCGTGAGGCCTGTCTGGCGGCAGGGATGAATGACCATGTAGGCAAACCATTTGATTTAACGAATTTGGTCAATGTTTTGCTGAAGCACACAGGCCGCAACAAGCAGGGGCCCGCATCGTCAGAGACATCCGCAGAAGCCCTGTCACCCATTGGGGCAGAGACTACCGTTGACGCCGCGGACACCCTTCCAAAACCAGACGCAGTTGACACGGAAGGGGCTCTGGAGCGTATCGGCGGCAACAAGGCGCTGTATGCCCGAATCCTGAAGTCTTATCTGGACGACATCGCTGCGCTGCCGGACCAGCTCGATGCGCAGATGCAGGTCGGGGACCGGACCAGTGCGACCCGACTGTTGCATACGGTCAAGGGCCTGTCCGCCACCGTGGGCGCGAGTTTTTTGACCGCTGTGGCGCGAATCGCTGAACGCTCTGTGGCGAATTCTTCAAACAACTTCCCAGACAAAGCGCTGGCGGACAGGTTTCGCGCAGCCGTCAATGCAACCGGGCAGGTCATGCGCCAAGTCGCCGACGATCTGGCCCAAGGAGCGCCAGTCGACAAACAACCGGCGCAGGTGTCTGGGAGGGATCTTGGGAGTCTCCTCTCCGATCTCCAAAAACTGCGGGTCTTGCTCAAGAACTCGGACATGAGCGCCATCGAGGCTCATCAACAGTTGACCGCCGCACTGGCTGAAACGCACCGCGGCCTGTTCAAGGATCTTGATCTGGCCATGACCTCGTTTGATTTTGCAGCGGGTGCCACACAGTGTGAAACGCTGATTCAAACGCTGACGCCAGCGAAAACCTAGCCACGACTCGCAAAGCCAGCAGCACTTGCGACGTCTTGGATCGGGTGAGATCTTTCTGCACCCGGGGTTCCAGCGGCCCGACATTGATTTTCAAGAAGTCCGAGACGGTCAACCCCTGCGTTTGCGCCACTCCAGCGCGCGGGCACCGAGACTTGCGAACTCTCTCGCTGAGGCCGGGGCAGCTTGATGCCCCTTGGGCGCCAGCGGCCCGTTCCTACCGTAGCCCCGCACGATGCTTCTGTTCGCCATTCATGAGGAGTAATATAGAACGAGCAGAAGTCAATGACTCATAAGAAGTCATGGCTTTATCCTTGCTGAAGAGATAGAAGAATAGAGGTTCTATGCTCACTCCCGTTGTACTGCTACCGTGAAAGCTGCATGGCCGCCCCAGGAGATCCAACGCATTCAGGCACTTCGGTCCTATGCGGTCCTGGATACGCCGAATGAGTCGTCGTTTGACGACTTGGTGCAACTTGCGTCCTTTATTTGTGAAACCCCGATTGCACTGGTCTCTCTGATCGACGAGCAACGCCAATGGTTCAAGTCACGGGTCGGGCTGGACGTGCCAGAAACGCCGCGCGAAATGGCCTTTTGTGCGCACGCCATTTTGAAACCCGATGAGGTGTTGCAAGTGTGTGACGCGCAACTGGACCCACGCTTTGCCGACAACCCCCTGGTCACGGGGGACCCCCATATTCGGTTTTATGCCGGCATACCGTTGGTAACCTCAAGCGGCCTCGCGCTGGGTACGCTGTGTGTGATTGACCGCACGCCCCGTGAATTGAATGCGTCGCAACGCCAGGCCTTGCGGACGCTGGGACGGCAGGTTATGGCCTTGTTGGAATTGCGGCTCACGCTGGCGCAACGCGACCATGACCCCTCGCTCAACCGTAAACTGGCCCGCGCGGTCGAGCAAAGCCCTGTCTTCATTGTGATTGCAAATGTCAAAGGTGAGATTGAATACGTCAACCCCCAGTTTGCAGCGCTTACCGGCTACGAGTTGCAGGAGGTCATAGGCCGCAATCCGCGCTTTCTTCAGTCTGGCGATAAAACGCCCGACGAGTACAAGGTGCTATGGAAAACCATCACCTCTGGCAACACTTGGCGGGGCCAGTTTCGGAACCGGAAGAAAAACGGCGCCATCTTTTGGGAACAAGCCTCCATCTCACCCATTACTGATGTTTTTGGAGAGATTTCTCACTATGTCGCGGTCATGGAAGACATCACGGAACGTCGCCAAATCGAGGCCCAGTTGCGCGCCAAAAATGAGGAGCTCAAGGGGTTTACTTATACCGTGTCCCATGACCTCAAGGCCCCCCTTCGAGGCATCACCGGCTACGCGCAGGAACTATTAAGAAAACATCAAGAAGGCTTGGGCGAACGCGCCCGGTTTTGTCTGACCCAAATTGAAACTGCAGCTGGCAATCTTGATACGCTGATTGAAGACCTGCTGAAGTACTCCCGGTTGGAGTCAGACACCCCCACACCCTCTGACTTCAATCTGGACACCATGGTGCTAGTCCTGCTGAATGACCGTGAATTCACTTTGAACGAATACGGAACGGTGATTACCAACGCTGTTCCCGCACTGCGACTGCGTGGCTGGGAACGCGGTTTGCAGCAGGTCTTGAGCAACCTGATCGGTAATGCCATCAAATTCAGCCGAAATGCCATACCGCCCAAAGTCACGGTGACGGCTCTCATGGAGGCAGGGTATTGCCACATCAGCGTCTCTGACAACGGCAGTGGTTTTGACATGAAATACCACGACCGAATTTTTGGCCTGTTCAACCGCCTCGTTCGCGCTCATGAATTCGAAGGCACCGGGGCTGGCCTGGCTATTGTGAAAAAGGTGCTGGATAAAGTGGGGGGCAGTGTCCGCGCTGAATCAGCGCCAGATCAAGGGGCTGTCTTTTATGTGAGCGTTCCCTGCCAATTGGTTGAAGAGGAGCGGCCGTGATTGCCTTGTGTGTTATGAATCCAGATTCACCTCTGCGCGCCATTTTGGTGGTGGAGGACAACGACATGGATCTTGATTTTTGTCTTCAGGCTTTTGAGGAGCATGCCATCACCAACCCGGTCTACGCCTGCCGCGACGGTGACGAGGCCATGGCCTACGTGGACACCTATCGGGATCCATCAGACCCGCATTTTCCCCTACTGGTTTTGCTGGACTTGCGCTTGCCCAAGATCGATGGCATTGACGTCCTTCGACACGCCCGTGCGCGCGCCCACTGGGACACGATACCCATCATCGCGCTAACCACCTCCACCCAAGATGATGACCGTCGTACCGCCTTTGAAAATGGTGTGAGTGCCTTTGTCACAAAACCAGTCAGTTTTGACGCTTTTTCAGCCGTCATCCAGCGTGTCAAGGCCGCCTGGATGGGGGGCGCCTGCAATGACCGCTCCTCTAGGCGAGGCGACACCGTGACAGCCGTGATTCGTCTTTTGTACGCAGAGGACAACGCCCTCGATGCGGACCTGACACGCACTTCTTTTGCGCACGCCGCGCCCGATATCAGACTGGAGGTGGTTGGAAACGGCGCAACCTGTCTGACCCGACTGGCCTTGGGTACTTATGTGTCGCGTCCCGTGTGATCATGTTCCCGTCCGCAGCTGGCCCTTATTCAAAGCTCGCCAGTTGATGCGGGGCGTGATTGCGTCCTTACAAGGAGAGAAGACGTCATGAGTCAAGTCCATCCCTGCGCCCGAACCACCCCTCGCACACGCGCTGAGATAAGGACCTCGCCCGCTGGTGCCAGTGCGCTGGCCGACCGATACAACATCACGCCCGCCACCGCTCGCAAGTGGAAAGAGCGCGAAGATTCAGAGGATCGCTCCCACCGCCCGCGTACGCTGAAGACGACGCTCAGTCCAGCGCAGGAGCAACTTGTTGTCGAGCTTCGGCGCACAGTTCTACTGCCCCTGGACGACCTGCTGGCGATCACCCGCGAGTTCATCAATGCCGCTGTTTCACGCTCAGGCTTGGACCGTTGTTTGCGCCGCCATGGCGTCTCCGATCTGAAAGGCCTGCTGCCACAAGTTGAGGGGGAGCCTGCGCCACTGAAAACCTTCAAGGACTACGAGCCTGGATTCATACACATTGACAGCAAGTACCTGCCGCAGATGCCTGATGAGACGAAGAGGCGCTACCTCTTTGTGGCCATTGATCGAGCGACACGGTGGGTCTATTTCCACATTTACAACGACCAGACTGACGTCAGCAGTACCGATTTTTTGTGCCGGTTGAGAAAAGTCTCGCCCATGAGAATTCAAAAGATTCTGACTGACAACGGAAGTCAATTTACCGACCGTTTTACAGCCAAGAGCAAACAAGCCACGGGCAAGCATACGTTCGACATCAGCTGTGCCGAGATGGGTATCGTGCATCGCCTGTCGCCCCCACGCCATCCGCAAACCAATGGCATGGTGGAGCGCTTCAATGGGCGCATCAGCGACTTGGTTAAGCAAACACGTTTCTCATCAGCGGCTGAGCTGGAGACGACTCTGACGCTCTATTTAAAGACCTACAACCACCATATCCCGCAGCGGGCTTTGAAGCACCAAGAACCTATTCAAGCTTTGCAGAAATGGCGCGCAGGAAAACCTGATTTGTTTGTCAAGCGAGTTTATGAACAGGCGGGACTTGACACTTATGACGTGTTGCTGCTGGACAACCGCCTGCCTGACATGGATGGACTGGAAGTTCTCGCCCAGATGCGGACGCTCGGCCTGGGGTTGCCGGTCGTCATGGTGACAGGTGCGGGCGATGACGAAACGGTCGCAAGCGCCTTGCGAGCAGGGGCCGCAGACTACATCTCAAAAAGTGGGGACTACCTCAGTGACTTGCCGGCTCTGCTGCGTACCTTGCTCACCGGTCGTCGCAAACGCTCTCGCATTGAAGGGGCTGAGGCCCCCCGGACGCAACGCATTCTCTATATTGAACCCAATGCGATGGATGCAGAGCTGACCCTGCATCACTTCTTGGTCCACGCGCCGCAACTGGAACTTCAGGTGGTGAGCAGTTGCTCTGACGCCCTATGGCTGCTGTCCGCACCTCACCACATTGATCTGGTCCTGACGGATCTGCGTGTACCTGGCATGGATGCACTCGAGTTTGTCCATGAATTCAATCTGCGCGATATTGATCTGCCGATCGTCGTGATCACGGGGCGCGGTGACGAGGCCACCGCCGTGGCCTTGCTGCGGTTGGGCGCGAGTGATTATCTGGTTAAGCGCAACGACTATCTGGTTCAGCTGCCGCACGCGATCGACCATGCGCTCATGCGCTACCGGCTCGAAAAGACTTCGCAGCGCTTATACGCCGAACTCGAGGAATTGAACAACACATTGGAAGTTCAGGTCGTCGAACGCACCGCGCAACTGCAGCTGGCGCAGGCCCAACTCAAGGCCACCTTTGATGCCATTCCCGACCTCATCTGGCAAAAGAACCTGCAAGGCAACTACCTGGCCAGCAATCCATCGATGGCCCGTCTCACTGGACTGACCCAGTCCGACCTGCTCGGGCGCATGGATGACTGTGTGTTTGACGCCAAAGTGGCCCAGGCGCTTCGCGAACACGACCGGGAGGTGGTTCAGGAGAAGCGCCCGGTGACCCGAGAGCATTGGCTGACCAGTGCCGAAACGGGGCAACGCATCCTCTTTGAGGTGGTCAACACGCCGGTGTTTGACCCGCAATACCAACTGACCGGCGTGCTGGCCGTGGCGCGCGACATCACGGAGCGCAAGGCCGCGCAGGAAAAAATCCGCCGCATGTCGCAACTCTACGCGGCGTTAAGCCAGTGCAACCAGGCCATTGTGCGCTGCGCCTCCTCAGACGAATTGTTCCATCAGGTGTGCCTGGATTCCGTGCGCTTTGGTGGCTTGAAAATGGCCTGGATCGGCCTGGCGGACGTACCCAACTCCCGTGTCAACGTGGGCGCCGGCTTTGGCGAGGGATCCGAAGGCTATTTGCAGGACGTCGCCGTGTCCCTGGACCCAACCAGCCCCCGAAGCGGCGGGCCGGTAGGCACCGCCGTTTTGACCGGCGAGCCGGTTTGGTGCCAAGACTTTATCAATGACCCCCGAATGGCCCCCTGGCGAGAGAGCGGCCTGCAGTTTGGCTGGCGCTCATGCGCCGCTCTGCCGCTGTTTCTCTCGGGCGAAACCGTGGGTTCGTTCAATTTGTACGCTGATGAAGCACATGCGTTTGACGACGCGACAAAACGCTTGCTGATCGAGATGGCGGACGACATCAGCTTTGCACTGAACAACTTTGATCGGGACGCGGCGCGCGCGCCGAAGATGCCTTGCGCCTGACGCGGATTAGTGTCGAGGCCGCCTCAGAGGCCTTGTTTTGGGTGACACCCGATGCGCGTATCGTTGACGTGAACCAGGCCGCTTGCCGATCACTTGGCTACGAGCGTCATGAACTACTCACGATGGAGATGTCCGCCGTGACGGTCGCTGGCGATTTGGCAGACTGGCGAGCCCATTTTGACGATGTTCGCCGCATCGGCTCGCTGACCTATGAAACCCACTACCAGACACGAGTTGGTCGCACCTTCCCCGTAGAGGTGGTCGCCAACTACGTCCAGTTTGGTGCCGACGAGCGAATTTGCGCCTTTGTTCGTGACATTTCAGAGCACAAAGCGCGAGAGGCCCGTATTCAACAGTTGGCGCACTTCGATTCGCTGACAGGATTGCCCAACCGGGTCTTGCTCAATGACCGAATCACTCATGCTCTGAGTACGGCCCAGCGTAGCCAAACGCCACTGGCCGTGCTGTTGCTGGACCTGGACCTGGATCATTTCAAGAATGTCAACGACACACTGGAACACCGCATAGGGGATCTGCTGTTGGTTGAGCTGGCAGGGCGCCTGAGTTTGGCAGTGCGGGAGGAGGACACGGTATCCCGCCTCGGCGGAGACGAGTTTCTGCTGCTGCTGCCCGGCAACAACGCTGCCGCAGCCGCGCACGTTGCGGAGAAGTTGATGGGCTTGCTGTCACGCCCCTGCCAGTTGGAGCAACACGAGTTAATCGTGACGCGCTCTATTGGCATCGCGATGTACCCCGGTGACGGCATGGATTTCGACACCTTGTCCAAGTGCGCCGATGTAGCCATGTACCGAGCCAAACAGGAAGGCCGCAATAATTTTCGGTTTTTCACGCCCGAGATGCAGGCCCTATCTGCCCGCACCTTGTTGCTGGAGAACGCCCTGCGCTTCGCGCTCCCCCGAGATCAGCTCAGTCTGAAATACCAGCCCCAACAATCGTTGGCTTCGGGCGCCATCGTCGGGGTCGAAGCGCTTTTGCGCTGGCGGCACCCGGAGATCGGTTCGGTGACGCCAATGGAATTCATTCCGGTGGCGGAAAGCAGCGGGCAGATCATCGAGATAGGGGAGTGGGTGTTGCGTGAAGCCATAGCGCAGCTCAGGCGCTGGATCGATGACGGCGTACCCCCCATCACCATGTCGGTGAATCTTTCAGCGGTGCAATTCCGTCACCCAAAATTCCCGGAACTGGTCACCCAATTGCTGGAGGAAGCCAATGTACCGCCCCACTTGCTGGAGCTGAAACTGACCGAGGGGGTGGCGATGGAAAACGCCATGGCCGCGATTGGGGTCATGGACGAGTTGCATGCGCATGGCGTTTCCTTGGCCATTGACGATTTCGGCACGGGGTATTCCTCATTGGCGTACCTAAAACGCTTCAAGGTCAGCAGGTTGAAAATTGACCAGTCCTTTGTGCGCGACATTGCACTGGACGATGATGACCGCGCTATCGTCGTCGCGGTCATCACCATGGCGCAAAGCCTGGGCATTGAGACCATTGCCGAAGGTGTGGAAACACAGGAGCAATATGACTTCCTTCGCAGCAAGGGGTGCGGGTATATTCAAGGTCAATTGCTCAGCCAACCCCTGCTGGCAGCCGAGGCTCGCACCCTCTTCGGAGCCGATATGGCGCAGTGAATTTGGGGCTGGGCAGCCTTGTCCGTCGCGGAAGTTTGCTGCTATATTCATCTGCTCGGGGTTTCAGCGCCCCGGTATCGGTTTTGCAAGAAACCCAAGACGGTGTCCCGTCCAACAGCTGCAACTTTCGATGGACTCATCATGGACACCACAAAACCGCCTGTTTTCTCCTGCTCGCCTGCCGAGTTGTCAGCACAACTCTGCTCCAACGACGCGCCCTTGCTAATTGACGTGCGTAAAAACGAGGCTTACCAGGCCTCGCCTCACTCGCTGCCTGGCGCTTTGCGGCGAGGGCCCTTTGAGGTTGAGGCGTGGGCTGCCACCCTGCCACCCGCCACCCAGGTGGTGGTCGCCTGCGTCCATGGTCACGAGGTGAGCCAGACCACCATGACGGCGCTGCGCAGCCGGGGCATCAACGCCATTTTTCTGCAAGGCGGCGTGGAAGCCTGGCGCGAGCAGGGCTACCCCACAACGGCCAAAGTAGCAGGCAGCGCCACCCGCTGGATTACGCGGGCCCGCCCCAAGATTGACCGCATTGCCTGCCCCTGGCTGATTCGCCGTTTTGTGGACACCCAAGCCCAGTTTCTCTATGTGCCCACTGAGCAGGTCGCTGCCGTGGCCCAACGCGAAGGCGCGGTGGTGTACGACGTCGCGCCAAGTGTGGCTGCGACCGAGTTTTCTCACGACGGTGACCTCTGCAGTTTTGATGCCTTCATCAAACACTACCGGCTGGGCAGCGATGCGGCGCTGGCGCGGCTGGCCTTGATCGTGCGGGGTGCGGACACGGACCGGCCGGATTTGGCGCCGCAGTGCGCCGGGTTGGTCGCGTTGTCGGTGGGCATGTCCCACATCCAAGCCG
Source organism: Rhodoferax sp. PAMC 29310 (assembly GCF_017948265.1). NCBI lineage: Bacteria > Pseudomonadati > Pseudomonadota > Betaproteobacteria > Burkholderiales > Comamonadaceae > Rhodoferax > Rhodoferax sp. PAMC 29310. The sequence continues at coordinate 3,291,132 of NZ_CP072852.1, read as the reverse complement.
ATGACCACATCATGCTGGAAACCATGATGCGGGCTTATGACGCGCTGTACGCATGGTGTACCCAAGCTGTGGCCGGGCAAGACGAAAAACACAACTGGAAACCGCTATGAGCGCTAACCTCAACACCGGGCCCGTCCCGGCACCCACGTTGACGCCCCCTGAGGCCGTGGCTGCCGTGCCTTTTTGGGAGGCGCTCAAATTCTGGCTGAAGCTGGGGTTCATCAGCTTTGGTGGCCCGGCTGGGCAAATTGCCATCATGCACCGCGAGTTGGTGGAGGAAAAACGCTGGATTTCCGAGCGTCGCTTTCTGCACGCGTTGAATTACTGCATGGTGCTGCCAGGCCCCGAGGCGCAGCAACTGGCCACTTGCATTGGCTGGCTCATGCACCGCACCTGGGGCGGCGTGGTGGCGGGCGCATTGTTTGTGCTGCCGTCCCTGTTCATCCTGACGGGGCTGAGCTGGATCTACGTGGTGTTTGGCAGTGTGCCGTGGGTAGCCGGTTTGCTGTACGGCATCAAACCGGCAGTGGCAGCCATTGTGTTGCAAGCGGTCCACCGCATAGGTTCTAAAACATTGAAGAAACCGGCCACAGCGCCCGTTCTATGGGCGGTAGCTACTCTGAGTTTCATAGCAGTGGCGCTGCTGAACATTCCCTTTCCCTGGGTGGTGCTGGGGGCTGCGCTTACCGGCTGGCTGGGCCAGCGCTGGGCGCCGGCGCAGTTTGCCGCCGGCGGCGGCCATGGTGCCAAGGGGGCCGCGCCAGCGGTGCGCGTCGCCTCGCTGATTGACGACGACACCCCCACGCCAGCGCACGCCCAGTTTCGCAAGGGCCGCCTGGCCGCCGTGGTGCTGGTGGGGGCCTTGCTGTGGCTGCTGCCGATGGCCGCGCTGGTGGGCTGGCAAGGCGCGCAAAGCACGCTGACGCAGATGGGTCTGTTCTTCACCAAGGCGGCGCTGCTGACTTTTGGCGGTGCTTACGCGGTGCTCCCTTATGTCTACCAAGGGGGCGTTGAGCACTTTGGCTGGCTCACCGGGCCGCAGATGATGGACGGTTTGGCGCTGGGGGAAACCACGCCGGGGCCGTTGATCATGGTGGTGGCCTACGTCGGTTTTTTGGGCGGATGGGTCAAGCAGGTGCTGGGGCCAGACAGCTTGTTTCTGGGCGCCGCGCTGGCAGCGACGGTGGTGACCTGGTTCACGTTTTTGCCGTCTTTTCTGTTCATTCTGGCGGGCGGGCCGCTGGTGGAGTCGACCCACGGCAAGCTCAAGTTCACAGCGCCGCTCACCGCCATCACCGCCGCCGTAGTCGGAGTCATTGCCAGTCTTGCTCTGTTTTTTATAGTGCATATCGCTCACCAACCGGGGGCTAGCGGCCTGTTTGGCCTACCCATCGACTTCGCTGCCCTGGCGCTGGTGGCTTTGGCTGCGTTGGCCTTGCTGCGCTTTAAGTGGGGGGTGATCCCCGTGATCGCCGCTTGCGCGCTGACCGGGCTGGGTTTGCGGCTGATGGGTTTGGCCTGAGCACCCAACTCCAGGGCTATGCGACACTGTTTTCCTCTTCAAATCCGGTGAATCGCCCATGCCCCGTTTTGCTGCCAACCTGTCCATGCTGTACCCGGAACTGCCCTTCATGGCGCGTTTTGAGGCGGCGAAAAACGACGGATTTGAGGCTGTAGAGTACCTGTTTCCCTATGCCTTCCCTGCCCATGAACTTGCGGCGGCCCTGAAGGCGAACGCGCTACAGCAGGTCTTGTTCAACGCCCCGCCCGGTGGCGCCGACCCAGTAACCTGTGCCCAGGCCTGGGACGCAGGCGAGCGCGGCCTGGCTTGCCTGCCCGGGCGTGAGGCGGACTTCCAGTTCGGTGTGCAATTGGCGCTGGACTATGCCCAGGCGCTGCACTGCCCGCGCATTCATGTGATGGCGGGTCTCGCGTCCATCGACACTGACCCGGCGCAGCTTCGCACCACTTATGTGAACAATTTGCGCTGGGCCGCCCGTCTCGCGGCCCAGCAGGGTGTGGAGGTGTTGATCGAGCCCATCAACCCACGTGACATGCCACGCTACTTTCTGAACCGGCAAGACCATGCCCATGAGATCGTGCAGGAGGTGGGCGCGCCCAACCTCAAGGTGCAAATGGACCTCTACCACTGCCAGGTTGTGGAAGGGGACCTGAGTCGCAAACTGCGCCAATACCTGCCCACCGGGCGAGTGACGCATATCCAGGTCGCGGGCGTGCCTGAGCGGCACGAACCCGACCAAGGGGAGGTGAACTACCCCTATCTCTTCGCGCTGCTGGACGAATTGGGCTACACCGGCTGGGTCGGCTGTGAGTACCGGCCCCGGCTGGGCGCAGTGACCGGCGGTACCACGCAAGGCCTGGGCTGGCGCCCACACCGGGAATAGCCTGTCATTTTGGAGCACTAAGCACCTCGAGTTCCGGCTAGACTGATGCGTCGTTGCAACCGGTGGATCAACGCCACCACCCGGTAAGGCCCTGCACCAAGACGGCATTCCGGGTTTTAAATAATTACGAATTGGACGCCCTGATGAATACACCAACTTCTCGAACCCAATCCGTCGCAGGCCGGCTGGCCTTGCTGTCCCTGGTGGGTCTGGCCCTGGTCTTGCTGACCGTCAGCGTGGCCATTGGTGTGATCGAACACCGCAGCACCCATGCGTTAATGGTGCGCTCGGTGGCAGACCGCTTGCAAAGTGTGGTGACCGTCGCAGAGGCGGCTGACAAGACCGGCCGGGAACTGGTTCTGCAGTCCTACAACAACAACTTTCGCCATGACTTTGACCCCACCCCGATGTGGAACAAAACCACCTCTGAGCTGCTCAGTTTTGGACTAGTGATCAACAACGATTTCAGCACCGTGGACCGGTTTTCCAAGGACACGGGCGGTGTGGCCACGGTATTCGCACGGGAAGGCGACGACTTCAAGCGCATCACCACCTCACTCAAGAAGCAGGACGGAGAGCGCGCCATGGGCACTTTGCTGGACCGCGCGCACCCAGCCTATGCCCGCATGCTGGCCGGACAGCCCTACACCGGGCCCGCCCTGTTGTTTGGCAAGTCCTATATGACCCATTACGACCCCATCAAGGATAGCGCAGGCGCTATTGTGGGCATTTTCTTTGTAGGTACCGACACCACTTTGCAAGTCGCCTCACTGGAGAAGCAGATTGCCGAGACCCAGTTTTTCGAGACGGGAGGTGTTTACTACATGAACGCACCAAGCGGGCCAGACTCCGCGGTGTTCAAAGTTCACCCGGCAGCACAAGGAAAAAAGGTCCTAGAGACCTACCCGGACGCTCAAGCTTTTCTCACCGCCATCTCCAGCTCAGCGGACAGTTATGTGCGCGACGCCCTGCCCCTTTTGAACACGAAAAAAGTAGACACCTGGGCGGTCATGCGCAAAACCAGTTCTGGCAGCGGGTGGTTTGTCGCCGAGGTACCGGAGGCCGAATCCATGGCGCAGTACTGGGCCAATATGCGCATCATCTGGGCCTTGATGGCTGGCACGGCAGTGCTGCTGGGCGTGGGCCTGTTTTTGCTTGTCCGACGTAGCGTGAGCCGCCCCTTGGGCGAGTTGACGGCGGCGGTCACAGCCGTTGCGCACGGTGATCTGACGCAGTCGTTTCATACCACGCGCCAGGATGAGATTGGCACTCTGGTGAACGAAGTCGAAGGCATGCGCCAACGCTATCTGAGCATCCTAGGTCAGGTGCGCGAAGCCGTTGAGAGTGTCGGTACAGCCAGCGCCGAGATCGCCAGCGGCAATCAGGACTTGAGCGTGCGAACCGAACAAACCGCCAGCAACTTGCAGCGCACGGCCGCGAGCATGGATCAGCTGACCGGCACCGTGAAGCAGTCGGCCGATGCGGCCCGCCAGGCCAACCAATTGGCCAATACTGCCGCCACGGTAGCGGCCCGGGGTGGTTCTGCCGTGGGAGAAGTGGTCAGCACCATGAACGACATCAACCAAAGCTCGCGCAAGATCGCGGACATTGTGGGCGTTATTGACAGCATTGCCTTTCAAACCAACATCCTCGCGCTGAACGCCGCAGTAGAGGCTGCCCGGGCGGGTGAGCAGGGACGCGGCTTTGCCGTGGTGGCCAGTGAGGTGAGAAGCTTGGCGCAGCGCAGCGCCGAAGCCGCCCGAGAGATCAAGACCTTGATCGGCGCCTCGGTGGAGAAGGTCGAATCGGGCTCGCGTCAGGTTCAAACTGCCGGTCAGACCATGGACGAAATCGTCGGATCGGTGCAGCGGGTGAGCGACATCATTGGAGAAATCACGGCGGCATCGCTCGAGCAATCCGAGGGCATTGACGCGGTCAACGGCGCCATCGGGCAGCTTGACCAGATGACCCAGCAAAATGCAGCGCTTGTGGAGCAATCTGCCGCCGCCGCCGAGAGCCTGCGCGACCAGGCCAACCGCTTGACGGAGGCCGTGGCGGTGTTCAAACTGGCAGGTCCGTCGACCCCTCGTCTTTCCAACCAAAGCAACCGCCAACCCGCGACCCAAACCGTGGGCCACACCCAAGCCAAGAGATTGTCATGAACGCACCCATCCCCGCCTCCCTGTTCAACGCAGCGCAAGCACAAGCCGAGATCAATCAGGCCTGGGACGACGACATTGTTCACCGCATCAAGGACTACATCCAGATTCCGGCCAAGTCACCCATGTTCGACCCCAACTGGGCGGCCAACGGTTTCATTGACACCGCGCTGTGGGACGCAGCCACCTGGGTTCAGTCACAAAAGGTAGAGGGACTGACGCTGGAGGTCATCCGTTTGGAGGGTCGCACCCCGGTGCTGTTCTTCGAAGTGCCAGCCTCCGCCGGCCAAGAGTCAGGGGTCGAAAAAGCGCCCTTCAGCCAGACGGTGTTGATGTACGGTCATTTGGACAAACAACCCGAATTCAACGGTTGGCGCAAAGACCTAGGGCCCTGGACCCCAAGTTATGAGGACGGCAAACTTTACGGCCGGGGCGGCGCCGATGATGGCTATGCGGTGTACGCCAGCCTGGCGGCCATTCAAGCCCTTAAAGCGCAAAAAGTCGCGCACCCGCGCATCGTCGGCTTGATTGAGACTTGTGAAGAAAGCGGCTCCTACGACCTGCTGCCCTATGTGGACGCCTTGCGGGCCCGCATGGGCGATGTGGGCCTGGTCATTTGCCTGGACTCGGGCGCCGGCAACTACGACCAACTGTGGCTGACCAGCAGCCTGCGTGGCATGGCCAGCGGTGTCTTGAAGGTGGAAATTCTGACCGAGGGTGTGCACTCTGGTGATGCCAGCGGGCTGGTGCCGTCGAGCTTTCGCGTCATGCGCCAAGTGCTGGACCGCCTGGAAGACAGCGCCACCGGGCGCCTGCTGCCCGCGTCGTTTCACTGCGAGGTGCCCGCCGAGCGGCTGGAGCAGGCCCGCGCCACGGCGGCGATTTTGGGCGAAGAGGTATACAAACGCTTTCCATGGGCGCACTACGACTGCGGCGGCTCCACCCAGTTCTCCCTGCCCACCACCACTGACCCGCTGCAAGCGCTGCTCAACCGCACCTGGCAACCCACACTAAGCGTCACCGGTGCAGAAGGTTTTCCCAGCCTTCAGGACGCCGGCAATGTGTTGCGGCCCTACACCGCGTTCAAGCTCAGCCTGCGGTTGCCCCCGTTAGTTGAGGCGGTAACCGCAGTGGCCCAACTTAAAACCCTTCTGGAAGACAACGCCCCTTACCAAGCCAGGGTAACGTTTGAAAACGCCGCCAGCGCAACTGGCTGGAATGCGCCCGCCACCGCGCCCTGGTTTGCGGACGCGCTCAACGCCGCCTCACGTACCTACTTTGGCGCCTCCTGCGGCCACATTGGCCAGGGTGGCACGATTCCCTTGATGAACATGCTGTCCAAGGGCTTTCCCAAAGCCCAAATGATGGTGTGCGGCGTACTGGGCCCCAAGAGCAATGCTCACGGCCCCAACGAGTTTCTGCATGTGCCCTATGCCAAGAAACTCACTGCAGCCGTCGCTCAAGTGATCGCCCAAGTGCCCTGAGTCCACGAATCCTTCAACCTTCACCGAGATTGACCATGCCCCCTCACCCCGTCGCAAACCCGGAAAGCACGCTGTCGCCCTTTGTGGCCCGTGACGGAGAAAACATTGCGGTCCAGGACTGGCCGCTGGCAGCAGACGTCCCCAACCGGGGAACGGTCTTGATCGTGCATGGACTTGGAGAGCATGCCGGCCGCTACGACGCCGTGGCACGCGGCTTGAACGACTCGGGCTTTGTGGTGCGAGGATACGACCAGTATGGCCATGGCCGCTCAGGTGGGCCGCGCGGGGCGTTGACCAGCGCCACCCGACTGCTTGACGACCTGGCTGACCTGGTGGACGACACCCGGGGCCACATGCCTGCCTCTGCCCCGTTAATCTTGCTCGGACACAGCATGGGCGGGCTGGTGGCGGCCCAATTTGTAGCCCATCAGATTCGCCCCGTGAATGCGCTGATACTGTCCTCGCCCGCGCTGGACGCCGGACTCAATATGGTGCAAAAGGCCTTGCTGGCGGTACTGCCCAAAATTGCCCCCGATCTGCGCATCGGCAACGGGCTCACCCACAGTTTCATTTCCCATGACCCCGCGGTGGTTGCAGCCTACAAGGCGGACAAGCTGGTGCACGACCGCATTTCGGCACGGCTGGCACTGTTCATTGCAGAAGGTGGACCCGCCGTCGTAGCCCAAGCCTCAAAGTGGAAGACACCCACGCTGCTTCTCTATGCGGGCGAAGATCGGCTGGTCAACCCAGCGGGCAGTCGCTCCTTTGCGGCAGCCGCCCCGCAAAATGTGGTGACGACCCAATGCTTTGACGCGCTGTACCACGAGATTTTCAACGAACTCAAGTCGGGCCCGGTTTTCGTGGCCCTGAAACGCTGGCTGGACGCGCGGTTTTAATCGGCGCCCACCCCACCCCGGTGGCTCAGAGTTTTTCAGTCTCGCCGTTGCGGGGCTGCCACTTCATCAGGTGTTTTTCAATGCGGCCCACCAGCGCGTCCAGCGCCAGAGCAAAAGCCGTCAACACCAGAATGCCCGCCATGACGGTGTTGATGTCAAAACTGCCTTCGGCCTGCAAGATCAGGTAGCCCACGCCTTGGCTGGACCCCAGATATTCCCCCACCACCGCGCCCACAAAGGCCAAACCGACCGAGGTGTGTAGTGAGCTGAACACCCAACTGGTGGCACTCGGCAAGTAGACGTGGCGCAACAGTTGACGCTGGCTGGCACCCAGCATGCGGGCATTGGCCAACACCACCGGGCTGACTTCCTTGACGCCTTGGTAGACGTTGAAAAAGACAATGAAAAACACCAGCGTGACCCCCAAGGCCACTTTGGAGCCCATGCCCAGACCGAACCAGACAGAAAATATAGGCGCCAAAATAATGCGCGGCATGGCATTCATGGCCTTGATGTAAGGCTCCAGAATGGCCGACGCCATGGGTGCCAGTGCCAACCAAAGACCGCCTCCCAGACCCAGCCCCGAGCCAATGGCAAAGGCCATCAGGGTCTCGGCCAGCGTCACACCCAAGTGCTGGTAAATGTCGGCATCGACCACAAACCAGTCCCAGATTCGCACCATCATCTTGAGCGGTTCGCCAAAGAAGAAGGCCGCCTGGCGGTCGTTCTCGAACATGAAAGGCGGAATCAGGCCCGGCACCGTCATCACATGCCAGAACACAAAAAGCAATATCAACAAGCTGAGCTGCCAAAGCCACAGCGTGCTGCGGCGAGGTTTGATCAAGTTCCACATAGGGGTCAGGCCACCTGAAGTTGTTGTTGATAGCCCTTGAGCACTTCACCGCGCAAGACGTCCCAAATGGCCGAGTGCAGCGCCATGAAACGAGGCGTCATCTTGACCTCCGCCACATCGCGCGGACGGGGGAGGTCGATGGCGAATTCGCCCATGGGGTGGCTGCCAGGACCCGCGCTGAGCACCACGACGCGGTCGCTCATGGCAATGGCTTCGTCCAGATCGTGGGTGATGAAGAGCACCGCCTTTTTCTTGGCCGCCCACAGTGCCAGCAACTCGTTTTCCATGAGTTGGCGGGTCTGGATGTCCAGCGCCGAAAACGGCTCATCCATCAAAATAATGTCAGGGTCCAGCACCAGCGTTTGGGCCAAGCTGACCCGTTTGCGCATGCCGCCCGACATCTGGTGCGGGTAGCGGTCGCCAAACCCGCCCAGGCCCACCCGGCGCAGCCAGTCCTGCGCCTCGCTGGTGGCCTGCTCGACGGGCATGCCGCGAAAGGACAAACCGGCCATCACATTGGCCAACGCCGTGCGCCAGGGCATCAGACTTTCCGCTTGGAACATGTAGCCGGCCCGGGCGTTGATACCCACCAAGGGTTGGCCAAACACCTGCACCGACCCCGTGCTGGGCGCCAACAAACCGGCCGCCACATTCAACAAGGTGCTCTTGCCACACCCAGTGGGGCCAACCACGCTGACAAACTCGCCAACACCCACGGTCAGGTCCACGTTTTGAACTGCCGTGTAGCGTTGACCCGGGTTGTTTTTGTCAATGAAGATGCAAGCGACGTCTTTCAGCTCAAGCGCAGCGCTCATGTCAGCCTTTAGGGTACTTTGCGTTGGCTATTTTCGCGAAGGCGTTGGTGTAGACCAACGACAGATCCAGTTTGGCCGCGCCCAGTTTGTCGTCCACACTGGCCAAGGCGTTGAAGGCGGTCTGAGCCCCCTTTTCGGGAATCAGCCCATCGGGCGAAAGCGCGCCCTTGGTTGCCAAAAAGGCGTCGATGTACACCGCCCGGTCGCCCAGCAAGTAACTCTCGGGAACGGCCTTGATGATCTCGGCCGCACCGGCTGCCTGAATCCACTTGTTGGCGCGCACGATGGCATTGGCCAACGCTTGGGTGGTGTTGGGATTCTTGTCGATGAAAGTTTGAGGCGCGTACAAGCAACCGGCGGGCATGGGGCCACCAAAAATCTTCTCGGACTGCGCCAGGATGCGGGTGTCAGACACGATCTTGAGATCGCCCGAGCGCTGCAACAGGGTGATCACCGGGTCCAGATTGCTGATGGCATCAATCTGGCCTGAACGCATGGCGGCCACGGCACCGTTGCCTGCGCCCACCCCCACAATGCTGACATCCGAGGGCTTCAGGCCCGCCTTGGCCAGCACAAAGTTGACCATGACATTGGTCGAGCTGCCCGGCGCGGTTACGCCAATTTTTTTGCCTTTGAGGTCTGCAATGGTTTTGAAGTTGGCCATGGTCTTGGGGTTAACGCCGAATACGATCTGCGGCGCCATGCCCTGCAGGACAAAAGCGCGCAGGTACTGCCCTTTGAACTGCATGTTGATCGTGTGCTCAAACGCACCCGACACGACATCGGCGCTGCCACCGACAACCGCCTGAAGCGCCTTGGAGCCACCGGCAAAGTCCACCACCGTGACGTCCAAGCCTTCTGCCTTGAAATAACCCAGTTGTTCGGCCACAGTCAATGGCAGGTAGTACAGCAAGTTTTTGCCACCGACCGCCAAGGTCACTTGTGTCTTTTCAAGTGATTGAGCGTGGGTCCAGAGGGGCAGAGCAGCGGCGGCCACGCCGCTGGCCAAGAGTTGTCGTCTTTGCATGGGTTTGTCTCCTGTCAGTTGATGAACGCGGGGCATACATGGCACCCCGTCTGTGATTCATCTTACTTCGGTTTGGCGTCGCATCTTCAGCCAGATCAAGGCAGATCCGGTGAGCGCGACCGGAACCAATGAGCCCCAGTTCAACAAGGCCCACCCTTGGGTGGTGACCAACATGCCAGAGGCAAAGGAGCTGACGGCCAAGGTAGCAAACACGAAGAAGTTCAACGCACCCTGGGCCTTGTCTTTTTCAGCAGAGGTATAGGTTGACAGGGACAAGGTCGTGCTGCCCGTGAACAGAAAATTCCAACCCACCCCGAGAAACAACAAGGCCAGCAGAAACTCCTGCAACTCGACGCCTGAAAGTGCCACGCCAATACACAACGCGAACAGCGCCACACCTACGCCCATGATGGGCAACGCACCAAATCGTTTGATAAGGTGTCCGGTGAAAAATCCCGGCGCGAACATGCCAATCACATGCCACTCCAGTACCAGCGCGGCGTCTGAAAACGGCAAGCCGCATTGCTGCATGGCCAACGGGGTGGCCGCCATCAACAGGTTCATCACGCCATAGCTCAATGCGCCCGTGGCGGCAGCCACG